>NZ_JBZXDZ010000006.1:0-615642 GCF_058725305.1 Pseudomonas sp. DW-iso3
CGTCAAGATTAAATTCCAGAACCCCTGTTTGCTAACGCAGACAGGGGTTTTGTTTATGTAGAAGTCCATGAATTTCATCGGCACGTTGCTAGCGCAACGGTCCGATACACAGAATTTCTTGACGACCATAGAGCATTGGAACCACCTGATCCCATCCCGAACTCAGCAGTGAAACGATGCATCGCCGATGGTAGTGTGGGGTTTCCCCATGTGAGAGTAGGTCATCGTCAAGATTGAATTCCGAAACCCCTGTCTGCTAACGCAGACAGGGGTTTTGTCGTTTAGGGCCTTAAATCACCACGTTTCGTAACCCCCATCGCCTAGGTGTACCGCTGGTCTGTTTCCCACATAAAAACAGGAAATACCTCACAAATTCCTAAGATTTGCCAAGCGTTGGCCGAAAGCCTGACGAGCCATGCGTGCACCGAAATAGAGCGGCCGGAGAAGCTGCCTATACCGCTACATGGAATGTTCCACTCGGCACGCTCACCCCCCTTTGGCAAAAGAAGTCGATGAAATGAATCTTAAGTTCAGTCATAAAATTCTGTTGGCCGCGTCAGGCGTCGTGGTTTTGGCCTTCGCGTTGTTCACCCTCTATAACGACTACCTGCAACGCAGCACCATCAAGCAGAACCTGGAATCGTCCATCCAGCAATCCGGTGAGCTCACCGCCAGCAGTGTGCAGAACTGGCTCAGTGGGCGAATACTGGTACTCGAAAGCCTCACGCAAAACGTAGCCCACCAGGGCAGTGGTGCTGACCTTCCAGGTCTGGTCGATCAACCGGCATTCACCTCGAACTTCCAGTTCACCTACGTTGGCCAAACCAACGGCGTTTTCACTCAGCGTCCGGACGCAAAAATGCCCGATGGTTATGACCCTCGTCAGCGTCCCTGGTACAAGCAGGCAGTAGCCGCGGACAAACCCATGCTTACCCCGCCCTACATGGCCGCAGTAGGCGGGCAGATCGTGACCATCGCCATGCCGGTGAAGAAGAATGGTGAATTGCTCGGTGTAGTCGGTGGCGACCTGAGCCTGCAGACCCTGGTGAAGATTATCAATTCGGTGGACTTCGGCGGTATCGGCCATGCGTTCCTGGTCAGTAGCGACGGGCAAGTCATCGTCAGTCCTGAACAGGACCAGGTGATGAAGAACCTCAAGGACATCTACCCTGGCACCCAGGTGCGTATCGAGAAGGTCAGCCAGGATGTCGTCCTCAACGGTCAGGACCGCATCCTGTCCTTTACCCCTATCAGTGGCTTACCCGGCGCAGATTGGTATATCGGTCTGTCGATTGATAAAGACAAAGCCTACGCACCGCTGGGCAAGTTCCGTACTTCCGCCTTGATTGCCATGTTGATCGCCGTAGTCGCGATTGCGGTGCTCCTGAGCCTGTTGATTCAGGTCTTGCTGCGACCCCTCACCACCATGGGCGTGGCGATGCAGGACATTGCCCAAGGCGAAGGTGACCTAACCCGCCGCCTCGTTGTGACCAGCAAGGACGAGTTCGGCGAAGTCGGTAGCGCGTTCAATCAGTTTGTAGAACGTATCCACGCCTCGATTTCGGAGGTGTCTTCGGCAACCCGACAGGTGCACGATCTCTCCCAGCGTGTAATGGCCTCGTCCAATGCCTCTATCATCGGTTCCGATGAGCAAAGCGCGCGTACCAACAGCGTGGCAGCAGCGATCAACGAACTGGGCGCTGCTACCCAGGAAATCGCACGTAACGCCGCCGATGCTTCACAGCACGCCAGCGGCGCCAGTGAACAAGCCGACGATGGGCGCAAGGTGGTGGAGCAAACCATCCTTGCAATGTCGGAACTGTCGCAGAAGATCAGCCTGTCCTGCACTCAGATCGAGACCCTCAACGCCAGCACCGACAACATCGGCCACATTCTCGATGTGATCAAAGGCATCTCCCAGCAAACCAATCTGCTGGCACTCAACGCCGCCATCGAAGCGGCACGTGCTGGTGAGGCCGGTCGAGGCTTTGCAGTGGTCGCCGATGAGGTGCGTAACCTGGCTCACCGCACTCAGGAGTCGGCCGAAGAGATCCACAAAATGATCACGTCTCTGCAAGTGGGCTCGCGTGAAGCGGTGACCACCATGAACGCCAGCCAAACCTCCAGCGAAGAAAGTGTTGAGGTCGCGAACCAGGCTGGTGAGCGCTTGGTCAGCGTAACGCAGCGGATTGTCGAGATCGACGGCATGAACCAGTCCGTCGCCGCAGCCACGGAAGAACAGACGGCGGTGGTGGAAACGCTCAACGTCGACATCAATCAGATCAACCTGCTGAACCAGCAAGGCGTGGCCAATCTCAACGAAACCCTGAAGGATTGCGACGCGCTGTCGCAGCAGGCCAATCGATTGAAACAACTGGTCGATAGTTTCAAGATCTGACCCGCTGATTGATCGGGCAGGAGCGAGTCCTCTCGCCCCTGCCGCTTAGCCGACTAGCCGACGAACATTTTCCAAGGCGCTATCGGCGAAGCTCTGCACAAATTGTTCAAATCCTGTGTTTGCACGGTCGATGGGCTCGGCAATGATCGTCCATGTTGCTTTGGAACAGTCTGCGCCAAGGGCCTCCACACGGATCGCCGCCCACAGCCTGGCTACACCGAGGGTGTTGTAGATTGTGGTCCAGGTCATGTGCATGGCCTGTTCGTCGCGGCTATTGAGTTGCTCCACCACACAATTACCATCGCGGAAGAATTTTGTTCGCAAGGCGCCCACGCCTGTGCCCGTCATTTCGATATGTGTCAGGTCAGGAATGAACGCATCGAAGCCTGCGAATTGCCCCACTATGTCCCACAGGCGAGTGGCATGGCAGTCGACCAAAACAGACGCAACTATCGGCCGGCCATTCGGGTTGCAAATCAATGTATCGGGTTGCAGCGGTTTCATAAGGTTATCCTGAGGCATTCAAAGAAAGCCGGTGGCCTTGAGGTAGTCGCAGCCTTTACTCAACAGCGCCGGGTCCTTTTCGGGGTACTGTGCGCCCATTTGCTGGACAGCCTGTCGCGCGTTGTCGTAGCGAATCATCGAGGTGTCGCCGATGTCTTCGTCGAGACGGCCGAGATAAAAACCCAGTACGCCAAACAGTGCATTGTCATGGCTGATCGTGTGTAGCGACTGTTGCCACTGCTCAACGCTGACCCGCTTGAAACGGTGACCCGCCTGGCTGAAGCCATCCAAGTAGTGGGCCCAGCTCAACGGCTGCGGATTGTGCAGGTTGAACACACTGCTACCGGCTTGAAAGCGGGTGCAGTGGAACGCGATGAAGCGCGCCAGGAAGTCCACCGGCATCAGGTCGAAGTTCAACGCCAACTTCGGGAGCAGGCCCATTTGCAGTGACCCCTTGAGCATCAGCATCAGACGATTCTTTTGCGGCTGGCAAACGCCCGTGAGGCTGTTGAAACTGATGTTGCCGGGTCGATGGATATTCACCCAGGCCCCACGTTCCACCGCACGCGCCAGTTGCCGTTCGGCGACCCACTTGGACAAGTTGTAGCCATTCTTGATGTACAGCGGCAGCGTGGCCGCGGCGGGCGCTTCTAGGACATAGCCTTGAGTATCGACACTGCTCGACGCGGAGAGCGTCGAGACAAAATTGAGGACCTTCTTGCAGTGCGTCTCACACAGGCGTAGGCATTCGAGTACGGGGTCAACGTTGTCCCTGGTCAGCGACGCATAGTCCAATACATGGTTGACCCTGGCAGCGTTATGTACCAGCACACCGAACTCTTTGGCGAGGGTCTCATAGGCATTGCTGGTCAAACCCAGTCGAGGCAGGCTGACATCTGCGGCGAATACCTGCACCCGGCTCAGGTCCAGATGCTCCAGGCGATACTCGCGCAGCGCTTGGGTAAATCGCGCCATCGCCGACTGCCCCGGCTTCTCGCGCACCAGGCATGCTACTGCTGTAGCACCCTTGGCCAGCAGTGCCTCGACAATATGGACCCCTACAAAGCTGTTGGCCCCTGTAACGATCACTTTGTGCGGATCGCCCACGCAGTTTTCGGGCAGCGTGTTATATATCCGCTCCCGATGCGCATCACGAACCGCTTGGCTGGCGGATGTATCGGGTCGTTCTCCTTGTTCCACCAATGTTGCGAGCGTACGAATCGTCGGCGCCTCGATGAAGTGGTTCAGCGAAAAACTACGGCCGAATTGTTCGCGAAAACGCAGCAAGAGGGTCGACAGCAAAATCGAATGGCCGCCGAGGTCGAAGAAGCTTTCATCGATAGACAACTCACCCGTGGGCAACGCTAGCAGTTCGATCCACAAGTGGGTCAATTGAGTCTGAAGCGGGGTTTGTGCCGCGCTGCAGGCTGTCGGCAACGTGGGCTGGATCGGCACTGCCAGCAACGCCGCACGGTCGATTTTGCCGTTGCTGGAACACGGTATGCGTGGCAGCTCATCCCAGACGCCGGGCTGCATGTAGTCCGGTAGCCACTGCCGTGCATGGTGTTGCAGCGCCGTCATGCTTGCTCCCGGTTCGGGTTGCGCGACAAAGCCACGGATCCTGCGATCACGGTCGATCACCACTGCCACCTGTCGATACAGCCGACTGCTGCGCAGGCACTGCTCAATCTCCAGGGGCTCTACCCGAAAACCACGGATCTTCACCTGATCATCTCGCCGTCCTCCCAGCACGATCCCGTCGGCAGTCCACTGCGCCAGGTCGCCAGTGCGATAGGCCCGCAACGGCAGTTCGCCTGGCACTGCCAGCTCCACGAAAGAACTGGAAGCCTGTGATAGTGCGTTCACGTACCCCAGGCTCACTCCGGGGCCGACGATATACACCTCACCCATCACCCCTTCATCCACCGGTTGCAGGTGTTCATCGAGGATCAGCACCTGGCTGTTGGCGATGGGGCGGCCGACGTTGCGATTGCTGTCATTGGGGCGCAGCATCCGATGGGTGACCAACACCGTGGCCTCCGTCGGCCCATAGAGGTTATGGAACTGGCACTGCGCTGAAAGGCGTTCGATCACATGGGGTTCGCACACATCTCCACCGGTCAGCAGATGCGTGAGGCCCAGCGGTTGATCGAGCGGCAGGATACTCAGCAGCGCAGGCGGAAGAAAGGCATGGGTGATGCGCTGCCGGTGAAGCAGGTCCAGCAGCTGTTGAGGGTCTTGTCGTTGCTCTGTGCTGGGGACGATCAACTGAGCACCCGCTACCAAGGCGGGGAAAATATCGATCAGCGATGAATCGAAGCTCAATGGCGAGAACTGCAAGACGCGGCTCTGTTCATCCAGGTTCACACAGGACCTGAACCAGGCCGTGAAATGCGCCAGGTTGGCTTGGCTGAGCAACACGCCTTTGGGTTGCCCGGTGGTGCCCGAGGTAAAGAGCATCAGGCAGGGCGCATCGGCATGACGGTGGAGGCGCGCCAACGGCTGTGTGAGGTCGACGTCGTGTAGAGCGTGGCCGCTGACATCCAGTGAGCTGAAACACGCTCTTAATGGATGCTGACCGGCGTCCAGCAATACCTGGGCTCCTGCGCTTTCGAGCATGGCCCGATGGCAGTGAGGCGGCTGGTCCGGATTCAACGGCAGGTACACCGCTCCACTGCCCAGCACGGCAAGGATACTGGCGTACAAGCCGATTGTTTTTTCCAGGCAGATCCCGACGACTGCGGGCGTTTGCCCCGTTACCAACAAGGGGTGCAAGCGCTGCTGGATTGCCAATGCTTGAGCATGCAGCTGACGATAGGTCACTTCGCTGGCACCGATATGCAATGCGGGCCGGTCGGCAAATGTATGAAAGCTTGCCTGCAACCGATTGATCAGTGGCACTCGGGCTGCCTCTATCACGTCAGGGTCGGCGGAGCGGTTGAACCGGTGGGTGAATGCCAGCGCCTCAAGCGCATCCAGGCAGTGTTCGGGCCAGCCATTGGCGACCGCCTTCAATTCGAAGTATCCAGGGTCTCGCGAGAAGCCGCTGATGTGCAGCGCGGTCCATTCCACCAATTCGCGGATGACTCGCCGGCGCAGTCGTTGACCGTTACCGCTGAGCTCGTCGGCGATGTCCAGTACGGCCAACAGCTTTCGGTCTGGCCTATAGGCGCGCAGTTGCAGCGCGGGCAACCCGTAGTCGGTGATGGGGCCGACGCCCAGGCGCAGGCTCAATTTTGGAATCGGGCGTGCGTTGCCCTGCACCGACTGATCGCCGTCATCGATGCACAGGTCGACGCCCTCGTTGCCTGTGATATGCCCATACTGTTCCAGCTCTTGCCTGACCGCCTCCAAGGCGCTGCTGGCGCCGGAAAATCCAATGCTCAGCCGCCTCATGTCACCCTCCCGGACACTGGCAGGTAATCGTTCAACGCATGCGCCACGCTCGGCGTTTGCAGCAAACCGCTGTGTTGCAGAAAGCCAAGGATATTGCCCATCAATGGATGTTGGCGGGTGATAGGGAAGGCCTGTGCCGCCACTTCAGCGCGTAACGCACCGCGTAGGCTGGCGCTGATGTCGAGGTGTTGGATCAAGTTCAAGTCGAAGTTTTTTTGCAGGTCGTTCGTCAGGTACTGAGCCAGGAAAACCGGCAGCACCTTGGCGATTTCATTGCGGTCCCCCTCGCTCGCGGTTTGCCAATACAGGCGTACGAGCCGTATCCAGAACTGGGCGTGGCGGCCCTCATCAAACAGGTGGTCGGCCATCAAGCCACGGATGGAAGCTTTCACGCTGGTGTCCTTGGAGAATGCCGCCACATCCTGGGTCACGGTGTTTTCAGCGATTGCCACGCCAATCAGTGCGACAGCATCGCGTAGATGAGCGGGCGCCAACGCCTGTGCCGTGGGCAGCGCACGGCTCAGCTCTATTTCTGTGGGCAGTTCCAGCGGTTGTATGCCGGTCATGGCCACGGTTTGCTGCAGGAAATCCAGCGCAACCAGTGCGTGGTAATCCTCGTCCACGACGACGGTCATCGCATCCACGCGGCAGGTCAGCGGGAAGGGCACAGCGAAGCGATTTTTGGCGATGCTGCGTGCAGTCTTGTCGACGATCTCGGTCTCGAATATCACCACGTCGTTGATGAACTTGTAAAAGCTCTGCACCAGTACAAAATCGCGCCACTGAGGGCAGTGCTCAAGAAATGCCGCGCAGAGCACCAGGGGCTGACGGCACAGCGGGTAGATCAGTTTGTCATCGCTCTCCAGCAAGCGCCGAGGCCGTGTGCGGATGGTTGCGCGGCGCTCCCAGTCATCGGCGATGGCTTGGTAGTCGCCGGCGTTCATGGGTGCACCTCTTGCAGCGAGGCCCGAAGCTCATCCCAGAACGCGACACGGCTGTGCATGGCCGCGAGTGCGGCGTCGTGGGCCTGTTGCGGATACGTAGGGTCTGCGCTGACCAGGCGATTGAGTAACTGCTCCGCCGCTGGCCCGTGTTCCTTGGCGTCCAATTCGATGTGGCGCTTGAGGTAAGCGCACAAGGTAGGCGCTTGACGATGAATGAACTCATCAGATTGCAGGATGCGTTCGAACATCCCCGGGATGACATGCTCGCGACCGTACAGGAATGTGGCCGCCACACAATGGGTAGGCGCATTCAATGCAAGGTGCAAGGTGGCGTTGACGAAGCGGCTCACGCCGGGAGGAGCCTCGACCTGGTGCAAGGCTGCCGTGGCTCCCAGGCCTTGGCGTAGCAGCGCAACAAAGTGGCTGATGGCCGAGGTGCTGGCGCCCACTTCCGCCATGGCTTCCAAATACAGTTCGAAATGGCTGCAATAGCCTTGCACGGGGTGTTCGTCTGACTCCTCACCCAGAATGATCTCATTGATCAGCCGCGCTGCCTGCGGGTCTTCAGCGGGTAGCCAGGGCAAGCGAGTGCAGGTCAGGTCCTGTTGCAGGCGCTTGGCGAGGGTCATGAAGTCCCAGACTGCAAACACATGACTTTCCATAAAAAGTTGTAACTTGCGCAGGGAAGTTATTTCTAAAAATAACGAATGGCTGCATAACTGCAGTTTTGCTGTTTCAAGTAAAGGTTGATGCATGGTTGATGCCTATAAGTTGTTGCGGCTGCTGTTGGGAAACAGCGATGAGTTTGTAATGGTCAGGGCGCGCGCAGGCATAAGCCGACTACCGGCGCGCAGAAATGCTCGACGATAGGCGCTGCAACGCCGAGCGGAGTGGTTTAGTAATAAAAGATGATAAGCGTATTAAATAGGTTGGCGCGCATACAAATATAATAGAAGTTTTTCTAAATAATATATGTTGTAAGTTGGTTGCTTGGGGCGTAGTGGGAAGTTTCTTTAGCGGGAGGCACTACACTGAGTGAGTGGCCCCCGTAATATTGGAAGGACGGGACAGGAGAACGCAATACTTTATGGCGTAACTTTCTTGCCGTGGGCATCCAAGCCATTCAGGTACGCCGTGATCACCTCCATGCCTCGCATCAAGTGATTGCGCAGCGTCAAGATGCTTTCCTGGGTTTTCTTCTGCGCTACCAAGTTCAACAGTTCGCGGTGGTCCTCCTGGGACGTTTCGCCCAGCCCCATGGCCTCAAGGTTGTAACGCAGGAATCGCTCTTCCTCGTTCAAACCGTGCTCCACCAGTTTAAGCAGCCGCTGGTTGGGGGCCTTGCCATAAAGCGCCATGTGGAACAGGCGATTGAGGCGTCCAATCTCGGTGTAGTCTTTTTCCTGTTCGAGGGCACAAATAAACGCCTCGGCTTCCTCGATATCGGCTTCGGTGAGCAAGGGAATCGACAGGCGCAGCGCTTCAGACTCCAGCAACATCCGCAGTTCATAGGTCTCGGCTGAATTGTCTTCGATCAACGGTGCAACCACGGCGCCCTTGTGGGTCACCACATGCAGCAGTGACTGGGCCTCCAGTTGGCGCAAGGCTTCACGCACCGGCATGCGACTGACCCCGAACAGGCTGGCCAACTCCTGTTGGCGCATGGCAGTACCGCAGGGCAACCGACCATCCAGGATGGCGTTGCGCAAGGTTTCTTCAATCACGGAGCGAGCGAGATGGGCGGGAATAGGTCCGCTGATCTTGATGCTGTTCAAAGGGGTCGGCTTCTGCGTCACGGTTACGCTATCCTCCTTATTAGAATGGGCGTGGCTAATTGGATCCAATGCACACTAGAGACTGCCCGTAAGCTTGTCAAACGGGCACAGTTTCGGCTTGTAAGCGTTTCAACATAGGGCTCCCAGCGCCCACAGCCAGCATTTATGGCGCCTTACACAGGCAGGTTCATCAAACCTGCTTCAAGCGCCGACAATGCAGCATCAGGTGTTATGGACTGAACACTTTACCGCTGTGGTTTATTGCCCTGGGCCAAGTGGCTTGGGGTTGAGCCGAAACATTCCCGCATATCGTTATTCATTAACGGTATTTAAATAGCCGTTCTTATATCTATAAAGTCAATCTCCTGTCTGACCGGGAGTGACCTCATGTCCGCCACCTCTACTGTTCCAACAGCGACCGCTACCGTCCAATCCTTCGAGATTCGTCCACTGCCCGGCAGCGTCGGCGCCGAGATCATTGGCCTGGACTTGTCGCGACCGGTCAACGACGAGGATTTTTCGCGCATTCACCGCGCGCACTTGGACCATCATGTCGTGGTGTTCCGTGACCAGCGCATCACCCCCGAGCAGCAGATCGCCTTCAGCCGTCGTTTCGGCGTGCTGCAGATCCATGTGCTCAAACAGTTCCTGCTGGCCAACCACCCGGAAATTCTGATCGTCTCCAACATCATTGAAAACGGCCAGTCCATCGGTCTGGGAGACGCGGGCAAATTCTGGCATTCGGACCTGTCCTATAAGGAACTGCCGAGCCTGGGTTCGATGCTGCACGCCCAGGAACTGCCCTCCGAAGGTGGCGACACCTTGTTCGCCGACATGCACAAAGCCTGGGACCAATTGCCCGAACACCTGCGCACGGCCGTTGACGGCCGCAGTGCCGCGCATTCCTACACCGCGCGCTACAGCGAGACCAAATTCGAAGGCAACTGGCGCCCCACACTGACCCCAGAGCAGCTTGCCCAGGTTGCGGAAGTCGTGCACCCCATCGTGCGTACCCATCCGGAAAACGGCCGCAAAGCGCTGTTCGTGAGCGAAGGCTTCACCACTCGAATCGTCGGGCTGCCCGAAGACGAAAGCCGCGACGTGCTGGCCCAACTCTACGCCCACAGCGTGTTGCCGCAAAACATCTACCGCCATCAATGGCAGCCCCACGACTTGGTGTTCTGGGACAACCGCTCGCTGATTCACCTGGCTGCCGGTTGCCCAAGCCATCTACGCCGCAAGCTGTTTCGTACCACCATTCAGGGCGACGCGCCTTTCTGATTCGGAGCACAAGCATGTCCAGCAAAACTCCATTCGCACGGCTGGCCGCGACTGTCGGCCTGGGTGTCAGCCTGCTGGCTGGCAGCCTTGTTGCGCCGACAGCCGCGCAGGCCGAAGGCGAGATCCGCATCGCCGAACAGTTCGGCATCGTGTACCTGTTGCTCAACGTGGTGCGCGAGCAGAACCTGATTGAAAAATACGGCAAGCAGCAAGGCATCGACATCAAGGTCGACTGGACACAATTGTCCGGCGGCGCCGCCGTCAACGACGCGCTGCTCTCCGGTTCCATCGACATCGCCGGCGCCGGTGTCGGCCCGCTGCTGACCATCTGGGACCGCACCCGCGGCAAGCAGAACGTCAAGGCCGTCGCGTCCCTGGGTAACTTCCCTTACTACCTGGTGAGCAACAATCCCAAGGTCAAGACCATCGCCGATTTCACCGAGCAGGACCGCATTGCCGTGCCGGCGGTGGGCGTGTCGGTGCAGTCGCGCTTCCTGCAATACGCCGCGGCCAAGCAATGGGGCGACAAGGAATTCAATCGCCTCGACAAGTACACCGTCGCCGTCCCGCACCCGGATGCCACTGCAGCACTGATCGCTGGCGGTACCGAGCTGACCGGGCATTTTTCCAACCCGCCGTTCCAGGACCAGGCCCTGGCCAATCCGAACGTGCATGTGGTGCTGAACACCTACGACCTGCTTGGCCCGAACTCGCCGACCGTGCTGTTTGCCACCGAAAAATTCCGCAACGACAATCCAAAAACCTACACGGCGTTCGTGGAAGCGTTGACCGAAGCCGCGCAGTTCGCCCAGCACGATAAAGGTGCTGCGGCTGACACCTACATCCGCGTGACCAAGGCCAAGATCGACCGTGCCGAGCTGCTGAAAATCATCGACAACCCGCAATTCGAATTCAGCGTTACGCCAAAAAACACCTACCCGCTGGCGGAATTCCTCTACCGCGTCGGCGCCATCAAGAACAAGCCTGAATCGTGGAAGGACTACTTCTTCCAGGACGCCAAGCCCCTGCAAGGAAGTTGAGATGAACGCGCCCTTGCAAGGCCACACGGCCAGCAACCTGCACACCACCGCGCCGTTGCTGGCGGTGGATCACGTCAGCCTGGAATACCGCACCCCGGAGCGCGTAGTGCGGGCAACCCATCAAGTCAGTTTCGAGATCGATCCTGCCGACCGCTACGTGTTGCTCGGCCCTTCCGGTTGCGGCAAATCAACGTTGCTCAAGTCTATCGCCGGGTTTATCAAACCGTGCGAAGGCGAGATCCGTCTGTTGGGGCAAAAGGTCGACCAACCGGGCCCGGACCGCATCGTGGTGTTCCAGGAATTCGACCAACTGCCACCGTGGAAAACCGTAAAACAGAACGTGATGTTCCCATTGCTGGCCTCTAAAACCTTGAAGCGCGCCGAAGCCGAAGAACGCGCGCTGCACTACCTCGACAAAGTCGGCCTCACGGCGTTTGCCGATGCCTATCCCCACACGCTTTCCGGCGGTATGAAAGCCCGTGTCGCCATCGCCCGCGCCTTGGCCATGCAGCCGAAAATCCTGCTGATGGACGAGCCCTTCGCTGCCCTCGATGCCCTGACCCGGCGCAAGATGCAGGAAGAATTGCTGCTGCTCTGGGAAGAGGTGCGTTTCACCCTGTTGTTCGTCACCCACTCCATCGAAGAAGCGCTGGTGGTGGGCAATCGCATTCTGTTGCTGTCGCCTCATCCGGGGCGCGTGCGCGCGGAAATCCACAGCCATCAATATGACCTGCACAGTCTCGGTGGCGTGGAGTTCCAGGCATCGGCGCGGCGTATCCATCGCTTGCTGTTCGATGAAGCGCCCGAGGCCGAACGTGAATTGGGTTTCGCTGATATCCGCATCGCGTATTAAGGGGAGCATCCATGCGCCAGGAATATGAAATCACCCTAGAACCGCTGATCAGCGTCCCCGTGGAGCGCGAACTGCCCCTGCGCCAACGCCTGTGGCAACAAGGTTGGCTGCGCAAGGGCCTGATCCTGGTGGTACTCGCGATCCTTTGGGAAGTCGTTGCGCGCTACCAGAATAATGACCTGTTGTTGCCGAGCTTCTTGCAGACCTTTCATGCGCTGTACGACGGCTTGCTCAGCGGCGAGTTGCTCAGCAAGGTCAGCATCTCGCTGGTGGTGCTGATCAAGGGTTACTTGATCGGCATCGTACTGGCGTTTGCCCTGACCACCTTGGCGGTATCGACCCAACTGGGCCGCGATCTGCTGAGCACCCTGACCTCGATGTTCAACCCGCTGCCGGCCATTGCATTGCTGCCGCTGGCGCTGCTGTGGTTTGGCTTGGGGCAGAACAGCCTGATCTTCGTGCTGGTGCATTCGGTGCTGTGGGCGCTGGCGCTCAACACGTATTCCGGGTTCCTCGGCGTGTCCGAAACCCTGCGTATGGCTGGGCGCAACTATGGCCTCAAGGGCATGCGTTTTGTGCTGTTCATCCTGATCCCGGCGGCGCTGCCGTCGATCCTCGCGGGCCTCAAGATCGGCTGGGCATTTGCCTGGCGCACCCTGATCGCCGCCGAGTTGGTGTTCGGTGCCACCAGCGGCAAGGGTGGCCTGGGGTGGTACATCTTCCAGAATCGTAACGAGCTGTACACCGACAAGGTGTTTGCCGGTCTGGCAGTCGTGATCCTGATCGGCCTGCTCGTGGAAAACCTGGTGTTTGACACCTTTGAGCGCCTGACCGTGAAGCGTTGGGGTATGCAGCGCTAAACACGAATGATTGCTCTTTGTCCGCCGTGAAGCCGATAATGCCGGCGGAATCTGGCGCCGCCCTGGCGTCAGGTGTGCCTCGTAAAAGGATTTACAACGATGCGGTTTTTTGTCTTGGCAGCGGCCTTGCTATTGTCGACCTCGGTTTTCGCGGAGTTCGTGCCCGAGCCGGTCAGCATGCCCAAGCCGCTTTACCCCAGCAACCTGACCTTCACCCAAGGGCATGCGCGTATCGGCCTGAATATTCACAACGACGGTACGGTCAGCGATGTCAAAGCGCTCAGCGCCACCAAGCCGGCGTTTGGTGCAGCCGCCGTCGCTGCGGCCACACTCTGGCGCTTCAAGCCTTGGACGGTAACTGCCGATCGGCCTGCGGTACTCGACGCGCAGAACGATATGATTTTCACGCCCGAAGCGCCAAGGAAGGAAACGACTCAACTGACCTTCACGCAAACCACTTACCAATCCTGCAGCGCACTGACCGAAGAAGTCAGCCAGTTCCGTCGCGACCATCCCACCCGCCCGTTGATCGCGATGAAGAGCTTTGCCATTACCCGGGTAGCGGTGATGTTCCCGGCGCTAAGCGGTAAAAGCGATTACAACGAAGGCCTGACCCGTGCCGACGAACTGGAAAACGCCCTGCCGGAAATCGTGCGTAAGTGCCAGGCTCATCCCAAAGCCACCTACGCGGACTACCTGCCCCGTAACCTGAAGCGCTACCTGTAAAGCCTGCTACGATTGCGCCCAGTTCACTCCCCATTGGTCACGAGTGCTTGGCATGCAATTACCGGACATGAACCTGCTGGTCGCCCTCGACGCCTTGCTCGACGAGGGCAGTGTGGTTGGCGCCGCGCGCCGCATGAACCTCAGCCCGGCGGCCATGAGCCGCACCCTCACGCGTATCCGCGAAGCCGTCGGCGACCCGATCCTGGTGCGCGCCGGTCGCGGCCTGGTGCCAACGCCCAAGGCTCTGCAGTTGCAAGGCCAGGTGCGCAACGTGGTGGAACAAGCGGCGCTGTTGTTCCGTTCCGCGGACCAAGTGGATTTGAGCACGTTGCGCCGTCGTTTCAGCGTGCGCGCCAACGACTTTTTCATCGGCGTGTACGGCGGTCGCCTGTTCGACACCATGGAACGCATGGCGCCGCTGTGCGAGCTGTGCTTCGTGCCCGAAGGCGATACCGACGACGAGGCCCTGCGTGAAGGTCGCCTGGATTTGCGCGTGAGCAACACCATGCCGGTCACTCCCGAAGTGAAGGTGCAGAACCTGTTCTCCACCACCTTCGTCGGCCTGGCACGGGAAGACCATCCGTTGTTCGACGAAGACATCACCGCCGCACGCTTTGCCAGTTACTCCCATATCAGCATCTCGCGGCGCGGCATTGCCCGTGGGCCGATCGACACCGCGCTGAGTGCTCAGGGCTTGGAACGTCGTGTGGCAATGATCGCCCCAGGCTTTCACGGCGCGATGTTCATGCTGCCCGATTCCGACTTGCTGCTGCCGGTGCCCAAGGAAGCGCTGTTGAGCGCCAATCGCCTGAAACTGCCCCTGCGCTCGTTCGCCCTGCCGATCTCGTTGCCGACGCTGGTGCTTGCCCAATCCTGGCACCCGCGATTCGATAAAGACCCTGCTCACAAATGGCTGCGTGAAACCATGCGCGAGAGTTGTCACGCCACTTGGCTTGAAGCACAGCCTGTTTGATCGTTGCGTTTGGTGCACTTATACCCTTCCAACAAGTAACTTTTTGTCATGTTTGTGCCTGATTAAACTGCTCAGGTATTCAACATCCCGAGTTACCTGTTCATGACCTCCCTCGCTGCCCCCACCCTTGCGGCCGCAGCCAAACCCACCGCGATGACCCCACCTGTATTCGGCCCGCGCATCATCATCGGGCTGGTCGGCGTGTTGCTGGCGGTGCTGGTCTCTGGCCTCAACGAGATGGTCACCAAAGTGGCCCTCGCGGACATTCGCGGTGCGCTGTACATAGGCTTTGACGAAGGCACCTGGCTGGTCGCGGCGTACACCGCGACTTCCGTGGCGGCCATGGCGTTTGCGCCCTGGTGTTCGGTGACCTTTTCCCTGCGCCGTTTCACCTTGTGCGCCATCGGCCTGTTCACTGCGCTGGGCATCCTGTGTCCGTTCGCGCCGAACTACGAAAGCCTGTTGGTGCTGCGCACTGTGCAAGGCCTGGCCGGTGGTGCGTTGCCGCCGATGCTGATGACCGTGGCTCTGCGGTTCTTGCCGGCCAACGTCAAGCTGTACGGCTTGGCCGGCTACGCACTCACCGCCACCTTCGGCCCGAGCCTGGGCACGCCGCTGGCGGCGCTATGGACCGAGTATGTTGGCTGGCAGTGGGCGTTCTGGCAGATCGTCGCGCCGTGCCTGCTGGCCATGATCGCCGTGGCCTACGGATTGCCGCAGGATCCGATTCGGTTGGAGCGTTTCAAGCAGTTCAACTGGCGCGGCTTGCTGCTGGGTTTCCCGGCGATCTGCATGCTGGTCATCGGCATTCTGCAAGGCAACCGCCTGGACTGGTTCGAGTCGGGTCTGATCACCTTCCTGTTAGGGGGCGGTGGCGTGTTGCTGGTGCTGTTCATGGTGAATGAATGGTCGCAGCCCATCCCCTTCTTCAAGCTGCAGATGCTCGGTCTGCGCAACCTGTCGTTCGCCCTGATTGTGCTGGCGGGCGTACTGATGGTGCTGACCTCGGTGATCATCATCCCGTCGAGTTTTCTCGCTCAGGTCCAGGGCTACCGTCCGCTGCAAACCGCGCCCGTGATGCTGCTGATGGCGATACCGCAGTTGATTGCGCTGCCGCTGGTGGCGGCGCTGTGCAACCTGCGTTGGGTCGATTGCCGATGGGTGCTGGGGATCGGCCTGGGCATGCTGGTGCTGTGCTGCGTGGGCAGCGCGCACCTGACTTCGGAATGGATTCGTGACGATTTCTACGGCCTCTACCTGCTGCAGATCTTCGGGCAACCGATGGCTGTGTTGCCGTTGCTGATGCTTTCCACCGGCAGTATCCAGCCAATGGATGGTCCGTTCGCCTCAGCCTGGTTCAACACCATCAAGGGGCTGGCCGCCGTGATCGCCACTGGCGTGCTCGATACCTTGACCACCCAGCGCCTGCATTTTCACTCGACCATGTTGGTCGACCGCCTGGGCAATTCCCCCCTGGCCGACGGCGATGCGCCGGGCCTGGCGCACCGCCTGCACGAGCAGGCCGTGGTGCTGACCTCTTCGGATCTCTATTACGTCATGGCCGCGGTCGCGGTGGCGTTGATCCTGCTGATTTTCTGGATGCCCACGCGGATCTTTCCGCCTCGCGCACCAACTTGATAGAAAGGACTGTTCATGAAACGCAAAGACAAAATTGCCGTCTCCGTCATCGCCGTGTTTGCCGTCGGCGTGCTGGTGTACCTGGTCGCGCCGGGTGTGCTGGGCAGCAAGCGCCAGACCACCAACGACGCGTTCGTCGCCGCTGACTTCACCCTGGTGGCGCCGCGCGTGGCCGGCTTTATCAAGGAAGTGCTGGTGGAAGACAACCAGCGTGTCAAAGCCGGGCAACTGCTGGCATTGATCGACGACCGCGACTTCCGCGCTGCCGCCCAGGCGGCTGATGCCGATACGTTGGTGGCGCAGGCCCAGCTGAAAAATGCCACCGCCACCTTGGAACGCCAAAGCTCGGTCATCGCCCAGGCCCAGGCCACCGTCGCGGCGGATCGCGCCGAAATGGCCTTCGCCGAACACGAACTCAATCGCTACAACCACCTTGCCGGTGTCGGCGCGGGCACTGTGCAGAACGCCCAGCAAGCCAAGACCCGTATCGACCAGGCCACCGCGCGGCTGGCGAATGCCACGGCGGTGCTGGCGGCCGAACGCAAGCAAGTGGAAATCCTCACCGCCCAGCGCGATGCCGCCGAGGGCGGGCTCAAACGCGCCCAAGCCGCGCTGGAACTGGCCAGCTTTCAACTCTCGTACACGCGCATCGTCGCGCCGGTGGATGGCATGGTCGGCGAGCGTGCGGTGCGCGTGGGCGCGTATGTCACGCCGGGCAGCAAGATCCTCGCGGTCGTGCCGCTGGAAGAGGCGTACGTGGTGGCCAACTTCCAGGAAACCCAACTCTCCCATATGCGTGCCGGCCAAGCCGTGCAGGTGCGTGTTGACAGCCTCGACGGCGAATTGCTCAACGGTCATCTGGAGAGCCTTGCACCCGCGACGGGCGTGACGTTTGCCTCGGTCAAACCGGATAACGCCACCGGCAACTTCACCAAGGTGGTGCAGCGCATTCCGGTGAAAATCGTCCTCGAACCCAACCAGGCACACACCGAGCGCCTGCGGGTCGGCATGTCGGTGGAAGCCAGCGTCGACACCCAGTCGGTCGCGCAGACGCGTGAGGTAGCCCAGCAATGAAGCGAGTTGCCTGGCTCACGTTGAGCCTTATCAGCCTGAGTGCCTGCACGGTCGGTCCAGACTTCCAGAGGCCGCAGGGCCCGCAAGTGACGCAATGGAGCGAGCCCCAGGGCCGCCAGGCGGCCAGCCGTGCGGTCAACGATCCGTTGCAGGAACGTTGGTGGGATGTGTTCCACGACGAGCAACTCTCGGCCCTTACACGCCGTGCGCTCACCGATAACCTCGACCTGAAGTTGGCCAGCAGTCGCCTGCAACAAAGCCGGGCCGTACGCCAGGTGACCACGGCCGAGCGTTATCCCAACGTCAACGCCAACGGTGATTACCAGCGCAAACGCAACAGTGGCAAAGGCTTGAGCGACCCGTCCGGCAACAACGGCCGTTCGGCATTCAACCAGTGGGACATGGGTTTCTCCGCGTCCTGGGAGCTGGACTTCTGGGGCCGCGTCAAACGCGAAACCGAAGCCGCCGACGCCACCTTGCAAGTCGCCGAAAACGACCGCCGTGCCGTGCTGTTGTCAGTGTTGGCCGAGACCGCTCAGAACTACATCCAACTGCGCGGTGTACAAAACACCCGCGCGGTCACCGAGCAGAACCTCGACGTCGCCCGTCACAGCCTCAAGCTCTCGCAGTTGCGCCTGGCTGACGGTGTGGCGACCGATCTGGACGTCGCCGAAGCCGCCGCCCAGGTCGCCGCCATTGAAGCGCGACTGCCGGATCTGCAACAGCGTCAGGACCAACTCATCAACGCCCTCAGCCTGTTGATGGGCGAACCGCCGCAGGCGCTGCATGCGCAACTGTCCAAGGACGCCGCCGTGCCCCAAACCCAGCGCCAGGTCGCGATTGGCCTGCCGTCGGAGCTGGCTGAGCGCCGCCCGGATATCCGCCAGGCCGAGGCGCGTTTGCATGCCGCCACCGCGAGCATCGGCGTGGCCAAGGGCGATTTCTACCCGCGCATCACCTTATCCGGCAGCCTCGGTTCCCAGGCCATGCAACTCTCGGATTTCGGTTCCTGGGGCTCCCGTGCCTTTGCCTTCGGCCCGCAGTTCAGCCTGCCGCTGTTCAATGGCGGGCGTTTGCAAGGCATGTTGAACCTGCGCGAAGCCCAGCAACAGGAAGCGGCGCTCGCGTACCAGCAAACCGTGCTGCGTGCCTGGCATGAGATCGACGACCAATTGACCCGCTACAACGCCAGCCAACTGCGCCGCGACAGCCTCGCCGAAGCCGTGCGTCAGAACCAGATTGCCCTGCGCACCGCGCAGCAGCAATACGTGGAAGGCGTGGTGGATTTCGTCAACGTGCTCACCGTGCAAAGCGCGCTGCTGGCCACGCAGGAGCAGTGGGTGGACAGTTCGACCGGGGTGTCGCTGGCGATGGTTGGCCTGTACAAAGCGTTGGGCGGGGGCTGGGAATCGGTCTACCCGCTGCAAACCGTTGGGCGCTGATCGACAAAGAGTTTTTGTCAGTCGAGAAATAAGGTGTAATGATAATTGCTCTCAATAGTACGCCTGAGCTTTTCATGGACACCGCGACTGACGGCCAGCAACAGCTTCATCTCCTGTACCGCGACCATCACGGCTGGCTGCAAGGCTGGCTGCGCAGGCGCCTGGGCGACCGCGAGCACGCGGCTGACGTGGCGCAGGACACCTTCCTGCGCCTACTGGTGTCCGGACGATTCCCGGGTGACAAGGAAAGCCGCAGCTACCTGGCGCAGATCGCACGCAACCTGGTGATCGACCAGTGGCGGCGTCTACGCATCGAGCGTGCCTATCTGGAAAGCATCGCGCACCTGCCCGAGCCGGAATCGCCGTCCCTGGAAACCCGCGCGCTGATCCTCGAAACCCTGATGCAGATCGACGCCATGCTCGACCGCATGCCCGACAACGTGCGCCAGGCGTTTTTGCTGTCGCAGTTCGAAGGCCTGAGTTACGCACAGATCGCCGAACGCTTGGGGGTGACTGTCAGCTCGGTACAGAAGTACATGACCCGCGCGATTGTTGCCTGCTACCAGGTGGCCTACGAAGAATGAGACACGACGCCCCCATCGCCCCGGCGGTTGTCGAGCAGGCCAGCGAATGGCTGATGCTGCAATGGGGCGGCGCCCTGCAAGGCGAACAACGCCAGGCCTTTGCCCGCTGGCAGGCCGCCGACCCTGAGCATCGCCGTGCCTGGCAGCGTTTGCAGCAGCTGCAGCAAACCCTCGGCAGCGTGCCCGCCGACAGCGCCCGCGCCGTGTTGCGCGACACACCCGACACCCAACGCCGCGCTGCACTCAAGCTGCTCGGCCTGCTGTTGATGGCCGGGGGTAGTGGCTACCTGGTGCAACGCAGCGAGCCCTGGCAAGCGGCCTTCGCCGAATACCGCACCCGCACCGGCGAGATTCGCCACGTCACCCTCAGTGACGGCACGCGGCTTGACCTCAACAGCGACAGCGCAGTCGACCTGCGTTTCAGCCCCCGCGAGCGGCGTATCCGCTTGATCCGCGGCGAGATCCTGCTGACCAGCGGCCACGACCCCATCCGCCCGTTGATCGTCGAGACCCCAGCCGGCGTCGTGCAGGCCCTGGGCACCCGTTTTGCCGTGCGCGAACTGGCCGATGGCAGCCGTGTCGACCTGTACGAAGGCCGCCTCCGCGTAACGCCGACCCATGGCGCAGCCGTGCAGATGAAGGCCGGTGACAGCCTGTGGTTCGACGCGCGTCACAGCGCGTCGCTGGCGGCGGTGAGCGCCAACGCCAGCGGTTGGACCGAACACCGCCTGATCGCCGAGCGCCAGCCGCTGGGCGAGTTTGTTGCGCAACTGAGTCGCTATCGTCCGGGGCTGTTGCGGTGTGACCAGGCGGTGGCGGGTTTGCTGCTCACTGGCGTGTTTCCGCTGAACGATACCGATGCAATCCTAGCGGCACTGGAACGCTCGCTACCGGTGCACGTACACGCGGTCACGCGCTACTGGGTGACGATCAAGGCACGGGTCTGAACATTTTTTCATCCGTGCTTGTCGGTTTTTGCTTCCCGCTCGGGATACCTCTTGAAAGCCAATCAAGAAGCGTTCTCACGGGGAGTCCTGCAATGCCGCACCACCCAATCCAACCCTTGGCCCGCGCCCTGCGCCGTGGCTTGTTTGTCAGCCTGTTGGCGACGGTGCCGATGGTGCCGACGCTGGGCTATGCCGAAGAAAGTGCCGAGGCGCAGCGCAGCTACAACATCCCGGCCGGCAACCTTGACCAGGCACTGAACCGCTTTGCCAGCGCCTCTGGCATTTTGCTGTCGGTCGATGCCACGCTCACCGAAGGCAAGCGTAGCGCGGGCTTGCAGGGGCGCTATGGGGTCGAGTCGGGCCTGGAGCGGCTGCTGATGGGCAGCGGCCTGATGGCGATGCAATCCCAGGGCGGGTGGTCGTTGCAGGCGGTGTCCAATGGCGGGCCTTTGCAACTGGGCGCCACCCAGATCAGCGGCCAGCAAACCCAGGAAAGTGCCTGGGGCCCGGTGGACGGCATTGTGGCGACGCGCAGTGCCTCCGGCAGCAAGACGGACTCATCGCTGGTGGAAATCCCCCAGACCATCAACGTGATCACCGCCGCCGAGATCAAGGCGCGCGGCGCGCAAAGCGTCACTCAGGCGTTGCTTTACACCCCCGGTATGACGGCGGGTGGTTTCGCCGACCGGGTCAAGTTGTTCGATGAGCCGACGTCCCGGGGCTTCTCGCCTACGCCCCTGTACCTCGACGGTCTGCACTTGCCTTACGGCGGCGGCAGCACTGGCGGTGCGTTGCAGATCGAGCCCTACTCCCTGGAGCGTATCGAAGTGCTCAAAGGCCCGGCCTCGGTGCTGTACGGGCAGAATCAGCCCGGCGGCATCGTCAACATGGTCAGCAAGCGCCCCAGCGAAACAGCGATCCACCAAGTGGTACTGGAAGCGGGCACCTACGAGCACAAAGGCGCGGCCATCGACCTG
Source organism: Pseudomonas sp. DW-iso3 (assembly GCF_058725305.1). NCBI lineage: Bacteria > Pseudomonadati > Pseudomonadota > Gammaproteobacteria > Pseudomonadales > Pseudomonadaceae > Pseudomonas > Pseudomonas sp. DW-iso3. Next base: position 21,413 of record NZ_JBZXDZ010000006.1, read on the forward strand.
AGCGGCCCGCTGGATGAGCAAGGGCAATTTCTGTATCGCCTCACCGGCCTGGCCAATGACGGCCAGGACGAAATCAATTACGTCGAAAACAAACGCCAGTTCATCGCCCCCAGCCTGACCTGGCGGCCTAGCGATGAAACCAGCGTGACGGTATTTGCCCAATACCAGAAAGACAAAGGTGTACCCGAAGCCCAAGGCCTGCCGGCGTCCGGCACGCTGTGGGACAACCCGAACGGCAAGATCAAGCGTGACGTGTTTATCGGCGAACCGGGCGTCAACCAGTACAACCGCGAGCAATACGCACTGGGCTACGAGATTTCCCATCGCCTGAACGACACCTGGACCCTCAAGCAAAACGCGCGTTACGCCGAGGTCGACGACCGCTACACCGCGCCGCTGCACGGCTACCGTTTTGTCGCCAACCCGGTCTCCGGCGTGCAGGACCAACGCTACCTGCAACGCTTCGGCGTGGACTGGGCGCAGAACAACAAAGTGTTTGGCGTGGACAGCATCGCCCAGGCTGAATTCGACACGGGCGCGCTGTCTCACACGATGATCTTCGGCCTGGATTACTACCATTCCAACTCGCTGTTCCATGGCCTGTATGACCGCAACCCACCGATCATCGACCTGTTCAAGCCGGTCTACGGCCAGCGCCTGAACTTTGGCCAGCCGTACCGCTGGGACCGCACCATCACCCAGACCGGCCTGTACATGCAGGACCAGATCAAGCTGGATAAATGGGCGTTGGTACTGGGCGGCCGCTATGACTGGGCCAATGTGGTGAACAAAGAGCCCTTGACCGACACCCGCTTCGCCAGCAAAGACCAGGCATTCACGGGGCGTGCGGGCCTGGTGTATCTGTTCGACAATGGCGTGGCCCCCTTCGTCAGCTACACCGAATCCTTCCTGCCGCTGGCTGGCACTGACGCCAACCAAAAGCCATTCAAGCCGTCGACGGGCAATCAATATGAAGTCGGCGTGAAGTACCAGCCGCCTGGCCAGAAGAGTTTCGTGCAGGTCTCGGTCTACCAGCTGGACCAGGAAAATGTGCTCACCACCAACCCGGTGGACACCACCTTCAGTACTCAAAGCGGCGCCATGCGCTCACGCGGTGTGGAGCTGGAAGCCAAGGCCGTTCTCAGCGATGCCTGGGACATCGTCGCTTCGGCCTCGCGCAATGACATCAAATACACCAAGGACAACGATGGCCGCGAAGGCCGTCACCCTGCCGGCATCTCACCGCTCACCGCGTCAATGTGGGTCAACTACAGCGTGCTCGGCGACACCCCGCTGGCCGGCCTCGGCGCAGGCCTGGGCGTGCGCTATGCGCGCCAAAGCCTGGGCGACTACTACGAGGGCGCCTTCAGTGTGCCGTCCTACAGTGTCTACGACGCCAGCCTGAGCTACGACCTGAGCCGTTCGCCACTCAAACTCAAGGGCGTGAAACTGGCGATGAACGTGCAGAACCTCACCAACAAGACCTACGTCTCGCAGTGCACCAGTAACCTGGATTGCTATTACGGCGAAGGGCGCACGGTGGTGTCGAGCCTGACCTACGACTGGTAACTGCCCGCATACGGTAGGAGCGAGCGTGCTCGCGAAAAACGCATGGAGCACGCGCCGCTACCTGATAGCGCTGCGTTATCGTTGACGTCTTTCGCGAGCAAGCTCGCTCCTGCAGGTCGTGGTTGAAGCCTTAAGGGTTCTGCAAGAACACCACATAACCCCGAAACCAATCACTCCCCTGTAAATACCCCGGTTCCTCCCACGTCCCACCCTGGATCAAGCCAATCTTGAACGGCAGCCCCAGCCGGTTCATCCGCGGCAAGTACGCCGCGTAATCCGGGATGCTGTGCCGTCCCTGATAGGTCTGCACCACGACTTCATCCACCACGCCCTTGAGTTGGGCGATGGCGGCTGGGTCGGCGTTGCTGCTCCAGTCCATCAGGCCGGTGATGCTCAGGCGCAGGTCGGCGGGCAGCCGTTGACGCAGGTCGCGCAGGAAGCTGGCGTATTCATGCAGGTACTGGGTGCGGGCGTCGAAGTCGATCTGGATGCCGACCACCGGGTTGCCCGCGTCGCGCCAGCGTTGCACCTGACCGAACAGTTGGCGGTAGACCTGCTCGGGCCAGTGCAGGGTGTGGGCGCGGTAGACGATCCAGATGTCGCCCTGGGTAAGGCGCGGCACACTGACGCCTTGGGCGATCATCTGCACGCCGCGCTGGGGCGCGCGGCGCGTGGAGTTGATCTGGCCCTGGAGGACGTACAGGGTTTTCGCCTGCTTGAGCACCGGCTGTGGCGTGACGCCGCTCCACAGCCAGAAGGCGTCATAGTCGCGGGCGTCGACGGCGCCGAAGGCCGGGCTTGCCAACAACAGCAAGCCTAACCACAGCTGCTTCACCAGTAGTACTGCAGCGATTTGCCCCATTGGGTGTCGGCGAAGCTGCTTTTCAGCTGGCGGAACCAGGCTTTGCGCACGGCAGGTTCAACGTCTTGCCCGCCGCAGCTGTTGTAGCCCGACGGTGCGTAACAGTTGACCGCACGGAACAGTGCGTAGGCCTTGTCATTTTTCGGCGCCTTGGCGTTGCCGATCACCTGTTTGTAGCCATCCAGCCGCGAGAAGGTTTCCCCCTTGAAGTCCGATGCGGTGCTGCCCAGGCTGCCGGCGGCGCGGGCCTGCTCCAACGGCATGCCGTCCAGGCCGTTGCGCAGGATGAACTCACCCAGGCAGTTCAGGCCCTGCGGGTTTTTCGCATCGGCCTGCAAGGTCGCGGCGGTTTGCGCGATGCTCGGGCAGGCGTAGCCGGACTCGGCTTTGTCGCCGTTCCACTGGAACAGCTTCAAGGTCTGGCTGGCGCTGTAGACGTAGCCCAGGCTGGTGCCCAGTTTGTCGTCCGGGGCGGTGGTCGGCAGTTGCTTGAGGTCGTCGGCGAACGTTGCGTACTGGCCGCGCAGCAGGTCTTTGTAGAGCAGCACGAATTGCGCAGTCTGGCGCTCCAGCGGGTCGCTGGCCTGGTCGATCTGCTGGCGCAGCAACTCGGGACCGGCGACGTTGCGCAGCAGGATGTAGCGCACCTGTTTGGCGCTGATCGGCGAATCGGCGGCAAACACCTTGGCCAATTGGCCGCTGCGCTCGTAGTTCATGGCCAGGGCCAATTCCAACTGATCGCGTTGCAGCGGTAACTTCGCCAGCGGCAGCAATTGCAGCCAGAGCGCTTCGGCGCCTTTCCAGTCCTGCTTGGCTTCCAGGGCCAGGGCGCGCAGGGTCTGTTGGCTGAAGGCGAAGTAATTGAGGCTCGACGGCACACTCTGGGGCAATTGCTTCAACGCGGCGTCCGGTTGCTGCTCGATGTACAGCGCGCACACCGCCAGCAGGTAGTCGTACAGTTCCGGCGCGCTGGCGAACGCTGCTTTTTGCTTCTCCAGGTCCGCGCGGGAAAGGGCGGGTTGGTTGCCGCCGCGCATCACCATCAGGTCGCTGACGAGCTGGATCATCGGCGTGGTGACGGTCTCGCTATTGACCATCAACAGCTTGAGGTCGGCTTCCTCCACCAGTTCATCCACCGACACATTGCGCTGCGCGTCTGTCGCTTCGGTCATCGACCAGGCGTAGGCCTCGGCGAGTTTGGTGTTATCTCCTGCCAACCAATAAACACGGCGCAACAGGCCACGGGCGGAGGCCAGGTATTCGCCTTGTGGATAAGTTTTCAGGTAGCCGAGAAAGCCTTCTTCGGCATCCCCCAGGGCGGACTTATCCACATGCTTGAGTTGCGGGATGCCGTATTCGTCAAAGGCTTCAGCCTGGGCCTGGTTCAAGGATGTACGCGCGGTCATGTACAGCGCGGTTTCCTTCAGCCAAGGCACCTGGCTGGAGCTGGCAGCGGCAAAACCGCGCTCAGCGTCACCGAAGCGACCGCTGTAGAAGTCGGCGGCGGCTTGCAGGTATGTACGGAACAGTTGGCCGTCGCTGGACTGGATCTGCTGGGCGTCCACCACCTGGCCGTCCCACGAACAGGCCGTGAGCAGTTGCAAGCGCGCCTTTATCAGCAGCTCACGCTCGGTCGCTGGCATGTCGGCCTTGATCACCTGGCTGATGAACGCAGTGGCGCTGTCATCATCGTTGCTGCGGCAACGGCTGCCCTCGCCATTCAGAAACGCTTCGCCTGCGGTCTTGTACTCGTCACGTTTGATGCCCAGCGGCTGTAGCAGCGTGTCGAGTTCGGCGGTGCGCGAGTCGTCCGGTTTGGTGTCGGGCTCGTCGCTGGTGGCGGGGACAGGCACCAGGCGATAGACCGGGAAGGGCACTGGGCCGAAGCCTTGGGCCAAATCGTCTTCACTCAAGGCATTGGGCGTAAGCGGTGCGGCCTTTTTGTCCGCCAGCAGCAGGCGCAGGTTCACGCGACTGTCGTTACCGGGGCTCAGGAAGGGCAGGTTGCTGCATGAATCGAGGCTGTCATGCGAGACGCGCCAATCGGGATAACACGAGTCGTCAGAGCTTGCCTGAGCGTGCTGGGTCATAGCCGCCAGCAATGTTAGTGCGAGGGGTGACAAAAAACCGATGCGCATGACGTGTCCTTGATCCTGAGTCCTTGGAGGAGGGCAATAATAGCGTGTTCCTGCATTTACTTCGGAGAGGCCCTGCACAAATTGCTGATTTGTCCGATTCCAGCAGCCAGCCTGGATCTTTTGTCCTAGAGTGGCGGTGTTTGCGCTTGGGCAATCAGGGGAATCGAGGTGCGTCGGTCTGTGGTAGAGCAAAACGAAAAGGTCGGGACGTTACCCGCACTTAACCGCCTCAGTTGGGAAGGTGCCGGTTGGATCAACCGTCTCTGGTGGGTGCCGATCCTGGCGCTGGCCATGGCCCTGCGCTTTTACCACCTGACGTCGGCGGCGATTTGGGGCGACGAGGGCTCAAGCCTGTTGCTCAGCGAATATGCTCTGGGCGACCTGTGGTTCCACGCCGCGCACGACGTGCACCCCCCGCTGTATTTTTTCCTGTTGCGCGGTTGGATCGAATTGTTCGGCGACAGCATCTGGTCGATTCGCGCCATGAGCGCCATTCCCGGCGTGATCGTCGTGGGCCTGGGCATCTGGCTCACGCGGCAATTGTCCACTCGTCGTGCGGCATTGCTGGCGGGGATCCTGCTGGCATTGTTGCCGACAGCGGTGCGCTACAGCCAGGAAGTGCGCATGTATTCGCTGCTGGGCGTGTGGTTGCTGGGCGCCACGCTGGCGCTGGTGTACTGGGTGCGTCACCCCGAGCGCTCGCGGTATCTGGCGGCGTACGGGGTGTTGATGAGTGCCGGCTTCTACACCCATTACTTCACCGCGCTGTGCGTGCTGGTGCATTGGGCCTACCTGGGCGTGCTGAGTGGCGCGATGCCGCGAGACCAACGGCTGATCACGCGCCCGGCCTGGTGGGTGGCCAACGCTGCGATTGTGTTGATGTACCTGCCGTGGTTGCCGAATCTGCTGGACCTGGTGCAGCACGTCGACCAGCTCAAGGTGGGCGGCGACATTGGTTGGGAAGAACCGGTCAACCTGTTCTCCCTGCCGTCGATGATCTGGCAGTTCGTGCTGCAGGATGAAGGCGTCGGCTTCTGGGCGCCGCTGTTCTGGTTGTTCCCGTTGCTGCTGGTAGCGGTCGTGGTCATCACGGCCTGGCGTGACCGCGAGCGCCATCGACCCGCCAGCCTGTTGGCGCTGCTTTTCCTGTTGCCACTGCTGCTGGTCTACGGCGTGTCGTTTATTTCCCCGGTGTTTATCGAACGTTACCTGACCGTATACGCCTTGAGCTTGCCGATCCTGCTGGCGATGGCCATCGACCGCTTGCCGTCGCGGTTTTCGCTGTTGGGGGCGGCGTTGTTCGTGCTGTTTGTCGGCGTGGAACTGGTGGGCTTGAAGAACAACTTCACCGTGGACGAACACGACCAGTTCAACGTGCCGGTGGAGTTCGTCAACCGCAATTACCAGGAAGACGACCGCATCGTCCTCAGCGACATGATGTGGTACCTCAGCTACGTGTATTACGACCAGACCGACGCCCAACTGCAGCTCTACACCCCGCCCAAACCTGATGGCACGCCCACCCGGCCGAATGCCTATGGCTTCGGCACCCTGGTGGACCAGGACGGCGGGCGTATTTACCTGGACCATCTGTCTGCACTGCCCGCCGACACCCGCCGCGTTTGGCTGATCAGCAGCAACGAAGCACCGGACGATTTCGCCCCGCTGCCTGAAGGCTGGCGCGAACTCAGTCGCCAGGATGGCGGCGGCGCGAGGGCGCGATTGTTTGTGGTCTGCAACGCACCGTCGGCGCAACCCGAGGGCTGCCGCTAGACTGGGTTAATTCATTTCTTTCAGGAGCCCGCCATGGAATCGCCCGTGCATAGCTTGCCGTCACTGTTCAAACAGCTGGGCCTGCCGGATGACCCGGTGAGTATCGAGAAATTTGTGGCGGTGCATTCGCCGCTCAAGCCGGAGTTGAAACTGGCGGATGCGTTTTTCTGGACGGACAGCCAGAAGGCGTTTTTGCGCGAGGAGATTCTGGAGGATGCGGATTGGGCTGAGGTGGTGGATGAGCTGAATTTGATGTTGCGGGGTGGGCGAGGGGCGTAAAAAATTTGGCAGAAAGGGCAAAAGCACCGCTTGGACGGATCGGTCCATGATCGACCTGTGGGGGTGTTGGAATTCTGCAGCCGTTCCTAGACCCACTTTTACTCAGCCATACCGCCTCCCACCCATCCGCTAAATTGTTTCAAAACTTGACGCATTTCGATCCATCCACCATATTGATAGTTAGCAAACTAACTGTATGCGAACTATCCAGTGCCTCATTCTCCCGAACAACTCCAGATGAACCTCAGCAGCAGCATGGTGGTGGGCGCCCGTAACTGGCGCAAAATCTGCCAGACCACGCTGGTGAGCTATGGCATCTCCGAAGCCTGCGCCGTGCCGTTGTTGATGATCGGCCGCTTGGGCGATGGTGTGCACCAGGTCAAAGTTGCCCAGGCTTCAGGGATGGAAAGCCCGTCGCTGGTGCGCTTGCTCGACCGCCTGTGCACCGATGGTTACGTGTGCCGCACCGAAGACATCCATGACCGTCGCGCCAAGGCCCTGAGCCTGACCGAGCGCGGCCGCGAACTGGTGCAAGCGGTGGAAGGGCAGTTGGTGCGCCTGCGCAAGGAAGTGCTGGCAGACATTCCCCGGAGCGACATGGAAGCCGCGCTGCGTGTGCTGCGCGCCTTCGAGGCGGCTTCGCTTTGAACGGATTTTTTACCGGTTTCCCGCCCGCCCGTGATTGGTTCTACGGGGTGCGCACCTTTGCGGCCTCGATGATTGCCTTGTACATCGCCATGCTCATGCAAATGCCGCGTCCGTACTGGGCGATGGCCACGGTGTATATCGTTTCCAGCCCGTTTGTCGGCCCCACCAGTTCCAAGGCGTTGTACCGCGCCATCGGCACCTTCATGGGCGCGGCGGCGGCGGTGATTTTTGTGCCGATGTTCGTGCAATCGCCCTACATGCTGGTGGTGGTGATTGCCTTGTGGACGGGCACGTTGTTGTTTCTGTCCATGCACCTGCGCACCGCCAACAACTACGCGCTGATGCTGGCCGGCTATACCTTGCCGCTGATCGCGCTGCCGGTGGTGGATAACCCGTTGGCAGTGTGGGACGTGGCCGAGGCGCGTACCGAGGAAATCTTCCTTGGCATCGCGGTGGCAGCCGTGGTGGGCGCGATGTTCTGGCCGCGCCGGCTGATGCCGGTGTTTGATGGCTCGGTGGCCAAGTGGTTTGCCGATGCCCAGGTCTACAGCCAGCGCTTTCTGACGCGCAACGTTGAGCCTGACGAAATCAGCACGCTGCGCGGTGGCATGGTCGCCACCTTCAATACCCTTGAACTGATGATCGGCCAACTGCCCCACGAAGGCGCGCGCCCCCAGACGGTACGTAATACCAAGGAACTGCGCGGGCGTATGATTCACCTGTTGCCGGTGGTGGATGCGCTCGATGATGCGTTGTATGCCATCGAGCATCGCGCGCCGGAATTCCTCGATAAGATCACGCCGCTGCTGCAGGCGACCCGCCAATGGTTGGAAGGCACCCAAGACGCTGCGCCGATGGAAAGCTGGCGCGCCTTGCGCGATCAGGTCGATGCCTTGCAACCTCAAGGTGAAGCGCTGGACGATCGTCACACATTGCTGTTCTCCAACGCGCTGTACCGCCTGGGCGAATGGATCGACCTGTGGCAAGACTGCCGCAGCCTGCAAGCCGCCATCCAGTGCGAAAGCCAGGACACCTGGCGCGCCGTGTACCGCCATTGGCGCCTGGGCCGGCTCACGCCGTTCCTCGACCGTGGCCTGATGTTCTACTCGGCGTTTTCCACCGTCACCGCGATCATCGTTGCCTCGGTGCTGTGGATCCTGCTCGGTTGGACCGACGGCGGCAGCGCGGTGATCCTGGCCGCCGTCGCCTGCAGCTTTTTTGCCTCGATGGACGACCCGGCGCCACAGATCTACCGGTTCTTTTTCTGGACCGCCATGTCGGTGCTGTTCGCCAGTCTTTACCTGTTTTTGGTGCTGCCCAACCTGCATGACTTTCCGATGCTGGTGCTGGCGTTCGCCGTGCCGTTTATCTGCATCGGCACGCTCACGGTGCAGCCGCGTTTTTACCTGGGCATGCTGCTGACGCTGGTCAACACCTCGTCGTTTATCAGCATCCAGGGCGCCTATGACGCCGACTTCCTCAATTTCGCCAACGTCAACCTGGCGGGGCCGGTGGGCTTGCTGTTTGCCTTTGTGTGGACACTGATCGCGCGGCCCTTCGGTGCTGAACTGGCGGCCAAGCGCCTGACCCGTTTCAGTTGGCGCGACATCGTCAGCCTCACCGAGCCCGCGACCCTGGCCGAACACCGGCACATGGCCGCGCAGATGCTCGACCGCCTGATGCAGCACCTGCCGCGCCTGGCCCTGATCAACCAAGACACCGGCACCGCCCTGCGCGATTTGCGCGTGGCGCTGAATCTGCTCGATCTGCTGGCCTACTCGCCGCGCATCCTCGGTGTGCCACGGGTGTTGCTCAACCAAGTCGTCGAAGGCGTAGGCGGTTACTTCAAGGCGTGCCTCAAGGCCGGTGAACGCTTGCCTGCGCCGAGCGGTCTGCTGATGACCCTGGACCGCACCCGCCGCGCCCTCAACGGCCAGGGCCTGCAAGACGAAGACGACACTCGCCTGCACCTTTTGCACGCGCTGGCTGGCTTGCGCCTGTCACTGCTACCGGGCGTGGAATTTATTGGCGGCACCGAGATGGAAGCGCCGCTGCCTGATGGAGCGCCTTTATGATCGGTGATCTGGATATCAGCGGGGTCTTCCTGCCCACGCTGCTGGTGCTGATGGGCATTACGTACGTGTTGTTCCTGGTGGTGCACGGGTTGTTGACCCGGCTCCACTTCTATCGCCTGGTCTGGCACCGGGCATTGTTCAATGTGGGGCTCTACGCGCTGTTGCTGGGCGCGGTGGACTCACTCAGTCGATACCTGATGACATGAAAAAACCTTTTTTGACCATCGGCCGTGTCGTCCTGACCCTGTTGATCGTGACGTTTGCGGTCGTCGTGGTGTGGCGCATGGTCATGTACTACATGTTTGCCCCCTGGACCCGTGACGGCCACATCCGTGCCGACATCGTGCAGATCGCCCCGGACGTGTCCGGGCTGATCCAGCGCGTGGACGTGCGCGATAACCAGTTGGTGACCAAGGGCCAGGTGCTCTTTGCCGTCGACCAGGACCGCTTCAAACTGGCGTTGCGCCAAGCCCAGGCCGCCGTGGCCGACCGCCAGGAAACCCTGGCCCAGGCCCAGCGCGAGTACAAGCGTAACCGCGGCCTTGGCAACCTGGTGCCCAGCGAACAACTGGAAGAAAGTCAGTCCCGCGTGGCCCGTGCCCAGTCGGCCCTGGCCGAGGCTCAGGTGACGGTGGATTCTGCCCAGCTCAACCTCGATCGCTCGGTAATCCGCAGCCCCGTGGACGGTTACGTCAACGACCGTGCGCCGCGTACCCAGGAGTTTGTCACCGCCGGGCGCCCGGTGTTGTCGGTGGTGGACAGCAACTCTTTCCATATCGATGGTTATTTCGAAGAGACCAAACTCGACGGCATCCACGTCGGCATGGGTGTGGACATCCGTGTGATTGGTGACAACGCCCGTCTGCACGGCCATGTGCAGAGCATCGTCGCCGGTATCGAAGACCGCGACCGCAGCAGCGGCTCCAACCTGTTGCCCAACGTCAACCCGGCATTCAGCTGGGTGCGCCTGGCCCAGCGGATTCCGGTGCGCATCGCTTTTGATGATGTGCCGGCCGACTTCCGCATGATCGCCGGCCGTACAGCCACCGTCTCGATCATCGGCGATAAGGTTAAAGACGGAGACAAACCATGAAGCAGCTGTTGGCCACCGCTGCGTTGGGGTTGTTGCTGTCGGCCTGCCAAGTGGTGGGGCCGGATTACTCGCTGCCAGATAAAGCCGCCATCAACCGTGGCGACCTGCAAGGGCACATTGCGGGCGAGGGCAATAACGTAGTGTCGGCGCCGGTGCCGGCCGATTGGTGGAAGTTGTACAAAGACCCGCGCCTGGATGAGCTGGTGCGCCAGGCCATGGCCTCGAACACTGACTTGCGCGTGGCCGCCGCGAACTTGCAGCGTGCGCGCTATCAGACCCAGCAAGCTGAATCCGCAGGCGGCTGGAGCCTCGGCGCGAAGGCGGAGGCCCAGCGCCTGCAAGAGTCCGGCGAAGCGTTTTTGCTGGCCGACAAAGTCCCGGTGGGCAACATCGGCAGTGTGGGGATCACCACCTCGTATCAATTCGATCTGTTCGGCACCTTGCAGCGCGGCATCGAGAGCGCCCAGGCCAGCGCCGATGCGGCCCAGGCCGCTGCCGATATCGCCCGCATCACGCTGGTGGCCGATGTCGTGCGCTCCTACACCCAAGTGTGTGCGGCAAACGAAGAACTGGCGATTGCCAACGAGTCCCTCGACTTGCAAGCCCAGAGCACCCAACTGACCCAACGCCTGCGTGACGCCGGGCGTGGTGATGAAACCCAGGTGACCCGTTCGCAAACCCAATACAAATCCTTGCGCGCCGACATGCCGCGCTACGAAGCGCTGCGCCAAGCTGGTTTGTTCCGCTTGTCGATGCTGCTGGCCAAGCCGGTGGACCAACTGCCGGCGGGCACCGGCACCTGCGCTGAATTACCCCATATCGCCCAACTGTTGCCGGTCGGCGATGGTGCGACACTGCTCAAACGCCGTCCTGATGTTCGCCAGGCCGAACGTCAACTGGCCGCAGCCACCGCACGTATCGGTGTGGCCACTGGCGCGCTTTACCCGGATATCAGCATCGGCGCCACCGTGGGCACCGTTGGCCTGCTCGACAACCTTGGTCAGCCTGCAACCAACCGTTGGGGCTTTGGCCCGATGATCAGTTGGACTGTACCGACCAACGGCGCCCGCGCGCGCGTCCACGAGGCCGAAGCCGCAACCCAGGGCGCCCTGGCGCACTTTGACGGGGTGGTGCTCAATGCCATCCGCGAAACCCAGACCGGCCTTGCGCAATACACCGCGCAACTGCAACGCCGCGATGCCTTGGCCGAAGCCGGCGAGTCGGCCAAGGAAGCAGCAGGGCAGACTCACCGTTTCTTCCAGGCGGGACGCGCCTCATTCCTGGCCGACCTGCAAGCCACCCGCACGTACACCGATGTGCGCGCGCAACTGGCCGCGGCCAACACTCAGGTTGCCATGAGCCAGATCGATCTGTTCCTGGCCCTGGGCGGTGGTTGGGAAAGCGGACGAACGCAAGCGTCTCAGCCCAGCAAACCCTGAGCGAATGACTATGCTTTGACAGGTGGAGAGCCGTGACGCTCTGCCTGTCACTGTTCGCGTTTGCTCATGGGGATTCCAATAATGAAAAACCCTTATGCTCCCGCTTTTTGGTGCGTGTGTTTCGCACTGGTATTGTTGTCGGCTACCTACTTCTACGGCGTCATGCTGGCTCACCAACTCGACAAGGCGATGGTGTTTCTCGACAGCGCCTGCCTGGTGATCGGCACCCTGTCCATCGGCGTAGTGGCTTGGGCCTCTTACCAGAATCAACGGGTGAAGAAAAAACTCCTCGAACAAGGCAAGACCCGCGTGGCGATCTGGGACACCAAGGTCGCGCTGCGTCGGGTCGAGACCGTGTTCGACCGCTATTTCTGGGGCAGCTATTGGCAGCCGGGGCGGACCTTCCAGGAGGTCATGGGTGACCTCACTGGCACACCCCTGGAAAAAAGCCTCGAAGTCCTGAAGAAACAGTGCGTAGCCCTCGACCGGCAAGTGGCCGACGGAAGGCACTGGCTGAACAACGCGCGGGAATTGTCCGACGTGGCCACGCAAATGGCCCGCGAACGCTACCAACTGGACTTCTGCGACCCCAAGGCCGACACCCCCGGCAATGCCGTGATACACCGCGAGTTTGAGGTGCTGGTGTACACCTGGACGGCGCGCCTGAAGAGTTTCGACCACCAGTTGGATGAAATAGAGCTGGAGTATTCCTGAACCAGTCCTGAACTGAGGCCTCTGAAAAGCTGGGCCGTTCGCGGCCGCCAGTGCTAATCTTCCCCCGTTTTCGGCGGGCTTGAGCCAATCCCCCCTTGGGGTTCAAGGAAGACAGCCCACTTCTCACAGGATTTGATCAGGTCACTTCATGAATAAGCCAGCCGTAGTTCTCTTGGGTTTCGTTGTCGCCGTGGGCGTCGTCAGTGCAGGCGGTGCCTGGTACACCGGCAAGCAGTTGGAGCCGGTGCTGCAAACGGCCGTGCAGGATGCCAACAAGGAACTGCAACGTTCCATGGCCGGCGTCGACGGCACCGTTAACCTGGAGCTGGTGTCCCTGGAACGTGGCCTGTTCAGCAGCACCGCGCACTATCGCCTCAAGGGGCAAGGCTCGTTCTTCGGCGAGCAGAACCCGAACCCTGAGCTGCTGTTTGTCGACCATATCGAACACGGCCCGCTGCCGTTCTCGCGCCTGGTGTCGTTGAAATGGCTGCCGGTCATGGCCACCAGTCACTATGCGCTGGAAAAAAACCCCACCACTGAAAAATGGTTCGCCGCCGCCAAAGACGTGCCGCCGCTCAAAGGCGTGGCCAATATCGGCTACAGCCGTTCGGTCACCGGCAACCTCGAATTGCTGCCGCTGGAATTCAAGGACGAGACATCCTCGGTGAGCTTCTCCGGTGTGAACCTGGATTTCGACAGCACCGCGGAGGGCAAGAAGGTCAAGGTTGAAGGCTATATGAACAGCCTCAAGCTGGACGTAGTCGACGCCAATGGCGCGCCGTTCAACGTCGAACTCGCCGGTCTGACCGTGGCCAGCAACCTGGAGAAGTCCACCTTCGGCTTCTACACCGGGCAGAACACCGTAGAGCTGAGCGACACCAAGCTCACCTTCGGCCCGCAGAAAGCCGTGATGACCCTCAAGGGCTTCGAGCAGAAAGACACCAGCGAAATCAAGGACAACAACATGTCCGGCCGCGTCGACTACAAGATCGACGAGATTGGCTACCAGGGCAAGCCGGTCGGCTCTGCCGCCATGGCCCTGAGCTTGAAGAACATCGATGTGCCGTCCGGTCTGGTGCTGACCAAGCTGTATCAGGACAAGATGCAGCCGGTACAAGCCGCTGCCGCTGCCGGCCAACCAGTGCCTGAGCTGCAACTGACCGAAGCCGAGCAAACCCTTGCTGAAGCCAACGTCAACCAATTGCTGGCTGCCAAGCCGCACCTGGCGCTGGAAAACCTGTCCCTGAAAACCACCCACGGCGAAAGCAAGTTCAATCTGGTAGTGGACCTGGCCAAGCCGACCTCCATGGAGCTGCCTCCGGTTGAATTGGGCAAGCAAATGGTCTCGCTGCTGGACGCCAACCTGACCCTGTCCAAGCCGATGATCGCCGACGTTGCCGCCCTGCAGGCGCAGGTCGGTGGTGTGACCGACCCTAAAGCCATCGAGCAGCAATCCCAGATGGCGAGCGAAATGGTCAGTGGCATGGCCGTAGGCACGCAGCTGGCAACCCTGGTCGGCAGCGACGTAGTGTCCAAGCTGCATTACGCCAACAATGAAGTGACCTTCAACGGCCAGAAGATGACCGTCGAGCAATTCATTGGCTTCGTGATGTCCAAAATGGGGGCGGTGGGCGGCGCGCAGTAAATATTTCGCCATCGCCCAGAAATAAATAATGGGGGAGCGGGGTTGCCCGCGATAGGGGTCAAACGGTCGGCGCGTGTGTTGGCCGGTACCCCCTTATCGCCGGCAAGCCCGCTCCCCCATTGGTATTTCAGATTTGATGGGCAATTCTGAACAATTGTTATTGATTGCCCTTTTTCATCGGCGCGTCGGGGATAGTTCATACAGGAAAGCTAGGTCGGGTCACGAGACGCCGACACCCTGATGCAGATTGCTCAGGACCACCTATCGTTACAGCTTTCCGTGTGTAAGGAAGCTCACGATATGCTGCGACACATTCCACTCAGTGCCTCAGGCCGGTTACGGCTGCTCATCGGGGTAACCTTGTGCAGCCAGTTGCTGATGCCCACCTTCGCCATGGCCGACCCGGCCTATGACGCCCTGATCATCCAGGCGCGCAACGGCAACTTCACACCCGCCCTGACTCAACTTCGCCAATTGCCCGCCGAGCGCCAGACGCCGGGGCAGATCAGCGATCACCTGGTGATCGCCGGTTGGGCCGGCCAGGATGCCGAAGTGCTGAAGGTGTACGAGGCACAGGGTCAGAATCGCAACTTGACCGCCCAGGCGCTGGCGACGGTCGCGCGCACCTATCGCAACCAGAAGCAGTGGGCGCGGGCCGAGGCGGTCTATCGCAAAGCGCTGCTGCGTGAGCCGAACAATGTTGACCTGCAACTGGGCCTGGCACTGACCCAGGCTGACGGCGGCAAAACCAACGAAGCGGTGCAACGCGCTCGTGCGCTGGTGGCCGGCAAACCGGATGATCCCAATCGACGCATGGCCCTGGGTTATGCGCTGACCCGTGCGGGTTTGCAGTACGACGCACTGCACGAATTCGACCAGGCGTTTATCCGCGCCGGCGACAAACCGGAAGTGGCTCGCGAATACATCGTCGCCTTGCAAAAAGCGCGTCTGCCCGAGCCCGCACTGCGCCTGTCCGCCCAGCGTCCCGGTCTTGTCGACCCCGTGACCCAGCGTCGTCTCGAAGGCGACCTGGCCGCCGAGCGCGTGCGCATGGCCGAGTTCGCCACGCGTACCGAGAAAGAGCGTTATGTCATCGCTGATCGCGCTTTGCAGGGCTACGATCAACTCCTCGCCCGCTGGACCCCGGACCCCACGGCCAAAGACGATGTGGTGCGTTGGCGCATCGACCGCCTGGGTGCGCTCAAGGCGCGGGCGCGTACCGCCGAGGTGATCCGCGAGTACGAAACCCTCCAAGCCGAAGGTGTGCAGTTGCCCACCTATGCGGTGCGTTGGGTGGCCGCGTCCTACCTCGACCAGCGCCTGCCGGAAAAGGCTGCGCCCTTGTATCGCCAAGCGCTGAGCGCTCCCGATGCGGATGTGGGCGATCGTGTTGAAGACAGCACCGCACTGTTCTACGCCTTGCTCGAAAACGATCAGGTGGACGAAGCGCGGGCGGTCGCCAAGAACTTGGCCGACAGCCAGAAACCGCGTGTTGAACTGAAGGGGCTACCGATCGGCAACCCAAACGACGAGTGGATGGACGCCCAACAATTGGCCGCCCAGGCCGGCACCTATGGTTCCGACCTGCCGTCCAGCGAAAAAGCCCTGGAAGAACTGGTCGGCAAGGCGCCTGGCAGCATCGGCCTGCGCCTGGCGCAAGCCGAGATGTACCGAGCCCGCGACTGGCCACGGCGCGCCGAGCGCTCACTCAAGGAAACCGAAACGCAAAGCCCGCGTGACATCGGCCTGGAGATGTCCCAAGGCTTCACGGCCCTGGACCTGCAGGAATGGCGTCAACTCGACATCCTCACCGACGATGTAGTCGCCCGTAACCCGGACAACCGCCAGGTGCAGCGTCTCAAACGTCTGCGTGATGTGCATGATATGGCCGAGCTGCGCGTCGAGGCCTACACCGGTAAAAGCTTTGGCGGTGGTAACAACGGCGATGCCGGTGCCGTCTCGGGTAGCCGGGATTGGGGCATTGAAAGCCGCCTCTACACGCCGCCGATCGACGAAGACTGGCGCCTGTTCGCCGGTGCCGGTTATGCCACGGCCGACTTTGAAGAAGGCACCGGCCATCACCGTTGGCAAGTGGTCGGCGTGGAGCGGCGTACCCGTGACATGACCATTGAAGCCGAGGTCTCCAACCATTCCTACGGCGATGGCTCAAAACAAGGTGCCGCCGTGTCGATTGCGCGCGACATCAACGACAACTGGCAGTACGGCGGTAGCCTCGGCTACCTCCTGTCCACCACGCCATTGCGCGCGTTGAATGACGGGATCACCGCCAACGGCGGCAGCGGTTTCATCCGCTGGCGCGCCAATGAAAGCCGCGAGTGGAAACTGACCCTCAGCCCCTCCCATTTCAGCGACGGCAACGACCGATTCGAAGCTTTGCTCAGCGGCCGCGAAGGCCTCTACAGCTCGCCGAAAGTGCAAGTGGACCTGGGCCTGGAAGTCGGCGCCAGCCGTAACAGCAAGGAAGATACGGTCTACTTCAACCCGAAGTCGGACTTCACCGTGTTGCCTGTCCTCAACATCAACCATGTGCTCTATCACCGCTACGAGACCCAGTGGAGTCAGCAGTTCCAGGTCGGTGCGGGTACGTATAGCCAGCAGGATTATTCCACCGGTGGCATTGGTCTGGTCGGCTACGGCCAACGCTATCGCTGGAACGATGTCCTGGAAGCCGGCGCCAACCTGAGCCTGATCAGCCGACCTTACGACGGCGATCGCGAACGCGATCTGCGTCTGCTCGTCGACCTCACTTACCGTTTCTAGAAGAGCCTGACCATGACCGTCCTCAGCCGTTGCTTGTTGATCCTGGGCGTAATGCTGGCCAGTGCCTGTGCCCAGCAACCCGCGCCCTTCACTCCACCCGCCGAGCGGCCGACCCCGGCCAACGAAGCGCCGTGGCCGAAAAACCATTTCCTTGGCATTGCCTATCACGACGTCGAGGATCGCGATCCCGATCAGGCGGTGGTGGCGGTGCGTACCGAGCGTTTGATCGAGCAGTTGGCCTGGCTGCGCGAGAACGGCTACAAGGCGGTCAGCGTTGACCAGATCCTGGCGGCTCGCAACGGTGGGCCTGAGTTGCCGCCCAAAGCGATCATGCTCAGCTTCGATGATGGCTATTCCAGCTTTTACACGCGGGTGATGCCGATCCTGCGTGCCTATCACTGGCCGGCCTTGCTGGCGCCGGTGGGCTATTGGATCGATACGCCCATGAACCAGCCGGTGGACTTTGCCGGCCAGCCACGGCCGCGCGGCGAATTCCTGACCTGGCAGCAGATCCGCGAAGTGTCCCAGTCGGGCCTGGTGGAAATCGCCGCGCACACCGACAACAGCCACAAAGGCATCCTGGCCAACCCCCAGGGCAACCTGGAGCCGGCGGCGACCTCGCTGCGTTTTGATCCGGCCACCGGGCGCTATGAAACCCAGGCGCAGTTCGAGGCGCGCATGCGTGCTGACGTTGCAGCGATTTCCAACAAGATCCAAACGGTCACCGGCAAGAAACCACGCGTGTGGGTATGGCCTTACGGTGCAGCCAAAGGCACCTCGCTGGCGATCATTGGCGAGCAGGGCTACCAGATGGCCCTGACCCTGGAAGATGGCCTCGACAGTTCCAGTGACCTGATGAACAGCCCACGCTTCCTGGTGGCCTCCGATCCGGACGGCGAGCATTTCGCCAACAGCATGGTCGCGGTGCAAGCCAAGGCGCCGATGCGCGTACTGCACGTGGACCTGGATAACGTCTACGACCCCGACCCGGCCCAACAGGCCCGCAACCTCGACCAACTCGTGCAGCGGGTGGTGGACATGGGGGCAGGCACGGTATTCCTGCAAGCCTTCGCCGACCCCAAGGGTGACGGCCTGGTGCATGAACTGTACTTCCCCAACCGTCACTTGCCGGTGCGCGCCGACCTGTTCAACCGCGTCTCCTGGCAACTGCACACCCGTGCCCATGCCAGCGTGTATGCGTGGATGCCGGTACTCAGTTTCGCCCTCGACCCCAAGCTGCCGCGCGTCACACGGTGGGACCCGGAAACCGGCAAGGTCGGCCTCGACCCTGACCAGTACAAACGTCTGTCGCCGTTTGACCCGCAAGTGCGCAAGATCATCGGTGAGATCTACGAGGACCTGGCGCGCAACAATGCCATCGACGGCGTGCTGTACCACGACGATGCGGTGTTCAACGATTTTGAAGATGCTAGCCCCGCCGCGCTCAAGGCTTACGCCGCCGCCGGCCTGCCGGCTACGATCGAGGCCCTGCGTGCCGACCCCGCCGTGATGCAGCGCTGGACCCGCTTCAAGAGCCGCTACCTGATCGACTTCACCAAAGAGTTGACCGCCAAGGTCCGCGCCATCGGTGGGCCGCAGGTGCAGACGGCGCGCAATATCTTCGCCGAGCCCATGCTCAACCCAGGCAGCGAAGCCTGGTTCGCGCAAAACCTCGACGATTTCCTCCAGACCTACGACTGGACCGCGCCCATGGCCATGCCGTTGATGGAAGGCCAGGAGTACAGCAACTCCAATGCCTGGCTGGAGAAGCTGGTCGCCACGGTCAAGGCGCGTCCCGGCGCCATGGAGCGCACGGTATTCGAACTGCAAGCCAAAGACTGGCGCACCCAGGCCGCGCCGGATATCGACAGCGCGCAGATGGCTGAATGGATGGGTGTGCTCAAGCGCCAGGGTGTCACGAGTTTTGGCTACTACCCGGACAACTTCCTGGAAAACTCCCCGGACCTGAAAACGGTGCGTCCGGCCCTTTCCAACCAATGGAACCCTTGACCATGTTCGACAGACTCCTGGCTTTATTCGTACTGGCATTGGTATTGGGTGTGCCCCTGGGCCTGATCTTCCTGGTCACCGGGCAGTTCCTGATGGACTTTGTGTTTTTCTACCCGCTGTTCATGTCGGCGCTGTGGATCGCAGGCGGCCTGTATTTCTGGCTGCACTGGGAACGCCACTGGCCGTGGGAAGAGGACACTCCGGCGCCCACCTTGGCCGGCAACCCGCTGATCTCGATCATCATCCCTTGCTACAACGAAGGGGATAACGCCGCCGATACCATGCAGGCGGCGCTGGGTCAGTTGTATCCGAACATTGAGGTGATCGCGGTAAACGACGGCTCCACAGACAACACCGCCGCAGTGCTCGATGCGTTGGCACTGGAGCACCCGCGTCTGCGCG
Source organism: Pseudomonas sp. DW-iso3 (assembly GCF_058725305.1). NCBI lineage: Bacteria > Pseudomonadati > Pseudomonadota > Gammaproteobacteria > Pseudomonadales > Pseudomonadaceae > Pseudomonas > Pseudomonas sp. DW-iso3. The sequence goes on from NZ_JBZXDZ010000006.1 coordinate 40,841, forward strand.
TGCTGCACCTGGCGCAGAACCAGGGCAAGGCGGTGGCCTTGCGCATGGGCGCCGTGGCGGCGCGCAGTGAGTACCTGGTGTGCATCGACGGCGACGCGTTGCTGGATAAAAACGCGGCGGCCTACATGGTCGCGCCGATGCTGGATAACCCGCGCCTGGGGGCGGTGACCGGCAACCCGCGCATCCGCACGCGTTCGACCCTGATCGGCCGCGTGCAGGTCGGCGAGTTCTCTTCGATCATCGGCTTGATCAAGCGCACGCAACGGGTATTTGGCCGGATCTTCACGGTGTCGGGGGTGGTGGTCGCGTTCCGTAAAAAGGCGCTGGACCGTATCGACTACTGGAGCACCGACATGATCACCGAGGACATCGATGTCAGTTGGAAGCTGCAACTCGATCACTGGAGCATTTTCTACGAGCCCCGCGCCCTGTGCTGGATCCTGATGCCCGAGACGGTCGGCGGCCTGTGGAAGCAGCGCCTGCGCTGGGCTCAGGGTGGCGCTGAGGTGCTGTTCAAGAATATCCGGGGCATCTGGCAATGGCGTCATCGCTACCTGTGGCCGCTGTTGTTCGAATACTGCCTGTCCACCGGTTGGGCGTTTACCTTCCTGCTGTCGGTGATTTTCTACGTGCTTGGCAAGTTCATGGTGTTGCCACCGGCGATCACGGTGGACTCCCTGGTTCCGCCCGCGTTTACCGGCCTGGTGTTGGCCATGGTGTGTCTGGTGCAGTTTGCAGTGAGCATCATGATCGACCGCCGCTACGAGAAGGACCTGTGGAAGACCCTGTTCTGGACCGTGTGGTACCCGATGGTGTTCTGGCTGGTCAGCCTGTTCACCACCCTGGTCAGTTTTCCCAAGGTGCTGTTCAACCAGCACCGGAAGCGGGCGCGCTGGGTCAGCCCGGATCGCGGCATCAAACCTACTGAAGAGGAGGCGTGATCATGAAACTGGTCAGAACCCGCCAACGTATGGTGATGTGGATCATTGATGTGCTGCTGACCCTGATGGCCTGGGCCGGCTTGATCTGGCTGCTGGCACGTGGGATCAACTCGATGCTGGAGACCCACGGTGGGCCTCGGATTGAGGCGCCGATCTTTGCAGCGCTCAACACCCTGCAGATCTACCTGTGGATCGCCCTGTTCAACGCCCTGATCCTGATCAGCTGGGCGCGCTACCAGCAGCGCCGGGGCCGCAAGTTCGCCCAGCGTCGCGCCGAGGCCAAGGCCTTGAGCGACCAGAACCTGAGCGAGAGCTTCAGCCTGGGCGAAGGGGATCTGGAGCAGTTGCGTCGGCCTGGGGTGCTGGTGATCCATAACGACGAGGAGGGTGGCGTGGCGGAAGTCAAATCCCATGTCTCCCGCGATGTGGAGAAGCCAGGGCTGACGCTGGTGCCTGGCAAGGATCAGAACAAAGACGCGAGCTAAGGAAGCGCTCCGCAAGATCGTTCCCATGCAACGTGGGGACGATCGGGCTTAATCCCGACAAATGGGATCCAATTCACAAAAATGCCGCGAACTTTTCTGCTATTTCCGATACTAAGTTATCTCGGTAAGAGATTGATGGCCAATTAATGGCTATCTGTAAGTTCTCCGATGAATCGCCATCAAGGGTGCTGCCGCTGGTCGGAATAAAAATTCCATGAGCAGAAGGCTTCTACCTATGATGATTTTTAGTTGTTATAAATCAATGTGTTGCGTGAAAAATTAATACTAAGTTCCAACTAGCTCGGCTTTTTGAGTTGTAGGAAGTTAGGTGTTAGTTTGCGCCACTTGATTTTCGATGGATCGAATATGTCTTTGTTATTGCCACGGACTCGGTTATTGCTGTGCACTTTCATGCTCGCTTATTTGGGCCTGAACAGTGCCACCGCCGCCCCTACGCCCGGGGATCAGGACCTGATCCGCGATCGGCAGAACCGCCTGCTTGAAGAGCAGCGCCGGCGCCTCGAAGAACTCAAGGACCTGCCCGGTAAAGAAGCCAGGCCCACGGCCCCGGCGACGCCTGCCGACACACGTTGCTTCCCGATCAAAGACATCGAACTCAAGGGCGCTGACAGTCTGTCTGCCGACGACCGCGCTGGCTTGCTCAAACCCTACACAGGCCAGTGCCTGGGCGTTTCACAGCTCAATGAACTGCTCAAGGTCATCACGGACTTCTACCTCTCCAAAGGCCGCGTCACCAGCCGTGCCTATCTGCCGCAGCAAGACCTTTCCAGCGGCCACCTGCAAGTGTTGGTGGTGGAAGGCAAGCTCGAAGCCTTGAAAAGCGCCCCAGGCAGTACCGTCACCGACCGTGAGTTGTCGATGGCCTTTCCCGGCAAGGTGGGCGAGGCACTCAACCTGCGTGAAGTCGAGCAACTGGTGGACCAGCTCAACCGTTTGCCCTCCAAGCAGGCGCAGATGGAACTGACCCCCGGTACGCAGATCGGCGGCAGTGAAGTGGTGGTCAAGAACACCCCGCAAAAACCCTGGCGCGCCAGCCTGTCGCGCAATAACGATGGGCAGAAAAGCACCGGCGAACAGCAGTGGGGGGCAGGCCTTGAGTGGGACAGCCCCCTGGGCCTGGCCGATCACCTGGTACTGCGCGGCGGCCACGACGCCGTGAGTGACCACCAGAAAACCTCGAAAAACAGCATGCTCTACTACAACGTGCCGTGGGGCTGGTGGAACTTCAGCTACACCTACAGCGAAAGCGACTACCGTACCTATGGCATGCTCAACGACTTCAAATTCAAACAGAACGGCGACAACCAGAACCACCAACTGCGCGCTGAGCGGGTGGTCCACCGTGACGACGTGAGCAAGACATCGGTGAACGTGGGCCTTGCGCACCTGCGCACCAATAACTACATCCTCGACACCCGTACAAGCACAAGCAGCAACCGCCTCAGCGAACTGCAACTGGGCATCAACCACGGGCGCCGTATCGGCAACGCATTCGTCAACGTCGACCTGGGCATGCAGAACGGCATCGGCATGTTCGACGCACAATCTCAAGAGGAGCGCGACCCGTTCGGTAATCGCCAACCCAATTCACGCTACCGCAAATACACCGCCACCGTCAGCTACCTGCAGCCGTTCGCCCTGTGGGGCGAGTCGTTCAGTTTCTCCAGCCTCGCCACCGGCCAAAGCAGTGAAGACATTCTGTTCAGCCCGCAGCGCATGAGCCTGGGTGGTTCTGCCTCGGTGCGTGGTTTCAAGGATCAGCAGTTGATCGGCGATAGCGGCGGCTACTGGCGCAACGAAGTGCGCTGGGCCCGTGCGGTGACCGTCGACTGGCTGCGCCCGGCTTTTGCTGAATACGGCGCCAGCGTCGGCTATGACCAAGGCGTGATCAGCAATGATCGCTATAACGACCGTGTGCACGGCCGGGTTTCGAGCAACTCCCTGGAGCTGTTCGCCCGCGGCAAGAACCTGAGCACCAGTGTGACCTTTGCGCATTCTTTGGAACGCCCGGCAGTGATGAGCGAGCGCGAAGCGCCGATCTACTTCCGTATGGATTTCTTCCTGTAATTAAACGCCCCGCAGCAACGAGAATCTGAAAATGGATGTTCGCCAATTTGCCTTTCTGGCCCGCCAACCTTCCGCGGCATTGATGCCGCGTAACTCGTTCCTCGGCCTGCCCAAGCGCGGGCTGGTGCTGATACTGGCCAACGCGTTGTTCTGGCAGCCGCTGCTGGCCCGGGCCGACGGCATCGTGGTCAGTGCGCCGGGGACCACCGTTGGCGCGGCGGGTAATGGCGTGCCCGTGGTGAACATCGCGACGCCTAACGGCAGTGGCCTGTCCCACAACCAGTTCAAGGACTACAACGTGGGTCCCAACGGCGTGATCCTCAACAATGCCAACGGTGCGGTGACCAACACCCAGTTGGGCGGCTATATCGTCGGCAACCCCAACCTCAAGGGCGGCGCAGCCAGCGTCATCCTCAACGAAGTCAACGGCGGCAGCCCCAGCCAGCTGCGCGGCTACACCGAAGTGGCGGGGCAATCGGCCAAGGTCATCGTGGCCAACCCCTACGGCGTCACTTGCAGCGGCTGTGGTTTCATCAACACGCCAAACGTCACCCTGACCACTGGTAAACCGGTGCTCGACGCGAACGGCCAGTTGCAGCGCTACCAGGTCGATGGCGGCGCCGTGACCATCGATGGCCAGGGCTTGAACGCGAGCAACGTCGACCGCTTCGAAATCATCACCCGCTCGGCCAAGATCAACGCGCAGATCAACGCGCGCGAACTGACGGTGATCGCCGGTCGCAATGACGTGGACGCGCGAACGCTGAACGCTACCCCACGCGCCGATGACGGCAGCACCAAGCCTGAGCTGGCCATTGATTCGTCGGCCTTGGGCGGTATGTATGCCGGCGCGATCAAGCTGGTGGGTACCGAAGCCGGTGTGGGCGTGAAACTCGACGGCACGCTCGCGGCCAGCGGCGGCGATATCCAGATCGATGCCAATGGACGCCTGAGCATGGCGCAAACGCAGGCCACCGGTAACGTCAAGGTCACGGCGCAGAACGTCGACCTTACCGACAAGGTCTACGCCGCCGGCAACGTACAAGTGACCAGCGCCCAGGCACTGGTCAACCAGAAGAGTGTGGCCGCCGGCCAACGCATCGAAATCAAGGCGACCACGGTCACCAACCCAGGCATCATCGAAGCGGGTGTCGCGCCCGATAACAGTCGAAACACCACCGGCGACCTGGTCGTCGATGCGCAAACCGTCAACACCACTGGCAACTTGCTGGCCAGCCGAGCCCTGGCGATCACCGCCGCGCAAGCGCTGACCAACCAGGGCGCAATCATCCAGGCCAAGAACGTCAGCGTCAGCAGCGCCAAACTGACCAACCAGGGCGCCACTGCACGTCTTTTCGGCGAGCAGGCCCTGACCGTCGACGCACCGGCCATTGTCAACCTCGGCGGTTTGATCCGCTTTGGTGACGGCCAGGCCGCCACGCTGACCAGTGCCTCCCTGGACAACCGCCAAGGCCGCATTGAAATGGCCGGCGGCAGCCTGGTGCTCGACAGCCGCGAGCTGAACAACAACGGCGGGCAGGTCGTCGCCAACCAACTGACGGTCAACGCGGGCAACCTGAACAACCAGAACGGCGTGCTGCTGGCTGGCGTGACGACAGTCAACGCCACCAACCTCGATAACAGCCTTAAAGGCTTGATCCAGGCCGACAATGGCGCGTTGAATCTCACCGTCGCCAACGCCTTCAACAACAACCAGGGTTTCGCCCAGGCCAGCACCGACCTCAGCCTCAACGCCGGCACCCTTAGCAGCAACGCCAATGGTGTGCTGAGCGCCAACACCGGCAAGCTCACTCTCGTGACTGCCCAACAGCTCAACAACGCTCAAGGCCGCTTGCAGGCCGGGCAGGGCAATGTCGAGCTGCACGCTGCAAACCTGGATAACCAGAGCGGCGTGATCGTCGGCAAGCAGCTGCTGCTCGACGTCAACGCAGGGGACATCGACAACCGCGCCGGCCGTGTGCTCGGCGACAAGCTCGACGTACGCGCCTCCGGCCTCGATAACCGCAACGCCGGCCTGCTGGCCGGTGGTGCCGAAGGCGTCAGCCTGCTGCTCAAAGGCCCGGGCCAGTTGCTCAATGCCCAAGGCCGCATCCAGAGCGAAGGCCTCTTGCAACTGCAAGGCGAGCGCCTGGACAACAGCGCCGGCATCCTGCTCGGCCAAACGGTCGACGTGACCGCCCAGCGCTTCACCAACAGCAACAAGGGCGCGCTGGTCAGCGATGGCGGCGACATCACCTTCAACGTCAGTGACCTGCTGACCAACGTCGATGGCGTGATCGACGCCGGCGAGCGCAACCTGCTGGTCAAGGCCCTCACCACCCTCAACAACGACGGCGGCACCCTGCGCGGCAAGCGTCTGGACATCGCCGCCCAGTATTTGAACAACGACAACGGCCAACTGCTGGCCGGCAACCTGGGCCTGGGCTACAGCGGCCAGAGTGTGACCAACCGCAAAGGCCTGATCCTCAGCGGCGGCGCGCACACCGAACTGGACACCGCAAGCCTGGATAACCAGGGCGGCACTGTGCAAGGCGATACCTTGACCGTCACCGCCGACAAGGCCGACAACGGCAGCGGTGGCCTGATGGCGAGCTTGCTGGGCGACCTGCAACTGACGGTCGAAGCCCTGACCAACCGTGGCGGCAAACTGTTCGGTAAAGAACAGGTCACCGTCAGCGGCGCGACCCTCGACAACAGCGCCAGCGGCCAGATCAGCGGCAATGTGCTCAACCTGACCTCACGCGCTACCCTCACCAACCAGGGGGGCCTGATCGAAGCCAACCAAGGCCTGACCCTCGTCGGCGGCAACCTCGACAACAGTGCCGGCGGCCAAGTGCGTGCATTGGGCGGCGCCAACAGCAGCCTCGACTTCAGCGACCAGCTAAACAACCAGAACGGTACGCTGGAGTTCGCCAGCCAGGCCTTGCGCCTCGACACCGCGAACCTCAACAACCAGGGCGGTATGTTGCAGCACGCCGGCAGTGGCCTGTTCCATATCAACACTGCCGGCCTTACTGGCAGCCAAGGCAATATCCAGGGCATGGGCACCGCTGACTGGGCATTCGGTAAAGTCGTCAGCCTCGGCCGTGTACAACTCAACGAAGTCCTTACCTACAAAAGCGCCCAGGGCCTGACCCTCAAGGCCGGCGACCGCATGGCCAGTGGCAAGGGGTTGATCCTCGACGTAGCCAGCCTCGACAACGGCGGCGAATTGCTCAGCGATGGTGATTTGAGCATCACCACCACCGGCGACATCACCAACAGTGGTCGTGTGTCGGCCTTGCAAAAACTCAGCGTGACGGCGAATAACCTCAGCCAGAACGGCGGACGCCTGGCGGGCAGCCACACTCAACTGAACCTGGGCGGTACGCTGGATAACCTTGGTTTTCTTACCGCACGTCAGCAACTGGACATTGCGGCGACCCAGATCAATAACCGAGGAACCCTGGGCGCCCAGGGTGCCGTGAACCTGCTGGCGTCGAACGGTTTCACCAATGCTGCCGATTCGCTGCTGTTCAGTGGCGGCAATATGATTTTGCGTGGCAACAACTTCAGCAATACCTACGGTGACGTGTACAGCCAGGGCAACCTCAGCTTTGCCGCCATTGATGGCGGGCCTGCCGCCGGTTTCAGCAACCTTTCCGGCACCGTCGAAAGTACCGGCAATATCAGCATCAATGCGGCGTTTGTGGAAAACGCCAAGGCCGAATTCGAACTCGGGCAAACCCTGCAGGGTGGGCGTGTGGAGTGGTTATGTGGCCAGCATTGCGACGGGCATGATTCGTTCAAACGTGGCCAAATCAACATCTACCAGACCTACCTCGAATCAGCGGTCAAGGACTCGGCACCCGCTCGCCTTGTAGCAGGCAAGGATCTGCTGATCCAGGCGAATATGGTGCAGAACCGCTACAGCCTGATGGCCGCCAATGGCAACCTGGGCATCGTCGCCAATGACCTGCTCAACCAGGGCGCGGGTACGCGCACCGGTCAAAACACCATCGTCATCGGTACGCCGTACAGGATCGACCTTGGCTATTGGGACCAGATGGAGTACGTCGATATCCCGGCGTTCAACGCTGCGGTCGCGGCCGGTAACTTTGACCTGGCGCGTTTCGAAGCACTCAAGGCGCGTTCTTCGGATGCCCGTTTCGCTGAGGTCAGTAACGTCACCACCTGGACCGACAACACCGGCCCAGGCTATGGCGCCACCCTGCAAGCCGGCGGCACCGTCAACCTCAACGTCGCCCGCACCCTGCAAAACGGCACGTTGCACGAAAACACCCTGGCGCAATTGACCGGCACCTTGGGCGATGACCAGACCGGCATCCCTGTCGGTGGCATCAACATCAACCTGAGCAAGCACGCCAACGACGTCAGCGCCCAGTCGCCCGGCACCGTGCTGCCAGTGGCCGGTGTCGCACCCGGCGGCGGATTCGTGCCTGTGGACTACACGGGCACGCCGTTCGCGCCGGTCGACCCCACCACCGCGCCCAACTTCCAGTTGCCCAAGGGCGAATACGGTCTGTTCGTTAAAAACGTCGACCCTACCAGCCATTACTTGATCGAAACCAACCCCGAGTTCACCTCGTTAGAGGGCTTCTTCAGCTCCGACTACATGCTCGGCAAACTCGGCTACAGCGCCGACGACGCCTGGCGTCGCCTCGGTGACGGCCAGTACGAAACCCGCCTGATCCGCGACGCGGTGCTCGCCCAGACCGGCCAACGCTTCCTCGCTGGCGGCCTGTACAGCGACGCCGACCAATTCCGCTACCTGATGGACAACGCCCTCGCGAGCAAAGACGCCCTGCGTCTGAGTGTCGGTGTCACGCTGACCAGCCAGCAGGTCGGCGCCTTGACCCACGACATTGTGTGGATGGAAAACCGCGTAGTCGACGGCCAGACAGTCCTCGTCCCGGTGCTGTACCTGGCCCAGGCCGAATCGCGCAACGTACGCGGCAACAGCCTGATTCAGGGGCGCGACCTGAACTTGGTCACCGGCGGCGACCTGGTCAACGTCGGCACCCTGCGCGCCAGCAACAATCTCTCTGCCGCCAGCACGGGCGGTAGCATTTACACCGGCGGCCTGATCGAAGCCGGCAACAACCTGAGCCTGCTGGCCGACGACAGCATCCGCAACGCCATGGCCGGCGAAATTCGCGGCAAGCAAGTCAGCCTCGCCACGCTCAAAGGCGACATCACCAACGACACCACCGCCATCCAGGTGCGTGACGGCGCCGGCATGCGCACCCTCAGGGACAGCGGCGCCGGCACCATCGTCGCCCGCGAAAACCTGGCCATGGACGCCCACCGCGACCTCACCAACCGCGGCGCCCTGGTCGCCGGTAACGACGCCAGCCTCGTCGCCGGCCGCGACCTCAACCTCGTTGCCGCCAGCGATACCAGCGTCAAGCATGAATTCAGCGACGGCGGCCATAAATCCAGCATCACCACCGACGTCAAAAACCTTGCCGCCTCCGTCACGGCGGGGGGCAACCTGAACATGAAGGCCGGGCAGGATGTAAACATCATCGGCAGCAACGCTACTGCTGGCAAAGACATGAACGTGCAGGCTGTACGCGATTTCAACGTTGTCTCCGTTGGTGATACGCACAACGTCGAGGGCCGGGAAAAGGATGGCAAGAAACGCATCAAGACCTCGGACGAGCAAACCACGCAAGTCGCGAGTGTGTTGACAGCTGGCAGGGACTTTACCAGCCAGGCCGGGCGTGACACGACGCTCGTCGCCAGCAAGATCAGTGCGGGGAATGAGGCGTACCTGTACAGCGATCGGCGCTTGGGCCTGCTGGCGGGGCAAAACAGCGCCTACACACTCTATGACATGAAGAAAAATAGTGGCTGGGGGAGTAAACAAACCCGTCGCGATGAAGTGACCCGCGTGACGCACGTCGGCAGTGAAATCAATGCAGGTGGCGATATCGGCTTGATCAGTGGCAGTGACCAACTCTACCAGCGCGCCAAATTGACGAGTGGCAAAGACGTCAACATCCTCAGTGGTGGATCGGTGACGTTCGAGGCGGTCAAAGACCTGCATCAAGAAAGCCATACCAAGAGCAAAAGCGATTTGGCCTGGACGAGCTCATCAGGGCGCGGCAACACCGATGAAACCCTTCGCCAGACTCAAATCGTTGCACAGGGCAAGTTCGCGATCCAGGCCGTCGATGGCTTGAAGGTTGATATCAACCATATCGACCAGAAAACGGTTGCCCAGACCATTGATGTGATGGTCAAGGCGGACCCGCAGTTGGCGTGGTTGAAGGATGCCGAGAAACGCGGCGATGTCGACTGGCGCCAGGTTCAAGAGGTGCATGACTCCTTTAAGTACAGCCATTCGAGTCTGGGCCAGGGCGCGATGCTGGCCATCATTATTGTCGTGACGGCACTGACCGCGGGAGCTGCAAGCGGCCCACTGGGTGCTGCGGCCGGGGCCAGTGCCGGGTCGGGTACGGCAATGGCGGCGGCGGGCAGTTCTGCGATGGTGACGGCGGGCACAGCGTCAGGTGTGGCGGCGGCAGGCTGGGGTAACGTGATGATTACAACGGCACTCTCTTCAATGGCAGGCACGGCGGCTGCAAGCACGATCAATAACAAGGGTAATCTTGGAAAGGTGTTTGACGATGTGACCAGCGCAGATGCCCTGAAAGGCTACGCCACGGGCGCGGCGATTGCCGGTTTTGGTGCGGCCTTCACCAACGGTTGGGGGCGTGAATTAACATCGGACGGTAACTACAAGACGGTGAGTTATGCCGAGCGGGTCAAGGCTTATACCGCGAATACCGCACTGAAAGGCGTGTTGAGTGGCAAAGATAAAAAGTCTTGGCTGACCATCGCGGGCACGGGGGCGCTGACCGAAGTGTATGAATACTCTGCTGGCCGTGGGCCGGATGTAAGACCAGGCGTGGACAGAGACGGAGGGGCAAAATATGACCCGCTTAGCGGCGGCTATGTCCCACAAGTTGATGAGGGTGGCGTGATAAGAGAGGGGAAAAATATTGGTCTTAACCGTACAACAGACTGTGGTAGCTTTTATTCTGTTTGTCACGGTACTCCAGTCAGCAATATATTAAATCAAGTTCCAGGGTTTAATGGGTTTGCTACATTGCACGATGGCTGGATGATTAATTTGGAAGCCTACAAAAAAGCGGATATGTCGCTTTTTGAAAATTTGGGCAGCATGCCGCCTGCTCTGATTGTGAATTATGGAGCCCTGTACGATAAGTACCGCCCAGCCATTGAATCGGAGAAAAAGCGTGAAAATTAATAAATGGCTTTTAATCGTATTATTGTCGGCCTTGGCGGGGTGCGCACCTTCCCATTCCAATTGGGAAAATGGAATGAATCTCTGGGTAGGTACTCATTTTGATTCCCATCTTTACAAGGACTGCACGCGAGGCTGTGGCGACTCATATTGGTCGCCTGTAAATGAGAACAAGACGTTTGATAAGGTTGTTGATGAAAGCGGAGGCAAACGCTATTACATAACTTGGATTAGAGATTGTCGATATTCGGTTTTTGTCGCTGCGGATCGGATAATAAAGTCATGGAGATACGAAACGTCTAACGTAAAAGGATGTTATGTCTTTTAACGGCTGTCTTGAGCGGAGAGAAAGCATACAGGTTTATTGAGTGATTACTGGCCGGTCAGCGCCAAGCCTAAATAAATCCGTCCCCATTTTCGCGTCCCCATTTTCGATATAGGCGGTTCGTCAGAAATTCTTGGAAGCAGTCTGCGCCTACGGTTCTGAAGTTATTAACGGCGTTATAACCAGTGGGTGCTCCAGCCAATAAAGCCAACTCCAGTTACTACCTGTTTTAGAAAAAGTCGGACACACGGGTGTGGTGTGATGGCGACGCGCGTAGATATTGATTTCTGTGCTCGACTACGCATCTTGCCGATACAGCCCCGAACCTTTTCGTGGATCCCAATGTCTTTACCCCGCCCAACCCCATCCGGTTGGGCTGCATGGACTGCAACGTTTTCAACAGCATTAAGGATTAATGTGAGCCTTCCCCCCTATTCCCTGCCTCGTCACTGCCTTTCGCGGTGCGAAGGGTTGCACCTGCGCATCCGGCACGCGCGACAAGGGTATGCACTCGGATCCTTTGATCCTTCGCTCAGTACACCTGCGGCCGCCGGGCCTATTGGCGGCTTTGATCTGTAGTTCATGGAGTTAGAAATGAAGCGCAAGCAGTTCCAGAAAAGCCTGTTGGCAGTCATGGTCGGCGCAATCAGCACCCAGGTGCTGGCGGTGGATGTCGACCTTGGCGCAGGCAAAACGATGTTCATCAGCGAAACCTACAATGAGTCGTTGGTGCTCACCGGGCAGACCACCCAGGTGGTCGATCAGAACAGCACGGCCGCTGCGGGGCTGGGGGTCGCCAATACCCACATCCAGGGCTCGTTGATCAACCGCGCGGACATTACGCTGAATGCCGATGGCCGTACCATCCGTGGCATTGCGCTGGACCCGATGTACTGGACCGGTCCTCAGAACCTGAGCCCCGGTTCTGTCACGGGTAACGTCGAGCAGGCCGGTATCATTTCGATGAACAATGGCGGCGACGAAGGCATGGAGATCGGCAAGACGGTCATTGGCGGCAGTGTGATCAACTCCGGCACGATCCGTTCGACACCCCCTTCGACACCGGCACCGTTTCCCTCCTTCATCGGTGGGGGCGAGGGTATTTACCTGCATGGCACCACCATCGCCGGGGATGTTTCCAACACTGGCCTGATCGACATGGCGGGTGAAGGCGCGATCGGCATCATTCTGGACCGTGACAACAATACCCCGACCACCATCGGCGGCAAGATCCTCAACTCCGGCACCGTCAAGGCGACGGGCGAAGGCGCCTGGGGCATCGAAGTTGAAACCGAGACCAGCCCGCTGCGTATCGAAAACAGTGGCCTGGTCTCGGCCAATGGTCTGGGCGCTCGTGGCATGTTGGTGTACCAGGGCACCTTCGATTACATCCTCAATACCGGCACCATCGAAGGCGTGGGCACCGATGCGGGGGCGTTCGAATTCTCCGGTGCCGACTTTGTGCAAAACAGCGCGGCGGGCTCACGCGGTATCGTCAACCGCGGGATCATCCGCGCTGACGGCACAGCCATCAGTGTCAACCCGGCCGACCAGGTCTCGACGTTTGAAATCAACCAGCAGGCCGGCGAGATTCGCAGCAATTCCGGTACCGCGATTGATGCAGCCAACCTCGCGACGTTGAATTGGACGGGTGGCAACATCATCGGTGATGTGCTGAACCTGAACGCGGTGAACATCGACGGCCAGGCGGGCTTCACGGGCCGCCGCATCATCGCGCCGGTGTCGATCAACTCAGGTTCACTGAACCTCTCCGCGCCAGGCACTGCAATTACCGGCAACCTCAACGTGGCCAGCGGCGCCGGCATTGATATGCACCTTTCCGACAGCGTGGTGCCGACCACGCCGTACCTGACCGTCAACGGTGCCGCCAACTTTGCCCAAGCCTCGAAGCTGACGGTAAGCGCCAACCCAGGTGATTTCGCCAGCACCAACAGCGGCACTCAATACACCCTGCTGCAAGCCACCAGCGTGCAAGATAACGGCCTGTCGGTGGCCAGTTCTTCGGCGCTGCTGAACGTGCTCAGCTACTCGGCCGACGCGCAGACAGTCAAGGCCGTGGTGGCGGTCAAAGATAATCAGCAAGTCCAGCAAGCGCTGGCCGGAGTGGGCGCCAGCGCGGCTTCAGCCACAGCGGTCAACACCTTCAAGAATGGCGTACTGAGCCAGCTCAGCCAAAACGATCAGGTGTTCCAGGCCCTGGCCAACGCCGGTACGGCGCAGCAACTGGCCCAGATCAGTGACCAGCTCAAGCCGGACGTCAACCGTGGCGCACTGGATGTGGCGTTGTCCGGGCAAACCGTGATCAACGGCGCGATCTTCAATCGCCTCACTGACCAACGCGAAAGCCGCCAGGCCGGTGGCGTGTGGGTGCAGGGTCTGAGCAGCAACATGGACCAGGACGGCCGTGGCGGTGACAACGGTTACTCGGCCAACAGCAGCGGCATGGCGGTGGGTGTGGACAGTCGTGTGAACGACACCACCACCTTGGGCGTGGCGTACAGCTACCTCAATTCCAACATCCATTCCGACCTCGGCAACAAGACCGATGTCGAGGGCCATGCGCTGTCGCTGTACGGCAATTGGTCGCTGCAGAACTGGTTTGTCGACGGCAGTCTCAGCTACGGCCATAACGACAACGACAGCAAGCGCCATATCGCAGGCACTACAGCCAAGGGCAGTTACGACAGCAACGTGTTGTCGGCCAGCGTGATCGGCGGCTACAGCTTCAAGCCGTCCCAGGCCGTCGTGATCGAGCCTCGTGTGGCTGCGCGTTACTCCAACGTGCGCATGGAGGGCTACGACGAGAAAGGGTCGTCGGCCGCCCTGAGCACAGGTTCGCAGCGTTATGAAGTGGGCGAGTTGGGCGCTGGCGTGCGTCTGGCTGGCAACCTGCCAATGGGCGCAGGCAGCCTGCAGCCGGAAGCGACGTTGATGGCGTATCACGACCTGATGGGCGATCGCGTGGCGCAAACTTCCAGCTACATGCTCGGCGGTTCGGCATTCACTGTGACCGGCGCGTCAGTGGCACGGGATAGCTATGAAGCCAGTGTGGGTGTGAACTACCAGGTTGCAGACTTCACCGTGGGCGCCAGTTACACCCGTCAGGCGCGCAGTGGGTTTGACGCCGATGGCGTGATGCTCAAGGCGCGCTATGCGTTTTAAGCACAGTTAAGGTCATACGCTTTGCCTGTGGCGAGGGAGCCCGCTCCGTCGCCACAGGTTTCATCAGAACAACTTGCGCTGCACCGCTTCATCCAGCGTACTGCGCGTCAGCGCCTCCACCACTTCCAGCGTGTCCGCCTGGAACGGGATGCCCACGATCAGCACCAGGTGCATCCAGGTGCGTACCGATTCGCTCTTCTTCACACGAGCCAACTCCTTGCCATCCTTGTCCTTGAATACCGTTTCCAGGGTGAAGGTGTTTTTTGCCGTGCTCGGAATGAGGAACAGCGTAAAGCCGGTGATGAACGCCGACACCGGGCTGTACTCTTCGTTGTTGTGCAGCGTGGCATCCACGTAGATGTCCGAGTCGACTTTGTCAGTGCTCACCCGTGAAAAACGATTGGACTGGCGCAACGAGTCAGCCACGGCTTTTTCCCACACCACCACCGGGGCACCGACGGCAGCATTGCCCGGACCGCCGTTGACGTGGTTTTGCGCGGTGGTATGCACATACGCCGTCGGTTTTTGCGCCGGCACGTTAGCCGTCGGAGGCCAGGTCTGCACCGCTGGCAGTTCGTGTTGTGAGTAGGACACGCAGCCGGTCAGCAAGACTGCCGCGAGTACCAGGCAGTGTTTGATCAATCCTTTCATGTGTTGCTCCTGAAACTAGGGTTTCGCCAGGTTGGCGGTAGCGGTGTCGAGCAGTTGCGTGACCAGTTTGGTCAGTTGCTGGCCGCCCATCGAAGGCGCCCAATATTGGCCGCTGTACAACCCGACGTTATGTTCGAACTTGATCGACTCCTTCGCCGACGCCAGCTCCTTGCCATCGCGATCGACGATGACCAGGTCGCCGGCGACGTCAAAGCTGTCCACGTAGATCGGTCCGTTGACCCAGATCCAAATGGTCAACGTCAGCAGCGCCCCCGGCACGTACGCCGGGTGCGGGGCGCGATGACCCTTGAGGGAAGTCATATTGAATTTGAGGGTGACGTCGTGCTCGCCCAGGCGTACCGGATACTCGGTCACCTGCTTGAAATAGCCCGCCGTGCGCACGTACTGGGTGATCTGGGCCGTGAGGGAGCTGCTGATCGCCGTTTTGTTGGCTTCATTGACGTCGGTGGCATTCACCGTCACATCGGCGACTTGCGCACTGCGCGGGCTGCTGGTGGAAGCCGGATGGAGCGGAGCGCCGATGGGGCCGGTGACGGTGTATGACACACAGCCGGTCATCGATAACGCGGCGACGAGCGTTGCCGCCCGGAGGAGGGTTTTCAACACGCAATATCCCTATAAATGAATGAACCAAGCCACTGTCTCGTCTTTCAGGGGCATAACTTGAGGGGAGGTTTTTTATCTGTCGGGTGAAGGCTATTAGCCATCACTCTTTTTGGTTGACTGACAACGCCTTAGCGCATGGCGACCGGATGGTTGCACGTAAGCGTCAGTAAAGCGACGCCACACGGGCTTCAAAACAACTTGAGAACGGCTTTCAACTCCGTAAAATGCCGCGACTGTTTAAAGCACGATACTTTTCAGGGACGAATTCAGACATGCGCGTGTTTGCCGTATTTCTCGCGGCCTGCCTTATGGCGGGCTGTGCCTCCAAGCCGGATTACTACATCTCCCCGGCGCCGGTAGCCATTCCCAAGACCGCTACCTACTGGCTCGACACCTTCGATGTTGAGGTGGTGGGCAAGAATGAACGCTTCCTGTCGGATGACAAAGTGCGCCAGCAGCTCGGTGTCGATTTGATCGACCGCCTGCTCAAGGCCAAGCGCTACGCCAGCAGCAAGGACAAGGCCGATTACCTGCTGGATGTGAACGTCATCTATACCCGGCGGATACAAGACACCCAAGGCGGTTTCATGACGGCCATCGTCGATGACAAGACCATCCTCGCCAGTGTCGACTTCAACTACCAGGTCAAGGTCAAGAAAGCCGGCGCCGAAGTGCTGCATTTCTCTCAGGCTCGCCAAGGGCTGATGCCAGGCGGCTACAAGGGCGACTGGCAGAACATTAAAACGATGGCCGGGGTGCTGACCAACTCTGGCAACTCCAGCGTCGAGACCTTCTACACCGGTTTATTGAGCCGATTCATCGTTGACGATTTGCGCGACATTCCGTCCCGCTAGCGTCAGCGGCCGCACCCGATTTCCCACTTAGGAGCACCCTGTGAAAACACTGTCCAAAATCCTGCTGTCCGGCCTCACCGCCGCAGCGCTGCTGACCGTGGCCGGTTGCGCCACGGAGAGCAATCGCGCCATGCCGGTGGAACAAGTCGCCAGCGCCAACGTCGCCTATTCCGGTGTGCGGGTACCGATTGCAGTCGGTAAGTTCGACAACCGCTCCAGCTACATGCGCGGCATCTTCTCCGACGGCGTTGACCGCCTCGGTGGCCAGGCCAAGACCATCCTGATCACCCACCTGCAGCAGACCAACCGCTTCAGCGTGCTGGACCGCGACAACATGGGCGAGATCTCCCAGGAAGCCGCGATCAAAGGCACTGTGCAGAAGCTCAAGGGCGCTGACTACGTCGTGACCGGCGACGTGACCGAGTTTGGCCGCAAAGAAACCGGCGACCGCCAGCTGTTCGGCATCCTCGGGCGTGGCAAGACCCAAGTGGCTTACGCCAAAGTCGCGTTGAACATCGTCAACATCAGCACCTCCGAAGTGGTGTATTCCACCCAGGGCGCCGGTGAATACGCGCTGTCCAACCGTGAAGTGATCGGTTTCGGCGGCACCGCCAGCTACGACTCCACCCTCAATGGCAAGGTCCTCGACCTGGCCATGCGTGAAGCCATCAACCGCCTTGTCGACGGCATCAACGCTGGCGCCTGGAACCCACGCAACTGATCAGCAGCACCTCAAGCAGCACTTCAAGGAGCAGTACAAGGATGAGCAAGGCAGTCAAGTTGGCGCTGATGCTGACAGCAGTGGCGACGGTCGCCGGGTGCCAGACGGCGCCCCAGCCGTTGTATCAATGGGAAAGTTATCAGCCGCAGGTTTACGAATACTTCAAGGGCGAGCCCAAGGAAGCGCAGGTCGAGGCGCTGGAGCGGGACCTGCAGAAGATCAACGCCAGTGGCCGTAAGGCCCCGCCGGGTTACCACGCCCACCTGGGCATGCTGTACCTGAGTCTGGGCAAGGATGACCAGATGGTGCAGGAATTCCGCACCGAGAAGGCGCTGTTCCCTGAGTCTGCCTCGTACATGGACTTTTTGCTGAAGAACGCCAAGACCGGAGTCGCCACTAAATGAGCCTGTTGAAACTCACGGGCGCCTTGCTGGCCCTGGCCCTGCTCGGCGGTTGCGCAGCCCCCAAGACCATTGATTACACGGCATACAAACAGGCACGACCAAAGTCGATCCTGGTCCTGCCGCCGATCAATGAGTCGCCGGAAGTGCAGGCGTCCTACAGCATGGTCTCGCAAGTGACCTACCCGCTGGCCGAAGCTGGCTACTACGTGTTGCCGATCGCCCTGGTGGACGAAACCTTCCGCCAGAACGGCCTGACCACCGCCAACGATATCCAGGCGGTGCCACCGGCCAAGCTGCATGACATCTTCGGCGCGGATTCGGCGTTGTACATCACCGTTACCAATTACGGCACCAAGTACATGCTGATCTCCAGCGACACCTCCGTGACGGCCTCGGCCAAACTGGTCGACCTGCGCACCGGCACCACCCTGTGGACCGGCTCGGCGCATGCGTCCAGCGAGGAAGGCAACAACAACGGCGGCGGCCTCATCGGCATGCTGATCACTGCGGCGGTCAAGCAAGTGATCAACAGCTCCACCGATGCGGCGCATCCGATTGCCGGTATCACCAGTGCGCGCCTGCTGTCGCCGGGTCAGCGTGCGGGGATCCTGTACGGTCCACGTAACCCGAAATACGGTACTGACTGATTGAGCGGTTCGGCGGGGCAGGTTTTCCTGTCCCGCCGAACGGTTTAACCCGAACAGCCAGCCTCTCGCGTCTGACCTTGTGAACGGATCATTCATTCACGAGGTTCAGCCCATGTCCCGTCCTCTGCTCTTCCTGCGTCCTGCTGCCCAGGGCTTTGCCGTTACCTTGCTGGTGACGCTGGCCGGTTGTGGCCTGTCCTCTTCCCATGATGCGGCCGAGCCTGCCGAAGCTGCGCCGGTCTCCGCGCTGCAAAGTATCCCCGTACAAGGCGCATTGGTTAAACGCATGCCCATGCCTGCGCCCATGAGCGCACAAAGGGTGATGCAGGATTCCATCGCGATGGAATACCGCAGCGAACCCCGCGAACAATACGAAAACCTGCCGGACAACCCGGTGCATCGCGTGGCTGAAACGCCGGTTTCAACCTTCAGCGTGGATGTCGACACCGGCAGCTACGCCAACGTAAGACGCTTCCTCAACCAAGGCAGCCTGCCGCCCGAAGGCGCTGTGCGTCTGGAGGAAATGGTCAACTATTTTCCCTACAGCTACGCACTGCCCACCGACGGCTCGCCCTTTGGCGTGACCACCGAAGTGGCCGCCACACCGTGGAACCCTCGCACCCAGTTGCTGCGCATCGGCATCAAGGCCTCCGACCGCGCCGTGGCAGAGTTGGCGCCGGCCAACCTGGTGTTCCTGGTGGACGTGTCCGGCTCCATGGACCGCCGCGAAGGCTTGCCGCTGGTCAAAAGCACGCTGAAATTGCTGGTGGACCAGTTGCGTGAACAGGACCGTGTTTCGTTGGTGGTGTATGCCGGTGAATCCCGGGTGGTGCTCAAGCCTACCTCGGGTCGTGACAAGCAGAAGATCCGCAACGCCATCGACCAACTCACTGCCGGCGGCTCCACGGCGGGCGCGTCCGGCATCGAACTCGCCTACCAGATGGCCCGCGAAGGCTTTATCGACAAGGGCATCAATCGCATCCTGCTGGCCACCGACGGTGACTTCAACGTGGGCATAAGCGACTTCGACAGCCTCAAGCAGATGGCCGCAGAGCAGCGTAAAAGTGGCGTGTCTCTCACCACCCTGGGCTTCGGTGTGGATAACTACAACGAACACCTGATGGAACAACTGGCCGACGCGGGCGACGGTAACTACGCCTACATCGACACCCTGCGTGAAGCGCGCAAAGTGTTGGTGGACCAACTCAGTTCGACCCTGGCGGTCGTGGCTCGGGATGTGAAACTGCAGGTGGAATTCAACCCCGCACGCGTCAGCGAATATCGCCTGCTCGGCTATGAAAACCGCGCCTTGAAGCGTGAGGATTTCAACAACGACAAGGTCGACGCGGGTGAGATCGGTGCAGGGCATACGGTAACGGCGTTGTACGAAATTGTGCCGAAGGGCGAGAAAGGGTGGTTGGAGCCTTTGCGTTACGCGGCCGTGCCGGCGCCTGAGGAAAAATCCGCTGAGCTCGCGATGCTGCGTGTGCGCTACAAGCCTGCTGCGGGAGGTGACAGCCAGTTGATCGAGCGGCCCATCAGCACTGTTTCGGGCAAGGCCAGTGAAGACCTGCGTTTCGCCGCCGCCGTCGCTGCCTTCGCCCAACAGCTCAAGGGCGATGGCCGCTACACTGGTAGCATGAGCCTGCAGGACACCGCTGCACTGGCCCGCTCGGCCCGAGGCAATGACCCGTTCGGCCTGCGCAATGAGTTCGTACAACTGGTGGAACTGGCCCAAAGCCTCAAACACTGATTGCCCATGCAACGACGATCCAATGTGGGAGCTGGCTTGCCTGCGATAGCATCATTGCGGTGTGACTGAAACACCGAAGCCTCTGCATCGCGGGCAAGCCCGGCTCCCACAGGTCATCTGCATTGATCCATCGAAAGGAGTTCGCCACCTACATGGCCGTACCCGATGATTCACCCAGCGACGAAGCGCTACTGGCCCGCTACCGAACCGGCGACAGTGCCGCGTTCGAAGCCCTGTATGCGCGGCACCGCCAGGGCCTGTACCGATTCCTCGTATCCCTGAGCAACAAGGCCGAACTGGCCGAGGAAATCTACCAGGAAACCTGGCTCAGCCTGATCCGCAGCGCCACCCAGCCACAAGGCCGGGCGAGTTTTCGCACATGGCTGTTCCAGATCGCCCGCAACCGCCTGATCGACCATTGGCGCAAGCACGGCATCCACAACCCGCTGCACGACAGCTACGACGAGCAATTGCACGCCCAGGCCGACGACAGCGCCGGCCCCGAGCAGCAACTGAGCCTGAGCCGCGACCAGGCCCGCCTCGATGCAGCGCTGCAAGGCCTGCCCGAAGACCAGCGCGAAGTCTTCCTGCTGCGCCTGCACGGCGACCTCGAAGTGCCGCAAATCGCCGCCCTCACCGGCACCCCGCTGGAAACCGTCAAAAGCCGCCTGCGTTACGCCCAGCAGAAACTGCGCCGCCTGCTGGCCGAGGAGATACCCGCATGACCGACTCCCGACACACCCCGGACCCCGACGACGTGCTGCTCCAGCATTTCCGTCAACACAGCACCGGCGAACCGCCCGCGTCCCTCGACGCCTTCATCCTCAACGCCGCCCGCCGCGAAGCCCCTGCGCCGCAGCCGAACCTGTGGCAACACTGGCTGCAAGCCTGCCAACGGCCACGCTGGCAAATGGCATTCGCCACCGTCGCAGGCGTGGCACTGATGATCGGCGTAGTGATGCGCTCGCCCGTGCCGCAACCCGAAATCTCCACCGCGACCTTCTCCGCACCTCAAGAGCAAGCCGCACGTCCAGCCCCGCCATCGATGTCCGCCCCTGCCCCCGTGGCCCGACTGGCCATCGCGCCCAAGGCCGAGAGTGCGCAAGTCATGGGCTCAATGGCGGACGAGTCGAGCACCAAACTCAGCAAGCGCGCGCCGCTGGCGTTACCTTCGTTGGAGGAGGGGTTGCAGGAGATTGTGAACCTGCGTGCGGCAGGGCAAAGCAAGGCAGCGGATGAGAAGCTGCTGGCGTTGCATCAGCGTTTTCCTGAGGAAGACTTGCCGGCGTTGTTGGAGGCGTTGCGGAAACGTTAAGCCGTCGACTGAAAGAAAGGCCCAGGTGTTTTGAGCTGGGGCTTTCTTGTTATATCTGGTGGCCCGGCGTCGTTTGAACTGGACAGTAAGAGGCCAGTATTCATTGGGTCTGCTTGGTGGTGCTTCGGTTAGGCATACACGTGGGCATACACGGCGCTTCCTTCTGGCCACTTTTTCGTGGCATCCCCGTGGGGCAAAGCAACACCAAATCGTTGATGCATTGATAGTCTGTATACGCGCTCAGCCGGCTAGGACTTTTCTCTTAAGCTAATCAGGCTCAACACCCAAAACCGAACGCATGACACAAGGATATCCCGATGACCCTAGCTGACTTGCAACGGCTATCAGTATCTCAAAGCGAACTGGTTCTTCCTTATCCTCACGCGATTACAGCTTTGCAACTCCTGGAGGCAACCGGCGCCATCCTGATGGGGTGGGAGGGATGGTTACTCTACCCAGACGACAGGTTGGGACATTCAGACATGCACCAAGGCACCACTGACACGTCAGCGCTTTCTTCATCAGAGGCGTATAGCTGGGCCAAAGCCTCCATGACCCTGTCGCAAAATGAACACGAACTCCAAAACGAAACTACCGATATCAAGCTGCTTTTTTGCATCGTTGTGAATGCTTGAAAATGCCCCGCTGAACGATTCAGCCAATCTGTTGCGCCGACCGGTTGAATCCGGCCAGAGGCCAACAATGTGGTGTAGGGCCAATTTGGAAAGGCAGTATGAGAGCACATATCCAGCCCCCCTCCAAAACTGGTGTAACCGGTGTTACGAGTGTAACGCCCTTCACCAAACGCCCGGCTTCATTGGCCTTCAGGCCTGTTACACAGTTGAGCGACATAGCGTACCCCCGATGTAACGCTGCCCCTGCGTGTAACGCTAAAGTCAGCATCCGGGCGTTGTGGGCAGGCGCGTTGCGCTCGAGCCTACCAAGCGAAATTCGCGGGCTCCGCCTTTCGATGAGAGGAAATCACGCTGGGGACCCTGAGAGCTTCAGCTTCACACGGGGCATGAAACCCGCGGGACTGAGTTAGTGGGAGGTGCTGGAAGTTACTGAAATTTCAATCGTTGAAATTGAAAGGATCTTGAAGAAAAAAGGAGATCCTTACCGGAACGGTAACGGTCCTCGGTTTTGTTCAGGATTATGAACGGATGGCTTGGTCAACTCAGTCAACCGGTCAACTAACTTTGGAGCCCAGCCACTAACGAGATCCGGCGGGTTCTATGCCCCGTGTCTATCCGAAATGCCCAGGGTCCCCAGCGGCTTTACGATTCATAGGGCAAATGCACTGGTGAACAGCAGTTCACCTGTTCACTAAGCTGGGCACCTTTCCGCTGACACGATCACGCGGGTTTCCTTCCCCGTACTGGAAGAAAAGCCACAGGGGCCCCGGACTATTTGAATTAGAGATGCATTGTCGTAACCAGCATCGCTGAAGGTTTATCAACGCATGGGGCCAGGGGCTAAAAGGTGTGACAGGTGTTACTCATGTTGAGTTATCGAGTATCTTATTGATTAATATGCTTTTTTTTTGTGGTTTTACCTCAGGGCGCGAGGACCACAAGGAAGTGTTACAAGCTGCAAAGGTGTTACATCTGACGGCGATGCTTGAACAGGCAGGTTCCAGTATTGGTGCTTATCTGCGCGGGGCACGCTTCCGACCAATACCGGTCCGTTGTCGCAGTCCGTAATCGATCCGAGGCTGACCTTTCCGCACTTGGTAATCTGCTTGCCCATTTGGGCGTCATGGGCAGAGGCAGCGCAGCTAGAGGACTGCTAGTATCAAACACCTACCCGTCCCCCTTAGAAGCCTTTAAGAGCCCCTCTTCTAGCCTTTGGCCATGATAAGGTAGGCTCAAGGAAGAACGTCACCATCCAACAGGGCGCCAAACGTGGCATTAGACCAACGCATTTTTTGGAAAAACGAGAGAATAGCTTTCCTCGCCTTAACCACGCTGAAGGGTGTCGGCTTTTGGACGCTGCACCAACTTGCTACGTCTAAAGTGGGTTTCAAAAGCACGTTCAAATCCAATCTTGAAAAATATGTAAAGTTAGAAGAAGGATCGGTTACTCCCCTGGCAGAAATCAAGAAAAAGCTATGGCAGCGCGGCATAAAAATAATCGAGGAACTTGCGAAAGATAATATCGTTCTGATATTTAAAGATGAAGACCGTTTCCCTGCGAAGCTAAAGAATATTCATGACGCACCACAATGGCTCTTCGTGCAGGGTAATTTAGCCATACTTGATACACAGTCTATTGCAATTGTGGGGACAAGGAAGCCTACCGAAGAAGGTATGTTTCTTACAAGGCTAATTCTTGCCGCTTTGCACAGGTCTAGCTTTTCTACGGTTAGCGGTTTAGCACTTGGGATAGATCAACTAGCTCATCTCGAATCCATAAAATATGAGCTACCAACGATAGCTGTCTTAGGCACAGGGATAAAAGAAAGCTACCCGAAAGGCTCTGAGCCGATTAGGAAGCTGATTCTTGAAGGCGGTGGTGCAGTGGTAACGGAATACTTGCCTACTCAAAGTTACAGTGGCGAAAATTTTGTGAGGCGTAATCGAATACAAGCCGCACTTTCTGATATTCTAATTCCTGTGGAGTGGAAGATTAAAAGTGGGACGGCACATACTGTAGGGTTTGCCGCAAAATATAATAAGAAAATAATTAATATATATTTGCCGAAAACCTTAGAATCGCGCCCTGAAATAGAATTTTCCAGAAATAGCTATGCAGCAAGCGATTACGAAATGCCTTTAGAAATTCCAGAGTTTTTGAGCAGTATTTCGTCGCTGCCTGAAAAATGCACAAAACTAGCTATTGAGCCCAACGGTCAGTTAGGTCTTGAACTTTAAGCAGGGATGCAGTTTATGCCTAAACTAAAAGGTGTGATTCTAAGTGTTGAAGATGTACTTGTTCGGCAGGGGGTTGGAGATGCCTTGGTTTTTTCGGAAGTAACAAGGCTTATAAAGTATTTAAAAATTACCGGTACGCAGTTCGTTGTCATGACAAATCGGCGCTGGACGGTAGGCGATGGCTCTCGGCTGCTAGTAGACGCACTCAAGGAGGTTTGGGGTGAGTTTACTTATTTGTGCCGTTCGGCTGACAGCAGAATACCTGCAAAGCCTCGTGCTGAAGCAACTGAATATGTTCTAAATTTGATGGGCTGGAAGAGTAACGAGGTCTTGTATATTGGTGCGTCTGAAAGCGATATGCAGACCGCAGTAAATGGAGGTCTGTTGTTTCTGAGGGCTACGTGGTATGCCAACAAGACCGACTATGGATTTGAGTTTGACGCGCCTAAAGATATTGCTAGATTTATTGATACCTTTTGTTTTAGAGACCATTTATGGTGTCATGAAATACATGATGGTAATTTTGAATACTATGCGCTCGCCCCTTTCAGTACTATGAAGGCGGAGTATACTCTATATTCCGAAGATGCTAGGAAAGCCGCCAAGCAAGGTCTTGGTCATCCTGATTTCTGGGTCGGAGCGATAGTATCAAGCCTTTATTTTAGCGGGATTCACAACCGCATCAATTACATCACGGTATACCCAGGTCATAAAGCAGGCTCGGGGAATGAGGTGATGAACGATGCGATGGCCATTTTTGGTAAATGCTTTAGAAAGAACTATCTCCCAGATCTTATAGTGCGTCACACTACAGCGCAGAAGTCTCAGACTGCCCGTAATCGGGGTATGCCTCTTGATCACCTTAATCAGCTCAATACCATTGTGCTTAATAAAGCTCCGCTGAGAACACCTAATGTCAGATATAAAAGTCCACCACTTGGCAAAGGTAAGTCGGTTCTTATTATTGATGATATTTGCACGAGGGGATATTCGCTCGAAGCTGCTCGAACGTTTGTAGAGCAAACGGGGGCTAAAGCCATACTTGTATCATGGCTCAAAACTATAAACACGGATATAGTAGAACTGGCCCCATTTGGAAAGTTTGATCCTTACAGTCCTGCAGTTTTCAGCACGCAGCGTGCCCATAAAATTCACTCGTATCATGAAAATATAGTGGACCACTTAGCTCCCGGTGAGCTGTCGGAGGTTTTTGCGCATTATAAAAACTGGGAATGGCCTGCGTAGTATAATTCTTCTAAGATACGAGGCCGTAATTTATTCTGATCTTGCCTATAGGTCCTCGGTGGATCCAAAGCTAGGTTCTGCTGCGGTATTAGAGAGTTGTTCCTCTATTGTCTTTACAAATGCCTTTAGGGTGGTGATTAAGGACTTAACTTCTTCTTGCTCTATTGAAGTTATATCTCCTGACTTGTCTTTACCTCCTCTGTGCACAATGTCGTGTCGGGTTTTGACAGCTTTAAATAGCGGTTTCATATCTCCCGGGAACTCTATGCTAAGTACGCTTTTATACATTAGACGGACTTTCGCAAGGTTGTGAAATAGTACTCCGGCCAGGTATTCTTGAACTTCGCCCTGCAGGGTTTCTTTTCTCTTAAAGATGTCAGTTAAATCAAGTTTTCTATTCCTGAACTCTAAATCCGTTTCCACGCAACGCCGTAGATAAACTCCGTTATTTACAACGCGATTGATAAAGGTGTCCGAAAGATACGTTTCCATTGCTGTAATGGCTGTTGCATATAAGATCCTTGCCATTGTCAAGCTGAGTTTTTTGTCGGGTAGTCGAATGTCGAGCATCGCATTTAATTCATAAATGCTTTCTAGAAAGTTTTTGTATGGTTCTTTGTTCTTTGATATGGCATATGTTTTATATTCTAGATATTGATGCTCTGCTTCTAATTGGCTGCACTCTCTGCACACCTTGATCCATCCGCTAGGATTTTTGGGGTCAAGGAATCGAGGTCTGACATGCTCACGCAATATTGAGTCTTTTGTTACTAGCTTTCTACACTTGCGACACTCAATTTCGATATTCATAAAGCCGTGATTCCATATCGTTACGTTTTAGGTAGCAGGCTGGAGTTAAGTCGCTGCCTATCTACCTCGGTTGGTGATTTTCGTCTTTGTAAAAAGTTACAGCAAATCTAGAAAAATCTGCACGCACCGATTTTCCGTATTGTGAGCGCTTTTCCGGAACCTAGCTGTATGGCGACGTTTTTTGAAAAGTACTAAAAAAATTTACTCCACCTTTTCTGATTTTTAGGCCACCACAATATTTTTGCTCAACTATGCTGTGAGCGATTGAGCTGCCGCGCGTGAGTACCCATAAGGCTAGTTCCTTGCGGCATTTATCCTCTGTTTCGCTATCGAGAGACACCCTATGACGCAGCCCGTATTCAATATCTTCGATGCGCTGTCTGATTGGGGGAAAACACTTTCTCCTTGGCAGGCCTTTTTGTTAAGCCAGTTGGTGGCATCAGATGAGCTCAGCGATGAGTCACTAGATGCCGTCTTTTCCGAGTACCTAATCGACCAAGGTCTTAGTGTGCCAGCCGCTGTTCGTGCCACTTGGGACATGACGCTACCGCAGCTCGAGGTCGCCACGTCGAAGGCGGTCAGCACCTTGAACTCCATCGGGACGGTAACAGGCGTCAATGCCCTAGCTGTTGGTGAAACATTGAGCTTCGGACCAAAGCTCACTGTGATCTATGGTCCCAATGGCGCCGGGAAGTCTGGTTATGCTCGTGTATTGAAGTCTGCATGCTTCACTCGATCCAAAGAAACAGGGATCCTGGGCGACGTAAGGCTAGCGAAGGGAACACATCCGAAACCTACAGCTACCTTCCATTTTGATGATGGTTCAAACGTCAACTTTGTACATCAAGAGGCATGTCCTCGATTGCGTGATGGTTTTTCCGTTTTCGATTCGACCTGTATTCGTGTACACCTTGATGATCGTAACGTATTTCAAGTCATGCCGTACCTGTTCGACGTTTTCCCTCGAATGGTTACAGCGTTTGGCAAATTACAAACAAAACTTCGCGACGAAATCACCAATCGGACGCCGGTGCTGGATAAATTCGCCATCCAGGACAGCACGTCAGATGTAGCCAATGCCTTGGCGACGCTTACCGCGCAAACTGATTTGATCCAGCTGAAAACGTTTGCGGTGTTTGGCGATGTCGAAGCCGCTAGATTACTGGCTATCGAGCCGCAATTGACTGAGCTTAGAACAACGGATCCTAAGGAAATCGTCAAAAAAAACGAGCAACGTATTGTTGATCTGGATACTGTCAATGCGAGTATTGCTGCGCTGTCTGTCGGTGTAAAACCGGCCACGTTGACCAAAATTGGCGAAACAGCTAAGCGGATTGGTGAACTCACCGAAAAGGGAGCGGCATTGTCCGCAGCTCAGTTCGCCGAAGAGCCTATACAGCCCATAGGGACTAAGGTGTGGCGAGATCTTTTATCCGCTGCGATCGCATACAACGTCGAAGCCTATCCAGGCGATGCGTTCCCTCCCCAAGCTGAGGGCGCGCGCTGTGTGTTGTGTCAGCAGGTGCTTGATGTGGCGAGCGCAGATCGTTTGGGGCGATTCTATAAAATGGTCACTAGCGACTTAGAAATGCAGCTTACCAGCGCCCGAGACGAAATGAAGGCTCATGGCTCGGATGTAAGCACGGTTAGTACTACGTTCTTCGCTCAGGACAGCGCTGCGCGGCGTGCGCTGCTGGAGCTCGACGTGGTGTTGGAAGCTGATATCGCGGCCCATGTGGAAGGCTACCGGCATCTCATTGAGTCTTTGGACCGGTCTGTAACAAACTTCTGCGACCCGATGTGTTCCCTGCTGGAGTATGACTCTGTTTCAGAGCGAATCAGCACTTTAGTCGAACGCTTGAAACGGGACAACGAACAACTGCGCGAAAGTGACCCCAAGGCTTTGATTGATGCTCTTTTGTTAGAGCAACAACTTCTGAATGACCGTCATCGACTTTCTGGCCAATACGATGAGGTTGCGGCAGCGGTCGAGAGCCTCCAATGGCTGAGTAAGGCAACGCCATGCATACGAGGCTTCTCAGCCATTCAGCGTGATGTAACAAGTAAGCAAAAAGCCCTTGCTACGACGTTGGTTGCGCAAGGTTTTATCGCTCGGTTTACGGAGAACTGTAATGCGTTAAAGCTGGAGTTGCCCGTGCAGTTCCGCTTTGCCGGAGATGCAGGCACCACAGATCGAAAGATCGAGATCAGCAACGCAGGTACGGCTGGTGTTGACCCTTCCCGTGTGCTGAGTGAGGGGGAGCAGACCGCCGCGGCATTGGCAGATTTTCTGACGGAAATCGAGCTCAATGGCACGTGTGCCGGCGTCATCTTCGATGATCCGGTTACATCCATGGACCATGTACGTAAGGAACTCATCGCCCAACGCCTAGTGGATGAGGCCACACGCCGTCAGGTCATTGTGTTCACTCATGACATTCTATTTACGAATTACCTCGCAACTGCTGCGGAGGATAAAGGTGTTTCATTTGCCGGGCGCACAGTTTGGCGTGATGACAACGATGCTCCAGGCGCGATAGATCGATTGGCTTTTCCACACGAGCATTACGAAGGCGCTGCGTATGACCGAGCGAAAAAACACTACGATGCCGCGCGCGCGCTGACTGGCGCCCCGCAGCGCGATGCTTTGGAAAAAGCCTGTGGAAGCCTGAGAACCGGCTATGAGGATTTCATCCAGAAGAAGCTGTTTAATAACGTCGTACGTCGGTGGCGAGAGAATATTACGTTCACGTTGAATCAAGTTTTCTTTGATGAGGCGATAGCCCTCCGTGTGCACGAGAGAATGGTCACACTGTCCCGTTACATTGACGCGCATTCACACTCTGAAGATTTCCATGAAGTGCCACTCACGGCTGAAGTCTTGGCTAATGAATTTTCTCAGTTCGACAGCATTAAGTCGGACTACAGCAAGGCTCGCAAGGACTGGGAAAAGGCCAAGCCAAAGGCTGTGTTCAGTTAAGCGAAAAAACCAAAAAAATGGAGCTGCCATGTGGGTTTTCGGGTTCGGATCGCTAATGACAGATGCTTGGGAGAGAGAATTTGACTGCATACAACGCGTTACAGCTGAATTAAAGGGATATCGTCGCGCATTCAATAAAGCTTCTGTCGCCAACTGGGGCACACGTGATTGCCCGTGTCCAACCCTCAACCTGGTGTCTGAAGCAAATGCGCACTGTCGTGGGATTGCGTTCGAGTTTTCCGAGGCAAGGAGAGATGATGTAGAGGCCTACCTTGCCCGACGTGAAGGTAGGGGTTTCAAGCTCTCCAATCTGGAGGTTATTGCCGAGGGTGCAGGAGTGGTACAGGCGCTGGTCCCCTTGTATACGGGTAAAAACATAGTCCAGACCACCGATACGCAAGCATCTATCCAATTGGCCCTCCGTGCCAAGGGCTCTAGTGGCCGGTGCTCTGACTATGTATTTGGTGTTTATGAGCAACTGAGGAGGCTCGGCATAAACGATCCTGCGGTAACTGAAATGCGGGACCTATTACGTGGAGTTCATCCGGATTAGAGGCGAAATCAATGGAACAGACACTGAGGAAAACGGACAAGTAAAAATATTTGTCGAGTCAAACTTGGTGTTTGTACGTTCGCAATGGGTCGTTCCAGGCTTCCTAACGACCGCTTTTGGCCGATTGCGGTGAGTTGTTTTTTGCGTATTGAGGAGCGTTCTATCGGGTTTGAGTCCGTTCAGCTTTTAATTTTAATGTTAGTTCTCGTTCTACATCCGCGTCGAGTGGTATGGAAGGCTTGCTAGGGTAATCAGCCCGCTAAGGCGGGCTGATTCGGGGCTACGCGGCGAGTAGTTCTTCCAGAGAGAGGTTACGAGCCACCGATGCCAAATCGGAACGCTCCAGTCTCGAATGGAACGGGCCAAAGCGCGGTACTACCAGGCCGGACAACGCATCGCCCATTCCGCCCTTGAGGTAGCTGACGGCAAGGATGCGAGAGCCTACAGCGAGCAGTTGCTCGGTCGCAGCGTTCCATTCCTCGTTCAAGGTAAATCCGACCGCGCTCAATGCGGCTGTCTTGGACTCATCTCCACGTTGGCGTGCATTCGTGATTTGAGCTTCAAGAGCATCAAGCTCGACTTGCAGAGCACCGAGGATCAGGTCTTGCCTCCTTACCTGCTCGTCCGTTGTTGCCAGTTGCTTAGCTGCCTTTTGCATTTCGCCGCTTGCTGATTTTTCCCCTTCGGCATCACCGCTTGCGAGGCATTTGGCGTAGGACGTTGCAGCGTCGCGCTCGGCTTGTTGCGCCTTTTCCAGGGCTTGATCGGCTTCTGATTGAATTGTCTGAAACCGGTCGTTTAGGTGCGATTTTTTCCGTTCCAGCGTTTCGACTTCAGCGGTTGCATCGGTCATCGCTTGAATAGCGTCAGCTTTGATCTGACCAATTTTTTCCATCTTCTCCAAGTGTTGAAGCTTGCGATCAATTGATGCTAGCTCACCGGGAATCACATCTATGCGAGCTTTGACGCTTGATAATTTTTCCATAGCGTCGCGGCTTTCAGGGCTTCCAATTACGTTGCCATTCGCACTGAATCCGCTGGGTGCATTGCGCCATTCGGCCTCCAGTTGTGGCAGGCTTTCTTCCAATGTTTCCAGTTCTTGAATCAAAGCTGCTTGTTGCTGTTTTAGCTGGTTCATGTTGCGTTCCTAAAGGCGAAAGGTTGGTTGGTTTTTTTCGCTGGCGGGCCAAGCCAAGGTGAGCCTGCATACCTCAAGGCGCGGCCTTTGTTAGGCCGCCTGGGCGCCGTGATCACCTTGTTCTGGCACTGCGACAACCACATAGCAACGCTGTAAGCCCAGTCCCGGTAGTCGTACTGCGGTTGAGGCTTTGCCATCCTTTCCAGGCTCTAGAACACCTCGTCGCAGAAGCTCTTTGTTAACCGCACTCAGATTCATGCCCCGGAAGATTTCGGAGCGCCATGCTTCCGGCAGCACGTAGTAGGTGTTGGTGGTGTGCAGGGCATCGCCCATGCCGTGTTCCATCGTCTTGCGAAAGCCCAGCCGATCAATCGTGCGTGGGCCGTGCTCATCGATTTTGGCGGCGGCAGATTCCCAGCGGGTAAAACGGCTTTCTCCAAAGCGCTCGATGACCTGTCTCAGCCGCGCCAAAATCGCATCGCCTTCGAAATTTCCGGTGCCGCCACGCTCGGCTAGCCATGCATGCAGACACACACGTGCGGCGGTCGTGGCTGTGCCGTCCGGCCAGCTGGTGACGCCGAATGCGGTGGCCAACTCACCGGCCGCTGCTGCGAGCCCGAAGCGAAGGGCGGCACGTTGGGCTTGCCCACTGGCTGACGAGGGCAGGTTTTGGGTGATGAACTGTTCTACCGTGCGGCGAACGATCACCGACCACCTGAGCATTTCTCCAGGCGCGCAAAGCGCGTGCAGGAAGGCGGTGAGGGGTGTGCCGTAGTATTTGGCTACACGGGCCTTGAGCGCATCGGAGAGGGCAGCAGCATCCTCAAAACCGTTCAGCACATCGAACATGCCTAGGCCTTTGCTGGCATCCGCAGGCACGGCGAGCATGCGCACCTCCATACCGGCTTTCAGTTCCTTGTTTGCGTCTGCCATGTGCTGCGCCAACGTCTTCTCGCCGGTCGAGAGAAACAGCAGGCGCCACTCTTGCACCTGTCGGCCCGCTTGTCCTCGGTCATTCGCCCGGGCCTTGCCGGTGCCGTTACCGAGCATGTAAACCGTCTCGCCAAAAATGCACGGGTCACACATGCCGATTTCATCCAGCACCAGGAGGCCGTCTGAGTGTGCAGCGGCGATGGACTCCAAGGCGTTATCTGTCGAGCGCCATGAGCGCACCAGGCGCGGCCCGCCATAAGCTGCTGCCCCTGCTCCAGAGAGCCTCCCTTGATGATCATGGCAACTTGTACAGGCTTCAAAAAATGCACGTGGCCGTCGCGTGCGCTGATCTGTTGTCCAAGCAATTACAACGCATTGAATTGCCAGCCTAAACGCCTCGCCATACGGGTACACGGAAGGAGTTTTGAGGGGGAGACGGGACGAATAGCCAGAAACAAGAAAGCCCGCACGGGGCGGGCTTCTTGGGATGTTTCGTAGACTGTCTGAGACAGCCCGAGACTGCTATATGGTGCACCCGGCGGGATTCGAACCCACGACCCCTGCCTTCGGAGGGCAGTACTCTATCCAGCTGAGCTACGGATGCTTGTGCGGGCGACATCATACCCATGTCGACCTTGGGCGTCCATGCTGGTCTTTGGGCGTTCATGTGTAGGCATTTGCCGTACAGAGGCCCTAAGCCGGGCGCTACCGATCAGGGCGGGGGAACCCGGCTCGGCGACGCTGATCAGATAAATCTGCTAAATGCGCCGTTTTCGTTCTTTTTTTCGAACAGACTATTGCCCTGTACCCCCATTGATCCTAGGATTCGTTTGAGATTTCAAACGCTCTGTCTCCCGTGCGCTCCTTCACTTTTCTTGCGCGCTGGGGCTGATTTCCCTGACGGCAGCCCACAAGGCGCCTTTCAACAACTCTAATTCGCTCCGCGTGCGCGCGGTGCTGTTAAGGAAAGCCGACATGCAGCTTAAAGATGCCCAGTTGTTCCGCCAGCAAGCCTTTATCGATGGCGCTTGGGTCGATGCGGACAACGGTCAGACCCTCAAGGTCAATAACCCTGCCACGGGCGAGATTCTCGGTACTGTGCCAAAGATGGGCGCCGCTGAAACCCGCCGCGCTATCGAAGCCGCTGACAAGGCGCTGCCGGCCTGGCGTGCACTGACCGCCAAGGAGCGCGCCAACAAGCTGCGCCGCTGGTTCGAACTGCTGATCGAGAACCAGGACGACCTCGGCCGCCTGATGACGCTCGAACAAGGCAAGCCGCTGGCCGAAGCCAAGGGCGAGATCGTTTACGCCGCTTCCTTTATCGAATGGTTTGCCGAAGAAGCCAAGCGCATCTACGGCGACGTGATCCCTGGCCACCAGCCTGACAAGCGCCTGATCGTGATCAAGCAGCCGATCGGCGTGACCGCTGCGATCACCCCGTGGAACTTCCCGGCGGCGATGATCACCCGTAAAGCCGGCCCGGCCCTGGCCGCCGGTTGCACCATGGTGATCAAGCCTGCTTCGCAAACGCCGTTCTCGGCACTGGCCCTGGTTGAATTGGCGCACCGTGCCGGTATCCCGAAAGGCGTGCTGAGTGTGGTCACTGGCAGTGCCGGCGACATCGGCGGCGAGCTGACCAGCAACCCGATCGTGCGCAAATTGTCCTTCACCGGCTCGACCGAAATCGGTCGCCAGCTGATGGCCGAATGCGCCAAGGACATCAAGAAAGTCTCCCTGGAACTGGGCGGCAACGCGCCGTTCATCGTGTTCGACGACGCGGACCTGGATAAGGCCGTCGAAGGCGCGATCATCTCCAAGTACCGCAACAACGGCCAGACGTGCGTCTGTGCCAACCGCCTGTACATCCAGGATTCGGTGTACGACGCCTTTGCCGAAAAACTCAAAGTGGCCGTGGCCAAGTTGAAGATCGGCAACGGTCTGGAAGAAGGCACCACCACCGGCCCGCTGATCGACGAAAAAGCCGTGGCCAAGGTGCAGGAACACATCGCCGACGCCCTGAAAAAAGGCGCCACGTTGCTGGCCGGTGGCAAGGTGATGGAAGGCAATTTCTTCGAGCCGACCATCCTCACCAACGTGCCGAAAGACGCTGCCGTCGCCAAGGAAGAAACCTTTGGTCCGCTGGCACCGCTGTTCCGCTTCAAGGACGAAGCCGAAGTGATCGCGATGTCCAACGACACCGAGTTCGGCCTGGCCTCTTATTTCTATGCCCGCGACCTGGGCCGTGTGTTCCGTGTGGCTGAAGCCCTGGAATACGGCATGGTCGGCGTCAACACCGGGTTGATCTCCAACGAAGTGGCGCCGTTCGGCGGTATCAAGGCTTCGGGCCTGGGCCGTGAAGGTTCCAAATACGGGATCGAGGATTACCTGGAAATCAAATACCTCTGCCTGGGCATCTGACCAGCACGAGTTTGCCGCAAACGCAGAGGGCACGAGAGCGCTGTCCCTTTGCGTGTTTCACCGCGTAATTCGTAGTGGCCGGGAAAGCTGTGGCAGTCGATCATCGCATGCTGCCATAGTTGCCTCCCCGCCACGTATTCCTTGGACCACGCCACCCGATGAGTGGCGAATGAGGACTTTATGAGCAAGACCAACGCATCCCTGATGAAGCGCCGCGAAGCCGCTGTACCACGCGGTGTTGGCCAGATTCACCCGATCTTCGCCGAATCCGCGAAGAACGCCACCGTGACCGACGTTGAAGGTCGCGAGTTCATCGACTTCGCCGGCGGTATCGCCGTGCTGAACACCGGCCACGTGCACCCGAAAATCATCGCGGCCGTGACCGAGCAACTGAACAAGCTGACTCACACCTGCTTCCAGGTCCTGGCCTACGAGCCTTACGTGGAGCTGTGCGAGAAAATCAACGCCAAGGTCCCAGGTGATTTCGCCAAGAAAACCCTGCTGGTCACCACCGGTTCCGAAGCTGTCGAAAACGCCGTGAAAATCGCCCGTGCTGCCACCGGCCGTGCTGGCGTGATCGCCTTCACCGGGGCCTACCACGGCCGCACCATGATGACCCTGGGCCTCACCGGTAAAGTTGTGCCTTACTCGGCAGGCATGGGCCTGATGCCAGGTGGCGTGTTCCGCGCGCTGTTCCCGAACGAACTGCACGGTGTGAGCGACGACGACGCCATCGCCAGCATCGAACGCATCTTCAAGAACGATGCCGAGCCGCGTGACATCGCCGCCATCATCATCGAACCGGTGCAGGGTGAAGGCGGTTTCTACGTCGCGCCCAAATCCTTCATGAAGCGCCTGCGCGAACTGTGCGACAAGCACGGCATCCTGCTGATCGCCGACGAAGTGCAAACCGGTGCCGGCCGTACCGGCACCTTTTTCGCCATGGAGCAGATGGGCGTTGCTGCCGACCTGACCACCTTCGCCAAATCCATCGCTGGCGGTTTCCCGCTGGCCGGTGTGTGCGGCAAGGCCGAATACATGGACGCCATCGCGCCAGGCGGCCTGGGCGGCACCTACGCGGGTAGCCCGATCGCCTGCGCTGCGGCCCTAGCCGTGATGGAAGTGTTCGAAGAAGAGCACCTGCTGGACCGCTGCAAGGCTGTCGGCGAGCGTCTGGTGACCGGTCTGAAAGCGATCCAGGCCAAGTACCCGGTGATCGGCGAAGTGCGCGCTCTGGGCGCAATGATCGCGGTTGAGCTGTTTGACGACGGCGACACCCATAAGCCAAACGCCGCTGCCGTTGCCTCCGTGGTGGCCAAGGCGCGTGAAAAGGGCCTGATCCTGTTGAGCTGCGGCACCTACGGCAACGTGTTGCGCGTACTGGTCCCGCTGACCTCGCCGGACGAGCAGTTGGACAAAGGCTTGGCGATCATCGAAGAGTGCTTCTCCGAGCTGTAAGCGGAAATTGACCTGATCGACAGAAAAAACCCGCTTCGGCGGGTTTTTTTATGCCCATTGCCGCACATTCAGGCCGTGTTCATTGTACCTGGGCGTCTGCATTGTCTAAGGTTGCAGCATTGCCGATGGAGCGTGCTGGATGACTGCTGTTGATTTACCCGCTGTACCCCGCGTGTTGATTGCCGAGGCGGACCCCTGGTCGCGGGACCTGCTCAAGCAGGTGTTGTTGAATGTGCGCTGCGACGCGCGGCTGGATGTGTGTGCCGATGGGCAGCACGCGGTGACGTTGCTGCGAGAAAAAAACTACGATCTGATCCTGGCCGATTGGGAGCTTCCGGGCGTCGATGGTCTGAGCCTGCTGCGCAACGTGCGCCAGCAGCGCCGCTCGCCGGCGTTGCCGTTCATTCTGCTGAGCAGCCGCAATGACAGCGCCAGCGTGCGCGAAGCCTTGCCCCTGGCGCCTACGGCGTACCTGACCAAACCGCTGAACATGGAAGGCCTGACCCAGCGCCTGCAAGACCTGCTGCTCAACGAAGGCGAAACAGTGTACTGCGAGGTTCCGCCGCTGGCGCCCGGCATGACCTTGCCTGTGTTCCTGGAGTGCCGCCGCGAAGCGTCCGATGGCGCACCCTTGCGAGTCGATGTGAAGGCCGCCGTGCAACACAGCCTCGGCCCCGATGGCCTGGATCTCAAGCGCCTGGAGGACCAGGTGCGCATGGACCCGCAAATCACCGCCGTGCTGATCGCCGCCGCCAACAGCGCCGGCCATCACGGCACACCCGTGCAAACCTTGCCCGCTGCCCTGCATAAGCTGGTGCCGGGGCAAAGCATGAACCTGATCCTCGGCCTGGCGCTCAAACACAACGTGGTGCTGGGGGACCCGGCTTTGGTGGCCTATGCCGAGCGCCACTGGCAATTGTCCCTGGACACCGCCGACTACGCTCGGCGGCTGGCGCGCATGTTGGAGCTGGACCACGAACGCTGTTACAGCGCCGGCATCCTCCATCGGCTCGGCGACCTGGCGCTATTGCGCTGCTTGGAAAACTGGCGCCAGGGCGGTGGTGCGCTGGATGACGAAGCGATTGGTGAGTCTCTCTACACCTTTGGCGCGGCCTATGGTTCAGCGCTGCGCACACGTTGGCGTTTGCCACTGGAACTGCGCCAGTTGATCGCGGCGATTTATGCGTTGGAGGGCGGCGTGTATGCCCGGGAAGCGCTGGTAGTGAACCTGGCGGCGCAGATGGCGCGTTTGACTGAGCATGAAGGCTTGGAGGAGCTGGCCAGAAGCAAGACTGCGCGATTGCTCAGGGTCGGGTTGGCGGAATTGACGCGGATCCGCAAGGCTTAGCGTCAGCCGGCCACCACGCGGTTCTTGCCCAAGCGTTTGGCCTCGTACATGGCGGCATCGGCGCGGGCGAACAGGCTGTCCAGGGTCGAATCTGCCTCGGTGAGGCTGGCCAGGCCCTGACTGATGGTCACGCTGAACGCCTGGCCCTCATAGCTGAAGCTCAGTTCCTGAATCTCCCGGCCCAACCGCTCAGCCACTTGCAAGGCCATCTCCGGCGCACAGCCGGGCAGGACGGCGGCGAACTCTTCGCCGCCAATGCGTCCGAACAGATCACCACGGCGCAATACCCCGCGACCGCTCTCGGCGATACGCCGCAACACTTGATCACCCTCCAGGTGGCCGTAGCTGTCGTTGACGTCTTTGAAGTCATCGATGTCCAGCAGCAGGAAGGCCAGCGGTTCTCCTTTGGCACAGGCCGTGTCGAAGGCCAGGTTGGCGCACTCGAAGAAGTGCCGGCGGTTACTGCTCTGGGTCAGCACATCGGTGGTGGCCAGGCGATGCAGCTCCAGCTCCATCTGTTTCTTTTCGGTGATGTCTTCGGCCATGCCCACCACGATCAACGGTTCTCCGGGCTCGACCCGCTGGTTGATGTAGCATTTGTCGCTCAACCAGCGGATCTGCCCGTCAGCGGTGATGATGCGGTACTCACGGTCCTCCACGGCGCCCCGTTCCAGCACGCGGGCGAGGCTGTGTTCAGCATAGTCGAGGTCTTCGGGGTGAATGCTGTTGCGCCATTCCCGATGATCGGCCAGCAGCAGGCCGGCAGAGCGTCCGAACACGCGCTCGTAGGCCGGGCTTACGTAGAGCACCCGGCGCGTTTCCCAATCCATGGCCCAGAGCACGGCGTTGACACTCACCAACATCGAACTCAGCAGTTGTTCCCGCTCGCTCAACCGCTCGACTTCACCCTGGGCATGCACCAACGCCAACAGGGTCGCAGCCGCAGCCGGACGCGGATGTTCAGCGGTGGGAGGATCGGGCAAATAAGGATTTTCGTGAACCATCGGCACAACTCTCTCTGGGCGCGCCGCAGGCTGGAGCAGCGGACGCTACAAGGGGCCACCATGATGGCGAAGTGTTCATTGAGAGAGGGTAATTGCGGTGAAGTTCCGTCAATAGTGCCGATTGCCGGTGCCCGGTAAATGACGCCAAAAAGCTGGTAGGTGGGAGAGCAAGCCCTCCCACCGCACCATCAGACTGCCGCAGGACGCAGCGAATAAGTCTTCAATTGGTGAGCGAAATCCCGCAGGGACTGGATGCCGCTGGCCTCGGCTTCATGCACCCATTCCTTGATGGCCGCCAGCATATCGTGGCCATTGGAACTGGTCTTGAGCCAGATCTGCTGCAGCGCCAGGCGCTTTTCGTAGATCACTTTCAGCGCGTGGCTGTGTTCCAGCATGTTCTGGATACGCAGGTGATGGCGGTCATCGAGCAAGCTGGTTTCCCGCGACAGCAAGCGCTTGGCACGATGGAACTGGTGACGCACCGAGTGATCGACCTTTTCCAGCTCCTGCTTGACCAACGGGCCAATCACCAGCTTGCGGTACTGGGCCATGATCTGGAAGCGGTTGTTGAGGATCGCCATGGCGGTGTCCATGTCCAGGTGGCCCTTGCCTTCCACGCGGTGGGCGATGGGCGCGACACGCTGCACCTTGGCCAGGCGCAGGAAGCTGAACACCTTGATCCAGGCCCAGCCCAGGTCGAACTCCCACTTCTTCACCGACAGCTTGGCCGAGTTGGGGTAGGTGTGGTGGTTGTTATGCAGCTCTTCGCCGCCAACGATGATGCCCCACGGCACCAGGTTGGTCGCCGCGTCACGGCATTCGAAGTTGCGATAGCCCACGGCATGCCCCAGGCCATTGATCACGCCAGCGGCCCAGAACGGAATCCACATCATCTGGATGGCCCAGATGGTAATGCCGATGGTACCGAACAGCAGCAGGTCGATCACACCCATGATCGCCACGCCCAGCAGCGGATAGGGGGTGTAGATTTTGCGTTCGATCCAGTCATCCGGGCAGTTCTTGCCGTAGATGCGCAGGGTCTCGGGGTTTTCGGCCTCGGCGCGGTACAGCTCGGCGCCTTTGCGCATCACGGTGGACAAGCCTTTGATGACGGGGCTGTGCGGGTCGTCGACCGTTTCGCACTTGGCGTGGTGCTTGCGGTGGATGGCGGTCCACTCGCGGGTGTTCTGCGCCGTGGTCAGCCACAGCCAGAAGCGGAAGAAGTGTTTAAGACCGGCATTGAGCTCCAGGGAGCGATGGGCGGAATAGCGATGCAGATAGACTGTGACCGCAACGATGGTCACGTGGGTCATCAACAGAGTGACCGCCACCAGTTGCCAGGCTGACAGGTCAAGAAAACCGTTGTACCACATAGGCTGTATGGCCCTCAGATAAAGAAAAGAACAGCTCACGCATTATCACTCAGCCTACAGAGAAAACCAGCCGCGCTTTCAGATAGGAGTGACTGGATGTTTCTTATTCTATAATC
The DNA here is from genome assembly GCF_058725305.1 of Pseudomonas sp. DW-iso3. NCBI lineage: Bacteria > Pseudomonadati > Pseudomonadota > Gammaproteobacteria > Pseudomonadales > Pseudomonadaceae > Pseudomonas > Pseudomonas sp. DW-iso3. Next base: position 80,381 of record NZ_JBZXDZ010000006.1, read on the forward strand.
CGCAGTCTTTGTAGGGCGACTCTGTCTTTTTGGTAAGGATTACTGACCATATGCCGTTTTCATACCGGGGTGCCCTACGTGCGGGGCTGGTATACCTGTTGATTTCCGTTCTGTGGATTGGCGTCACTCAGCGCGTATTGATCGAGTTTCTCGATAACCAGAGTGAGTTGAACCACTGGCTGCAGGTGCGCGGCTACGTGTGGGTGACACTGAGCGCCTTGGCGATCTACCTGATCTGCGCCCGATTTGCCCGGGCCAACCAACTGCAACAGCCTTTGAAAGAAAACCGCGAACGCTTGCGCCAGGCTGCCGCTGTGTTCGATTGCACTCGTGAAGGGGTGTTGGTCACTGACACAAAGGGGCTGATCGTGCACGTCAACCGGGCCTTCATGGAAATCACCGGCTACAGCCGCGAAGACGTCATGGGCCAACAGCCCAGCCTGTTCAAGTCCGGTCGCCATTCGTCGAATTTCTATCAGCAGATGTTCCAGAGCCTGGAGCGCACCGGCGAATGGAGCGGTGAGATCTGGAACCGACGCAAAAGCGGTGAAATTTATCCCCAGTGGCAGACCATTCGCGTGATTCACGATGATCAGGGTCAGGTCAGCCATTACGTCGCAGTGTTTTCCGATATCAGCGCCATCAAGGACTCCGAGCACGAACTGGCTCACCTGGCCCATCATGACCCGCTGACCGACCTGCCCAACCGCCTGTTGTTCACCGACCGCGCCGAACAGGCGCTGGCCTCGGCGCAAACCCACAAGCGTGGCTGCGCCTTGTTGTTGCTGGACCTGGACCACTTCAAGATCATCAACGACAGCCTCGGCCATAACGTCGGCGATCAGTTGCTCAAGCTCGTCGGCGAACGGCTCAAGGCGCTGTTCGGCCCTGGCGTGACCTTGGCGCGCCTGGGGGGGGATGAGTTCGCGGTGCTGGCGGAAAGTTGTCCACAGGTGGCTCAGGCCGCGGGCCTGGCGCAGCGCATGCTGGACGCGATGAAGCAGCCCTTCATCTTTGACGGCCACCAGCTGTTTATCAGCGCCAGTATTGGTATCAGCCTGTTCCCCAGCGACGCCCTGAGCGCGGAGCAATTGCTGCGTAATGCCGACTCAGCGCTGTTCAAGGCCAAGAGCGCTGGCCGTGAAGGCTACGCCCTGTACACCGAAGAGCTGACCGCCCATGCGCAGAACCGCGTGGAAATCGCCAGTGAGCTGCGCCGTGCCCTTGAGCAGCAAGAGCTGTGCGTCTACTACCAACCGGTGCATGACCTCAACGACAGCCGCCTGATCGGCGTCGAAGCGCTGGTGCGCTGGCAACACCCGGAGCGTGGCCTGGTGCCGCCTGGGGAATTTATCCCGATTGCCGAACGCACCGGGTTGATTGCCGATATCGACGCCTGGGTGATGAACCAGGCCTGCCGACAGATGTGTGATTGGCTGGCGCAGGGTACGCCGCTGAGTTTTATCGCCATCAACGTCTCCAGCCGCCTGTTTGCCCGGCGCGAGTTGTACGAGCAGGTGGCCCAGGTGCTGCACGACACCGGCCTGGATCCGGCTTTCCTGGAGTTGGAAGTCACCGAAAGCGCCGTGATGGAGGACCCGGAGGTGGCGCTGGAGCAACTGCACCGCCTGCGCGAGCTGGGCCTGCGCCTGGCCATCGATGATTTTGGTACCGGTTACTCGTCGCTGTTGCGCCTCAAGCGCCTGCCGGTGCAGAAGCTCAAGATCGACCAAGGCTTCGTCGCCGGGTTGCCGTGGGATGAAGACGACGCGGCGATCGTGCGCGTGGTGATCGCCCTGGCAAAAAGCATGGGCATGCAGGTGCACGCCGAAGGGATCGAGCAACGGGAGCAGGCGCGTTTCCTGCTCGACCAGCAGTGCGACCTGGGGCAGGGGTATTGGTTTGGTCGACCAGTGCCAGCGGGCGAGATCGATTGGTCGAAAGCACCCGCCATTCGAGAGTGAAAGGCGGCCAAAATGGATCCTCTCAAGGCTTTATTTTCTGTGCTCGGGCACCGAACCCGCGCGCAACCCCACGTCACACCAGAAAATTCTTTCTGGTTATATAAACATTCTTAAATAGTATTTTTAAGAATATCTGCGCTTATCTACTATCGCTCTCACGCCGCAAGCAGTGCCGCCACTGCAAGGCACTATTCATTTAAGGAGCGAGACCATGAGCGCCTCTCTACGTAGCGTCGACGGCCAGGACGAAGCAGCCATTTTGCGTGAGATCCAGAGCGCGTTGCGCGATCTGCGGTTTGGTGCGGTGGAAATCACCGTGCATAACGCGCAAGTGGTACAGATTGAACGCAAGGAAAAATTCCGACTGCAGAACCCGGGCAACAAGCCGAGCTAGGCAAGAACGGCGATTCGCATGCTAGACCCGCAACTATAAGAAAAAGCCAACACCCAGAATTTCAGGAGCTTCTATGTCGTCGATTCGCCGTTATGCCCTGGCCGCACTGGCCAGCGCCGTGTTTGCAGGTTCCGCCGTTGCCAAGGACTACGAGTTGCTCAACGTCTCGTACGACCCGACCCGTGAGCTGTACCAGGACTACAACGCGGAGTTCACCCAGTTCTGGAAACAGTCCCACCCAGGTGACAACGTCAAGATCCAGCAATCCCACGGTGGTTCGGGCAAGCAAGGCCGTGCCGTGATCGACGGCCTGCGCGCCGACGTGGTCACCTTGGCCCTGGCCGGTGACATCGACGAAATCGCCAAGCTGGGCAAGACCCTGCCGGAGAACTGGCAGACCCGCCTGCCGGACGCCAGCACCCCGTACACCTCGACCATCGTGTTCCTGGTGCGCAAGGGCAACCCTAAAGGCATCAAGGATTGGGGCGACCTGATCAAGAAAGACGTGTCCGTGATCACCCCGAACCCGAAAACCTCCGGCGGCGCCCGCTGGAACTTCCTCGCCGCTTGGGCCTATGGCCTGAAAACCGGCGGCAGCGAAGCCAAGGCCCAGGAATACGTGAAAGAGCTGTTCAAACACGTCCCCGTACTGGACACCGGCGCTCGCGGTTCGACCATCACCTTCGTCAACAACGGTCAGGGTGATGTGTTGCTGGCTTGGGAAAACGAAGCCTTCCTGGCCCTGAAAGAAGATGGCGGTGCTGATAAGTTCGATATCGTCGTGCCTTCCCTGTCGATCCTCGCGGAGCCGCCGGTGGCCGTGGTCGACAAGAACGCCGAGAAAAAGGGCAACACCGAAATCGCCACTGAATACCTGAAGCACCTGTACAGCCCGGCTGGCCAGGAGATTGCGGCCAAGAACTTCTACCGCCCACGCGATGCAAAAGTGGCCGCCAAATACGCCCAGCAGTTCCCGAAACTGGACCTGGTGACTATCGACAAAGACTTCGGCGGCTGGAAAACTGCCCAACCGAAATTCTTTAATGACGGTGGCGTGTTCGACCAGATTTACACCGCGCAATAACGCAATCTGGCGGCGCACGCTTTGCCCTGTGGGAGCTGGCTTGCCTGCGATAGCATCACCGCGGTGTGACTGACATACCGAGGCGCTTGCATCGCAGGCAAGCCAGCTCCCACAGGACGTGTGTGCCTTCAGTGGTTTTCCCTTAACCAAGGACTCTTATGTCGCGTCGTATCTCCCCCGTCATACCCGGCTTCGGGCTGACGCTGGGCTACACCGTGGTGTACCTCAGCCTGATCGTACTCATCCCCCTCGCGGCGATGTTTGTACACGCCGCTCAACTCACCTGGGATCAGTTCTGGAACATCATCTCCGCACCGCGCGTGTTGGCGGCGTTGCAACTGAGCTTCAGCACCGCGCTGTACGCCGCGCTGATCAACGGCGTGATCGGTACGCTGCTCGCCTGGGTGCTGGTGCGTTACACCTTCCCCGGCCGCAAGATCATCGATGCGATGATCGACCTGCCGTTCGCTTTGCCCACCGCCGTCGCCGGTATCGCGCTGACCGCGCTGTACACGCCTAACGGCCTGGTCGGCCAGTTCGCCGCCGACCTGGGCTTCAAGATCGCCTATACCCCCTTGGGCATCACCCTGGCGCTGACCTTCGTCACCCTGCCGTTCGTGGTGCGCACGGTGCAGCCGGTACTCGCCGATATCCCTCGGGAAGTCGAAGAAGCCGCCGCCTGCCTGGGTGCCAAGCCGTTGCAGGTGTTCCGGCACATCCTCGTACCCGCGTTGCTGCCAGCGTGGTTGACCGGTTTCGCCCTGGCATTTGCCCGTGGCGTCGGTGAATACGGCTCGGTGATTTTCATCGCCGGCAACATGCCGATGAAAACCGAGATCCTGCCCTTGCTGATCATGGTCAAGCTCGACCAATACGACTACCGCGGCGCCACGTCCATCGGCGTGCTGATGCTGGTGGTTTCCTTTGTCCTGCTGCTGCTGATCAACTTGTTGCAGCGGCGCATCGAACGTCCATAAGGAGGCGCGGAACATGTCCCAATCGTCTATTTCCGCCGCGTCCTCGGCCAACGCCGCCCGCCGTGGCAGCGCTGCGTCCCGACGTATCCTGATCGGCCTCGGCTGGCTGGTGTTCGCGCTGTTCCTGCTGTTGCCGCTGTTTATCGTGGTCACCCAAGGCCTGAAGAACGGCCTCGGTGCGTTCTTCACCGCGATCCTCGAACCCGATGCGTTGTCGGCGCTGAAACTCACGGTGATCGCCGTGGTGATTTCGGTGCCGCTCAACCTGGTGTTCGGCGTCAGCGCCGCGTGGTGCGTGAGCAAGTATTCGTTCCGTGGCAAAAGCATCCTGGTGACGCTCATCGATTTGCCGTTCTCGGTGTCGCCGGTCATCGCCGGCCTGGTCTATGTGCTGATGTTCGGGGCCCAGGGTTTCTTTGGCCCGTGGTTGCAGGACCATGACATCCAGATCGTGTTCGCCTTGCCCGGCATCGTGCTGGCGACCATCTTCGTCACCGTGCCCTTTGTGGCCCGTGAACTGATCCCGCTGATGCAGGAGCAGGGCACCCAGGAAGAAGAGGCTGCGCGTCTGCTCGGCGCCAATGGCTGGCAGATGTTCTGGCATGTGACCGTGCCGAATATCAAATGGGGTCTGATCTACGGCGTGGTGCTGTGTACCGCACGGGCCATGGGTGAGTTCGGCGCGGTGTCGGTGGTGTCTGGCCACATTCGCGGCGTGACCAACACCCTGCCGCTGCACGTCGAGATTCTCTACAACGAATACAACCACGTTGCCGCGTTTGCGGTGGCGAGTCTGTTGCTGATCCTGGCGCTCTTTATCCTGCTGCTCAAGCAGTGGAGCGAGAACCGTATTAACCGCCTGCGCGCCGGTGCGGCTGAGGAATAAGTCATGTCGATCGAAGTCCGTAATGTCAGCAAGAACTTCAACGCCTTCAAGGCCCTGAACAGCATCAACCTGGACATCCAGAGTGGCGAGCTGGTGGCGTTGCTTGGCCCGTCCGGTTGCGGCAAGACCACCTTGCTGCGCATCATCGCCGGCCTGGAAACCCCGGATGACGGCAGCATCGTGTTCCACGGTGAAGACGTGTCCGGCCATGACGTGCGTGATCGCAACGTGGGCTTCGTATTCCAGCACTATGCGTTGTTCCGCCACATGACCGTGTTCGACAACGTCGCCTTCGGCCTGCGCATGAAGCCGAAAAACCAGCGTCCGAGCGAGAGCCAGATCGCGGTCAAGGTGCATGAGCTGCTGAATATGGTGCAGCTGGATTGGTTGTCGGATCGCTACCCGGAGCAGCTGTCCGGTGGCCAGCGCCAACGTATCGCCCTGGCCCGCGCCCTGGCGGTGGAACCCAAAGTGCTGCTGCTTGACGAGCCCTTCGGCGCCCTCGACGCCAAGGTGCGAAAAGAATTGCGCCGCTGGCTGGCGCGCCTGCACGAAGACATCAACCTGACCTCGGTGTTCGTGACCCACGACCAGGAAGAGGCCATGGAAGTCGCCGACCGCATCGTGGTGATGAACAAGGGGGTGATCGAGCAGATCGGCTCACCGGGTGACGTCTACGAAAACCCGGCCAGCGACTTCGTCTACCACTTCCTGGGTGATTCGAACCGCCTGCACGTGGGTGAAGACAAACACGTGCTGTTCCGTCCCCATGAAGTGTCGCTGTCGCGCCATGAGCTGGAAGACCATCACGCCGCCGAAGTGCGGGATATTCGCCCGCTGGGCGCGACCACGCGTGTGACGTTGAAAGTTGAAGGCCAGAGCGAACTTATCGAAGCCGAAGTGGTGAAAGACCACGATAGCCTGACCGGTTTGGCGCGCGGCGAGACCCTGTTCTTCAAGCCCAAGGTCTGGCAAAAAGCCTAAGCCTCCAGACAGCGCAAAACCCTGTGGGAGCCGGGCAGGCCCGGCTCCCACATTTGATCTCTAGGGTCTGTCAGACCGTGGCGTTTTTCGCGCGCACCGCCACAGGCCCCGACCGCGCTTCGATCTGTTGCTTGAGCCCCTGCCGCAACCCCAGCAGAAACGCCAGCTCCGCCACCACAAACAACGGCCCTACAATCAGCCCCGACACGTCATCCACAAACGCCGGCTTCCTGCCTTCGTAATAGTGGCCGACAAACTGAATCACCCAACCCACCACAAACATCCCCACGCCGCTGCTGAGCCACACCATTGTGCTCTGCGCCGCCAGCACATGCCCGGCCCACACCGACAAGCCGATCAGCACCGTCATCAGCACACCCAGCGCCAGCTCCAGGCGCAAGTAAAACCACGCGCAAAACAGCGCGAGCAGAACGGCCGGTGAGATCCACAACCCACTGACATCCCATTCCGGACGTGACAGCAGCACGGCGACCGCGACGACAATCAGCGGGATGCCGATAAAGTGGCTGGCGATGTTGCGCGGGTCTCGGTGGTAGGCGGCGTATTGACTGAGATGGTCGACGAGGCTTTTCATTGTTATTCCTCCTGTAGGATGTTTGATCATGCCCTGTCAGCCTGTGGCGTACTGTCAACTGGGCGACAATCTTCGGAGTTCACATGGATGCAGACCAATGGCGCTCCCGGTTGGCCACCGGTCACTGGTTCAGTCACCTGCCCTTGCCTTTTCAGCATAGCTTGCTGGCTCAGGCCCGATTGAGGCCGCTCACGGCGGGACAGTACTTGTTCAAGCGCGGCGACCCACCCTGTGGTTTGTATGCGGTACTCGACGGCACCCTGCGGGTCAGTGCGGTGAACGAGCAGGGCAAGGAAGCGATTCTCAGCCTGGTGGAGTCACCCTTTTGGTTCGGCGAGATCTGCCTGTTCGATGGCTTGCCACGTACCCACGATGCCTGCGCTGTCGGGCCTTGCACGTTGCTGCAGGTCCCACAACAGGCGCTGCTGAACATACTCGATGACAGCCCCAGGTACTGGCGCGACCTGGCGCTGCTGATGAGCCAGAAGCTGCGCCTGAGTTTTATCGGCCTTGAACAGCTCAGCCTGATGCCGGCCTCGGTTCGGTTGGCTCATCGTTTGTTGATGATTGTTGAAGGTTATGGCGATACCGAGCATTCAAAGCGTGTACTGCATCTACCCCAGGAAGACCTGGCAGCGATGTTGAGCCTGTCGCGCCAGACCACCAACGCGCTGCTCAAGGATCTGCAAGCCCAGGGCCTTGTGCGTCTGGGCTATGGCGAGATTGAAATCCTCGACGTACCGCGGCTACGGCAGGCGGCGCACACCTGAGGGTGTTAGCCTGCAGGCCTATCAAACGAGGTGTGTTATGCGTGTGCTGTTAGTGGAACATGAATCCGAAGAAGCACAGCGGATGGCCCAGGGCCTGAACGAGGCCGGCTACAGCGTGGAAGTCGCGGTCAATGGCATGGCGGCGCAGCGGTTTGTCGAGGGCGTCGAGTACGACCTGGTGATCCTGGATGTGATGCTGCCGGGGCTCAATGCCTGGAAACTGCAGCAGGCGATCCGGCAGAAGGGCGAGACGCCGCTGCTGTTCCTGACCACGCCGGGCGGGATTGAAGATCGCCTGCGCGGGTTGGAGTTGCATGAGGATGACTATTTGCTCAAGCCGTTTGAGGCCAAGACGCTGGTGGCGCGGGTGAAGAAGGTGTTGCGGCGCGATCGCGGGCGTTGATTGAGCTGAAATGCCCAGTGCTTGAACCTGCGCTTTCGCGAGCACGCCCGTTCCCACACATGGAATACGTTCCCCTGTGGGAGCGGGCTTGCTCGCGAAGAGGCCTCCCTATCCAGCACCAATCTGCCTACCGCAATCCATCCCGAAACTGCCCCGGTGTCATCCCCGTCCAACGCTTGAACGCACGGTTGAAGCTGCTGGTATCGGCAAAGCCGAGCAAATGGCTGATCTCGGCCAATGAACAGTGCGGATCGCGCAAGTGCAGCAACGCCAGGTTTTCCCGGCACTCGCTGAGCAACGCATCGAACCGACAGCCCTCATCCGCCAAGTGCCGCTGCAAACTGCGCAGGCTCAGGTGCAGGGCCTGGGCGATGCGCTCGGCACTCGGCTCGCCATCCGGCAATTGCGCCTCGATGGCCGCGCGCACCTTGCGCTCCCAGGTCAGCGGTTGCAGTTGGGCGAGGGTGCGCTTGAGCACGGTTTCGTTGTGCTCGGCCAGTTCGGGATTGGCGTCGTCCAGGTGGCTGTCGAAATCCTCGGCGGCGAACTCCAGACGGTCCTCCTCGGCATCGAAAAATACCGGCGCGCGAAACACCGTGTGCCAAGGCTTCGGGTCAACAGGTTCCGGCCTTCGCAGGTACACCGCCAGCGGCGCGTACTCGCGGCCCAGACGGTTGCGACAGGTACGCACATAGATCGCCGCAAATGCATCGATGGCCTCGAACGCCGGCGCCGGGCTGCCCGGTAGTTGCAGCAGGCGGAACCGATAACGTTCGCCATCGCCGCTCAGCTCCAGGCTCAAGGCATCGCTGACCACCTGGTGATATCGCACGATGCGCTCGAACACTTCGCGCAAGCTCCCACTGGCCACCAGCGCATACCCCAATGCATGAAAAGTGGTGGCGCTGACAAACCGCGACACTCGCAAGCCAATCGCCGGATCACCACTGGCCTGTACCGCCAATTCCCACAGACGCGTGGTGGCCGACAGCGGGTAGCGCGCATTGGGATCGTCCATCTTCTGCGGGTCGAGCCCGGCTTGCAGGCACAGGGCGCCGCTGTCGAGGCCCAGGGCGTCGAGCTGCTTGCGCAGGGCGCGGGTCCAGCTGGCGAGGGAAGTGGGTTCGGTCATGGCGATTGGCGCTTGCGGTCAACAGGTTGGCGTGTGGAGCTGATGCCCTGGCGGACCGCTTGGGCCAGGATGCAGCTATCAATCACCAGAGGATGGAAGCATGGACGGTACTTCTGCAAGTCCCCAGCAGATGAACGCACAACAGCGCTCGGCGCATATCCGTGAAGTGGTGCTGGCCGAAGGCGTGCGCCTGCGCCGGCAGCACCCCTGGCTGCTGCATCAGGACGCGCTGGGCGCGAGCATTCTGGCGTTTGCGCTGCTCGGCATGGTGGGCTCGGCGGCGCTCTACATCACAGGTCACATGGCGTGGTGGGTGTGCTTGCTGCTGAACGCGTTCCTGGCCTCGCTGACCCACGAGCTGGAACACGACCTGATCCACAGCATGTACTTTCGCAAGCAGCGCCTGCCCCATAACCTGATGATGGGCCTGGTGTGGCTGGCGCGGCCGAGCACCATCAACCCGTGGGTGCGCCGGCACCTGCACCTCAACCATCACAAGGTCTCCGGCACCGAAACCGATATGGAAGAGCGCGCCATCACCAACGGAGAACCCTGGGGGTTTGCGCGGTTGCTGATGGTCGGCGATAACGTCATGTCGGCCTTCATCCGCATCCTGCGGGCCAAGACCTGGACGCACAAACTGGCCATCCTCAAGCGCTCGCTGCTGGTGTATGCACCGCTGGCGCTGCTGCATTGGGGCGCGTGGTACGTGTTCCTCGGCTTTCATGCCGCCAATGGCATTGCCAGTCTGCTCGGCGCTCCCATCGCGTGGTCCGCCGACACTGTGCAGGTGATGCAGGTGATCGATATCGCTGCCGTGGTGATCATCGGCCCTAACGTGTTGCGCACCTTTTGCCTGCACTTTGTCAGCTCCAACATGCACTACTACGGCGATGTGGAGCTGGGCAATGTGATCCAGCAGACCCAGGTATTGAACCCCTGGTGGATGTGGCCGTTGCAGGCGTTCTGTTTCAACTTCGGCAGCACCCACGGCATTCACCATTTTGTGGTGAAGGAACCGTTTTACATCCGTCAGATGACCGCCAAAGTGGCCCACAAGGTGATGGCTGAGATGGGGGTGCGCTTCAATGATTTCGGGACGTTTGCGCGGGCTAATCGGCTTGGCTTTCCACCGTCAGCAGGGTTTCGATCAGCACCTTCGCCGCAGGCGACAAACGCACCCCAGCGCGGCTGATCATCCCGCAACGGTTGCTGAGGCGCTCCACTGCATGAGGCAGATTGCGTCCGTGCAACCCCTGCAATTGGCCATTGGCGAAGGCATTTTCGGCAGCCAGGTCGATGGCGCCGGACTGCCGATCTTGAATGCCTATGTATAGAGCGGGGTTATAGAGCGGGGGCCGTGCGGTAGGTCGCGGGACTGAACACCCGCGTCACCACCAGCATCGCCACCGCCGTTACGGTCAGCACCACCCAGGCACTGACAAAGCTGCCGGTGAGTTCGCGCAGCCATCCGGTCAACCATGGCGAAATTGCATTGATCAAAAAGCCCACGCCTTGCACGAACGCCGCCAGTTGCCCGGCCTGGCGCGGGTCGCGGTGGTGATCGAGGGTCAGCAACAGGCTCAGGGCAAAACACGCGCCCAGGCCGAAGCCACACAGCGCCACCCACAGATGAGGAAACTGCAGCGGCGCCATTAACAGGCCGAGATAGCCGAGGGTCTGGGCCAGCAGGCTGATCCACAGCAGTGGCCGACGATCGATCCCGCGTTGCGCCAGCACCGGCATCAACAGCGCGGCGATCACCTGGAAGATGGTCATAAAGGCCAGCAGCGAGCCACTGGGCAGCACGTCCCAGCCCAGTTGCTGATAGTAGGCCGGCAGCCACGCCACCATGCTCATGTAACCGCAGTTCACCAAGCCGAAATACAGCGCCAGCAGCCAGGCACGGCGGTTGCGCAGGCCCTTGAAGGCGGGGATGACCTCTGCGCTTTTTGCCGCGCCCAGCGGCAACCAGGCCCACAACAGCAGCGCGGCCAGTGCCGGCAACAGCCACACGCCGAGCCCGGCCTGCCATTGCTGGAAATGCGTGGCCACCACCGGACTGAGCAGCGCCGCCAGCCCGCCACCGGCCATCAGCGACGCTGAATAAACGCCCATCGCCACCGGCACGCGGTGATGAAACTCGCGCTTGATCATCGCCGGCACCAACGCCTGGATCAACGCGACACCGGCACCGCCGAGCAACGCGGTCACCAGCAACGTCGAGCCCTGGCCCATCAACCAGCGGGCCAGGCAGGCCAGCAGGATCATCATCAGGCCCAGGGCGATGCCACGCCGCTCTCCAAGTTGCGCTTCAACGCGCACGCCTACCAGTGCCACCAGGCCCATGCACACCACGGGCAGGCTGGTGAGCAGGGCGCTGCTCTGGAAGCTCAAACCGGTGGCCAGGCGAATCTCGCCGAGCAACGGGCTGATGGAGCTGAGAATCGGCCGCAGATTAAGGCCCAGGACCACCAGCAGCCCCCAGCCGGCGAGGGATTTATTCAGGGTCATGCAGGTTTTTCCACGGGTGATACAGCGTGGTCATGGCCGCGTCGGGCAGGTGCTGTTGAGCGTCGCTCATGGAGACCCCTCTGGGCAGGATGGAGGGTGAAGTATGGGCAGTGGGCGAGGTATTCTGAAATTAAATATAACCATGCCAATCAGTGGCAAACGCAATGGTGACTGCCATGTTCGATCCCGTGTTGTTGCGTAGCTTTGTCACCGTGGTGGATTGCGGCAATTTCACCCGCGCCGCCGAGCGCCTGCACCTGACCCAATCCACGGTCAGCCAGCAGATCCGCCGCCTGGAAGAGGCGGTGGCGTGCCAGCTACTGAACCGCGACCAGCGCCGCGTGGTGGCGACAGCAGAAGGCGAGCGCCTGCTGGCCTATGCGCGACGCATCCTCGCGCTGCATGAAGAAGCCGCCGACGTGTTGATCAGCCAGCAAAGCGACGGCGTGCTGCGCCTCGGTGTACCTGAGGACTTTGCGTCGGAACGGCTCATGCCGCTGCTGTCGGCCTTTGTGCTGGCCTTTCCCAGGGTGCGCCTGGAAGTCACCAGCGGCCTTGGCCCCGAGCTGCAGCGCCAATACCGTAGCGGCGAGTTCGATGTGTTGCTGGTCAAGCAGATGGGCGAGAGTGATGACTGCCTGGCTTCGTGGCCGGAGCCTTTGTGTTGGGTGGACAGCCGCAACACGCCATCCTTGGGACGTGACCCTTTGCCGTTGGTGGCCTTTCCCGTGGGGGGGCTGTACCGCAATGAAATGCTGCAACACCTGGAGGTGGGGGGGTGGCGCTGGCGCATCGGGTATTCCAGCGCGAGCCTGGCGAGTGTGTGTTCAGCGGTGGCGGCGGGGTTGGGTATTAGTTTGCTGCCCCGTCGGGTCGTACAGGCTGGGCATAGCGTACTGGGCCCGGACAGCGGTTTGCCCAGGGTGCAAGGCGTGCGGCTGGCGCTGTATGGCCGTAGTGGCTTGGGTGCGGCGGGGCAGAGCCTGCAACGCCAGCTGCTTGATTTGTGTGCGAACAGCCCTGTCTGAGCGATGGCTTTTTCTGAATTTTTTACGCCGGAAAGGCATTCAAAAACGGCCTCCCATGCAGGCGTGTCGGTTGTGTTGTTTCCGCCCTGGCAACGGTGAAGCGTTGGAGCGGGCTTTAGTGTTTATGAGATTTTGGTTATTAATAAATAGCTTCTTATTCCTTAAGGAATGTAACACTCGTCCCTATACTGTTCAGCAACGTTAAACGCTGCAGGAGGGCACACCCATGCACAGCGAGTCGATTCGTTATCTGATCGTGCCGGGCTGGCAAGGATCGCCAGAAGATCATTGGCAAAGTCATTGGCAGAACAGCCTGCCCAACAGCTCCCGCGTGGAGCAGGCCGACTGGCTGACCCCACGCCGTGAAGACTGGGTCGCCGCGCTGGCCGAGGCCATCGCCGCCGACAGCACGCCAGTGATCCTGATCGCCCATAGCCTGGGCTGCATCACCGTGGCGCATTGGGCGGCCACCGCGCCGGTGCACTTCCTGCGCCAGGTACGCGGCGCTTTGCTGGTGGCCCCGGCCGATGTCGAACGCCCGGCGTGTGCCCCCGCCTTGCGTAATTTTGCGCCCATCCCTACCGACCTGTTGCCGTTCCCGAGCCAGGTGGTCAGTTCCGACAACGACAGTGCCGTCAGCGCGCCTCGGGCTCTGGAGCTGGCACGCCATTGGGGGGCCGAAGCCGGGATTCTGTCCGGTGCCGGGCATATCAATGTGAAGTCCGGCCACCGGCGTTGGGAGCAGGGTTTCGCCTACCTCTATCGTCTGCAAAGCCGCCTTGAGCATCACGCCCGGCGCACTGCCTGAACATTTTTCAACGCCCCGTCCCTTAAGTGGATTGGGGGCGGGAGCCTGCCATGAGTCTGCATGAAACCTACGGCCAGCCGTTGCTGACCTTTCCCGACGCGGAAAAAAGCCCGCTGAGCATCCGCGCCAAGGCGCTGGTATTTTTCGATCCCCGTTCGCGGCAACTGCGCGAAGAGCTCGAAAGCCTCGCGCCGCGCGCCTTGCCCGTGTTGATTCGCGGCGAGACCGGCAGCGGTAAGGAACTGCTGGCGCGGCACATCCACCGCGGCAGCGACCGCACCGGCTTGTTTGTTTCGGTCAATTGCGGTGCCATCAGCCCGACCTACGCCGATGCCGAATTGTTCGGCTACGCAGCCGGTAGCCACAGTGGCACGGCCAGCAGCCGGGCCGGTTGGTTCGGTTCGGCGAATGGCGGCACCTTGTACCTGGACGAGATCGGCGACTTGCCATTGCCGATCCAGGTCAAACTGCTGGCCGCCCTGGAAAACCACGAAGTCACCCGCGTCGGCGCCCATCAGCCCAGCCCGGTGGATGTGCGCCTTGTCGCCGCCACCAGCATCGACCTTGCCCTGGCGGTGGCGGCCGGCAAGTTCCATGAGCGCTTGTTCCATTACTTGAGCGAAGGGCGGCTGGACTTGCCCGCACTGCGCGAGCGCGTGGGGGATATCCTGTCACTGGCCGAGTACTTCCTGGGTATCTACAGCCAGCGCCTGGACCTGCCGGTGCCGCTGATCAGCGACGCCGCCCAGCGGGTGCTTGAACACCACAGTTGGCCGGGTAATACCCGTGAGCTGGAAAACGTCATTCACTTTGCGTTGCTGGTGAGCAGCGGCGATGAAATCTTGCCCGAGCATTTGAACTTGCCGGTCGCGGGTTCGCCGTTGGAACAGGTGCAGCGGATTTTCCAAAGTGCCAGCCCCGCCGAGCAGGAAACACTGCGTAAATTCCTGCATGAACAAAATGGAATATCAACGTGAATAAAAGATATTGTTCGGGAATAAAAAATCTAGGTATTGTCCCGTTCACGCCGCGATAGCACTTCGCTGGTACCGCTCATAAAAACGGTCGTCAGAGACGCCCCGGAATTCCGATAAGGACACTGCATGAAAAAGGTTCTGTTGTTTACCGCACTGGCGGCTGCCCTGACTGCAAGCTTCGCCCAAGCCAACGAGAAACTGGTGGTTGCCGCGACCCCGATCCCGCACGCCGAGATTCTGGAGCTGATCAAGCCGACCCTCGCCAAAGAAGGCGTGGACCTGCAGATCAAAGTCTTCACCGACTACGTGCAACCCAACACGCAGGTTGCCGAGAAGCGCCTGGACGCCAACTACTTCCAGACCCTGCCGTACCTGGAAAACTTCAATAAGGGCAAGGGCACCAACCTGGTGACAGTGGTCGGTGTGCACGTTGAACCCATCGGTGGTTACTCGAAAAAGATCAAGAACATTTCCGAACTCAAAGATGGCGCCACCGTGGCCATCCCGAACGAAGGCTCCAACAGTGGCCGTGCGCTCTTGCTGCTGCAAAAGAATGGTCTGATCACGCTCAAAGACCCGAACAATGCCCTGTCCACGCCGAAAGACATTGCCAGCAACCCGAAAAACCTCAAATTCAAAGAGCTGGAATCGGCGCTGCTGCCACGCGTGCTGGATCAGGTTGACCTTGACGTGATCAACACCAACTACGCCCTGGAAGCGGGTCTCAACCCCGCCAAAGACGCGCTGATCATCGAAGATGCCAAGTCGCCGTACGTGAACTTCCTGGTGGCTCGCCCGGACAACAAGGACAGCGACGCTATCCAGAAACTGTCCAAGGCCCTGACCAGCCCGGAAGTCAAAGCGTTCATCGAGAAGAAGTACAACGGCGCGGTAGTGCCTGCGTTCTGATGTAACCCAACCCCCCTTCAAGGTTTGACGCCGACGGCTTATTTAGCGTCGGCGTTTTTTATGGTTGGAACACCATCAAAACGGTGGGAGCGGGCTTGCTCGCGAAAGCGGTCTGTCAGTAACGGATGGGTTGACTGATCCACCGCCTTCGCGAGCAAGCCCGCTCCCACATTTGGATCTCCATTGGATTACAGAGCGCGGCTATTGAGCGCCCTGCGCAACGCCACCAACCACTTCATCAACTCCTGCGGATCCATCGGTTTCACTTCCTTCATGGTTCAATCCCTCGAATCTCAGACCCCCCAACCATAGCTGCCACCCGCCAAACCCGCGAATTCGGGGGTTATCTTTTTGGGTGATATCAATATGCTATTTGGGTATTTAAATTTTCTTTTTTATACCTTTAAAGTTCGCGCTACCCGGCGTTACCCACGCCGGATCGGATTGCGCTTGCTGCATTACCCGTGCGGCTCATGGACTGGAAATGACCTTCGATTTCGCATTTATCCTCAGCACCCTGCCGGCCTTTCTCAAAGCGGTGGGCGTGACGCTGCAAGTGGGCTTGATCGCCATTGCCACCTCGTTGTTGGTGGCGCTGATCAACGCGGCGCTGCTGGTGTTTCGAACGCCCTACCTGTCGCGCCTGGTGGCGCTCTATGTGGAGCTGGCGCGAAACACGCCGCTGCTGATCCAACTGTTCTTCGTGTACTTCGCGCTGCCGGCCCTGGGCTTCAATATCTCCGGGTTCTGGGCGGCGATCATCACCCTGACTTTCCTCGGCGGCGCCTACCTCACCGAAGTGCTGCGCGCGGGGGTGGAAGCGGTGCCGTTGGCGCAGGTCGAGTCGGGCAAGTCCATCGGCCTGTCGGACTGGCAGCTGCTGCGTCATGTGATCCTGCCCCAGGCCGGCATCCTCAGCCTGCCGGCGCTGTTCGCCAATTTCATCTTCCTGCTCAAGGAGACCACCGTGGTCTCCGCCGTGGCGGTGCCGGAGATCCTCTACACCACCAAGAGCTACATCGCCCTCTACTACAAGACCTATGAAATGCTCGCCGCGCTGACACTGATCTGCGTGCTGCTGTTCTTGCCGCTGTCGCTGCTGCTCAGCCGCCTGGAAAGGAGGCTCCAGCATGGCCAGTTCGGGTCTTGAGTTGTTGTGGGTGTCGTTGCCGCAACTGGGCAAGGGCGCTGCGCAAACCCTGTCTATTTCATTCTTGAGCATCGCTTTCAGCACCGTCGGCGGCGTGCTGTACGGCGTGCTTCGCACCTTGAACAACCGGCTGATCAACGCGGTGCTGCGGGTGTACCTGGAGCTGTTCCGTGCGATCCCGGTGCTGGTGTGGCTGTACCTGCTGTTTTTCGGCCTGCCGATTTTCTTCGGTCTGAGCCTTCCGAGCTTCTGGTGCGCGGTGCTGGTGCTGTCGCTGTGGGGCGCCAGCGAAGTGGGCGAGGTGGTGCGCGGCGCCTTGCATTCGCTGCCCCGTGGCCAGCGCGAAGCGGGGTTGTCGATTGGCCTTTCCGACCCGCAACTCTACGGCTATGTGCTGCTGCCTCAAGCCCTGAAACGCATGACCCCGCCGACCCTCAACGTCTACACGCGCATCATCAAGACCAGCTCCCTGGCGGTGCTGATCGGTGTCGTGGATGTGATCAAGGTCGGCCAGCAAATCATCGAGCGCACCTATGAGTCGGTGTTGATCTACGGCGTGCTGTTCCTGTTTTTCTTCTTTATCTGCTACCCGTTGTCGGCCGCCTCCAAGGTGCTGGAACGGCGCTGGACGCAAGCATGAGCGCATTGATCGAGTTTCAGGGTTTCAACAAATTCTTCGGCGAAGCGCAGGTGCTCAAGGGCATCGACCTGAGCGTGCAACGCGGCGAAGTGGTGGTGATCCTCGGCCCCAGTGGCTGTGGAAAAAGCACCTTGCTGCGTTGCCTCAACGGCCTGGAAGTGGCCCACAGCGGCAGCCTGCGGTTTGCCGGCAATGAGCTGTTGGACAAGCAAACCGACTGGCGCCAGGTGCGCCAGGACATCGGCATGGTGTTCCAGAGTTATCACCTGTTCCCGCACATGAGCGTGCTCGACAACATCCTGCTCGGCCCGCTGAAAGTACAGCAACGCGATCCGCGCGAAGCCCGTGAGCAAGCGGAGAAACTGCTGGAGCGCGTAGGCCTGGCCGAGAAACGCGACGCCTTCCCGCGCCAGCTCTCCGGTGGGCAGCAGCAACGCATCGCCATCGTCCGCTCGTTGTGCATGAACCCCCAGGTCATGCTGTTTGATGAAGTCACCGCCGCCCTCGACCCGGAAATGGTCAAGGAAGTGCTGGAAGTGATCCAGGGCCTGGCCCGCGATGGCATGACCCTGCTGATCGTCACCCACGAAATGGCCTTCGCCCGTGCCGTCGCCGACCGCGTGGTGTTTATGGAGGCCGGTCGCATCCTCGAACAGAACACCCCCGAGGCATTCTTTACGAACCCGCAAACCGCACGCGCGCAGCAGTTCCTGGAGAAGTTCTCCTTTGTTTCAACACTGCCCAAAAAAACCAAGGAACTGGAGCTGATATGAAAAAGTTACTGCTGCCACTGTTTGCTGTTGCGTTACTGGCCGGCTGCGATAAGAAGGCCGAAGAGCCCACCAAACCTGCGGCTGCCGCCGTCAGCGCTATCGATAGGATCAAGGCGCGGGACAAGTTGATCGTTGGCGTCTTCACCGACAAACCGCCGTTCGGTTTCGTCAACGAAGCGGGGCGCTATGTCGGTTTCGATACCGACATCGGCCGCCAATTCGCCAAAGACCTGCTGGGCGATGAAAACAAGGTCGAGTTCGTGGCTGTCGAACCGGCCAGCCGCATTCCATTCCTGCAAAGCGACAAGGTCGACCTGATCCTCGCCAACATGACCGTGACGCCTGAGCGCAAGGAAGCAGTCGACTTTACCAACCCCAACCTGAAGGTCGCGGTGCAAGCCCTGGTGCCAAACGACAGCGCGGTAAAAAGCCTGAATGACCTGGCCACCCGCACCACCATCGTCACCACCGGCACCACCGCTGATATCTGGCTGACCAAGAACCACCCGGACTGGAAGCTGCTCAAGTTCGAGAAAAACTCCGAATCGCTGCAGGCGCTGTCCGCCGGCCGTGGCGATGCCTATGCCCAGGACAACCTGGTGCTGTTCAGCTGGGCCAAGCAGAACCCGGGCTACCGTGTGCTGGAAGAAAAACTCGGTGATGAAGCGCCGATCGCACCAGCCGTGAAGAAGGGCAACATCGAACTGCGCGACTGGGTGAACGCCGAATTGGCGAAGTTGGGTGAGGAGAAGTTCCTGCTCAAGCTGTACGACCAATATGTGCGTAAAGAGCTGAGCGACGACACCAAGCCTGAGAGCGTGATTGTTGAAGGCGGGAAGTGGCAGGGCTGATAGAGCTATCGCAGGCAAGCCAGCTCCCACATTTGAATGTATTCACAGGTCAAAATGTGGGAGGGGGCTTGCCCCCGATGAGGCCGGTACAGTCACCACCTACTCCGGCCAATGCCAGGCCGGCCCATCCAGAATCCCTTGCCCCACGATCCGCGTTTCCCCCAACACCTTCTCCAACACAATCGAATTACACCCTTCATCCTGCTGCAACGCCGCAATCAAGCGGCTGGCATGGGACACCACCCACACCTGGCACTGCTGCGACGCCTGGATGATCAAGCGCGCCAATGCCGGCAGCAGGGCAAAACAGGACAGGGTCTTTTCCGGCAGCCCCAGGTAGATGGCGTAGCCAGCAAAGCCCAGGTCCCTCGCGAGGGGCTTGAGCATGGGCATTCAGTCGGCGTGGGAACCATTGGAGTATGGGAGCCTCCATGCAGATAAGGAACCCTGAACTAAGCTCACAGTCGCATACACACTGGCACGTCGGCATCACGCACAAGGAGCCTGCATGGGCGGTCGCATTTTCACCTGTATTTTCGGACTTGGCCTGCTGACGCTACTGAGTGGCTGTGGCGAGGAGAAGGCTGAACCCAAACAGCATTCGCGGGTATTTGTGCAAACCGTGCAGTCAGCGGACTTTGCTGCGGCGGTCACGCTCACCGGCGATATTCAGGCCCGGGTGCAAACCGATCTGTCCTTTCGCGTGGGTGGCAAGATCATCCAGCGCATGGTGGACGTGGGCGACCGTGTGACCGCCAAGCAAGTGCTGGCCAAGCTCGATCCCAAGGACCTGCAGACCAACGTCGACTCCGCTCAGGCCCAGGTCGTGGCCGAGCAGGCACGGGTCAAGCAAACCGCCGCCGCCTTCGTACGCCAGGAAAAACTCCTGCCCAAGGGCTACACCAGTCGCAGCGAATACGATTCCGCCCAGGCCGCGCTGCGCAGCAGTCAAAGCTCACTGGCCGCCGCCCAGGCCCAACTGGCCAATGCCCGCGAGCAACTCGGCTACACCTCGCTGATCGCCGACGCACCTGGTGTGATCACCGCACGCCAGGCCGAGGTGGGCCAGGTGGTACAGGCTACCGTGCCGATTTTCAGCCTGGCCCGCGATGGCGAGCGCGACGCGGTGTTCAATGTGTATGAATCCCTGCTGGTGGAACCGCCACCGGATGCGCCGATCACCGTCAGCCTGTTGGATAACCCGAGCATCAAGGCTGTGGGCAAAGTGCGTGAGGTCACGCCTGCCGTGGCCGCCAATACCGGCACCGTGCAGGTGAAAATCGCCCTGCAAGCGTTGCCCAAAGGGATGGAGCTGGGCTCGGTGGTGAGCGCCACTGCCAATGGCCCGGCCAAGGCCAGTATCGAATTGCCTTGGGCTGCGCTGACGAAAGACCTCAGTGAGCCCGCCGTGTGGCTGATCGACGGCGACGGCAAGGCGCAACTGCACAAGGTCACCGTGGCGCGTTACCTCACCGGCAAAGTCATCATTGGCGACGGCCTCAAGGGCGGCGAAAAAGTCGTGGTGGCCGGCGGGCAATTGCTGCACCCCGGCATGCGGGTCGAGATCGCCCAGCAAGGAGCCCAGCCATGAAGCGCCTGACGGGGATACTCGCCGCCAGCCTGTTGCTGGTGGCCTGCTCCAAGGAAGACGCGCCGCCGGAGCCCGTGCGGCCGGTGCTGTCCATGGAAGTGAAAGCCGAGGATCAGGAAAACCTCGGCCGCTTCGCCGGCACCATCCAGGCGCGCTATGAAAGTAACCTGGGCTTCCGCGTGCCCGGTCGCATTGCCCGCCGCGTCGTGGATGTGGGCGCCGAGGTGGAGAAGGGCGCCTTGCTTGCTGTCCTGGATCCCACTGACCAGCAGAACCAATTGCGTTCGGCCCAGGGCGACCTGGCCCGCGTGCAGGCGCAATACATCAACGCCCAGGCCAACGCCCGCCGCCAGCAGGAGCTGTTCAACCGTGGCGTTGGCGCCCAGGCCCAACTGGATATTGCACAGACTGACCTGAAAACCACCCAGGCCACACTCGACCAGGCGAAAGCCTCAGTCAATCAGGCCAACGATCAACTCCGCTATGCCGAATTGCGCACCGACCACGCCGGTATCGTCACCGCCTGGAATGCCGAGGCCGGCCAGGTGGTCAGTGCCGGCCAGCAAGTGGTGACCCTGGCGCGCCCGGATATCAAGGAAGCGGTGATCGATCTGCCGGCCGGCCTTGCCGAGCGTTTGCCGCCGGATGTGGTGTTTCTGGTCGCGGGGCAACTCGATCCGAGCGTGAACACCACCGCCATCGTGCGCGAGATCGAACCCCAGGCCCAAAGCGCCACGCGCACCCGTCGCGCACGCCTGACCTTGACGGAAACGCCGCCCGCTTTCCGCCTCGGCACGGCGATCAGTGTGACCTTGAGCACGGCCATCGCGCCACGCATCGAAGTCCCCCTGAGTGCTTTGCAGGAGGTCGACGGCAAGACCCGCATCTGGCTGCTCGACACTCACAGCCAGACCGTGCAAACGCGCGACATCAGCGTGATCAGCCGTGACGCCGACAGCGCCTTGCTCAATGACGGCGTCAAACCTGGCGAGCGCATTGTTATCGCCGGCGTGAACAGCCTGAAGCCTGGGCAAAAAGTCAAAATCGACGAGGACAGCCCGCGATGAAAAGGAGTTTCAACTTATCCGACTGGGCCCTCAAGCATCAGTCCTTCGTCTGGTACCTGATGTTCGTCGCGCTGCTGATGGGCGTGTTTTCCTACATGAACCTGGGCCGTGAGGAAGACCCTTCGTTCACCATCAAGACCATGGTGATCCAGACCCGGTGGCCGGGCGCGACCCAGGAAGAAACCCTCAAGCAGGTCACCGACCGCATCGAGAAAAAACTCGAAGAACTCGACGCCCTCGACTACGTGAAAAGCTACACCCGGCCAGGCGAGTCCACGGTGTTCGTGTTCCTTAAGGACACCACCAGCGCCAAGGCCATCCCGGAGATCTGGTATCAGGTCCGCAAGAAGATCGACGACATCCGTGGCACCTTCCCACAAGGCTTGCAGGGGCCATCGTTCAACGATGAGTTCGGTGACGTATTCGGCTCGGTGTACGCCTTTACCGGCGACGGCCTGTCGATGCGTCAGCTGCGCGATTATGTCGAGCAGGTGCGCGCCGAGATCCGCTCGGTGCCGGGGTTGGGCAAGGTCGAGATGATCGGCCAGCAGGACGAAGTGATTTACCTGAATTTCTCCACGCGCAAATTGGCAGCCCTGGGGATTGACCAGCGCCAAGTGGTGCAAAGCCTGCAATCGCAGAACGCGGTGACGCCGGCCGGGGTGATCGAGGCAGGTCCCGAGCGGATTTCGGTGCGCACCTCGGGGCAGTTCGCCTCAGAGAAGGACCTGGCCAACGTCAACCTGCGGCTCAATGATCGCTTTTATCGTCTGGCGGACATTGCCGACATCAGCCGAGGCTATGTCGACCCAGCGCGGCCCATGTTCCGTTTCAACGGCAAGCCGGCGATCGGGTTGGCGATCGCCATGCAGAAGGGCGGCAATATCCAGTCCTTCGGCAAAGCCCTGCATGAGCGCATGGACGAGTTGACCGCCGACCTGCCGGTGGGCGTGGGTGTACACAAAGTGTCCGACCAGGCAGAAGTGGTGGAAGAGGCCGTCGGCGGCTTTACCAGCGCGCTGTTCGAAGCGGTGATCATCGTGCTGGTGGTGAGCTTTATCAGCCTGGGCATGCGCGCCGGGTTGGTGGTGGCGTGCTCGATTCCGTTGGTGCTGGCGCTGGTGTTTGTGTTCATGGAATACAGCGGCATTACCATGCAACGGGTGTCGCTGGGCGCGCTGATCATCGCCCTTGGCCTGTTGGTGGACGATGCGATGATCACCGTCGAGATGATGATCACGCGCCTGGAAAAAGGCGAAACCAAGGAGCAGGCGGCGACTTACGCCTACACCTCCACGGCATTCCCGATGCTCACCGGTACGCTGGTGACCGTGGCGGGTTTTGTGCCGATCGGCCTCAACGCCAGTTCGGCGGGCGAGTACACCTTCACCCTGTTTGCGGTGATTGCCGTGGCGATGCTGGTGTCGTGGGTGGTGGCGGTGCTGTTTGCGCCGGTGATCGGCGTACATATCCTCAGTGCCAACGTGAAGCCCCACAATGCCGAGCCGGGGCGGATTGGCCGTGCGTTCAACGGCGGCATGCTGTGGGCCATGCGTAATCGCTGGTGGGCGATCGGCATTACCGTGGCGCTGTTCGTGGCGTCGGTGTTCTCCATGCAGTTTGTGCAGAACCAGTTCTTCCCATCGTCGGACCGCCCGGAGCTCCTGGTTGACCTGAACCTGCCGCAAAACGCCTCGATCAACGAGACGCGCAAGGCCGTCGATCGCCTGGAAGCGATCATCAAGGACGACCCGGACATTGCGCGCTGGAGCACCTATATCGGCCAGGGCGCGATCCGTTTCTACCTGCCCCTCGACCAGCAACTGGAAAACCCCTACTACGCGCAGTTGGTCATCGTGAGCAAGGGCCTGGAAGAGCGCGGTGAATTGATCGCCCGCCTGCAGAAGCGCCTGCGCGATGATTTCGTCGGCATCGGCAGCTACGTGCAGCCGCTGGAAATGGGCCCGCCGGTGGGTAGGCCGATTCAGTATCGCGTGTCGGGCAAAGACACTGACCAGGTGCGCAAACACGCCATCGAACTGGCAACCCTGCTGGACAAGAACAGCCACCTGGGCGAGATCATCTACGACTGGAACGAGCCGGGCAAAGTGCTGCGCATCGACATCGCCCAGGACAAGGCGCGGCAATTGGGGCTGTCGTCGGAAGACGTGGCGCAGTTGATGAACAGTGTGGTCAGCGGCGCCTCGGTGACCCAGGTGCATGACGATATCTACCTGATCAACGTGGTCGGCCGCGCCGAGGACGCCGAACGCGGTACGCCGGAGACCTTACAGAACCTGCAGATCGTCACGCCCAACGGCACCTCGATTCCGCTGTTGGCCTTCGCCACCGTGCGCTACGAGTTGGAGCAGCCGTTGGTGTGGCGCCGCGACCGCAACCCGACGATCACCATCAAGGCGTCGGTGCGTGATGAGATGCAACCTACGGACTTGGTGAAACAGCTCAAGCCTGAGATCGACAAGTTCAGCGCCGGTTTGCCGGTGGGCTACAAGGTCGCCACCGGCGGCACCGTGGAAGAAAGCGGCAAGGCCCAGGGACCGATTGCCAAGGTGGTGCCGCTGATGCTGTTCCTGATGGCGACCTTCCTGATGATCCAGCTGCACAGCGTGCAGAAGATGTTCCTGGTGGCGAGTGTCGCGCCGTTGGGGCTGATCGGTGTGGTGCTGGCGTTGATCCCCACGGGCACGCCCATGGGCTTTGTGGCGATCCTCGGCATTCTCGCGTTGATCGGCATCATCATCCGCAACTCGGTGATCCTGGTGACGCAGATTCATGAATATGAAGTGGCTGGCTATACGCCGTGGGATGCCGTGGTGGAAGCCACCGAGCACCGGCGTCGGCCGATCCTGCTCACGGCCGCAGCGGCGAGCCTGGGCATGATCCCGATCGCGCGTGAAGTGTTCTGGGGCCCGATGGCCTACGCAATGATTGGTGGGATTATCATCGCCACCTTGTTGACGCTGTTGTTCCTGCCGGCGCTCTACGTGGCCTGGTACAAAATCCGCGAGCCCAAGCAAGAGCAGCAGGAAAAACGCGGTTAAAAAGTGGAAGCGGGCTTGCTCGCAAAAGCGGTGGTTCAGCCACTATATCTGGCGACGGACACACCGCATTCGCGAGCAAGCCCGCTCCCACATTTGGAATGTATTGCCAGGTCGGCTCTACGGTTTACGCCAGACGCTGGCTAGCCAAGGCTGCTGCTCCAAAGGCAGCCCAGCCGGGCGGTAGTAATGCTCCAGCTCCACAAAACCCGCCGCCGTCAGCAGTGTTTGCCACGCCGCCAAGTCGTGATAAGACCCATACCGCGGCCCATTCCAGCCTTCCTGGTTTTCTCCGCGTGGATTGGAACTGAACAACACGCCGCCAGGTTTCAGCGTTCCATGCAGTTGCTTGAGCACACGCGGCAACTCCTGTTTGGGAATATGAAACAGCACCGCATTGGCAAACACCCCGTCGAAGCGCTCGGCAGGCAAATCCAGCTTCAGAAAATCTTGCTGCAACACTTCACAGCCACTGTCTTCCCGCGCCATCTGCGCAAATCGCTCGGAGCCGTCGAGCCCCACGGCGATATGCCCCCTGCGCGTAAAGGTCTGCAAATCCCGGCCCGGCCCGCAGCCGAAATCCAGCACGGTAAACGGCGCTGTACCCTGGATATGCCGCAGCAGCGCGTCGATGTTCTGGCTCACGTCGTGGTCGCGGGTGCCTTCACGGAAGTCCTCGGCCACGCTGTTGTAGTGGCCGAGGGTGGTGGCGGTGATCTGGTTGAGGTCGTCGGGGGCGAGTTTCATGGGGGATGCTTTGAGGGCCAAATGCTGACTATATCCCATGTCCAGTCGATTGCGCCTGACGGTGAGCCCGTGAGGGCTCCTTCATCTGTTTGTGTTTGAATCAATCTATGAAATTTATCGGGTGATACGCCCATGGGATAGGAACTGTATGTTATTTCCACCCCATACTGGGTGCGTATAACTGTAGAAGGTGGTGAGAGAACCGTTAAAGATAATGGTTGAATTTGAGGAGTGGAGCGGCATTGCCGCTGCATCGCCAAGCGTGGCCGCAGCCAACCCCCCCACCAGCATCGCGCACCTGCCACAACGCGTGATATTGAACATGGTATTCGCTCCCTGATCCGTCGCAGACGGTGTCAAACCGATTAAATACGCGAAAACGTCACCCAACAACTGTCAGCCTTAACAGGTACAAACGAGTGCTCAGCGCTTGTTCAGCCCCCGCGCCAAGCGGTCCCCGCCCAGCTGAATCACCGCCACCAGCAGCACCAGCAGCACAATCACCGTGAGCATGATCTGCGTATCAAAGCGCTGATAGCCATAGCGGTAAGCGATATCCCCCAACCCACCCGCGCCAATCGCCCCGGCCATGGCCGAGGAGTTGATCATGGTCACCAGGGTGATGGTGAAGCCGCCGACGATCCCCGGCAGCGCTTCGGGCAGCAGCACATGCCAGATGATGTGCCAGCGCCGGCAGCCCATGGCTTGTGCGGCTTCGATCAAGCCGTGGTCGACTTCGCGCAGGCTCACTTCGGCGATACGCGCAAAGAACGGCGTCGCGGCGATGGTCAGCGGCACCACCGCCGCCCACACGCCGTAAGTGGTGCCGACGATCAGCCGGGTGAACGGTATGAGCGCCACCATCAGGATCAGAAACGGAATCGAGCGGAACAGATTGACGAACGCCCCCAGCACCCGGTTCAGCGCCGGAGCCTGATAGATGCCGCCCTTGTCGCTGGTGACCAGGAACACCGCCAGCGGAATCCCCACCAGCAACGCGATCAGCGACGACACACCGACCATCAACAAGGTGTCGATGGCGCCCTGCACTAAACGATCAAACCACATGGC
Source organism: Pseudomonas sp. DW-iso3 (assembly GCF_058725305.1). Lineage (NCBI taxonomy): Bacteria > Pseudomonadati > Pseudomonadota > Gammaproteobacteria > Pseudomonadales > Pseudomonadaceae > Pseudomonas > Pseudomonas sp. DW-iso3. Next base: position 106,755 of record NZ_JBZXDZ010000006.1, read on the forward strand.
CCAGCACCTCCACCTGTTGCGCCCAATTCCCAGCGCGGTTGCGCAGTTCTTCAGCCGTGTGCGGCGAGCCGTTCACCGCCAGCAGCAGTTGCCCGAGGGCATGCCCCTGGATACGTTCCACACCGCCTTGCAGCAAGCGCACGCGCCCGCCGAGGGCGCTGAACAACGCGGCCAGGTCCGGCTCGTCGGTATCACTGCCGGTGAATTGCAGGCGCAGCACCACTGCGGCATCGGCGGTCGCCGGTCTGGCCTGCAAACGGCTTTGCAACTCCTCCGGCAGCCCATGTTGCAGCGGTGCCAGCAGGGTTTTGCTGACCGCGTGCTGCGGATCGCCAAACACCTGCCACACCGGGCCTTGCTCGACGATGCGCCCGTGTTCGAGCACCACCACGCGGTCGCAGATTTCGCGAATCACCGCCATCTCATGGGTGATCAACACGATGGTCAGGCCCAGGCGTTGGTTGATCTCGCGCAGCAGGCCGAGGATCGATTGGGTGGTCTCCGGGTCGAGGGCCGAGGTGGCCTCGTCGCACAGCAGAATCTCCGGGTCATGGACCAGCGAACGGGCAATGCCCACGCGCTGTTTCTGCCCGCCGGAGAGTTGCGCCGGGTAGGCCTTGTGCTTGTCCTTGAGGCCCACCAGTTCCAGCAGTTCACGCACCTTCTGCTCGCGCTGCAGCTTGGGGATGCCGGCGACTTTGAGCGGCAATTCGACGTTCTGCCACACGGTCTTGGCCGACATCAGGTTGAAGTGCTGGAAGATCATGCCGATGCGCCGCCGCAGCGCCACCAGGCGGTCTTCGTCGAACGCGCCGATGTCGACCTGATCGATCAGCACGCGCCCGCTGCTGGGTTGTTCCAGGCGGTTGATGGTGCGGATCAGCGACGACTTGCCGGCGCCGCTGCGGCCGATAATGCCGAACACTTCACCGCGCTGGATCGCCAGGTCGATGCCTTGCAGGGCATGCACGGTGCCGTCGTAGGTCTTGCCCAGGTTGATAAAGCGCACATGGGCACGGTTCAAGTCAGGGTGCAGTTCTGTCTGCTCGGCGTCCCTGGGCGGCAAGCCCAGGTCGCGCACTTGGGCGTTGGCGGCGGTCATTTTTTATCTTCCCAGCCGACCTGGTAGAGCTTGCCCAGTGACTTGTCCAACGCCGCACGGACGGCGGGCGAATGCTGGTAGATGTCGACGAACTTGATCACGCGCGGGTCGGTCTTGCTCTTGGGCTGGATCACAAACTGGATCACGTACTCCGGGTGGTCAAGGCCATCGAACAGCAGTGCCGACTCGGCATCGAAGGTCTTGGACAGGCGGATATACGCCGGGTAGCCCTGCACCAGGTCGGCATCGTCATAGGCGCGTACCAGTTGCACGGCCTCGACTTGCAGGATCTTGATCTTCTTCGGGTTGGAAACGATGTCCTCTTCGGTGGCCTTGTAGCCTACGCCCGGTTTAAGGGTGATCAGCCCGGCCTTGGCCAGCAGTTGCAGGCCGCGGCCGCTGTTGATCGGGTCATTGGCAATCGCCACGCTGGCGCCCTGGGGCAGGTCGTTGATGCTCTTGTACTGCTTCGAATACAGGCCGACGTTGTTGATGATGCCCGGCGCGTACGGCACCAGGTCAAAGCCGGCGGCGGCCTTGGCGTTTTCCAGGAACGGGATGTGCTGGAAGTAGTTCACGTCGATATCCCCCGCCGCCAGGCTGACGTTGGGGGCAATCCAGTCGGTGAACTCCACCAGTTCAACCTTAAGGCCTTGCTTGCCGGCTTCGGCAACGGCGGCCTCAAGGGGAATGGCGAAGGCTGCTGTGGTGCCGATCTTCAACGGTGCCTCGGCGGCGAACACCACCGAGCTGAACAAACCCAAGGCCAGTGCCAGTGCTTTGACTGGGTGGGTAAGCAGTGTCTTTTTCATAGTCGATTTCCAGTCATAAGGTGTAGGTACGAGCAATGAGGATCTATTTTTGATTAGTGTCTGTAGGTGGAGCCGGTGTGCTGTTCGGGTAAGCGGGCGCTGCCATGGAAGACCTTTTCGCGCAGCGTGCCGTGCTCATAGGCGGTCTTGTACGACCCGCGCTTTTGCAACTCCGGCACCACCAGGTCGATGAAGTCCACGTAGCTTTCCGGCGTGACGATGCGCGTGAGGTTGAAGCCATCCAGGCCGGTTTCGCTGATCCAGGATTCCAGCTCATCGGCGACCTGTTCCGGTGAGCCGACCAAGGTGATGTAGCGTCCGCCCAAGGCGTGCTGTTCCAGTAACTTGCGCCGGGTCCAGTCGTTGTTTTGCAGGTTCTTGGTGGCCGACTGGATCGCGTTGCTCTTTACGTACTGGATCGGCTCGTCCAGCTCGTACTGGGCGAAATCAATCGCGGTGGACGCCGAAAAATGTGCCACGCCGGCTTCCGCGCTGGCGTAGCTCAGGTATTCGGCGTGCTTTTCCCAGGCCAGCGCTTCAGTGGCGCCCACGATTACGTTGAGGCCCATGAACACCTTGATGTCATCCGGGTTGCGCCCGGCCTCCACGGCGCTGGCGCGTACCTTGTCCACCTGGACCTTGGTCGCGGCCTTGTTCTGCCCGCTGATAAACACACATTCGGCATGCCGGCCGGCGAACAGCAAACCACGGTCCGAACTGCCGGCCTGGAACAGTACCGGCGTACGTTGTGGCGACGGTTCGCACAGGTGATAACCCTCCACCTGGTAGAACTCGCCGTGATGCTCGATTTTGTGCACCTTGCCCGGCTGCGCATACACCCGCGTCTGCGGATCATTGAGCACCGCGCCGTCTTCCCAGCTGCCTTCCCAGAGTTTGTACAGCACCTCTAGGTATTCATCGGCCTGGTCGTAACGGCGGTCATGCTCGACCTGCTCGGTCAGGCCCATGGCCTTGGCGGCACTGTCGAGGTAGCCGGTGACGATGTTCCAGCCGACTCGGCCACGGCTCAGGTGATCCAGCGTCGACATGCGGCGGGCGAACAGATAAGGCGGCTCGTAGGTGAGGTTGGCCGTAAGGCCAAAGCCGAGGTTTCGGGTGACGGCCGCCATGGCCGAGACCAGCAGCAGCGGGTCATTCACCGGAAGCTGGATCGACTCTTTGAGCGGCACGTCGATGGAATTCTGATAGACGTCGTACACGCCGACGATATCGGCGATGAACAAGCCATCGAACAGCCCCCTTTCCAGCGTCTTGGCCAGTTCGGTCCAGTACTCGATCGTCTTGTATTCGGTGGACGTGTCCCGTGGATGGGTCCACAGGCCATGATTGATATGCCCGATGCAGTTCATGTTGAACGCATTGAGCAGGATCTTCTTTTTGCTCATCAGATGGTCCCCCGCAGTGGTGGGTTCTCATCGTTGAGGTAATAGTTGCCCACCGCGTGATACTTCCAGCGCACCGGGTCGTGCAGGGTGTGCACGCGGGCGTTGCGCCAGTGGCGGTCCAGGCCATGTTCGGCCAGGGTCGCCTGGCTGCCTGCGAGTTCGAACAAGGTGCTGCCGGCGGCCAGGGAGATTTCGGTGCTCAAGGCGCGTACTTCGGCGACGGCGATGGAGGCGGCTGCAACAGTCTCGGCGTTGCTGTCGGCCTGGGCGCGGTCGAGGAATTCGCCCGAACGCTCCAGCAGTGCCTCGGCGGCATGCAGGCGGATGCTCAGGTGCCCGAAGCTTTTCAGGGTCAGTGGGTCGTCAGTGGCTTTGTCGGTGCCGGAATCGATCCACGGGCGGGTCTTGGTGCGCACAAAGTGCAGTGCGTCTTCAAAGGCCGCGCGGGCGATACCGGTGTCGATTGCGGCGTGGAGGATCTGCGCCAGCGGGCCGACGGTTGTAGGGCGCTCGAAGGCGCTCTGGAATGGGATCACGTCCTGTGCGGCGACCCACACGTTATCGAACACCACCGAGCCGCTGCCGGTGGTGCGCTGGCCGAAGCCGCTCCAGTCGTCGATCACGCTCAACCCTTCACTGTCACGCGGGACAAAAGCCAGTTGCTGCACGCCCTGTTCATCCACCACCGAGGTGGGGATGCGCTGGGCGTAAATCGCGCCGGTGGCGTAGAACTTGCGGCCGCTGATACGGAAACCGTCACCGTCGCGGGTGATCTTGGTGACGCGGTCGTGAGCAGTCTTGGTGCCCAGTTCCGCCAGGGCGTTGCCGAAGCGTTGGCCAGCGAGGACTTCGGCGTACAGACGCTTTTGCTGCGCCGGGCTGCCGTTCACGCGCAGCACTTCCAGTGCATAAAAATGGTTCTGCGGGATCTGGCCCAGGGACGCATCCGCCTGGGCGATCAGGGCAATGACCTTGGCCAGGGTGACGTTGGAAACGCCCGCCCCGCCGAATGCCTTGGGTACGCTGATACCCCACAGGCCGGAGCGCGAAAACACCTCCAGTTCGGGCAGGGGAAGGCGGCGCTCGCGGTCACGCTGGGCACTGTCGCGGCGCAAATCTTCGGCTAGGTCGCTGGCGACAATAAGGGCTTGTTCGTCGCTGGTGATGACCGCGACGGGGTGAGAGAAAGTCATGGTGTTCTCCAGATGTCTGGTCGGTCAGATCCAGGAATGACGAGCCGGCAAGGTGCCGTTCAGGCGATAAGCGCCCACCGCGTGATACTTCCAGCGCACCGGGTCGTGCAGGGTGTGTACGCGGGCGTTGCGCCAATGACGGTCGAGGTTGAACTCCGCGAGCGTTGCGCGGCTGCCGGCCAGCTCGAAGAGTTTTTCGCTGACCAGCAGCGACACTTCGGTGGTCAGCACCTTGGCCTCGGCCACGGCAATCGAGGCACGGGCGGCGGACTGCGCAGTGATCGGCGCGGCGCTGACCTGGTCAAGCACCTGGCCGGCCTTGCGCAGCAGGGCCTCGGCGGCGTGCAATTCAATCTTCAATTTGCCGACGTCGGCGATCACATACAGGTCATCGCTGGCGCGTTCGACTTTGGCATCGATCCACGGGCGCGAGTGTTCACGTACGAACGCGATGGTGTCGTCGAGCGCGCCGCGTGCGATGCCGGCGTCGATGGCCGCCTGGATCAATTGGGAGACGGCGCCCTGGATATTCGGTGTCTCGCCGATACGCCAGTTTTCCACGACCTGTTCGGCGTCCACTGGCACCTGGTCCAGTAACACGGTGCCGCTGGCGGTGGTGCGCTGACCGAAGCCTGACCAGTCGTCAACGATGCGCAGCCCTTCGGTGCCACGACGCACAAACGCCATGACCTGCTTGCCGTCATCGTTTAATGCTTTGACGGCCACCCAGTGCGCAAACAGCGCTCCGGTTGAGTAGAACTTCTGACCGCTGAGCACATAACCATCACCCTCGGCGGTGATGCGCGCCTTGAGTTCCAGGGTGTTTTTGGTGCCGCGTTCCGGGCCGCCATTGCCGATGCGCCAGCCGTCGAGGACGCTCTGGAACAGCAGCTTTTTCTGGCGTTCGGTGGCGGCACCCTGCAGCAGGTGCAGGATGCCGAAGTGGTTCTGCGGGATCTGCCCGAGGGCCGGGTCTGCCGCGCTGATGATTGCGAACACGTCGGCCAGGGTCACGAAAGACACCTGCGGGCCGCCGTACTCACGGGGAATGGAAATACTGCCGAGCCCACTGCGGGTGAACTGTTCGATCTGTGCCCATGGCAGCTTGCGTTGCTGGTCGCGCTTAGAGGCTTGCAGGCGCGCAGCCTGGGCCAGTTCATGGGCAGCTTTCAGCGCCTCAGCATCGTTGCGCAGCACGGTGGCCGGCAACAGCAGGGGAGCAACATCCTGATCGCTCTGGGGGGGTGTTTGAGCCAAGTTAGACATCAGCGCCGCTCCTTGGCTGCACGTAATGCCCTGGCGTTGTGCACCGGGGTGATCCTGACCATACCGACCTCGCATTCAATGAAATAAAAAAGAAAAATCAGCGATGTCCGGTGGTCCGGTGCATATACCCTAAGCTTGTTAAATATATAAATAAACTAACTTTTGGGAATATGCATAGAAGGTCTGTTACCCCGGCTCGCAGGGCGATCCCGGTGTCCGCGGTTGATAGATCAGCACCGTCCCGGCCACGGCGGGCGGCACCCCGGCGGCAATGCGTAGGGTGCGCGAGGGCGCCCAGCGAGAATTGTTGCCGACGCGATCCAGAACGCAGTACGTCACCTCCAGTCGGCAGTCGTCGCCGGCTTCGGTGATCACTGATGAAGGCACCCATACCTGCACCGCCAGACCGACTTCAACGGCCTGGATCTTCGGCAGGTCCAGGCGCACATCGCCCCAGCGCAGGGTGATCGCATCGCCAGTGTCCATGTTCAGGTAGGGCGCGATGGTCAGGGGAATACCGCGCCGTACCTGACTGGCGTTGACGCCAAAGCGGCGGATGGTGTCGGGCAAGCCCACGGGGGCGAGGTTCTGGTTTTCGTCGAGGTACTGTGGCGACGGTTGGCCGCCCGGACAACAGGTCTTCACACGTACTCGCCTGACGGCAGAGCGGGCCGGGCACTGGCCGACTTGCATCACTTGGTAATGCACCCGGGCCGGGCCATCCAGCACGAAACTCTCCGGCACCCGCAGGTGAGTGAACGCGCCGACCTTGCAGGCGGTTATCCGACGTGAAGCGGCGAAACAGTTATTCCAGAACAGCTCGATCAAGTCGCCTTCGTCCATGCCGGGATAGGGTGCGATGTCGACCTGCAGGTGGGTGGCAGCCAGGGCATTGATGCCATTGCCGATGGCCTGAGGCAGTGTCGGCGCGGTGAGCAGGGGGTGCGTCATAAGTAATCTCCTTGATGCAGCCAGCAGCATTCGCTCCGGACCTTTGGCGCAGGTAAGCGCAGTGGGCCGAACAGAACGATTCAGTGAATAGCCGGGATAGGATCCAATCCTCTGGGCGCTAGATAAGAGGGTTGGGCAAGGAGCGTCAATGGCGGCAAAGGGCTAAACGGCGGGTTGGAGCAGATTCAGAAGGGTCTGACTGGGAGCGGGCGTTTCAGATGGATACGACGGGGTGTTTTACAACGTGCAATGAGGCGTTTCTGTAGGAACACGCTTGTGTGGGAGCTGGCTTGCCTGCGATGCAGATACCTCGGTTTATCCGTCATACCGAGGTCTCTGCATCGCAGGCAAGCCAGCTCCCACAGGGTCGGTCAGTGAGCCAGGAATTTGCTCAGGAACTGCTTGGTGCGCTCTTCCTTGGGGTTGGCGAACAATGCCTTGGCTTCGCCTTGTTCCACGATCACACCCTTGTCGAAGAAGATCACCCGGTTGGCCACATCCCGGGCAAAGCTCATCTCGTGGGTGACGATGACCATGGTGCGGTTTTCTTCGGCGAGGCTGCGGATGGTTGCCAGCACTTCACCCACCAGTTCCGGGTCGAGGGCCGAGGTGGGTTCGTCGAACAGAATCACCTCCGGCTCCATCGCCAGCGCACGGGCAATCGCCACGCGCTGTTGCTGGCCGCCCGACAGGCGCCGTGGGTAGGCGTCTTCCTTGCCCGCCAGGCCCACCCTCGCCAGCAACTTGCGCCCCAAGGCGTCAGCGGCTTCACGCGGCATCTTCTTGACCACGGTGGGGCCTTCGATGACGTTTTCCAGCGCGGTGCGGTGGGGGAACAGGTTGAAGCTCTGGAACACAAAACCCACGTGCTGGCGCAGGCGCCGCACCAGGCTTGCCTGCTGGTTGACCGGCTTGCTGCTGTCGATCTCGATGTCGCCCACCTTGATACGCCCGCTGGTGGGTTGTTCGAGGAAGTTCAGGCAGCGCAGAAAGGTGGTCTTGCCAGAACCGCTGGGGCCGATGATGGCGACGACTTCGCCTTCCTTGACCTCCAGGTCGATGCCGTTGAGCACCACCTGGCCCTTGAATTGTTTGGTCAGTTTTTCAACCACGATCATGCTTCAGGACTCCAGGTCATGCCGGTTGACCCGGTCTTCCAGGCGATTCTGCAAATGCGCCAGGATGCTCGCCAAAATCCAGTAGATCAGCGCTGCGGAGAGATACATGGTGAAGATTTCGAAGGTCCGTGCCGACACCAATTGCGCCTGGCGGAACAGCTCGGGCACCTGGATAGTGGCCGCCAGCGCCGTGTCCTTGACCAGCGAAATGAAGCTGTTGCCCAGCGGCGGTAAGGCCGTGCGCATGGCCTGCGGCAGGATGGCCCGGCGCAGGGTCTGCGCGCGGGTCATGCCGATACTGGCCGCAGCTTCCCATTGGCCGCGCTCGATGGAGCCGATGGCGGCGCGCAGGATTTCACAGGCGTAGGCGGCCATGTTCAGCGAAAAGCCGATCATGGCGGCGGGGATCGGATCCAGCTCGATGCCCACTTGCGGCAAGCCGTAGTAGATCAAGAACAGCTGCACCAGCAAGGGCGTGCCGCGAAAGAACGACACGTAGACTCGGGCGAGCCAGCTCACCAGCTTGAAGCGCGACAGGCGCATCAAGGCCAGGCCGAAGCCCAGCAGCAAACCGAAAAACATCCCGCCGAGGCTGAGGATCACCGTGTAATACGCGCCCTTGAGCAGAAAGGGCGCGGAGTCCAGCGCGAGTTGGAAACCTGCTTCCATTATTGAGTGACGTCAGCGTTGAAGTACTTCTCGGACAGCTTCTTCAAGGTCCCGTCGGCGCGCAGTTTGTCGAGGGCCTTGTTCACGGCGTCGAGCAGTTCTGGCTCGCCTTTGCGCAGGGCAATACCGGCTTCCTGACGGGAGAAGGCGTCGCCGGTCACCGAGGTGTCCTTGGCTTTCTTGGCGTATTCCAGGGCGGCCAGGCGGTCGATCAGGATGGTGTCGATACGGCCGATACGCAGGTCCTGGAACTTGGTCGGGTCGTCGTTGTAAGTCTTGATGATGGCTTTAGGCTGATTGTCCTTGAGCCATTGCTCGTAGTTGGTACCCAGGCCCACACCGACTTTCTTGCCAGCCAGGTCGTCAGCGGTCTTGATGGTGCCGACGTTCTTGGTCAGGACCAGCGCCTGAATACCGGAGACGGTGTAAGGCTTGGAGAAATCGTACTTTTTCTTGCGCTCTTCAGAGATGGTCACTTGGTTGACGACCGCATCCAGACGCTTGGATTCCAGGGCGGCGAGGATGCCATCCCATGGGGTGGCCTGCAGCTTGACCTTCACGCCCAGCTCCTTGGCCAGCGCTTCGGACAGCTCCACTTCGAAACCGCTGAGTTTGCCGCTTTCATCGACGAAGCTGAACGGTGGGTAGGTGCCTTCCAGGCCGATCTTGATCTCGCCCGCTTTCTTGATGTTATCCAACTGCTCGCCAGCCACTGCCTGGCCCAGCAGGCCAGCCCCGAGTGCCAGGCCCAAAGTGCCAACCAACAACGTGCGACGGAATACAGAAATAGTCATGAAGAGCCCCTGTGTTTTTTATGTTGAGCGAAGCAGGTGACGCAGTGGTCGTATCCTGCCTTAAAGCGCGTAGCGCGTCTTCGCCTACGGCGCGACTATAAGGCCGGTTTTTAAGACTTGAAAATAATATAAAATAAATCAGTTATTCGCTTTAAGAATAACTGGGTCCGTTTTTTTTAGAATGCCGAGTCATAAGCGAACAACGCTGGCGCGCCACCGGTATGCAGGAAAATGATCGGCCCGTCTTCAAATCGCTGACGCCCGATGCCATCCAGCAAGCCGGCCATGGCCTTGCCAGTGTAGACCGGGTCCAGGAGCAGGCCTTCCTGGCTCGCCAGCAGCTTGATCGCTGCCAAGGTGCCGGCGTTCGGTTCACCGTAGCGCGGGCCGAAGTACTCGTCCCACAGAATCACCTTGAACGCCTCGGGAATCTCCACCCCCAGCAACTCGGCGGTGCGTTCGGCCAGGCCTGCTACTTTCGGGCGCTGGGCTTCGTCGGTGCGCGAGACGGTCACACCGATCACGGGCAGGTTCGGCAGCACTTCGCTCAAGGCCAACGCCAAGCCACTGTGCGTCCCCGCGCTGCCGGAGGCCAGGACGACCGCGGCGAACTCGATGCCGCTGTCTTCGATTTGCCCGGCCAGTTCCAGCCCGGCGCGTACATAACCCAATGCACCGAGGGCATTGGAGCCGCCGATCGGCACCAGGTATGGCTTCTTGCCGTTGTTGCGCAGGCGGTCGGCGAGGGCGTTGAGTTGGTCGTCGACGTTGTCGAGGTTCTCCACCAGTTCCACTTTGGCGTCGAACAGCTCCAGCAGCAGACGGTTGCCGTTGCCCAGGTAATTGGGGTCTTCGGTGCCGGTGGGGTTTTCCAGCAGGGCCACGCAGCCCAGGCCGAGTTTGGCGGCCAGCGCGGCGGTCTGGCGCACGTGGTTGGATTGGATAGCGCCAGCGGTTACAAGGGTGTCGGCGCCTTGGGCGAGGGCATCTGCGGCGAGGTATTCAAGTTTGCGCAGCTTGTTGCCGCCCATGGCCAGCGGTGTGGTGTCGTCGCGCTTGACGTAGATGTCCCTGCCCAACCAGGCCGACAGCCGCTCCAGTTTTTCCAGGGCAGTGGCGCCGCCCAGCAGTTCCAGGCGGTTAAAACGGTCGAGCTGTTGTTTGATCATGGCTACGCACGGTTGATAAGTATGGGGCGACTATAGGCAGGCACTTTTCATCGGGCAACCGTCAATCGCTTATTCCTGATGGTTCTTGATACCACACCATTGGTTCTTAAGGGCGGCCAGGGTGCATACCGTAAAGTGATGGCCATTTCCTCAGGAGTGAGTACCGTGAGTGAGCGTTCCAGTCATTGGCAATTACAGACCATCGTCAGCCAACTGCGCAGCGCCCGGGACCAGTGGCGAACGCGCAATGGGCGTTTGAGTGGCGAGCATGGCGGCCGCGAGTTGCCGTCCCGCGAGGCGGTCGCGCAGATTCTCGAGTCGTTGTGCGGTGCACTGTTTCCCATGCGCCTGGGGCCGGTGGACCTGCGTGAAGAGAGTGAAGATTTCTACGTCGGCCATACCCTCGATGTGGCGTTGAATGCCTTGCTCGGCCAGGCCCGTCTGGAACTGCGCTACGCCGCACGGCAGGGCGCCAAGGATGACAGCGAAGTCGATGTGCTCGCCATTCGCCTGATCCAGGATTTCGCCCTGGCCTTGCCGTCCCTGCGGAGCTTGTTGGACACCGACGTGCTAGCTGCCTACCACGGCGACCCGGCCGCGCGCAGTGTGGATGAAGTGCTGTTGTGCTACCCCGGCGTCCTGGCGGTGATTCACCACCGCCTGGCTCACCACCTGTACCGCGCCGGCTTGCCGCTGTTGGCGCGGATCAGCGCCGAGATCGCCCATTCGGCCACGGGGATCGATATCCATCCCGGCGCACAGATCGGCCCGAGCTTCTTTATCGACCACGGGACCGGCGTGGTGATCGGCGAGACCGCGATCATCGGCGAGCGTGTGCGCATCTACCAGGCCGTGACTTTGGGCGCCAAGCGCTTCCCGGCGGATGAGGACGGACAGCTGCAGAAAGGCCACCCACGTCACCCGATTGTCGAGGATGACGTGGTGATCTACGCCGGCGCGACGATTCTGGGGCGCATCACCATCGGCAAGGGGTCGACCATTGGCGGCAACGTGTGGCTGACCCGCAGCGTGCCGGCGGGGGCGAATATCACCCAGGCGAACCTGCAGCATGAGGATGGCGCGCAAAAGTAACGAACCCGCACAATCCTCTGTGGGAGCGCGTATTTGTGCCAGTAATCGCTGAACGATTTGCCTCCCGCACCCGTCATACCAGTCCTTGAGCTAGTGTAGGAATTATCTACCACTCGGCCCTGCGATTAGTCCCAGACCGCCTTCCTATGTTTAACTTGAATGCTCGTTCAAGTTAAACCCGGTGGTTCGCTGCCCGCTCACAACAGGAGGCTTACCTTTGCTGAGTCCGTTATTTACAGCCACATCTCATACCCTCGGGGTGCATCGTTCATGAGTGCATCGTCCACCCCTACCAGCGGCCAAGTGCGCATGAATGCGCCGGTTTTCTACTTTGCCGCGACGTTTATCCTGCTGTTCGGTATCACTGTCATCGCTATCCCGCAACAGGCCGGTGCCTGGCTGCTGGCGGCGCAAAACTGGGCGGCCAATACGGTCGGCTGGTACTACATGCTGGCGATGACCCTGTATCTGGTCTTCGTGGTGGTCACCGCGCTATCGGGCTACGGCAAGATAAAACTCGGTGCCGACCACGACGAGCCCGAATTCAGTTACCTGTCCTGGGCCGGCATGTTGTTCGCCGCCGGGATCAGCATCACGCTGTTTTTCTTCTGCGTGTCCGAGCCGCTGACACACCTGGTGCAACCGCCGCAAGGCGCACCGATGAACGCCGATGCCGCCCGCCAGGCCATGCAGATCCTGTTTCTGCACTGGGGCCTGCACGGTTGGGGGGTGTTCGCGTTTGTCGGCATGGCCCTGGCGTATTTCGCCTACCGGCATAACTTGCCGCTGGCGCTGCGTTCGGCGCTGTACCCGCTGATCGGCAAGCGCATCAACGGTCCGATCGGTTACGCGGTGGATGGCTTTGGCATCATCGCTACGGTGTTCGGGCTTGGCGCCGACATGGGCTTCGGCGTGTTGCACCTCAACTCCGGCCTCGACTACCTGTTTGGCATCGCCCATACCCAGTGGATCCAGGTCGGTTTGATCACGCTGATGATGGGCGCCGCGATCATCGTCGCCGTGGCCGGCGTCGACAAAGGCGTGCGGGTGATGTCCGACATCAACATGCTGCTGGCCTGTGCGCTGCTGCTGTTCGTGTTGTTCGCCGGGCCCACCCAGCATTTGCTCAACACCCTGATCCAGAACATCGGTGACTACCTGGGCGCCTTGCCGACCAAGAGTTTCGACGTGTACGCCTATGACAAGCCCAGCGACTGGCTCGGCGGTTGGACGGTGTTCTACTGGGCCTGGTGGATCGCATGGTCGCCGTTTGTGGGCCTGTTTATCGCGCGTATTTCCCGGGGGCGTACCATCCGCGAGTTCGTGTTCGGCGTGCTGCTGATCCCGCTGGGTTTCACCCTGGCGTGGATGTCGATTTTCGGCAACAGCGCCATCGACCAGGTGCTCAACCACGGGCTGGTCGCACTCGGCCAGTCGGCCATTGATGACCCGTCGATGAGTCTGTACCTGCTGCTGGAAACCTACCCGTGGAGCAAGACGGTTATCGCGGTCACGGTGTTCATCAGCTTCGTGTTCTTCGTAACCTCCGCCGACTCGGGCACCGTGGTGCTGTCTACCTTGTCGTCCAAAGGAGGCAACGCCGATGAAGACGGGCCGAAATGGCTGCGGGTGTTCTGGGGTGCGATGACCGCGCTGGTCACCAGTGCCTTGCTGTTTGCGGGCAGTATTGATTCGCTCAAGTCAGCGGTGGTGCTGACCTCGTTACCGTTTTCGATGATCCTGCTGCTGATGATGTGGGGGCTGCACAAGGCGTTCTACCTGGAGTCGCAGAAGCAGATCGCCCAGCTGCATTCGCTGGCACCGGTCTCTGCTGCACGCAAGGGACGTGGTGGCTGGCGTCAGCGCTTGAGCCAGGCGGTGCACTTCCCTTCGCGGGATGAGGTGTATCGCTTCCTTGAATCGACGGTTCGCCCGGCGATTGAAGAGGTGACGGCGGTGTTCGTCGAGAAAGGCCTGAACGTGGTCACTCAGCCTGACCCGTCCAACGACAGCGTCAGCCTGGAAATCGGCCATGGCGAGGAGCGTCCATTCGTCTACCAGGTGCAGATGCGCGGCTACTTCACGCCGTCATTTGCCCGTGGTGGCATGGGCTCCAAAGAGATCAACAACCGCCGCTACTACCGTGCGGAAGTGCACTTGGCCGAGGGCAGCCAGGACTATGACTTGGTGGGCTACACCAAGGAACAGATCATCAACGACATCCTCGACCAGTACGAGCGGCACCTGCAGTTCCTGCACTTGGTGCGCTGACGCTCAACTCCCCGCAAAGCCCCGTTCTACGGGGCTTTTTTAAACTTAATTTCATCCGTCAAGGCGCTGTTTTGACGCGGAACTGTCATCTGGCCACTGCGTAATTGTGTGAAGCGTTTGACGCTTTCATTTCAGCACAGTGACGGAGACCGGTAACAATGAAGACGTTGATAAGCCCTATGGTGGGTGCCGCCATGGCGAGCTTTATGCTGTCCGCCCACGCCGACTTTATCGATGACAGCCACGCTGATGTGACCTTGCTCAATCGCTACCTGAACCAGCAGGGGCGTGATGTGGTGAACAGCAACGCCAAGGCCCACAGCATTCGTGATTGGGGCCAGGGGTTCGAGTTCAACTTCAAGTCCGGCTACACCGATGGCCCGGTGGGTTTTGGCCTGGACCTGCAGGCGTTCTATGGATTGAAGCTGGACTCCGGTGGCGACCTCAACGACAAGGATCACCAGGGCCGCTACCCCGGCAGCATGTTTCCGCTGGACAACGGCAAGTCCGCTGACCAGTTCGGTGTGTTGAGCCCGACGTTCAAGATGCGTTTCGCCCAGGATGAACTGCGTGTCGGCACGCTCTACGGCAACAATCCGATACTCGCCAACACGGACGGGCGCCTGTACCAGCAGACCAACACCGGTGTGCAACTGGTGTCCAAGGACCTCAGCGACTTCACTTTCACCGGCGGCGATATCTTCAAGACCAAGATCCGCAACGAAACCGGCGACCAAGGCATGATCACCGCCGGGGGCACCCAACAGAGCGATCGCTTCCTGTTTGGCGGTGCGGATTACACCGGCATCCAGAACACCACGGTCAGCCTGTGGTACTCCAACCTTGAGGATTACTACCAGCAGTTCTTCCTGGGCGCCAAGCGGCATGACGCCTTGTCCGTGGGCGCGATCGACACCGATCTGCGTGTGTTCCGCAGTTTGAGTGTGGGCGGCAACGCGGCTGGCGACAATGACTACGCAGCCTCTGGCCTCTACGGGGACGGCGCGAGCAAGGGACGCATCAACCAGACCACCGCCAGCTTGCTTGAGAGCTACAGCCTGGACGGCCATACCGTCGGTCTGGGTATCCAGAAGAACAGCGGTGACAGCGACTTCCCGTACCTGGATTCCGGCCTGAACAGTGGCGACAACCGCCAGGGTCCAGGCTCAGGCGCCGACACCCCGGCACTCACCAACCTGCAATTGAACAAGTTCCAGCACGCCGGCGAGCGCACTTGGCTGGCGCAGTACAAATATGACTTCGGCAAACTCGGCCTCACCGGCCTGACGTTCTCAGCCGCCTACGCCCACGGCGATGACATCCGAACGGCGCAAGGCACCACCAGCGAATGGGAACGCAACGTCGCCGTGGCGTATCAAGTGCCCACCGGCTCCCTCAAGGGCCTGGGCGTTACCTGGAAAAACGCCCACGCCAGCCCGGACATCAGCGGCGCGACCGTGCAAGATGAAAACCGCTTCTATGTCAGCTATGTCGTTCCACTCTGGTAGGAAATTGCTGTAAAAAGGACGGGCAGACTTAAGCGATTCAGCTGGTTGAAAGGCCCGGGAATAGCCTTATTCCCAGGCCTTATTTGCCGACGTCCAAGAGAGGATTCGATGACTTACATTGCTGCCGAAAACCGCTATGAATCTATCCCGTACCGCCGCGTAGGTCGCAGTGGATTAGTGCTGCCGGCGCTGTCCCTGGGCCTGTGGCACAACTTTGGCGACAGCACCCCGATCGACACCCAGCGCGCCCTGCTGCGCACCGCGTTTGACCTGGGCATCAACCACTTCGACCTGGCCAACAACTACGGCCCGCCCTACGGCAGCGCCGAGATCAACTTCGGCCGTTTGCTGCGCGAAGACTTCAAGCATTACCGCGATGAACTGATCATCTCCAGCAAAGCCGGCTGGGACATGTGGCCCGGCCCCTACGGCCAGGGCGGTGGTTCGCGCAAATACGTGCTGGCCAGCCTCGACCAGAGCCTGCAACGCCTGGGTGTCGACTACGTGGATATTTTCTACTCCCACCGTTTTGACGCCGACACCCCTCTGGAAGAAACCGCCAGCGCCCTCGCCACCGCCGTGCAACAAGGCAAGGCGTTGTACATCGGCATCTCGTCCTACTCGGGTGTCAAAACCCGCGAAATCGCCGCGCTGCTGAAAGAGTGGAAAGTGCCGCTGTTGATTCACCAGCCAGCCTACAACTTGCTCAACCGCTGGGTGGAAAAAGACCTGCTGGACACCACCGAAGAACTCGGCGCTGGCGTGATCGCGTTCACGCCGTTGGCCCAGGGGCTGCTGACCGATAAGTACCTCAACGGCGTACCGGCGGATGCGCGGGTGAACCGTCCCGGCGGTGGTTCGCTGCAGGCCAAGCACCTGTCCGAAGCCAACATCGCCCACGTGCGGGCGCTGAATGAAATCGCCCAGCGTCGTGGCCAGAGCCTGGCGCAACTGGCGTTGGCCTGGACCCTGCGTGATCCACGGGTCACCAGTGCGCTGATTGGTGCGAGCCGGCCGGAGCAGATTATCGAGAACGTCGGTGCGTTGAAGAACCTGAGCTTCAGCGCGGAAGAACTGGCGGAGATTGATCGGTTTGCGCAGGAAGGTGGGATCAACTTGTGGGAAAAGCCATCTACTGCTGAATAACCTGGCGTAACACGGTCAATGTGGGAGCGGGCTTGCTCGCGAATGCAGTGGATCAGTCGCTGAATCTGTTGACTGACACTCTGCCTTCGCGAGCAAGCCCGCTCCTACCTTTTGATCGCTGGTTGTCTCTAGAAAGGTACATCCCCAAGAATGGTCGCGCGATGCATCACCCGCCGCTGCGGCCGGTAGTCGTCCACCGCGTAATGCTGCGTCACGCGGTTATCCCAGAACGCCACGTCATTTTCCTGCCAGCGCCAGCGGATGGTGAACTCCGGGCGTGTTGCGTGGGCAAACAACAGCTTCAGGATCGCCTCGCTTTCCGCCGGCTCCAGCTCATTGATCCTGGTGGTAAACCCATCACTCACAAACAGCGACTTGCGGCCGCTCACCGGATGCGTGCGCACCACCGGGTGTGACAGCGGCGGGTTCTTCTTGCGGGTTTCTTCCCAGCGCGCCAGGTCTTCGGCGGTGTTGCCAAAGCGCTCCAGTGGGAAGGACTTGGTAAAGTCATGGGTCGCCGTCAGCCCATCGAGCAACCGCTGCAACGGCTTGGACAACGCCTCATACGCCGCAATCCCGCTGGCCCACAGCGTATCGCCGCCAAATGCTGGCAGCTGCTTGGCGCTGAGGACCGCACCGAGTGCCGGAGTGGGCAGGAAGGTCACGTCGGTGTGCCATACGGCGTTGTCGCGCACGTCGGTGACGGCGGTATCGAGGATCAGTACTTCAGGCTGTTCCGGCACGTTGGGGTAGATCGGGTGGATGTGCAGGTCACCGAAATTCGCCGCGAACCGTGCCTGTTGTTGCGGGTTGATTTCCTGGCCGCGGAAGAACAGCACCGAGTGGGTGAGCAACGCCTGCTCGATGGCGTCGCGCTGTTCGAGGCTCAGCGGTCGGGTGATATCGACGCCACTGATCTGGGCGCCCAAGGCGGTGCTCAAGGGGGTAATGGTGAGGCTGCTCATACTGTTCTCATCACTCAATGTGCCTGGCCATGCCAGGGCACTAATTTACGCTGCAGGGCACGCAGGCCCATTTCCATGGCGAAGGCGATCAGGGCGATGACCAGGATGCCCAGCACCACCACATCGGTCACCAGGAACTGCGCCGCCGATTGCACCATGAAGCCCAGGCCGCTGGTGGCGGCGATCAACTCGGCGGCGACCAATGTCGACCAGCCCACCCCCAGGCCGATGCGGACGCCGGTGAGGATGTCGGGCAGGGCACTCGGCAGGATCACATGGCGAATCAACTGGGCACGGGTGGCGCCCAACGACTGCGCCGCGCGCAGCTTGGCCGGGTCGACAGTGCGCACACCGGTGGCGGTGGCGATGGCAATCGGCGCGAAGATCGCCAGGTAAATCAGCAACACCTTGGACAGCTCGCCAATGCCGCACCAGATCACGATCAGCGGCAGATAGGCCAGCGGCGGGATCGGTCGATAGAACTCGATCAGCGGGTCGAGGATGCCACGGGCGATACGGTTGGAGCCGATGGCGATCCCCACCGGCACGGCGGTCAGCACCGCAAACCCCAGGCCCAGGCCGATGCGGCTGAGGCTTGCATTCAAGTGTTGCCACAAGGTGGAGTCCATGTAGCCCGTGGTCGCCAGCAGCCAGCCTTTTTGCAGTACGGCGGACGGCGGCGGCAGGAACAGCGGTTCGATCACACCGGTAGCGGTCACGGCCCACCAAATGATCAGCAAGGCGACCAGGGTCAACAGGCTGATCCAGCGCGTGCTCAAGCTGCGACGCACTGGGATAGGCGCGTGCGCCGCCGGCTTGGCGGTCGTGACGGGAAGTTCGTAGCTGCTCATGCGGACACCTGCCGTTGGGAGAACACTTTGCCCAACACGTGTTCGCGGGTTTCGATAAAACGCGGGTCGGACTTGATCGCCCGTGCCGACTCTCCGGCAGCGTAGCGTTGGCCGAAGTCCAGGCTCAAACGCTCGACGATCTGGCCAGGATTGGGCGCCAGCAGGATCAGGTCAGTGGCGAGGAATACCGCCTCTTCGATGTCGTGGGTAATCAGGAACACCGGCTTGGCCGTGCGCCGCCAGACTTGCAGCAGCAGCTCCTGCATCTGTTCGCGAGTGAAGGCATCGAGGGCGCCGAAGGGTTCGTCCATCAGCAGTACGCGAGGATCGGCAGCCAGCGCGCGGGCCAGGCCGACGCGTTGCTTCTGCCCACCGGAGAGCTGCCAGATACGACGACTGTCGAAGCCGGCCAGGTCCACCAGGGCCAGCATTTCCCGAGCGCGCACTTCACGTTGTGCCTTGGACACGCCGGCCAGCTCCAGGCCGAAACCCACGTTGGCCAGCACGTCTTGCCAAGGCAGCAGGGCGTCATCCTGAAACACCACGCCGCGCTCGGCGCTCGGGCCTTTGACCGGCACGCCATCGAGGGTGATGCGCCCGGCAGACGGTTCGACAAAGCCGGCAATCAGGTTCAACAGCGAAGTCTTGCCACTGCCAGACGGGCCGAGGGCCACCAGCAATTGCTGGGGCCCCAGGTCGAGTGAGATGTCGGACAGTACCGGTTCTGTGGCGCCTGGGTACTGTGCGCTGATGCGCTCCAGTTGTAGCAAGGCCATCGCAATTAACTCCTGATCAGTGGGTAATGAACTTGGCGCTGATGTAAGGGGCGTAGTCCGGCAGCACGGCGTCGACTTTGCCTTGTTCCTTGAGGAACGCAGCGGTGTCGGTCACGGCCTGGGTAGTCGGTGCGCCCAGCAGGGTCACCTGGTCGGCGGCCAGCGGGTAGACGTTGCCTTGCAGCAGCAGCGGGATGTCGCTGGCCTTGGCGCCGGAGAGTTTCACCAGTTTGTCGACGTTGCCTTTGTCGGCGAGCCAGGCTTGCGGGTCTTTGCGGTAGGCGGCGTAGGTATCCAGGGTGACTTTGGCAAAAGCCGTGACGATTTGCGGGTGCTTCTCGGCAAAATCCTTACGCACGATCCAGGCATCGAAGGTCGGTGCGCCGAACTTGGCCAGTTCGCCGGAGGTGATCAGCACCTTGCCGTTTTCCTTGGCCACGCCCAGGGCGGGGTCCCACACGTAAGTCGCGTCGATATCACCGCGCTTCCAGGCGGCGATGATCGCCGGTGGTGCGAGGTTGAGGATGGTCACTTTGGACGGGTCGATGTTCCAGTGCTTCAGCGCGGCCAACAAGCTGTAGTGCCCGGTGGACACGAAGGGCACCGCGACCTTTTTACCGATCAGGTCCTGCGGGCCGTTGATCCCCGAGCCGTCGCGCGCCACCAAGGCTTCGGCACCACCGATCTGGGTGGCGACGAGGAAGGTTTCCACCGGCACTTTGCGGGTGATCGCCGCGGTCAGCGGGCTGGAACCGAGGTAGCCGATCTGCACGTCGCCGGACGCAATGGCGGCGATGATGTCGGCGCCGTTGTCGAATTTGCGCCAGTTGATCTTGGCATTGGTGGCTTTTTCGTAGGCGCCGTCGGCCTGGGCGACTTTGGCCGGGTCTACGGTGGTCTGGTAAGCAATGGTCACATCCGCCGCCTGGGCAAACAGGCTGGCACCGGCCAGGGACAATGCGGCCAAGAGGCGCAAAGGGGTAAGCAGTTTCAAGGGGAAGCTCCTCAATCAGGCGGCCGAGGGTCGGCATGCGAGGAGACTAAATGATCTAAGAATCCGAAAATAAATAACGTTTTCGAATTAGCTTATGAGCAGAAAAGTGGGACCCGGTCTTCAGGCTGAGGGGCAAATGTGGGCGCTGGCTTGCCTGCGATGCAGACAACTCGGTATTCCAGATAGACCGAGTTGATGCTATCGCAGGCAAGCCAGCTCCCACAGCGGACCGCGAAAGGATTTAGTTGCTGATCGCCAGAATGCTCGCTTGGTATGACCCGACAAACACATCAAAATCGCCCACTTCGTTCTGTTCCAGCTCCGCCTGCTGCACCAGCGACTGACGCGCCAGCTCTTCAAAGCGTGCCTGCTCTTCAGCCGGCAAGGGCTCCTTGCGGAAGTGCTCGGCATGCAGTTGGCTCTGGTGCAGGGAGAACTGCGCAAAACTCTCTTTGCGCTCGGCCATGGCCGCCAGCACCTGTGCCGATGGCGTCAGGGACGGGTCCTCGACCTTGGCCAACTGAGCGTCCAGCGCCTGGCTGTGTTCGGTGATGCCGTGGGCTTCATCGAGCAAAGCAGCCAACGGAGCAATCTGCTCCAGCAGCTCGGCGGCCCATTCCTTCATGTCCACTGCCTGGCCCTGACGCTGCAATTGCAGGCCGGGGCGGCGACCTTCCTTGACCACACTGAGGAAGTTGGAGGTCGCATTGCCGCACTCGTTGTTGGCGAACAGCGGGCTGTCGTTCAACGCGCAGTACAGCAGGAACGCGTCAAGGAAGCGCGATTCCGGCAGGTCGATGCCCATCGGCAGGAACGGGTTGATGTCCAGGCAACGCACTTCGATGTACTGAATGCCACGGGCCATCAGCGCCTGGATCGGCCGTTCGCCGGTGTAGGTCACGCGTTTGGGGCGAATGTTGGAGTAGTACTCGTTCTCGATCTGCAGGATGTTGGTGTTGAGCTGAACCCACTCACCGTCCTTATGCGTGCCGACTTCGACGTAAGGCGCGTAGGGCGTTGCCACCGCTTCACGCAGGCTGTCGGTGTAGCTGCTCAGATCGTTGTAGCACGGCGTCAGGCCCGCTTGGGCGTTGCTCTGGTAACCCAGGTCGCTCATGCGCAGGCTGGTGGCGTAGGGCAGGTACAGCGTATCGGCGTCCAACACCTCCAACTGGTGCGAGCGACCGCGCAGAAAACCGGCGTCCAGCGCAGGCGAAGCACCGAACAGGTACATCAGCAACCAGCTGTAGCGACGGAAATTGCGGATCAGCGCGATATAGGCATTGGACTGGTAATCGCGGTCAGTGCCGACAAATCCTTCAGTTTCCTTCAACAGCGGCCACAACTGTTCCGGCAGGGAAAAGTTGTAGTGGATGCCGGCGATGCACTGCATGGTCTTACCGTAACGCAGCGCCAGGCCCTTGCGGTACACGTACTTGAGCTGCCCGATGTTGGACGTGCCGTAGTAGGCAATCGGAATGTCTTCCTCGGCCGGCAACGGGCACGGCATCGAAGGGCTCCACAGGTATTCGCTGCCGAGCTTGGTGTAGGCAAAACGATGGATCTTGTCCAGGCTGCTCAGGGTATCGGCCGGGTTGGGCAGGGCAGGAGTGATGAACTCCAGCAGCGATTCCGAGTAGTCGGTGGTGATCTGTTCGTGGGTCAACGCGGCGCCCAGGGCTTCAGGGTGCGGCGTTTGCGCCAGTCGACCCTCACCGGTGACACGCAGGCATTCGCGCTCGATGCCGTGCAAGCACTGCTCTAGCAGGGAGAGGTGTTCGCGCTTGCCGAGCAGGGCCAGGCGGCGGTTGAGAAGTTCGCTCAAGTTGGATTCCTTCACGCGTCAGTCGCCCCAATATGGGGGTGGGCAGGACGGTCTACAAGGGTGAAGTTAAAACTGGCGTGATCGCCTGGTTTAGAGTCGATTTAACCCGCTCTGAAAATGCCGACTTCACTCCATGAATTTGGCTACAGCGCGGCGAGAAAATTCCGACGCCGTGATTGCAGCGCCGAAATTAACTCAAATCGGGGGTGGGGAGCTATAGGACAGCGAAGGTGCCCTGTGCTTTTGCGACAAGTCTTTCGTCCTGGTACACGTCCGCCTCGACCACCAATGTGCGACGACCGGCATGGATCACCCGACTGGTGCACAGCACGTCACCGTCAGACACGGCTCGGATATAGTTGATCTTGCACTCGATGGTCGCGCTTTGTTGGTCGAAACCATGGGCGCTGGAGCAGGCCAGCCCCATCGTAATGTCCACCAGGCTGAAAATCGCCCCGCCATGGAGCTTGCCCGCGCGGTTGCGCAGGTGCGGCTCCAGGGTCAGGGCCACCTCGGCAACGCCTTCCTCAAGGCGTTGCAGGCGGCAGCCGATCAGTTCGCTGAACGCGCTCTGGGTCAAACCGGCCGGGATTTCCATCAGCGTTTCTTCAACTGTTTAGCGTTGGCAAACAGCGAGGCCATGGCGTTGTTGCTTGGCGCGGTGGTGGCCGTTTCCTTGCGCGGCGCGTTGTTTTGCGACTGGCGCGGCGCCGAACCAGGACGTGCGCCGCGGGCACCGTCGATTTTCTCGCCAGGGGTGTCGCTCATGCGCATCGACAGGCCAACGCGTTTGCGCGGGATGTCGACTTCCATGACCTTGACCTTGACCACGTCACCGGCTTTTACCGCTTCACGCGGATCCTTGATGAACTTCTCCGAAAGCGCGGAGATATGCACCAAACCGTCCTGATGAACACCGATGTCCACAAAGGCGCCGAAGTTGGTCACGTTGGTGACCACGCCTTCGAGGATCATGCCCAGCTCCAGGTCCTTGAGGTCTTCGACGCCGTCCTGGAACTCGGCGGTCTTGAACTCGGGACGGGGGTCGCGGCCCGGCTTTTCCAGCTCTTGCAGGATGTCGGTGATGGTCGGTACACCGAAGGTTTCGTCGGTGTACTTCTTCGGATCCAGGCGCTTGAGAAACGCGGCGTCGCCGATCAGCGAACGGATATCGCGGTCGGTCTCGGCGGCGATGCGTTGCACCAGTGGGTACGCTTCCGGGTGAACCGCGGAGGAATCCAGCGGGTTGTCGCCGTTCATTACGCGTAGGAAACCGGCGGCCTGTTCGAAGGTTTTTTCACCCAGGCGTGCGACTTTTTTCAACGCTGCACGGGTTTTGAACGCGCCGTTTTCGTCGCGGTGGTTCACGATATTTTGCGCCAGGGTGGCGTTGAGACCGGAAATACGCGCCAACAAGGCGACAGAGGCGGTGTTCACATCCACGCCGACGGCGTTTACGCAGTCTTCCACCACTGCGTCCAGGCCACGTGCCAGTTTCAGCTGCGACACGTCGTGCTGGTACTGGCCGACGCCGATGGATTTAGGGTCGATCTTGACCAGTTCGGCCAGTGGATCTTGCAGGCGACGGGCGATGGACACCGCGCCACGGATCGACACGTCGAGGTCCGGGAATTCCTTGGAGGCCAGTTCCGACGCCGAGTACACCGAAGCGCCGGCCTCGGAGACCATGACTTTGGTCATCTTCATGGCGGGGTATTTCTTGATCAGTTCGGCGGCCAGTTTGTCGGTTTCACGGCTGGCGGTGCCGTTGCCGATGGCGATCAAGTCCACCGCGTGCTTGGCGCACAGGGCGGCCAGGATCGCGAGGGTCTGGTCCCATTTGTTGTGCGGTACATGCGGATACACCGTGGCGTGGTCCAGCAACTTGCCGGTGGAGTCGACCACGGCGACCTTGCAGCCGGTACGCAGGCCCGGGTCGAGGCCCAGGGTGGCGCGCGGGCCGGCCGGGGCGGCCAGCAGCAGGTCGTGCAGGTTGTGGGCGAACACGTTGATCGCCTCTGTCTCGGCGCCGTCGCGCAGCTCACCGAGCAGGTCGGTTTCCAGGTGGGTGTAGAGCTTGACCTTCCAGGTCCAGCGCACCACTTCACCGAGCCACTTGTCCGCAGGACGGTTCTGATTCTGGATGCCGAATTGTTGACCGATCATGCCTTCGCACGGGTGCATGGTGCCCGGCAATTCGTCGCCGACCTTCAGCGCGGAGCTGAGAATACCTTCGTTGCGGCCACGGAAAATGGCGAGCGCACGGTGGGACGGCATGCTTTTCAGCGGTTCGTCGTGTTCGAAGTAATCGCGGAACTTGGCGCCTTCCTCCTCTTTACCAGCGATGACGCGGGCGCTGAGGATGGCTTCTTGCTTCAAATAGTTACGCAGTTTTTCCAGCAAACTGGCGTCTTCGGCGAAGCGCTCCATGAGGATGTACTTGGCGCCTTCGAGGGCGGCCTTGACGTCGGCAACGCCTTTTTCGGCATCGATAAAGCGCGCGGCTTCGGTTTCCGGGGTCAGCGACGGGTCGTTGAACAGGCCGTCGGCGAGGTCGCCCAGGCCGGCTTCCAGGGCGATCTGGCCCTTGGTGCGACGCTTCTGCTTGTACGGCAGGTAGAGGTCTTCGAGGCGGGTCTTGGTGTCGGCGAGTTTGATATCGCGTTCCAACTGCGGGGTCAGCTTGCCTTGTTCCTCGATGCTGGCGAGGATGCTGATGCGCCGTTCGTCGAGTTCTCGCAGGTAGCGCAGGCGCTCTTCCAGGTGACGCAGTTGGGTGTCGTCGAGGCTGCCGGTCACTTCTTTACGGTAACGGGCGATGAAGGGCACGGTGGAGCCTTCATCCAGTAGAGCGACGGCCGCTTCGACCTGTTGTGGGCGTACACCGAGTTCCTCGGCGATGCGGCTGTTGATGCTGTCCATAAAACCACCTGAAATTCTGAAAAGCAGCTCGCAGGCCCGGAAAACAAGGCCCTGGGAGGCTGGTTGAGCGGCCCGACTGGCGCCGCTGCCTGGGTCAAGAGGCAGCCTATTGACCCTCGAAATCGAAAAAATCACACAAGCGGGGTGAAAAAAGCCTCGGCATCAAACGGTAACGATCGGACGTTGCCCTGCGCGACGGCGCCGCATTATAACCAGCGTTCTGCCCTTGGGGGGGATTGCGCCAACGGTTGTAGGGCGCGGGTTCGCTGGCAGTTGAGGAAAAATCTGCTAACAATGCACACGGTGCGTATAACGGCAGCTAGGCCATAATGCGCGCCGAGATAAGAGGAGCATCTAATGAGCAGCACTGCACAAACTGCTGAAGGCGAAAAAATTCTCATCGTTGACGACGATCCGGGGCTGAGCAGCCTGCTGGAGCGTTTCTTCAACTCCAAGGGCTATCGCGCCCGTGCGGTGCCGAACACCGAGCAGATGGACCGCCTGTTGGGGCGTGAAGTCTTCAACCTGGTCGTACTCGACCTGATGCTGCCCGGCGAAGACGGCCTGACCGCCTGCAAACGCCTGCGCGGCGCAAACAACCAGATTCCAATCATCATGCTCACCGCCAAGGGTGATGAGCTGAGTCGCATCAAGGGCCTCGAACTGGGCGCCGATGACTACCTGGCCAAGCCTTTCAACCCTGACGAGCTGATGGCGCGGGTGAAGGCCGTGTTGCGTCGCCAGGCAGCCCCGGTACCGGGCGCACCAGGCAGCGAAGACGAAAGCGTCACCTTTGGCGACTACGAACTGTCGCTGGCGACCCGTGAGCTAAAGCGTGGCGATGAAGTGCACATGCTGACCACCGGCGAATTCGCCGTGCTCAAGGCCCTGGTGATGAACGCTCGCCAGCCGCTGACTCGCGACAAGCTGATGAACCTCGCCCGTGGCCGGGAATGGGATGCGCTGGAGCGGTCCATCGACGTACAGATCTCCCGTCTGCGTCGGATGATCGAGCCGGACCCGTCCAAGCCGCGGTATATCCAGACGGTGTGGGGCGTCGGTTATGTGTTTGTTCCGGACGGCAATAAAACCAGTTGACCGGTGATTTGCAGGGACGGGCATCCTGGCGTTTGACTCCATGAGGGTCGACGGGATGCCCGGCGTCTGCAATTCTGCGAGCGCCGCTCGTTTCTGCAAGGTATCTAGCAGTCTTCTATGAAAACCCCGCTGTGGTTCCCCCAAAGTTTCTTCTCCCGCACCCTCTGGCTGGTGCTGATCGTCGTTCTGTTTTCCAAGGCACTCACACTGGTTTATCTGTTGATGAACGAGGACGTGCTGGTGGATCGACAATACAGCCACGGTGTCGCCCTGACGCTGCGCGCCTATTGGGCGGCAGACCCTGAGAACCGCGAGAAGATCGCCAAGGCCGCGACCCTGGTACGTGTCGCCGGTGCGGGAGTGCCGGAGGGCGAGCAGCATTGGCCCTACAGTGAAATCTACCAACGCCAGATGCAGGCCGAACTGGGTGAAGACACCGAGGTACGGCTGCGCATGCATGTGTCGCCGGCATTGTGGGTGCGTGCGCCAAGCCTGGGCGAGGACTGGCTGAAAGTGCCGCTGTACCCGCATCCGCTTCGGGGGCAGAAGATTTGGAACGTGTTGGGTTGGTTCCTGGCGATCGGCTTGCTGTCAACGGCGTCGGCGTGGATTTTCGTGCGCCAGCTCAACCAGCCGCTTAAACGCCTTGTGTTCGCCGCCCGTCAATTGGGCCAGGGGCGCAGCGTGCGCTTGCCGGTCAGCGACACGCCCAGCGAGATGACCGAGGTGTACGGCGCGTTCAACCAGATGGCGGAAGACGTCGAACAGGCCGGGCGCGAGCGCGAGTTGATGCTGGCGGGGGTGTCCCATGACTTGCGCACACCGTTGACGCGACTGCGCTTGTCTCTGGAGTTGATGGGCAACCATACGGACCTCACCGATGACATGGTCCGCGACATCGAGGACATGGATGCGATTCTCGACCAGTTCCTGGCGTTTATCCGGGATGGCCGTGATGAAGTGGTGGAAGAAGTCGACCTGACGGACTTGGTGCGTGAGGTGGTCGCGCCCTACAACCAGAATGGTGAGCAGGTGCGCATGCGCCTGGAGCCGATCCAGCCGTTTGCCTTGCGTCGGGTATCGATGAAGCGCCTGTTGAACAACCTGATCGGCAACGCCTTGCATCACGCCGGTTCCGATGTAGAAGTGGCGGCGTATGTGTCCGGCGACAGTGCTGCACCTTATGTGGTGCTGAGCGTGATGGACCGGGGCGCAGGCATCGACCCGGACGAGTTGGAAGGTATCTTCAACCCCTTCACCCGCGGCGACCGTGCACGAGGTGGCAAGGGAACCGGATTGGGGCTGGCGATTGTGCGGCGGATTGCATCGATGCATGGCGGCAATGTTGAGCTGCGCAATCGAGAAGAGGGTGGCCTGGAAGCGCGGGTACGCTTGCCGCTTGGCCTGATGCTACCCCGAGACGCGGTCTAAGCAACAACGCAGGCCATAGGTGGGAGCGGGGTTGTTCGCGAAAGCGGTGTATCAGTCACAGGTGGTCTGACTGACACTACGCCTTCGCGAGCAACCCCGCTTCCACATTGGTTTTGCGTTGTTTCAAACGCCGTTTCTTATCAGCCCTTGCCCTTGGTCCTGGTCATATTCGGCCCGCCATTCTTCTCCAGATGCTGAATGATGATCCCTGCCACGTCCTTGCCGGTGGTGGTTTCAATGCCTTCCAAGCCCGGTGACGAATTCACCTCCATCACCAATGGCCCGTGATTGGAGCGCAGGATATCCACGCCTGCCACGCTCAACCCCATCACCTTGGCTGCCCGCAGCGCGGTCATGCGTTCTTCCGGGGTGATCTTGATCAGGCTGGCGCTGCCGCCACGGTGCAGGTTGGAGCGGAACTCCCCCGGCTTGGCCTGGCGTTTCATCGCCGCAATCACCTTGTCGCCCACCACAAAGCAGCGGATATCCGCACCGCCGGCTTCCTTGATGTACTCCTGAACCATGATGTTCTGCTTGAGACCCATGAACGCCTCGATCACGGATTCGGCCGCCGTCGCGGTTTCACAGAGCACCACGCCGATACCCTGGGTGCCTTCCAGCACCTTGATCACCAGGGGGGCTCCGTTGACCATGTCGATCAGGTCGGGGATGTCATCGGGGGAGTGGGCAAAGCCAGTCACCGGCAGGCCGATACCTCGGCGCGACAACAACTGTAGCGAACGCAACTTGTCCCGTGAACGGGCTATGGCGACCGATTCATTAAGGGGAAACACCCCCATCATTTCAAACTGACGCAAGACCGCGCAGCCATAAAACGTTACTGAGGCACCAATGCGAGGGATCACGGCATCAAACCCCTCCAGCGGCTTGCCCCGGTAGTGGATCTGCGGCTTGTGGCTGGCAATGTTCATATAGGCACGCAACGTGTCGATCACCACCATTTCGTGGCCACGTTCGGTGCCGGCCTCAACCAGGCGGCGGGTGGAATACAGACGCGGGTTTCGCGACAGCACAGCAATCTTCATGCAGCACCTGGGACAGAAAGAGTAGAGACCGGGAACACCGGCTTGTCTTGAACGTACTTGATGCCGGGGTTGACCACCAGTTGGCCGTCAATCAAGGCTTTGGAGCCCAGCAACAGCCGGTAACGCATGGCTTTGCGGCAGGCCAGGGTGAACTCCACCCGCCACACCCGGTCACCCAGCGCCAGCGTGGTGCTGATGACATAACGCACCTGGGCGTGGCCGTTGGAGCTTTTGATGGTTTTCATCGTCACCAAGGGTGCTTCGCAGCGGCGGTGACGCAGTTGCACAACGCTGCCCAGGTGCGCGGTAAAACGCACCCACTTTTCACCGTCGCGCTCAAACGGCTCGATATCGGTAGCGTGCAGGCTTGAGGTGCTGGCGCCGGTGTCGATCTTCGCGCGCAGGCCTGCCACTCCCAAGTCGGGAAGTGCCACCCACTCACGCAGACCCACAACGGTCAAATGGTCAAATGTCTTCAATATGGGTAACCGGTTAATTCGCCCAGGCCTGAGGAGAAACCTCGGCCAACGCTTTGAATGCGGGCCTGGCGAACCAGTAGCCCTGCATCAGAAATATTCCGCAATCGAACAGGAAGTCGCGCTCGCCGGCACTTTCGATGCCTTCGGCGATGACAGTAACCCCCAACTGCTCACAGATTGTGACAATCCCCTGGACGATCACCTGGCGGACACGGTCCTGGTCGACATCGCGGATCAGCGCCATGTCGAGTTTGATCAAGTCAGGTTGGAAATCGGCCAGCAGATTCAGCCCCGAATAGCCCGCGCCGAAATCGTCGATGGCGGTCATGAAGCCGAATTCGCGGTATTCACGCAGAATATTCGTCAAATGGCGATAGTTATCTATGTGCTCGTGTTCCAGAGTCTCGAAAATCAAGCGGTCCAGCGGAAAGTTATGTGCCTGCGCCGCTTCCAGGGTGCTGCGAATACAGAGCTCAGGCCGATATACGGCATTGGGCATGAAGTTGATGGATAAGCGGGTTTGCATCCCCAATGCAGCAGCCCCGGCAATGGCCTGTGTACGGCAACGCTGGTCGAAGCGGTAACGGTTGTGTTCATTGACCTGTTCAAGTACCGACAACGCGCCTTCACCTTGCGTACCCCGCACCAAGGCTTCGTGGGCGAAAATAGAATGATCCCGAAGGTCTACGATAGGCTGGTAAGCGAAAGCGAAATCAAAGCCCAAGGGCTCGCTTTGCTGGCAGCCCACGCACCGCTGGTCGGGCGAGGTGAGTGAAATGGGAAAGTCGGTCACGGCGTATCCTCGCGAAAACAGGGTGTACCTGGCGTATCTTAGGTGAGCCTTGGGGTTTATGCGTCGAAGGGTTTCAACGGTAAAGTTGCGACATTTTTCAGAGCGAGGAATTCAAGTGGCTCAAAAGCAGGAAGAGGAAGAAAAGGTCCGATTGGACAAGTGGTTATGGGCGGCACGGTTCTATAAAACCCGCGCCCTGGCCAAAGCTGCTATCGAGAGTGGCAAGGTGCACCATCGCGGCGAGCGCTGCAAGCCAGGCAAGGAACCGCGCATCGGCGATGAATTCCAGATTCGTGTCGGGTTTGATGAAAAGACAGTCGTGGTTCAGGCGCTTTCCATCGTGCGCCGTGGCGCGCCTGAAGCGCAGGCGTTGTACACCGAGACCGAAGCCAGCATTGCCAAGCGTGAAAATGCGGCGGCAATGCGCAAGGCGGGCGCCACAGGCATGACCACGGATGGCAAGCCGAGCAAGAAGCAGCGTCGTGATCTGTTCAAGTTTCGCGGCAGTGGCAATGATGACTGACTGCGACAGTGAGGGAGCAAGCTCCCTCACCCTTGGCCATCATGCTGGGCGAACCACACTCAATCGACCAATCAGCGGCAGGTGTTGAAGCAGCCCAAACACCGGCGCCGTCACCCGCAACAACCCACTCGATACCTTCGCCGCAAACGGCGTGTAGTACCCCCACCCCAACGCCAACAGCGCCAGCAATACACCGCCAATGTAGTCATCCTGGCCCCAATGCGCGCCCGCCACCAGGCGCGGCATCATGAACAACAGTGCCAGGCCCCAGATCACCAGCACCTGGCCGATGCGCTTGGCGAACACCGTCATGAACATCCCCCAGATCAACAGCACCGAAGCGTGATCGCCTGGAAAACTCTGGCTCGAACGGTCCTTCAACTCCCAGGTTTTCTCCAGCCCCGGGAAGAAGTCGCTCATCTGGATCGCTCCGCTGATCACCATTGACGGGCTACTGTGTTGCCAGCCCATATGCGCAGCGAATTTGGAAAACAGCATGCGGATAAACAGCAAGAGCAGCAGAATGCCAATAAAACCTAGCAGTGCCTGGCGCACCTGCACGGCCTTGAATACCCAGTCGCCGCGAATCAACAGCGACAGCAGAATCACTCCAACCACCGCGTCGAACGGTCGCAAACTGGCGACAGCCCATACGTGCAGCCAGGTCGAGTTGCTTGCCAGCGGGTCATTGAGCAGATGAAACAGCCACTCGTCGAAAAGCACACACAGCATCTGCCCCGTGGGCCACAGCCAAAAACACAGCAGTCCGATAGCGAGTAGATTGCAAAAGGCCCATCGCCCGAGGTTCCACTTGGCTTGGAACAAACCCGGATTGTTCATAAACTGTCCCCCACGGCTCTAGAAAATCGCACCAAAATGGTGCTAAAGCGTTTAATTCTATAAACCTTGTAATCAATTTGTCATCAATTCAGATACCCAGACCTATGACTGATCTACCGGATACCGACTTCACCCAACGCTTCATCTTCGACGAGAACGACGCCCGCGGCGAACTGGTCTCGCTGGAGCGCAGCTACGCCGAAGTCCTCGCCAAGCACCCCTATCCGGAGCCGGTCGCGCAATTGCTCGGTGAGCTGATGGCGGCGGCGGCGCTGCTGGTGGGCACCATGAAATTCGATGGGTTGCTGATCCTGCAGGCGCGTTCCGAGGGTCCGGTGCCGATGCTGATGATCGAATGCTCAAGCGAGCGTGAAATCCGTGGTTTGGCCCGTTACGAAGCCGACCAGATTGCCCCGGACGCCACCTTGTCTGACCTGATGGCCAACGGCGTGTTGGCCATCACCGTCGATCCGACCGAGGGCCAGCGCTATCAAGGCATCGTCGACCTGGACGGCGAAACCCTGTCGGATTGCTTCACCAACTATTTCGTAATGTCCCAGCAAGTCGGCACCAAGTTCTGGCTTAACGCTGACGGCAAGCGTGCCCGTGGCCTGTTGCTGCAGCAGTTGCCGGCTGACCGCATCAAGGACGACGATGATCGTGCTGAAAGCTGGCGCCACATCATCGCACTGGCCGACACCCTGAAAGCTGAAGAACTGCTGGGCCTGGATAACGAAACCATTCTCCATCGCCTGTACCACGAAGAGGCCGTGCGGCTGTTCGACGAACAGGGCCTGCGTTTCCATTGCAGCTGCTCGCGCGAGCGCTCGGCCAACGCCTTGGTCAGCCTGGGCCTGGAAGATGCGCAGGATTTGGTAGTGGAGCACGGCGGGCATATCGAGATTGACTGCCAGTTCTGCAACCAGCGCTACCTGTTCGATGCCGCCGACGTCGCCCAATTGTTCGCCGGTGCAGGCATCGACACCCCTTCCGACACCCGCCACTAAAACGTTTAAGCACAGGTAAATCACCTGACAAACGCCGGATTAGCGCAGTTCTGACGGGAGGGCCCTACTCTTTTTGGGCTTTTCTGGCATAATCCGGCCCACTTTTTTCGCGGTAGTAGTGCGCAACTTTCTACTACAAAACGTTTGGAGCACTCGGCCATAGGCCGACGGGGAACCTCATGACGCAAGCCAACAACGCCGTATACACCGATCTGAGTGTTGACGATCTGGTTAAAGAAGCCCTGCAGCGTGGTGAAGGCGTGCTCGCCGATACTGGCGCGCTGGTCGTCGAAACCGGTCACCGTACTGGCCGTTCGCCGGTCGACCGTTTCATCGTTGAAGAGCCTACTACCCAGGACGCTATCGCCTGGGGCCCGATCAACCGCAAGTTCCCGGCCGACAAGTTCGATGCCCTGTGGGCTCGCGTCGAGGCGTTCAACAACGCGCAAGAGCACTTCGTTTCCCACGTTCACGTAGGGGCTTCCGAAGACCACTACCTGGCTGTGAAAATGACCACCCAGACTGCCTGGCAGAACCTGTTCGGTCGTTGCCTGTTCATCAATCCGGCCCAGTACAACCCGGCCGGTCGTGAAGAGTGGCAAGTGCTTAACGTGGCCAACTTCGAGTGCGTGCCTGAGCGTGACGGCACCAACTCCGACGGTTGCGTGATCCTCAACTTCGCCCAGAAGAAAGTGCTGATCGCCGGCATGCGTTACGCCGGTGAAATGAAAAAAGCCATGTTCTCGGTGCAGAACTTCCTGCTGCCGGCTTCCGACGTGCTGCCGATGCACTGCGCTGCCAACATTGGCGAAGCAGGCGACGTGACCCTGTTCTTCGGTCTGTCGGGCACCGGTAAAACCACCCTGTCCGCCGACGAAAGCCGTTACCTGATCGGTGACGACGAACACGGCTGGGGCGAAGGCGTGGTGTTCAACATCGAAGGCGGTTGCTATGCCAAGTGCATCGACCTGTCCGAGAAGAACGAGCCCGTCATCTGGAAAGCCATCAAGCACGGCGCCGTGCTGGAAAACGTGGTGATCGACGATGCCAAGCACGCCGACTACACCAACGTCAGCCTGACGCAGAACAGCCGTGCCGCCTACCCGCTGGAGCACGTTGCCAAGCGTTCCGAGAAGAACCTGGGCGGCGAGCCAAACGCAGTGATCTTCCTGACCTGCGACCTGACCGGCGTATTGCCACCTGTGTCCATCCTCAGCGAAGAACAAGCGGCCTACCATTTCCTCTCCGGCTACACCGCACTGGTGGGGTCGACCGAAATGGGTTCCGGCGGCGGCATCAAGTCGACCTTCTCCACCTGCTTCGGCGCACCGTTCTTCCCGCGCCCGGCTGGCGAATACGCTGAACTGCTGATCAAGCGCATCCGTGGCTTCGGCTCCAAGGTCTACCTGGTCAACACCGGCTGGACCGGCGGCGGCTACGGCGTCGGCAAGCGCTTCAACATCCCGACTACTCGCGGCGTCATCGCAGCGATCCAGAGCGGTGCGTTGATCGGTGCACAAACCGAACACCTCGACACCATCAACCTCGACGTGCCACTGGCTGTGCCAGGCGTTGAGACCAGCCTGTTGAACCCACGTAATACCTGGGCTGACAAGGCTGCGTATGACGAAGCGGCGAAGGCGCTGGCGGGTCTGTTCATCGAAAACTTCAAGAAGTTTGAAGTGAGCGATGCGATCAAGGCTGCGGGTCCTAAGTTGTAAGATTCGAGCGTTGTGAAAAAGCCGCCTCTTGAGGCGGCTTTTTTGTGCGCGAACACTTAGTCGACGATATGCAAAACCACCGCGCCGACCAGCACCAGCACAACGCCCAAGACCTGCACCGGCGACAACCGCTCCTTGAAAAACACAAACCCCAGAATCGCCGCGATCCCGCCCGACAATGTACTGATCACCGTCACCACCGACACCGAACCTGCCATCGCTCCCCACGAAAACGCCGAGAACCCACCCAGGTTCATCAAGCTCGCCCCGGTCAGCGTCGCGCAGTTTTTCAGCGGTGGAATTTTCAGGCCGTCTTTGATCTTCAGCACCATCATCACCAGCACGCACAGCCCCACCAGGTAGCCGAGCCAGAGCATGGTGATCGGCCCAAGCGCTGGCAGGGTGTAGCGGCCTTGCAGCCAGAAGCTGGTGCCATACAGCAAAGCGGCGAGCATGGCGTAGGCGATGGACAGGCGTGGGTTGTTGTGGGGAACACCGTTGTCCTTGTGCAGGCTGGAGAGGATCACGCCGATCACGCACAAGGCGATGCAACCCAGTTGCGTCAGGCTGATGTCCTCACCGCTGGCCCAGGACAGCAAGGTAGTCACCACGCCGTAGGACGTCACGAGCGGCGCGACAATGGCTGCTTTGCCGAGGGCGAAGGCCTTGGACAGCGCCAGGGCGCCGGAGACAGTGAGCAGGGCGGCGGCGATGCCCAGGAGCCAGACGCTCAGCGCAGCTTCCAGGGATTTGAACAGGAGGCTTGGGAGAATGACCAGTAACAGGGTCATGATCAGGAAACCCAGGGCTTGGCCGAAATACACCGCGCGTTTAACGCCCACGGCTCGGGCATTGAGACCCACGAGAAAATCGGTGCCGCCCCAGAGCAGGGCGGCCAGCAGGCCCATCGTGACGTCCATGTAAGGTCCTTGTGTTTCAGCTCAGGTTTTCCAGCGTCTGCGTGTCCCATCTGTGGGTCTGGATGGCCAGGTAGAGCATGCCGATGGTCAGCGGCACTTTTTCGCCGCGCCCCTTGGCGCGACGCTTGAGAAACACGTCGAACCCCGGCGGGTTGAAGTAACGATAAGTGTCGAAGTCGCCCAGGTCGAGCGCAAATTCCTGCTCCAGTGCATCCATCAGTTGCTTGGCCTCACTGCCGTCGCAGCCGAGGTCGAAGTTGATTGAGGTTTGCAGGCGGATCGTCTTGTGTTTCGGCAGGCCGATTTCTTCGTGCAGCAGCTGCAGGAGTTGTTGCATGACGGAGTCTTCGGGGAAGTTGGGGGCGAGGTTCATGGTGGGTGCGCGCAGGAGTGGATGAAGGGGCTGGTTGCGTTGGCGTCGGTATTTGTTTCGAGTGATGAAGAGAGCCAAGCCTATCAGGAATACAAAGACAGGCAGGAGGGGCATTCTGAGGATCACCGCTACATAGGGTAGTAGGAACGTCAAAATAAGGCCTGTTGTAAGACATGTGACTGCGAAGTGCTTTCTGAGTATTGGGTCTGTGATTTGGTGGTGCAGCACCAAATAGATAATGAGAAAGGAAGCGGATTGAAGGTAAAGGGCCATGTCACTAAGACTCGTCCGAGTAGACATGCATTGAGAGTGTTGACCGCCGAGGCCCTATGCCTCCTCTCACACTGGCATCCAGATCGATGATGATGTCTCCAGCGTGATATCTACGAAGCTTGCCGGGCCGATGTGTTGAGTCCTTTCGATGTTCACAGGTTTCTGCCGAGAA
This sequence comes from Pseudomonas sp. DW-iso3, assembly GCF_058725305.1. NCBI lineage: Bacteria > Pseudomonadati > Pseudomonadota > Gammaproteobacteria > Pseudomonadales > Pseudomonadaceae > Pseudomonas > Pseudomonas sp. DW-iso3. Next base: position 142,261 of record NZ_JBZXDZ010000006.1, read on the forward strand.
AGTTGAAACCGCGCTATTTTCATTCAGCTACGGGTAACTTCTGTAGAGGGGCAAGCGGGCGTTTGGAGCAGTTTGGGAAGGGGATGTCGCTTTTTTTGGAGGTTTCCTACAGGCGTTTCCGGCGTTTGTGGCTTGGCAGTGATTTAACAGGCAAGCGGGTCAGTTTTAGGCGCGAGCTTGCTCGCGAAAAACGTCAATGACGTCGCGTTTCTTTTGGCTTACCGCGTCATCGTTGGTGATGTGGGAGATGTCTTTGAGGTCCGAGTGTTCGAAGGTCAGGCAGGAGAAGGTTTCCAGTAAGTCAGTGGCAGCGCGGATGCGTTGGTGGGCGGCGGACTGTGCGCTCGGGCAATAAACAGATGGTTTAATCGTTCGTGGTTCGATCAGGCGCTGGCAGGCCTGCTGATACACCGCTCAAAAATCGCCTCCAAGCCCCGATAATCACACCCCACCGCGTCAATATTCGCCGGTATCCACGCGGCGTGTTTCACCAGCCACCAATTCACCGAAAACCCTGCATTCACGATGATCTGCTCGAACAAGATCCGCTGCGCCCGGCCGTTGCCTTCGCGGAAGGGGTGGATGACGTTGAGGTCGCCGTAGGCTTCGGCAATGCGCGTTACCAGCTCAGCCTGACTCACACCGACATACCAGTGCGCGTCTTGCATGCGCCGGATGACCTTCGCCGCTTCCGGTGGGATGCGTTCCGGGGTGCAGAACAGCGTGTCGCCCTTCTGGATGTTGACGCTGCGCAGTTCGCCGGCCCAGTCGTAGAGGTCGCCGAACAGGGTGCGGTGGATATGTTGCAGACGGTCGAGGTCGTAAGGTGGCGGGAAGAGAGGGAGGTTGCCTACGGCAATTTCGGATAATTCCCGCTCGGCTTGATGCAAGCGGGCTTCGTCGAGCAAATCGAGGCGGTTGCGCAGGACGCTGCTACCGGAATAGCAGTACGGATCCTGGCCCACCCCGTATTTGTCGAGCATCAGCGTGGGCTGTTGCGGTACTTGGCAAGAACGGCTTCGCGGGTCGGCAAGGGTTTGTCGACGTCGGCCGGTTGGGTGTCGAACCCTTCCAGGCGCAGGCTGGCCAGGTAATTGGAACGGCGGATCTTGTGATAGTGATCCTGTTTTTGCTCAAACGTCGGTTCGCTCATGGCAGCGTACTCCTGGTTAGCAAGGCTTGATTGTAGCGCAATGCTTCAGTGGGCAGGCGGGATAAAAACCACGTCACATTCTGTACAAAAAGTCTGCCAGTCGCCTGATTTCAGCGTATGTTTCACCGCAAAATCTTGTAGGGCGATTCCGCCCACTACTTAAAGGGAGTTAAGCATGGGTTTGCTGCGTGTCGCCTCGGCGATGTCATTGTGTGCGGTGGCGTTTTCGGTCCAGGCCGAGCAATTGCCGATTGAAGTACTCAGTGCGGTGGTCAAGGACCAGAAAATTGCCGACGCCGAAGTGTTGCTGCAACGTAACGGCGCGCAGAACGTGGTGGGCCGCACCAACGGCCAGGGTCAGGTCACGCTGAACAGCGAAGCCGCTGACGACGCCTCAAGCCTGCTGATCATCAAGAAGCCCGGCTATTCCAACCTCGTGGTGAAATGCCCGTGCAAAGGCATGACCTACGCTATCAGCCCGGTGATGGAGAACCTCGACGGCCTGCGTGTGGTGCTGACGTGGGGCAAGACGCCGAGTGACCTCGACTCCCACATGATCTTCCCCGGCAATAACATCTATTTCGAGAACCAGAAGGGTACCGACGCCGAGTTGGATGTGGATGACACCGACAGCTACGGACCGGAAACCATCACCCTGCAGAAAAAACACTACGGCGAAAGCTACGTCTATGCCGTGCACGACTACAGCAATGGCGGCAACCCAGGCTCGCGCCAGTTGTCCGACAGCGAAGCCAAGGTGTTCGTGTACATGGGGCAATCGCTGGTGCGTACCTACTACGTGCCTAAAAACCGCAGCGGCAACCTGTGGACGGTGTTCCGCATGACCGGCAGCGGCGACTTCCAGGACATCAACACCTTCAGTGGCGTGACAGTGAATGCCGCGAATGTTCTGAACGAAGTCAAACCGCTGCTGGATGACAGCGTGGCGGTCACCGCGGTCACCGTCAGCTCTTCCGTACAAACCGATGCGAAGCGCCTGAACCTGCAGGGTGAAGCGGCCTACCAGGCGGGCAAGTTGGACGAGGCGATCGACCTGTTCCGCCAGGCCATCGAACTGGACAATGGCTTTGGCAAAGCCTACGGCAACCTCGGCCTGGCGTATCAGAAAGCCGGCAACACTGCCGAGTCGATCTGGGCTAACCGCAAGGCTATCGCCCTCGCCACCGGCGCCAATGCTGCCACCGTGCGTGCAGGTGCTTATTACAACATTGCGCGGATCTACGAAGCGGCGGGGCAGTTCCCGGATGCGTTGCGTCACTACCAGTTGGCCAAGGAACAGAAGGCCAACCCGGTGTATGACACGGCGATTGAGCGGGTGCAGAATCGCTGATTCAGCTGTAGTGCAGTTCTGAAATGTGGGAGGGGGGTTGCTCCCGATAGCGTTGGATCAGTCAGATATGTGTGTCTGATCCATCGCAATCGGGGGCAAGCCCCCTCCCACATTTGGTTTGTGGTGTTCCTACAGCCACAGTCGAACTTGTCGAATTTGGCCCAAGGCCATTGCTGCACCCTGTGTATCATCCTGTCTCTTTTTTCCTTGCGACCTTTCTCGATTCGCTGAGATTCCCAGGCTATGTTTTTGAGCCTACTCAGCGGTCAATGGAGTGACAGCTTATGCACGACACCCTCCAGCAGGTCTTCGGTTTTTCACAGTTTCGTCTGGGCCAGGAAGAAACGGTCAGCGCCGTACTGGCCGGCCGTTCGGCTGCGGCCATTTTTCCTACGGGGTCAGGCAAGTCCCTGTGCTATCAGCTGTCGGCGGTGTTGCTGCCGCACCTGACGCTGGTGGTGTCGCCGCTGCTGGCGCTGATGCAGGACCAACTGGGTTTCTTGCAGCGCCACGGTATCTCGGCGGGCAGTATCGATTCGGCGCAAAGCCGCGAGGACGCCAATGATGTGATGGCCCGCGCGCGTTCGGGCGAGTTGAAGATCCTGATGATTTCCGTGGAGCGTTTGAAGAACGAGCGATTTCGTAACTTCCTGCAAAGCGTGCAGATCTCGCTGTTGGTGGTGGACGAGGCGCACTGTATTTCCGAGTGGGGCCACAACTTCCGTCCGGATTATTTGAAACTGCCGGACTACCAGCGTCAGTTCAATATCCCACAAGCGCTGTTGTTGACGGCTACAGCGACGCCCAAGGTGATTGCCGACATGCAGGCTAAGTTCGCCATTGCTCCGGGCGATGTGGTTACCACGGGCTTCTACCGGCCCAATCTCAACCTGTTGGTGGAGCCGGTCAGTGGTGCGGACAAGCGTCGTCGGCTGGTGCAGTGGATGAGCGAGCGTGCCGGCCAGCCGAGCATCGTCTACGTCACGTTGCAGAAAACCGCCGAGCAGATTGCCGAGCACCTGAACCGCAACGGCATCCAGGCCGAGGCCTATCACGCGGGTTTGCCTCACGATAAACGCGAGGGTATCCAGCAGCGCTTCATGAGTGGGCGCTCCCATTGCATCGTCGCCACCATCGCGTTCGGCATGGGCATCGACAAGAGTGACATCCGCAATGTGTTGCACTTCGACCTGCCCAAATCCATCGAGAACTACAGCCAGGAAATCGGCCGCGCGGGGCGTGATGGGCAACCTTCCGATTGCCTGGTGCTGGCCAACCGCGACAGCCTCAACGTGCTGGAAAACTTTGTGTATGGCGATACGCCGGAGCAGGAGGGCATTCGGCGGGTGCTGGAAGAGTTGCAGGCTGCTCGGGCCGATGGGCAGTGGGAGTTTTTGCTCCGATCCCTGTCGGACCACAGCAACATCCGCGAGCTGCCGTTGAAGACGCTGCTGGTGCAATTGGAACTCAAGGGCGTCATTGCGCCGCGCTACGCTTTTTATGCCGAGTACCGCTTCAAGTACTTGGTTGAACCTGAGGCTTTGCTCGCGCGCTTCTCCGGTGAGCGGCAGCAGTTTGTCGCGGCGATCATCGACGTGTGCAAGCGGGCGAAAACCTGGGCGACGGTGGATTTCGACGCGCTTTATCAACAGCACAATGCCGAGCGCGGTCGAGTGGTGAAGGCGCTGGATTACTTCCAGGAGCAAGGCCTGATCGAGCTTGAGAGCAAGCAGATGACTGAGGTTTACAGTCTGCTTGATGCCGATTTTGACGCTGATGTATTGAGCAAACAGTTATACACAGGCTTCAAGCAGCATGAGGTGGGCGAAGTCGCGCGGATTCACGCCATGCTGGATCTGTTCGCCACCGAACGCTGCCTGGGCCAACGCCTGGCACAGTATTTTGGCGATGAAAACGCGCCCCAACGTTGTGGGCATTGCTCGGTGTGCCACGGCCATGTTGCGCACCTTGCGCCACCACCCGGTTTGCCAGCGCTTGTGGATAAAAACTTCATGGGGCTGTGCGGTGATTTTATCCACAGGCATCATGAACACACCGGCCATTTGCCTGGGGCGGAACGCCTGACACGTTTCCTCGGCGGCATCAGTGTGCCGTTGTTTACCAAGTTGAAGGCGCGAGGCATTCCGGGTTTTGCTGCGCTGGAAGATTATCCGTATGCCGAGGTGCGCGAGTGGGCCCAGGCCCATTTGAATGACCTGTAACTCACTTTAGCGAGATGAACCGATGCCCGACTCAGTGCCTCAACGCGCCGATTACCTGCACTTCCAGCCGATCATTACGCGCTGGCACGACAACGATGTGTATGGTCATGTGAACAACGTGACCTACTACAGTTTCTTCGACACGGCGGTGAATACCTACCTGATCGAGCAAGGTGGTCTGGATATTCATGACGGTGAGGTGGTGGGATTCGTGGTGAGTTCGGCGTGTGATTATTTCGCGTCGATCGCCTTTCCCGAACGCATTGAAATCGGCTTGCGGGTGGGCAAACTGGGTAATAGTTCAGTGCAGTACGAATTGGCAGTGTTCAAGGCTGGCGAAGACGAGGCCTGTGCGGCGGGGCGCTTCGTGCATGTGTTTGTGGATCGGGGTTCGAACCAGCCGGTGACGATTCCGGGGATGTTGCGCGAGGCGTTGCAGCGGTTAGTGGTGTAGGCGCGAACGCCTACACCCTCAGCCCTTACCGGTGACGGTAGTGATGCTTGTTCTTGCGATGACCATAGGCATGGCCGCGGCCCGGATGGTCATCACGGTCGTAACGACGACCATCACGGCCACGCGAACGACGATCATCGTCATCGCTCTTGTTGCCCATGTAGTTACCCAGCGCGCCACCTGCACCACCGCCGGCCGCTGAACCGATCAGTGCACCGGTGCTGCCGCCGACACTGCGGCCTACCACGTTGCCGCCCGCCGCGCCCAGAGCGCCGCCAATGGCTGCTTCACCACGGCTGCGTTTGTCCGCACCCACCGCGCTGCCGCCTGCGCCGCCCAGGGCGGCGCCGATGGTCGAGCCGGTGTTGCCGCCGATCTGCTGGCCGACAACCGAGCCTAGAACCCCGCCCAATGCGCCGCCCACACCGGCTTCGGTGGTGCCACCGGCCATGGCTGCGCCACTGACCAGGCCAAGGGACAACAAGAGAATCGAGGAGAACTTCATTAGGGGAGACCTCAAGAGGATGACGGCGCGATCCTGAGGCTGTATCGAGAAGGTGACAATAGAAATCCGACCAGTAACACGAGTTGTACACAATTCTCTAAGTTACTGTTTTGGCTAGGGAACTTAAGTCGATTTAGTGAGTCTTTAACTACTTCGGAAAGGCCGCTTTTTATGCAAAAGCGGCCTTTTTTGTGCCCGGAGATTTATGCAGAGCGCGCCATGATCAGCCCATTGTCGCTCGCCGCTTCCAAGCGGATCGCCACGAACTTCGACGTCGGCGTATGGCTGCCATCCCCCGTGCTTTCCAGCGGCACCAGCGGGTTCACTTCCGGGTAGTAGGCTGCAGCCTGCCCAGCCGGAATATCAAACGCCAGCAAGGTAAAGCCCTTCACGCGGCGCTCGCGACCGTCTTCCCACAGCGACACGATGTCGGCCTTCTGCCCCGGCTTGAAACCTAGGCGGATGATGTCGGCTTCGTTGACGAACAGCACGTCACGCTGACCCTTGACCCCACGGTAGCGGTCGTCCAGGCCATAGATGGTGGTGTTGTACTGATCGTGGGAGCGCATCGATTGCATGATCAGGTCCGGCACCTTGCCCGTCGCGTGGGTGCGTTCGTGGATCAAGTCCTTGGGCAGGATGTTCGGGCGGAAGCTGGCGCGACCCGATGGCGTGTTCCAGCGGCGTGCACCGGCGGAGTTGCCCAGGTAGAAGCCGCCCGGATGCTTGATCTTCTCGTTGAAATCCTTGAAGCCGGGGATGGTGTCGGCGATCAGGTCGCGGATGCGGCTGTAGTCGGCCACCAGCCAGTTCCAATCCACTGGCTTAGTGCCCAGGGTGGCGGCAGCGATACCGGCCAGGATAGCCGGCTCGGATTTCATCAGCTTCGACAGCGGCTGCAACTGGCCGTTGGAACCGTGGACCATGCTGAACGAGTCTTCCACCGTCACCGCTTGCGGGCCTTCGGCCTGGATGTCGATGTCGGTACGGCCCAGGCACGGCAGGATCAGCGCGTCTTTGCCGTGCATCAGGTGGCTGCGGTTGAGTTTGGTGCTGATCTGCACCGTCAGGTCGCAATTGCGCAGTGCTTCGAAGGTGCGCGGGCTGTCCGGCGTGGCTTGGGCGAAGTTGCCGCCCAGGCCGATAAATACTTTAGCGCGGCCTTCGAGCATGGCGTGAATCGCTTCGACCACGTTGTGGCCGTTGACACGTGGCACCTGGAACTGGAAGCGGCGCTCCAGGGCGTCAAGAAACGCTACGGGCGGACGTTCGTTGATGCCCATGGTGCGGTCGCCCTGTACGTTGCTGTGGCCACGCACTGGGCACAAGCCGGCGCCTGGGCGGCCGATGTTGCCGCGCAGCAGCATCAGGTTGGCGATTTCCTGGATGGTCGGCACCGAGTGGCGGTGCTGGGTGATGCCCATCGCCCAGCACATGATCACGTTCTTGCCTTTGGCGTACATGCGCGCCGCTTGCTCGATCTCGACCAGGGTCAAACCGGACTGCTCGACGATTTCTTCCCAAGAGGTGTCGTCGATCTTGCCCAGGTAATCCAGCACGTTGGTGGTGTGTTCGTTGAGGAAGTCGTGATCGAACACGGCCTCTTTGCCTTCGGCCTGGGCCTGGCGTTCCCACAGCAGCAGGAACTTGGCCATGCCGCGCAGGATCGCCATGTCGCCACCCAGCGCCGGGCGGAAGTAGGCGGTGTTGGTCGGTTTGTCGCCGTTGGTGAGCATTTCCAGCGGGTGTTGCGGGTGCTGGAAGCGCTCCAGGCCGCGCTCTTTCAGCGGGTTGATGCACACCACCTGGGCGCCACGCTTGACCGCTTCACGCAACGGTTCGAGCATGCGCGGGTGGTTGGTGCCGGGGTTCTGGCCCCAGACGAAAATCGCATCGGCGTGTTCGAAGTCATCAAAGGTCACGGTGCCTTTGCCGACGCCCACGCTTTGCGCCAGGGCAACGCCGCTGGCTTCGTGGCACATGTTCGAGCAGTCCGGGAAGTTGTTGGTGCCGTAGGCGCGCACGAACAGCTGGTACAAGTACGCTGCTTCGTTGCTGGCACGGCCCGATGTGTAGAACTCGGCCATGTCCGGGCTGGGCAGGGCGTTGAGATGTTTGCCGACCAGGTCGAAGGCTGCCTCCCAACTGATGGGCTTGTAGCGGTCGGTTTCGGCGTCGTAGCGCATCGGCTCGGTCAGGCGGCCCTGATATTCCAGCCAGTAGTCGCTCTGCTCCAGCAAGGCGGTGACGCTGTGCTTGGCGAAGAATGCACCATCCACGCGGCGTTTGGTGGCTTCCCAGTTGACCGCCTTGGCGCCGTTTTCGCAGAACTTGACCATGCCGCTTTCCGGCGAGTCACCCCAGGCGCAGCCCGGGCAGTCAAAGCCGCCGTTCTGGTTGGTCTTGAGCATCATGCGCAGGTTTTTCAGCGCGTTGTCGCTGGTCAGCCAGGCCTGCGCCACGCTGATCAGTGCGCCCCAGCCGCCGGCCGGGCCCTTGTAGGGCTTGTAGCGCGGGGTCGGGGTTTGGTCGGCTTGGTGGTGCTGGCTCATGGCTGGTTCTCCATCGCAGGGCTGTAGACCCGCGGCGCACTTTTCTGCGGCAGGTGGATGAGATTGAGGTTATGCCGGCGGGCCCATTGCAGGGCCAGGCCGGTGGGCGACGACAGGCTGACCAGCGTCTGGATGCCAGCGCGCAGGACTTTCTGGATCAACTCCAGGCTGCAACGACTTGTCACAATCGCCAGGCCGCCTTCGGTCGGAATTTTTTGGCGGATCAACGCGCCGATCAACTTGTCCAGCGCGTTGTGTCGGCCGATGTCTTCGCGGCCCATCAGCAATTCGCCCTGGCCGTTCATGAACAGCGCCGCATGCACAGCGCCGCTGTATTGGCCCAGGGGTTGAAAGGCACTGATGCGTTGGCGCAGGCCATCGAGCCACTCGGCGGGCGGCAAGGGCGCACCGGGCAATACCTGAAGGTCTGGCAGGGCCTGCTCAACGGCTTCCACGCCGCACAAGCCACAGCCACTGGTGCCGGCTAACTGGCGGCGCTGCTGCTTGAGGTTCCAGAAGGCGCGGCTGGAGATTTGCACCTGAGCATATTGGGCAGAGCCCGAGCCGCTGAGTTTCAGGTCATAAATGTCGCTAACGTCGGCGATAATACCGCTACCGATGCTGAAGCCAACAATGAAGTCTTCCAAGTCCGTCGGCGTCACCAACATCACCGCTTGGCTGATGTCGTTGTAGGCGATCGCCAACGCCACTTCTTCCGCCAAGGCTGTGCTGGCAGATTCAGTGTGTTCGAGATTGCAATACTGGTAGCTGTGGCTGGCGACGGGCGCTGGCGTTTCGAGAGCGGGCGCCGCGCAGACAGGACGCTTGGCGTTCATGGGGCAGTACCACCGGCGGATTGATCAGTGGTTAGACTAGGCGCGACAAAGCGTCGCGTCTAATTGCCAGTATTGATCTACCGATAGATGACGTCGATCAAGATTGAGTTAGCGATTTCTGATACAGCGCGAAACACGCCTCCGCCAGTGCTGAGCGCGGGGCGCTGCGACGCATGATCAGCCCCAGGCGCGCGAGGGTATGGGCGTCTTCGATCGGTTGCAGGCGCAAGTGCTCGGTGAGTGCATCCAGGCCCCCATCCAGCGGCATTACCGCGCAACACAGTCCGCCGTGTACCGCTTGTAGCAACTGATGGACGGCATCGGTCTGTAACAACGGTTGCGGGATGAGCCCACGGCTGTGGAAGTTGTGATCGATGGACTGGCGAAAGTGCATGCCACTGGTGAGCATGCCCAGCGGCAGCTTGATCAACGCTTCCCAGCTCAACGGCGTGTCGCCGAAAGAGAAGAAGCGCTGGTCGTAGAGCAGGCCCATGCGGGTTTCGCCCAAGGCCAGTGAGTCGAAGCGTTCGTTATCCAGCCGTTCCAGGTAAGACACGCCCAGGTCCAGCCGGTTACTCGCCAGTTGTTCAAGGATCTGCTCCGAGCTGAGCGCCGAGAGCTCAAAGCGCAGGCTTGGGTGTTCTTTATGCAACTGCTGCATTAATGCCAAGGGATCGAAACTCGACAGCGGCACCACGCCCAGGCGCAACGTCCCCACCAGGTTGCCGCGACAAGCCGCGGCTTCGGCCTGCAGGCCGTCATACGCCGCCAGCACTGTGCGTGCCCACGCCAGCACCCGCTCACCGGGTGCGGTAAAGCCTTCGAAGCGCTGGCCGCGATTGACCAGTGGCAGATCAAGCTCCTCCTCAAGGTTACGCAAGCGCATCGACAGGGTCGGTTGGGTAATGTGGCAACGCGCCGCCGCCTGGCCGAAGTGACGGGTATCGTCGAGGGCGATGAGGAATTTCAGCTGTTTGATGTCCATCTTCGCTCCAGGTCTTATTCCAATGGCGGGGGGATTCTAGCGCGTTTGGATCTTTGGCCGGGTCGGAACCCAAATCCACAGGACTGGTCTAGTCTTGGGCATCTGGAAATCAAAAACCAAGGAGAGCGCACTATGAGTATTTTCAGCTTTATCAAGGAAGCCGGCGAAAAGATTGTCGACCTGTTGACGCCGGGTAATGCGAACGCCAGTGAGCAGTTGAAAGATCACGTGTCCAAGGTGGGTCTGGGTAATCCGAACGTGCAGACCACAGTGGATGGCGACAAGGTGACCGTGACCGGTGAAGTCGCCACTCAGGAGGAGAAAGAGAAGATTTTGCTGGCGCTGGGCAATATTGCCGGTGTGGCCAGTGTGGATGATCAGATCACTGTAACGGGGCCGGCTGTCGAGGCTGCGACTTTTGTCGTCGTGAAAAAGGGTGACACGCTGAGCGCTATTTCTCTCTCGGTGTACGGTAACGCTAATCTGTATAACAAGATTTTTGAGGCGAACAAGCCGCTTTTGTCCCATCCGGACAAGATCTATCCAGGCCAGACGCTGCGTATTCCCAAGTAATACGAAGGCGTCAATGTGGGCGCGGGTTTGTGTGGGAGCCGGGCTTGCCCGCGATAGCATCGCCTCGGTTTGAGCTAAACACCGCGGTGCCTGCATCGCGGGCAAGCCCGGCTCCCACAGAGATCTTCTCCCACTTGGCGTTCAGAGTCCGGCGATGAGTTCTCTGTAATCCCCGACTGCCGCGAATTCTGCGGTGTCTTTAGGCCCCTTCTTGCTATCCGGTTCTTTCACCGCCAGCAAATGCCCCACGCCAAATGCCTGGGCACTGCGCAGGATGGGCAGGGTATCGTCGATAAACAGGGTGCGGGCCGGGTCGAAGCGGAGGTCGGCTTGCAGGGCGTCCCAGAACTGCGGGTGTTCCTTGGCGAAACCGTAATCGTGGGAGCTGATCAACCGTTCGAAATGCGGCGCCAGTTCAATGCGTTCCAACTTCAATGACAGCGAATCACGATGAGCGTTGGTGATCAGAATCACACGCTTGCCGGCCTGTTTGATTGCCGCCAGGAAGGTGTCGGCATCCGGGCGCAGGGCGATGAGGTGGGCGGTTTCCAGTTTGAGTTCGCGCACCGGGATCTTCAGTTCTGCGCTCCAGAAATCCAGGCAATACCATTGCAACTGTCCGGCGTTACGCTCGAACAGCGGCTGCAGCTCCATCTCGGCCATCGCCCGGCTTACCCCGTGCAGTTCGGCGTATCGCTGGGGCAGGTGTTCCATCCAGAAGTGGTTGTCGTAATGCAGGTCGAGCAGGGTGCCGTCCATGTCCAGCAGGACAGTGTCGATGGCGTGCCAGGGCAAAGAGGGCATGGGGCGTTCTCATGTAAGTAAAGATATCCGACACAGACAATCGGAAAAGCCACGGTATAGTAACCCGATCACGCCAAGGAGCCGCTTATGCGCCAGAAACCCACCGTCCTCGCCCGCGAAATAGTCGCCAGTAGCCGTTTGTTCCGCGTGGAGGAAGTGCAACTGCGCTTTTCCAATGGCGTCGAGCGGACCTACGAGCGCCTGGTGGGTCGCGGTGCCGGTTACGGCGCAGTGATGATCGTAGCAATGATCGACGCAGACCATGCGTTGCTGGTGGAAGAGTACTGCGGCGGCACCGACGAATACGAATTGTCCTTGCCCAAGGGCTTGATCGAACCCGGCGAAGACGTATTGGCGGCGGCAGACCGGGAACTCAAGGAAGAGGCTGGTTACGGCGCACGTCAGTTGGAACACCTCACCGAACTGTCGCTGTCGCCTGGCTACATGAGCCAGAAAATCCAGGTGGTATTGGCCACCGATCTTTATGAAGAGCGCCTGGAAGGCGATGAACCTGAGCCGATGCGTGTGGACCGGGTCAATCTGCGCGAGCTGTCGATGCTCGCGCAGAACGAGCAATTCAGCGAAGGCCGTGCCCTGGCCGCGCTGTACCTGGTACGAGACCTGTTGACCCAGCGTGGAGCGTTTACCGCATGAGCGAGCTTTTTTTAGGCCACCCGTTTATTGCCCCTGTGATTGAACTGGCTCGTCAGGCTGGTGAAGTGATATTGCCGTTCTGGCGTGCCGACGTGGCCGTCACCTCCAAAGCCGATGATTCGCCGGTGACGGCAGCGGATTTGGCCGCCCATCACTTGATCCTGGCGGGCCTGACCGCACTGGACCCCAGCATTCCGGTGCTGTCCGAGGAAGACGCCGACATTGACCAGAACGTGCGCGCCGGCTGGCAGCGCTGGTGGCTGGTGGACCCGTTGGACGGTACCAAGGAGTTTATCTCCGGCAGCGAAGAATTTACCGTGAACATCGCGTTGATCGAACAAGGGCGCGTGGTGTTTGGCGTGGTGTCGATGCCCACCAATGGGCGTTGCTACTTCGGGGGTGCGGGCCTGGGCGCCTGGCGCTCCGATGTGAATGAAGCACCCAAGCAGATTCAAGTGCGCGAGGCGCCAGCAGCGGGCGAGTCGTTTACCGTGGTCGCGAGTCGCCGGCATACCAGCCCGGAGCAGGAGCGTCTGTTGGATGGCTTGAGTGAAGGCCTGGGCGCGTTGAAGTTGGCGAATATCGGCAGCTCGCTGAAGTTCTGCCTGTTGGCCGAGGGCAGTGCGGATTGCTATCCGCGCCTGGCGCCGACCTCGCAGTGGGACACGGCGGCGGCCCAGGGTGTGCTGGAAGGCGCAGGAGGGGAAGTGCTGGAATTGAGCGGTGAGCCGTTCAGCTACCCGGCGCGGGCATCGTTGTTGAACCCGTTCTTTTTAGCGTTGCCGGCCAAAGCCGCATGGCGCGAGCGATTGCTGACCCTCGCCCGTTCCTGACGCCTTGTGTAGGCGCGAGCTTGCTCGCGAAAATCGTCAACGATAACGCAGTGACCCTGGTTGATCGCGGCGCTCTCAGGTTTTTCGCGAGCAAGCTCGCTCCTACAGTGGGCGGTGCCGGAGCTTTTAGCGGTGCAGGACGTATTGGCCGGTGAAAACGACTGCTCGCGCTTCACTGCCCTCATTCACAACCCACGTCTCCAGCGTCAGCCTCGCGCGGCCATAGCGCTTGTACGTCGCCACAAACCGCTTCCACACCTTTTCCTCCGGCGACGGGCACACCACCGTCGCATCCCGCGTAACCGGCAACGGGTAACTGATCTGGCCTTCCTGGATCACGATATGCCCGTCTTCAATCCCTTCTTCACGCAACTGCAAGTGCAGCCAGCCCCAGCCCGCCAGTACCGCGCCGCAATACAGGCTGCCGCCGAACATGGTGCTCTTGTGATTGATGTTGGCTTGCAAGGGCAGATGCAGTTCCAACTGCCCCTGTGTCCAGTCGAGCACCTTTAGGCCCATGTCCCGTGTGAGAGGGATGTCGTGGTGAAGAATGGATTCCAGGTAACGGCTGTCGCGGCTCATGGGGGCCTCTTGGCGGGTGGGGGCTGTCATTCGTCGTCGCTGCTTTGGTTGGCGAAGTTCAGGCCATGCTTGCGTAGTTTGTCGTGCAGGGTCTTGCGCGGGACGCCTAGGGCTTCCGCGAGGCTGCGCATGGAGCTGTGGGGGCGGGTCAGCTCGGCGGCAATCAGGCTTTTTTCGAACTGCTCGACTTGCTCGCTCAAGCCACCGGGCGTAGAGGTCAGGGTGCCAGCTGATGGATTGTCCGGCGTGTTATCCAGCGCCAGTTCCAGGCCCAGGGCAAAGCGCTCTGCCGCGTTCTGCAATTCGCGCACATTGCCCGGCCAGCTATGGCGCAATAACAGCGCGCGCTGCCCCGGTTGCAGTTCATGCAGCGGCAGGCCGTGGCGGCTGCTGGCTTCGTCGGCGAAGTGCTGGAACAGCATCAACGCATCTTCGCCGCGCTCGCGCAGGGGTGGAATGCGCAGCGGCGCCACGTTGAGGCGGTAATACAGGTCGGCACGGAAACGGCCCTGGTCGGCGGACTGGCGCAGGTCTTCCTTGGTGGCGGCGATGATGCGGATATCCAGTGGGATCAGCTGATTGCCGCCCAGGCGTTCCACCACGCGCTCCTGCAACAGACGCAAGAGTTTGACCTGAACATCCAGGCTCATGCTTTCGATTTCATCGAGGAACAAGGTGCCGCCGTTGGCGAATTCGAACTTGCCGATACGGCGTTTCTGCGCGCCGGTAAAGGCGCCCGGCTCATGGCCGAACAGTTCGCTCTCCACGACCGACTCGGCCAATGCTCCGGCGTTGATTGCCACAAAAGGCCCGCTACGGCGGCTCGACAAATCGTGCAGCGCGCGGGCGACCACCTCTTTGCCGGCGCCGGTTTCGCCAAGGATCAGCACATCAGCCCGGGTCGCGGCCAGAGCGCCGATCTGCTCGCGCAGGCGCAGCATTTGCGGCGAGTGGCCCACCAGTCGCGTGCTCAACTGCTGACGGTCGCTAAGGGCCAGGCGCAGGCTGCGGTTGTCCAGCACCAGGCGGCGCAGGGCCAGGGCGCGGCGCACACTGTCGAGCAGGGCGTCGCTGGCGAAAGGTTTTTCCAGGAAGTCATAGGCCCCGGCACGCATGGCCTGCACCGCCAGCGGCACATCGCCGTGGCCGGTGATCAGCAGCACCGGCAACTCCGGGTCCTGGCCGTGCAGCTCGGCGAGCAGCTCCAGGCCGTCCATGCCGGGCATGCGGATGTCGCTGACCACCACGCCCGGCCAGTCCCGCGACAGGCGCGCAGTGAGGCCGGTGGCTTCGCCCAGGGTCAGGACGTTCAGCCCGGCCAGGTCCAGGGTCTGGCACAGCGCCTGACGCAGGTGTGGATCATCGTCGATCAACACCACCTGAATCTGGTTATCGATACTCATACACTGCGGTCCTCGGACGGTTGCAGACTGACGCCCGGCGCACCGGCACGCAATTTCAAGGTTAACAGCGCACCGCCTTCCTTGTGGTTGGCAAACAGCAGTTCGCCGCCAAAGGCACGCATCAGAGTGTCGCAGATCGCCAGCCCCAACCCCAGGCCCTGGGTGCGCGTCTTGGTGGTGTAGAACGGCTCGCTGGCGCGGCCCAGGGCTTCCATGCAAAAGCCCGGGCCGTTGTCGCGAATGTACAGGTTGACGCCCTGATCGGTGGTTTCGGCACTCAGCCACAGTTTGCGCGGCGGACCTTTTTCGGTGAGGGCGTCGAGGGCGTTGGCCAGCAGGTTGCCCAGAACCTGGCGCAAACGGGTTTCGCCCGCCTGTACCCAGAGGGTGGCTTCGGGCAAGTCACGGACCAGTTCCACCTCCATCGACCGCCGCCGCTTGGCCAGCAGCGCCAGGGCATCGTCCAGCGCCGGTTGCAGGGCGACGCTCTCGGGCGCATGGCGGTCGCGACGGGCAAAGGCGCGCAGGTGGGCGATGATCGAGGCCATGCGTCCGGTCAGTTCGCTGATCAGCTTGAGGTTGCCCCGCGCATCCGTGGTGCGCTCATGGTCGAGCAGGATTTCAGCGTTCTCTGCATAGCTGCGAATCGCCGCCAGGGGCTGGTTGAGTTCATGGCTGATGCTTGCCGACATGGTGCCCAGCGCCGACAATTTGCCCGCCTGCACCAGGTCATCCTGGGCACGCACCAGTTCCTGCTGCGCGTGTTCGCGCTCCAGCACTTCCTGCTTCAGGCGCCGGTTGAGGCCTTCGAGGTCACTGGTCCGCTCGACCACTCGCGCTTCCAGCTCGCGACGGGCCTTGGCTTCGAACGCAATGCGTTCCAGGTAATGGCGGCGACGTTGCATCATCAAGCCCAGCAGCAGCATCAACACCAGCAGCGTCGCGCCGCCGACTGCCACCACCGTGCGCACCGGACGGCTGATCAGCGAGCGTGGTGCGAGGATTTCCACGTTCCAGCCGGTCTCGGCGATGGCTGTGGATTGGCGCAACCAGGCGGTGTTGCTCAGGCTCAGTGGTTGCGGGTCGCGGGTCGGGTAGGGCTGGATGGCGATAATGGCCCGGCGTTCTTCGGCGGTCAGCGGTCGGGTGGCGCGGAATCGCCATTGTGGGCGCGACGTCAGGATCACCACACCGTTATGGTCGGTGACCAGCAGTTGCTCCGGGGTGTTACCCCACAGACTTTCGGTGTGGTCCAGGTCGACCTTGACCACCAGCACACCGATGATCGTATCGCCATCGCGCACGGCGGCGGCAAAGAAGTAACCGCGCTTGGCGGAGGTGGTGCCCAAGCCGAAGAACCGCCCCAGGCGCCCGGCCATGGCTTCGCTGAAATACGGCCGGAACGAGAAATTACGCCCGACGAAGCTGTCCTGTTTATCCCAGTTGGATGCAGCCAGTGTCTTGCCGGTGGTGTCCATCAGGTACATCACCTCCACCCCGGCCTGGGCGGCGACGTCCTTGAGCAGCAGGTTGGCGTTGACCAGGTTGGTGCTCACCCCAGGCGCATCCAGCGCGGTGCGCAAAGCCGGCAAGTCGCCAAGGATCTGCGGCAGCACCTCATAGCGGTGCAGGGTCCCGAGCAGGTTGGCCACGTACAGGTCGAGGGTCTGGCGGTTCTGCCCGGCCAACTCGCTGCGGTAATAGCGCTCGGCCAGGTGCTCCAGCGGCCACAGCAGCGGTGCCAGGCACAACGCCAACAAGGCGAGGCTGCGCCAGCGGGGTCTACGCGGAAGGGGTGGAGTCATGAGAGTCATGCGCCTGTGGGTACAGGCGCATTATGCCTAGTGCTGCAGTGCAAGACACTCGCGCAATGCGTCTTGCCAGTGTGGCTGGCTGACGTGCCATTGCTGCTGCAGGCGGCTGCAATCGAGGCGCGAGTTCAGCGGGCGCTTGGCGGGCGTCGGATAAGCGCTGGACGGGATGGGCTCCAGTTCGGCGCAGGCTTTGCCTTGCTGACGCAGGTGGTCGCCAATGGCTTCGGCAAAACCGAACCAGGAGGTTTCGCCTTGAGCACTCAGGTGATAAATGCCCCATTCCCCCGGTTCGCCTGCTTGCCAGCGTTCGATCAACGCGCGCGTGCTGTTGGCAATGCTGCCGGCCCAGGTCGGCGCGCCGATCTGGTCGGCGACGATGCGCATTTGCGGCTTCTCCTGCAGCAGCCGCTGCATGGTCAGCAGGAAGTTCTTGCCGTGGTTGGAGTAGACCCAACTGGTGCGCAGAATGAGGTATTCGCCGCCGACGGCCGCAATCGCCTGCTCGCCCGCCAGTTTGCTCTGGCCGTAGACGCCCAGCGGGTTCGGCGTGTCGGTTTCGCGGTAGGGGGCAGGTTTGCTGCCGTCGAACACGTAGTCGGTGGAATAGTGGATCAGCGGGATGCCCAGCGCCTTGGCCTCTTCGGCAAGGATGCCCGGGGCGATGGCATTGATGGCGAAGGCCGCGTCCGGCTCGCTCTCGGCCAGATCGACGGCCGTGTGGGCCGCTGCGTTGATGATCAGGTGAGGGCGATGGGCCCGCACCTGCTGGCGAATGTGCTCCGCTTCGGCCAGGTCAAGCTGGTCGCGTCCCAGGACGACGAGCTCGCCCAGGCCTTGGAGCCGCAGTTGCAGCTCGCGGGAGACTTGGCCATGTTGGCCGGTGATCAAGATTTTCATGGGAACACGTCAGCTTCCATCAAGGGTTTACCCGCCTGGTCCTTGGCGGACAGCTGTGGCGCCTCGCTCAGCTCCCAGTCGATTGCCAGTGTCGGGTCATTCCACAGGATGCAGCGTTCGGCACTGGGCTGGTAGTAGTCAGTGGTTTTGTACAGGAACTCGGCGTGTTCGCTCAGTACCACGAATCCATGCGCAAAACCTTCCGGCACCCATAGTTGGCGGTGATTCTGGGCCGATAAGCGTACACCCACCCACTGGCCGAAATTCGGCGAGCTGCGGCGGATATCGACGGCTACGTCCAATACTTCACCGGCGGTGACACGCACCAGTTTGCCTTGGGTGTGTTCGAGTTGGTAATGCAGGCCACGCAGCACGCCCTTCTGGGAGCGTGAGTGGTTGTCCTGAACAAACTGACGCTTGAGACCCGTTGCCTCTTCAAAAGCCCGGGCGTTGAAACTTTCGTAGAAGAAGCCACGTTCATCACCGAACACCTTGGGTTCGATGATCAGCACGTCGGGCAGCGAGGTTTCAATGACGTTCACTGATTCTCTCCAGCCAGCGAGTACAGGTATTGGCCATAGCCGGTCTTGCCGAAGTATTTGGCACGTTCCAGCAGGTGCTCGCGGTTGATCCAGCCGTTTTCATAGGCGACTTCTTCTAGGCAAGCTACTTTCAGGCCTTGGCGGTGCTCGATGGTCTGCACGTACTGCGAGGCCTCCAGCAAGCTGTCATGGGTGCCCGTATCCAGCCAGGCAAAACCACGGCCGAAACGCTCTACATGCAGGTCGCCGCGCTTGAGGTAGGCGTTGTTGACGTCGGTAATCTCATACTCGCCACGGGGCGAAGGCTTGACCGCCTTGGCGATCTTGATCACGTCGTTGTCGTAGAAGTACAGGCCGGTCACGGCATAGCTGGATTTTGGCTTCGCCGGCTTTTCTTCGATGGAGAGGGCACGGCCCTCGCTGTCGAAGTCGATCACGCCAAAGCGCTCCGGGTCCTTGACCCAGTAGCCGAAAACAGTAGCGCCAGACGCTCGCTTGGCCGCACCAAGCAGTTGTTCGCCGAAATGCTGACCATGGAAGATATTGTCGCCCAGGATCAGGCACACAGGATCATCGCCGATGAACTCTTCACCAATGATGAACGCCTGGGCCAGGCCATCCGGGGTTGGCTGCTCGGCGTAGCTGAAACGCACGCCAAACTGGCTGCCATCGCCCAGCAAGTTGCGGTATTGCGGCAAGTCCACGGGGGTGGAAATCACCAGGATGTCCTTGATACCCGCCAGCATCAGCACGGAGATCGGGTAGTAGATCATCGGCTTGTCGTACACCGGCAACAACTGCTTGGACACACCCAGGGTAATGGGGTGCAAACGTGTGCCGGACCCGCCGGCCAATACGATTCCCTTCATCATGCGATCAAATCCTTAAAGTCAGTGTTGCCTAAACGTTCGCCCTGATAGCTGCCATCCTGGACCCTGCGGCACCATTCCAGGTTATCGAGGTACCACTGCACGGTCTTGCGCAAACCGGATTCGAAGGTTTCTTCAGGAACCCAGCCTAGCTCGCGTTCAATCTTGCTGGCATCGATTGCATAACGCTGATCGTGGCCGGGGCGGTCTTTGACGAACGTGATCAGGTCGGCGAATTTTTCGACGCCGCTGGGGCGTTGGGGTGCCAACTCTTCCAGCAATTGGCAGATGCCACGCACGACATCGATGTTTTTTTGCTCATTGTGACCGCCGATATTATAGGTTTCGCCGACGATACCCTCGGTCACTACTTTCAGCAGCGCGCGGGCATGGTCCTCGACAAACAGCCAGTCACGTACTTGTAAGCCATTGCCATAGACCGGCAATGGTTTGCCCGCGAGTGCGTTGAGGATCACCAAGGGGATCAGCTTCTCGGGGAAGTGGAACGGCCCGTAGTTGTTCGAACAGTTCGTGAGCAGCACCGGCAGGCCATAGGTGCGTTGCCATGCGCGTACCAGGTGGTCGGACGCCGCCTTGCTCGCAGAGTACGGCGAGCTGGGCGCATAGGGCGTGGTTTCAGTGAACAGGTCATCCACGCCGTGCAGGTCACCGTACACTTCGTCAGTGGAAATGTGATGGAAACGGAAGTTACCCTTGGCGGGCTCGGCCAACGTCTGCCAATAGGCGCGGGCGGCCTCCAGCAGGCTGTAGGTGCCGACGATATTGGTTTGAATGAAATCCGATGGGCCATCAATCGAGCGGTCGACATGGGACTCTGCCGCCAAGTGCATGATCGCCTGGGGCTCGAAGCGCTCCAGTATGGCGCTGACAGTGGCCTGGTCGATGATATCGGCCTGGACGAACTCATAGCGGCTGTTGGACGCGATGCTGGCCAGCGACTCCAGATTGCCCGCATAGGTGAGTTTGTCCAGGTTGAGGACTTCGTGCTCGGTGTGTTGAATCAGGTGACGGATCAGGGCAGAGCCAATAAAACCGGCACCACCGGTGATGAGAATGCGCATGTCGGAGGGCCTTTTCCTTAGACGGACATTAAGCGAATGGAGCATAGCTTGAGTTGTGTGGCGAGGTGGCGCAAGCGCGGTGTGACTAGGGGTTGCCTTATCCACCAGAACAATGGCGATATAGACGCCTAAAAAAACCGAGGTCGTCACAATGCCGCTCGCCACCCTGATCCATCGCGCCAGTCTACCCTGCCCGCAAGTGGGCACCGATCAGGTGGCTCAACTGCTCGCGCAACATTACGGCCTAGCTGGCATCTTGCAATCATTGGGCAGTCAGCAAGACCTCAACTACAGAGTCGACAGCCCCCGCGGCCGGTTTGTTCTGAAAATCTGTCGGGGCGACTACGACGCTGTTGAACTGCACGCCCAGCACGCTGCGCTTGATAGGCTGCAGACGGTACGCGTACCCAAGGTCATCAAGTCTTTGACCGGGGAAGCGCTGTTGACCCTGAACCTCGAAGGTCAAGCCCTGCACGTGCGCGTGCTGGAGTACATCGATGGCCAGCCGTTGACCCATCTGCCCCACCTGGGGCGCGGGGTGATCGCAGGGTTTGGTGACCTGTGTGGGCGGATGAGCCAGGCGCTGGCGCGGTTCGAGCATCCGGGCCTGCAACGCACGCTGCAGTGGGACCCGCGCCATGCCCAGGCATTGATCAAGCATCTGTTGGCGACCTTGGAAAACCTGCCGCATCGCCTGGCACTGGAGCAAGTGGCCGAGCAGGTCGAAGCGCGTATCCGCCCCTTGGCCGATCACTTGCCGTGGCAGGCGGTGCACATGGACATCACCGACGACAACGTGGTGTGGCAGCGCGATGCGCAACGGCACTGGCAGATTCAGGGCGTGATCGATTTCGGCGACCTTGTGCACACCTGGCGCATTGCCGATCTGTCGGTGACTTGCGCGGCGTTGCTGCATCATGCTGACGGCGATCCCTTTGCGATCCTGCCGGCGATCCAGGCCTGCCACGCGGTCACGCCGTTGCAGCACGAAGAACTGCTGGCGCTGTGGCCGCTGATCGTCGCCCGTGCGGCGGTGCTGGTGCTGAGCAGCGAGCAGCAGCAACGCCTGGATCCGGATAACCGCTACCTGCTGAAAAACGCCGAGCATGAGTGGGAAATTTTCCATGTAGCCACGTCAGTGCCATTTGCATTGATGGAGGCGGCCATTCTGGGCTGCGTCGGTCAGGCGCCGGCACCCCTCGCCAGTCAAGGCTTTGCGCCGTTGCTGCCGGGGTTGGTTGGGCGTGAGTTTGCGTTGATCGACCTGGGCGTGCTCAGCCCGCATTTCGAGGCGGGTAACTGGGAACAACCGGGGGTCGATCAACGGCTGTTGCAGGAGGCGGCGGCGGTGCATGGCCTGGCGGCAAGTCGCTATGGGCAATACCGTTTGTCGCAGACCCAGCCTGACAGCGCGATTGAGCCAGAGACGTTCCCGTTGCATGTCGAACTGCACGTGCCTTTGGGTACATCGGTTGAAGCGCCGTTTGCAGGTGTTGTACGACCGGGCGCCAACGGTGGGCTTCAGGTGCACAGCAGTGAGGCAAGCGTGTGGCTATGGGGCATGAAAGCACTGTTGCAGCCAGGTGCCGCAGTGCTCAAGGGCCAGGTGATCGGTGAAGTCGAAGGCCCGCTCATTGTGCAACTGTGCCGTGCTGACGTGCCCGCACCGTTGTTTTGCACGCCGTCACGGGCACAGGCATGGCAATCGCTGTGCCCATCGCCGGCCGCGCTGTTGGGCCTGGCCTGCGACGCCGAACCCGAGTTGGACCCTGAGGCCTTGCTGGCCCGCCGCGACGCCAGTTTCGCCCGTTCGCAAAAGCACTATTACGCCGACCCGCCACGCATCGAACGTGGCTGGCGCAACCACCTGATTGACATGCAGGGCCGTTCCTACCTGGACATGCTCAACAACGTCGCCGTACTGGGCCATGGTCATCCGCGCATGGCGGCAGTGGCAGCGCGGCAGTGGTCGTTGCTCAATACCAACTCGCGTTTCCATTACGCGGCCGTTGCCGAATTTTCCGAGCGTTTGCTGGCGCTGGCGCCTGAGGGCATGGACCGGGTGTTCCTGGTCAACAGCGGCACCGAGGCCAATGATTTGGCGATCCGCCTGGCCTGGGCATACAGCGGCGGACGCGACATGCTCAGCGTGCTGGAGGCGTACCACGGCTGGTCGGTGGCGGCGGATGCGGTGTCCACGTCGATTGCCGACAACCCCCAGGCGTTGAGCAGCCGCCCGGACTGGGTGCACCCGGTGACCGCGCCCAATACGTATCGCGGTGAGTTCCGCGGGCAGGACAGTGCGCCGGATTACGTCCGAAGCGTGGAGCACAACCTGGCGAAAATTGCCGCGAGCCAACGCCAACTGGCGGGTTTCATCTGCGAGCCGGTGTATGGCAATGCAGGTGGCATCTCGTTGCCGCCGGGCTATTTGCAGCAGGTGTACGGACTCGTCCGCGCCCAGGGTGGCGTGTGCATCGCCGATGAAGTGCAGGTGGGTTACGGCCGTATGGGGCATTTCTTCTGGGGCTTTGAAGAGCAAGGCGTGGTGCCTGACATCATTACAATGGCCAAGGGTATGGGGAATGGCCAGCCGCTGGGCGCGGTCATTACTCGGCGGGAAATCGCCGAGGCGCTGGAAGCTGAGGGGTATTTCTTCTCGTCGTCGGGAGGCAGTCCGGTGAGTTGCCGGATCGGAATGGCCGTGCTGGATGTGATGGAAGAGGAAAAGTTGTGGGAAAACGCCCGGGTGGTTGGTGGGCATTTCAAGGCCCGGTTGGAAGAACTGATTGATCGTCATCCGTTAGTGGGGGCTGTCCACGGCTCAGGTTTTTATCTTGGACTGGAGTTGGTCCGCGATCGGCAAACCCTGGAACCCGCTACTGAAGAGACCACGTTGCTGTGTGATCGCCTGCGGGAATTGGGGATTTTCATGCAACCGACGGGGGATTATTTGAACATCCTCAAGATCAAGCCGCCGATGGTCACGTCTCGACACAGTGTGGATTTCTTCGTCGACATGCTGTCGAAAGTGCTGGATGAACAGTTATAGATAGTCGATTCTTATCGGCTAAATAATCTCATGGTTATCAGCCATGATGTTTTGTCGCTTCTAAAGCCGATTTTTATCCGTTATAAAGTCGGCTTTACCCCCATTCGGAGTCCTGATCGCCATGACCACCCTGCACAGCACCCCACGCGCCGATGGCTTCCGCATGCCTGCCGAATGGGCACCACAGACTCAGGTCTGGATGATCTGGCCTGAGCGCCCGGACAACTGGCGCCTGGGCGGCAAACCGGCGCAGGCGGCTCATGTGGCGGTGGCCAAGGCCATTGCACGTTTTGAACCGGTCACGGTGGCGGTTTCCGCCGGTCAATACGAAAACGCCCGCGCGCGCCTGGATGTGCCGAACATCCGCGTGGTGGAAATGTCCAGCGATGACGCCTGGGTACGGGACACTGGCCCGACCTTCGTGATCAACGACAGCGGTGAGGTGCGCGGCGTGAACTGGGACTTCAACGCCTGGGGCGGTTTCGACGGCGGCCTGTATTCGCCGTGGAACCGCGATTCGCAAGTCGGCGGCAAGATCCTCGAAATCGAACGCGCGCCACGCTATCGCACCGAAGGCTTTGTGCTGGAAGGTGGGTCGATCCATGTCGACGGCGAAGGCACCCTGATCACCACCGAAGAATGCCTGCTCAACCGCAATCGCAACCCGCACCTCGACCGTGCCGAGATCGAAGCGGTGCTGAGCGCCAATCTGGCTGTGGATAAGATCATCTGGTTGCCGGACGGCTTGTTCAACGACGAAACTGACGGCCATGTGGATAACTTCTGCTGCTACGTGCGCCCGGGCGAAGTGCTGCTGGCCTGGACTGACGACCCGCAAGACCCGAACTACGCGCGCTGCCACGCCGCCATGGACGTGCTGCAAAGCAGCACTGACGCCCAGGGCCGCTCGTTCACAGTGCATAAAATGCCGATTCCGGGCCCGCTGTACGCGACCGAGGAAGAATGTGAGGGTGTCGACCCGGTTGACGGCACCCAGGAACGTAATCCGACGGTGCGGTTGGCGGGTTCCTACGTCAACTTCCTGATCGTCAACGGTGGCATCATCGCGCCGAGCTTCGACGACCCGCTGGACAGCCAGGCCAAGGCTATCCTGCAGGACCTGTTCCCGCAGCATGAAGTGGTGATGGTGCCGGGTCGCGAACTGTTACTGGGTGGCGGCAATATCCACTGCCTGACCCAACAACAGCCAGCGCCGCACAAAAACTGAGTGCAGTTGTAACAGCCCCATGACGACGAACCGGCGCTGATCGGTTCAGGCGTCCACAACAAGCCCGCGACCCAGACAGGTCGCGGGCTTTTTTGTGGCCAAACGCCTATGAACACGAGACATTGGCATAGCTCTTGTATCGCCGGTGTGACAGTGGCTCAAGGCGATGACTGCGCAGTTCTGTCATAAACCTTGAGTAAGTTAGCCGCTCACGCAGTAGGAGAGAGCGCTGAAATGAATGCCGATATCAACCTGATGTACACGCGCACGTCCCACCCTTTGCGGGTCAACGGCGACGCGATCCATGTGCTGGCGCTCTGGTTGAGGGAAAACGGCCCGCGGCAGATCAGGCAACAGCCTGACTGGCGCAGCGTGATGAGTGAACGTTATCCGGCGGGGTTGTTCAGTGAGGATGAAGTGCACGTGTTGTGCGATTTGTTGAAGAGCCTGTAGGCGCCGGCTTGCCGGCTCCTACAGGGAGAGGCGCTGCATTAGAAGCTGTAAGTGCCCGTCACTACCACGCTACGCGGTTCTCCCGGCTGAATTTGCGCCACACTGGTCGCCGACGCGTAGTAGGTTTTATCCGCGATATTGTTCAGCGCCGCCCTGACGTCCCATTCCTTCTGGCGGAACCCAGCCAACGCATCCCAGCGACCATAGCCCGGCAGCACCACGGTGTTGAGGTTGTCGGCATAGCGATCGCCGACCAGGGTCAAGCCGGTTTCCGCGTACCAGCCCATCTCCGGTTTCCAGGTAATGAACAGGCTGGCATTGCGTTTGGCCACATCGCTGACGCGCTTGCCTTCAAAGCCGTTGTTATCCTTCTCGACCGTGGCCTCTTGCAGGCCGACACCACCACGCACGTACCAGTTGCCGACGATCTTGCCGGTGGCGGTCAGCTCCACGCCGCGTGAGCGCTGCAAACCGCTGAGCAGCGTGATTGTGCGATCCAGGGGGTCGCTGGTGCGGCGGTTGTAGAGTTCCAACTCGTACACCGCCAGGGTGGTGCTCAGGCGGTCGTCGAGCCAGTCGCTCTTGACCCCGATCTCTTTCTGCTTGGTCAGCTCGGGGCTCAGGTCGTTGACGCTGCCGGCAGCGTTGGGGGTGACACCGATCAAGCCACCGCCTGCGGGAGAAAACGTCTTGCTCCACGAAGCATAGAAGGTGTGATGTTCCAGTGGGGTCCAGACCAGGCCGAAGCGCGGGCTGGTGCTGTGGCTTTTGACGTCCTGCTGGGTATTGAGCAGTTTGTTTTGGGTGTCCACTTCGAACCGGTCGTAACGCAGACCGGCCAGGACTTGCCATTGGTCATTCAGGCGCAGTTGGTCCTGCACGTAAATGGCACGGCTTTCGACTTCGGTGTGGTTGTTGCTCGACACGCTCATACGGCCGGTGTGGCTGAGGTTGCGGTTGGGCTGGCTGAGGTCCAGGCTCGGCACCGCCTGGCCGCCTCGGTTGACGGCGGTGGCGGTGTACAGCTTCGGATCGCGGCGCTGACTGCCCAGTTCGAGGCCGGTGAGCACGCGATGTTCCAGGCCGTAGGTACTGAAGCCACCTTCCAGCTCGACGTTGTTGAAGACATTGAGGGTGGTGAGGTCTTGCTGCCAGCGTTGGCGTGTCACGCTGTGGGTCGCCGGCACATAGGCGGTTTGATAGGTATTGTCGAAATCGCTGTCGAGCTTGAACACGCCCAGGGTCTGGCGCAGTTGCCAGTTGTCATTGAGTTCATAAGCCAGCTTGGAGCGTAGCGACTGGGTTTTGTCGTCGATGTAATCGCGGTTATCAAAGTAGGTGGTGCTGCGACTGACATCCGCGGGTCGGCCGTTGACGCCGGGAATGCCACGGTCAGGCGTGCGGTTGTAACGGCTGTATTCGTATTGCACCAGCCAGTTCAGGTCCGGCGTGAGCTGCCAGCTCATGGACGGAGCGAACAACTGGCGATTGCCGCTGACGCCATCGCGGAAGCTGTTGTTGTCTTGATTACCCATGTTCAGGCGCAGGCTGATGTTATCCGTGGGGTCGGTGCTGAGGTCGGCGTACACACTGCGCAGATCGTCGCTGCCGCCCTGGGCTTCGATGCTTGATTTGTGCCCGGCCATAGGCAGTTTGCTCACGCGGTTGACGATTCCTCCCTGACCGCCTCGCCCGTAGAGTACGGCTGCCGGCCCCTTGAGCACTTCGATGCGCTCGATGTTGTGCAGGTCGCGCACATATTGGCTGTCGTCGCGAATGCCATCCAGATAGAAGTCATTGCTCGCGTCGAAACCCCGGATGCGCACGCTGTCGAAGCGCGTGTCGGCGCCGCTGCTGACGTTGGGGATGCCGCTCAATGCCTGGCCCAGGTCATTAGTGCCATAGGAACGCAGGCTTTCGGTCTTCACTGAGTCGATGGCCTGAGGCACATAACGCACGGGTGTGGCGGTGCGGGTGGCGGTGCTGGTTTCTTTGACGCGTGGGTCGTCTTCGTCAACTTCGGCGCTGATCGAGGTTTCAGGCAAGGTAGTGGCCGCACAAGCAAAACCGACAGACAGCAGAACGGAGAGCCCAAGGGTGATGGGCGTCAGGCGAAGGGCAGGCATGGAGAAATGTATCCGAATTGTTAGGGAGGCAAACTGCGTTAATGGTAATGCTTTGCATTTACGTGCGTTATCCATTCCCAAACGTATCGGCCTGAAATATGTTACTAGATGTGTTTCCTGCCTGTTTTGCTGCGGTTTTATGTCGCTTTCAGAACGGCTGTAGGCCCCTCCTTAGAATTATTTCGCCTAAATACAGACGATTCGCGAAATTGACACATAGTTCCGGGCGCGACTAGGATTGCGCCCAACGCCTGTGGCTAACCGCCATGACTCATCCAATAAAAAAAGGCCCGCGGCCTGTTAAGTCGTCCGCGGGCCTTCTTTTTTCCGGAATCAGTCGACACCAGAAAAAGCGACATGGAGCCTGGTGTCACAGCGCGTACTCAACCAGGAATAAGGAATATAAGAAAATGTTGAAGCAACGGATGAGTCTGATCGCTCTGGGGATTTTGAGCGCATCGACAGCCATGGCAAACGATCAGGACCAGTCGAAGGGTTTTATCGAAGACAGCCACCTGAACATCGCCGCACGTAACGCCTACATCAGCCGTGACTACAAGAACGGCAAGCAAGACAAAGCCGAGTGGGGCCAAGGCTTCATCGGCAAGCTCGAATCCGGCTTCACCCAAGGCACCGTTGGTGTGGGTGTGGACGTGATTGGCCAATACGCTATCCGTCTGGACGGTGGTAAAGGCCGTGCCGGCGCTGGCGGTATCGACTTCTTCAAACAGGGCAATGGCACCACCAACCCTGATGGCTCGAACAACCCTGGCTCGGCCCCACACGACCTGGCCAAGGGCGGCGCTGCCGTGAAGTTCCGCGTTTCCAACACCGTGCTCAAGTACGGTGATCAGTTCCCGGCCGTGCCTGTGCTGCAGTACGACAACTCCCGTCTGTTGTCGGAAACCTACACCGGTACGTCGATCGTTTCCAAAGAGATCGCCGGTCTGCAACTGGACGCAGGTCACTTCACCAAAGAAGCCCGCAAGAGCATGGAAGGCACCGACAGCGGTCGCCTGAAAAGCATCGACTACATCGGTGGTAGCTACAAATTCACCGAAAGCCTGTCGGCTGCCCTGTACGCCTCCGATATGCAGGACGTGCTGAAGAAGCAATACGTCAACGTCAACTACGTGCTGGCCCTGCCAGAAAAGCAGTCGCTGACGTTTGACTTCAACGGCTACAAAACCAAGCTGGACCGCAGCTTCGCCCTGGAAAACCAGAAAGACGCTGACGCCCGTGACAACAAGATCTGGAGCCTGGGCGCTACGTGGGCTGTCGGCCCGCACAGCTTCACCGTCGCTCACCAGCGCAGCACCGGCGACACCGGCTACCTCTACGGCGGCTACCGCAACGCTGGCGGCATCGGTGACGGTGGTAACACCATCTTGCTGGCGAACTCCTACTGGTCCGACTTCAACGGCAAGGACGAGCGTTCCTGGCAGCTTGGCTACGGCATCGACTTCGCCACCTTCGGCGTACCGGGCCTGACCTACAACGTTGCCTACGTGCGCGGTACCAACATTGACGACGGTACCAACCGTGGCGATGGCACCGAGCGTGAAATCTGGAACCAGT
This sequence comes from Pseudomonas sp. DW-iso3, assembly GCF_058725305.1. Lineage (NCBI taxonomy): Bacteria > Pseudomonadati > Pseudomonadota > Gammaproteobacteria > Pseudomonadales > Pseudomonadaceae > Pseudomonas > Pseudomonas sp. DW-iso3. The sequence goes on from NZ_JBZXDZ010000006.1 coordinate 170,809, forward strand.
TCAAATACGTCGTACAGAGCGGTCCAGCCAAAGACCTGAGCCTGCGTGCGCGTGCGTCGTGGCTGCGCGTGTCCAATAACGCCGACCAGTACAACGTGGGCGGTAACGAAATCCGTCTGTTCGCCGACTACCCGATCAACGTTTTCTAATGATCCGGCGTCGTGCCTGATTCCAGGCGATAAAAAACCCCGACTGGTTCGGGGTTTTTTTATGCGCGCTAGTGCGCTGCGGTCTTGTTACACCGCAGTACGAATGAAGTACTCGGCCCCACCTTTATCCCTCCCCGACGCAAGCCTAAATTGACCTCACTGCCCGCCCATCACCCCGATGGCCGGCCACTGGAGTCCCTGCCATGCCCTTTGTCAGCCTGCGCATCACCCGTGACGGCGTTACCTCGGAGCAAAAAGCCCAGGTCATCGCCGAGTTCACCGAAACCCTCGAACGCGTCCTGCACAAACGCCCCGATCTGACCCACATCGTCATCGAAGAAGTCGACACCGACAACTGGGGCTATGCGGGTATCACCACCACCGAATACCGCAAATCCCAAGCCTGAATCCCTACTGGAGAATCCTCATGAAGAAAGTCGTCATCATCACCGGCGCATCCCAAGGTATCGGTGCTGCCGTGGTCCAGGCCTACCGTGCCCTCGACTACCGCGTGGTCGCTACTTCGCGCTCGATCCAGCCATCCACCGACCCGGACATCCTCACCGTCGCCGGCGACATTGCTGACCGGGCCACCGCCCAGCGCGTCATCCACGAAACCCTGGCCACCTTCGGGCGCATCGACAGCCTGATCAACAACGCCGGTATCTTCGTCGCCAAACCGTTCACGGCCTACACGCAAGAGGACTACGCCAACGTCCTCGCGGTGAACCTCAACGGCTTCTTTTACATCACCCAACTCGCCATTGCCGAAATGGAAAAAAACAACGCCGGCCACATCGTCAACGTCACCACCAGCCTGGCGGATCACGCGATTGACGGCGTGCCGTCGGTACTCGCGAACCTCACCAAGGGCGGACTGAATTCGGCCACCAAGTCCCTGGCGATCGAGTACGCCAAACGTGGCATCCGGGTGAACGCGGTGAGCCCGGGGATCATCAAGACGCCGATGCACGGCGCGGAAACCCACGCGGCGCTCGGGCAATTGCATCCGGTCGGGCACATGGGCGAGGTGAGTGACATCGCCCAGGCGATTGTCTACCTGGAGAACGCCGGGTTTGTGACCGGCGAAATTCTGCATGTAGACGGTGGGCAAAGCGCCGGTCACTAAACGTCAGGCTTTGGCCGGCACGAGTTTTTTGCAGTTCTCTTTACGTGCCGGATATTGCTCACACTTGCGCAGCACGGTTTGCACCTGCTGCGCATTTTGCACTTGCTGGTTAGCCAATAATTTCTCGGTAATGAACAGTTCTTCAGAGCCGAGGTGACGTTCCGCCTTGTCGATCATCGCCAGCGCCGACTGCCCATCTCCGCGTTTGAGGTGATAGCTGATCATCAGGTCGAAGGTGGAGGGGCCCGCCAGGCTCCAGTCCTTGATCGCTTGCAGCTCTTTCAGCGCTTCGCCGCTCCGGCCCTGGGCCAGCCGCACGGTGTAGGCGGTGCGGCGGATACCGGGTTGGTCTTTGACGGGAGAGGCCAAGGCTTTGCGGATGAACCCATCAGCGTCTGGGACTTTGTTTTTCTCCAGGGCGTCGTTGGCGAAGTAGGCATCCTTGTAACCTTGCATGGCTTTCGCCACTTGCGGCGTGCTCTTCATTTTCGCCCAGCTTTGCGTGTTGATCCGTGCACGGCGCTCCTGGCGATACTCGCGTTGCAGGTACTGGCGTAACTCGGTGTCGCGATCAGTTGCCGACATATGGGAGCGATTGAAGTACTGGGCGGTCGCGGTGATGCTGGTGGTCAGGCCGTCTTTGACCAGCACATCCAGTTCCTGGGTAAACCGGTTCAGGTTGAACTGCTGCAGCGAATCCTGCATGGCGTTTTTACGCGCGGTCAGAAAGCCCGTGAGCAACGGTTTTTGCTTGCCCTGAAAATCACTGAGGCGTTCAAGGCTGTGGGTGGCGGCACGCGGCGCATAACCGGCGCGGATCATCAAGTCAGTGCCAAGCAAGTCGGCCTGGTCTTCCTGGGTGCGGCCCCAGGCGGTGCTCCAGACATGGTCGGAAAACGTGTTGGCCAGCGCGGTATACAGCACGGTATTTCCGATGGTCTTCTGGGTGCCGGCGGGGTCTTTGCTGAACAATTTCATCGTGCCGGAACTGCGATCCACGCCCGTGTCGGCAGCCATGGTGGCCAACGCGACCGTGGAGGCGACCGTGGTGAACATCTCTTTCTGCTGCTGGAAGGCGGCCATGCGATCGTGGTGGTGCAGCAATACGTGGCTCATCTCATGACCGAGCATCGCCGCGATTTCGTCTTCGCTCCCTACGTTATCCAGCATGCCCAGGGGCACGAACACATTTCCGTAAGGGTCAGCCGAAGGGCCGAAGCTGTAACTGTCGGTGATTTTTACCTGCAAGGCCGGCAACTCGCCCGGCCAGCCCTTGGATAAGCGCGTGACAATACCCTGCAGATACACCTGCAGCATCGGAATATCCACCAGGTTCTGCTGGCGAGCCTCGGCTGCGGGTACTGTGCGTCCGTCATAGCTCAAGCGTTGTTGGCTCTGGCGTTGCGGGTCGAGTTTGTAATACGGGCGCACGTCTGTGTTATCCACATAATGGCCCTGCACCCGGGATTGGGTCGAAGGTCCCACCAGATTCATGAACGCCTGATCGGCGCCCTTCAACGTGGCGCAGCCACTGAGTAGCGTGCTTGCCAGCAGGCTGGCCGCCCATAGAGATCCTTTCACCGCAGCGCTCCTTTTTATTGATTGCAGCCGGCACCAAAACCAATGGTGGAGTTGTTGCGGCTGTCTTTGGTCTGGCTTTTGGTCAGGCCTTGGCAGGGTAGGTCCACCACGTTCAGCGGCGGCTCGATGCGCAGGTCCATCGTGTCCAACCAGACCTTCTGGCCGGCCAGTTCCACCTGCACCAAGTCCAGCGCCTTGTTGTACTGCAACACCGGCAAGGGCTGCGTAGGCGTTTCCTGCTTCGATAACTCGCGCTGTTGTTTACCTTGCTCATCGAGCACCGCTACCGGGTCGGCGAGGAATGCCTTGATGCTGTGGGTTTCCGCCCAGGCGCCCTGGGTAAAGAGGGTGGCAAGCAAGACAATGAGGCTTCTGTTCATCCTTGGGTTCCTTGAGTCAGACATCTGAGCGGCACACTCAGCGATCTCGGTCGAAGAAGGCTTCGATCCGCTCGCTGAACAGCACCAATGACAGCAATACGATGCCCAGCACGTTGACCGGGGTGATGTTGTTGACGCTCAACAACACACTCATCAGGGCAAGCACCGACATCACTAACAACCACGACGGGCACGGCGAAGAAAAAAACCGGATCTCGCGGCGGCGCCAACGGCTCCAGGGGCGGTGACCCGCCAGCCGTCGCGCATGCAGCGCCTTGAGCACGGCGATCAACGCCAAGAGGGCGAGCTCCAGCAGGTCCAGCCAATTGAAGGGCAGGCCGGGAAAGTTGGCGGGCTCATGGGCGTAGTCCATGCCTGCATTGATCAGGTTATCCAAGGCCATGGCGTGCAGGTACACGCCCGGTAGCTGGCCGTGAACCGGCGAGTCCACCAAGTCTCCCGTGGAGGTGATATTGGCGCCGACCAGGACCAGGCGATCGCGCAATAACTCGGTGAGCAATGCCTGGTCTTGCGGGTCGCTGACTTCCAAGTCGCTGGCTGACACCGTCAGGGTATAAGGGCACCGGGCCTGGGCCGAGTCGTCGAGTTTCCAGAACACCGCCTGGAAAAACTGTGCGAGTCCATCCAGGACAAAATGCCGCGCCGGCGCGCAGTGGCGCACATCAGCAATACGCGCTTGCTCTGGCGCCAGCTTCAGCCCCCACTGCACCGCGATCGGCTGCCGCTGTGCGGCGGTTTGGGCATCCACCGGCGGCGACTGGCACTTCTGCGTTCTGCAGAGTTCGCGGTAGAGCACCATGGCTGGTGTTTCCATAAGCCCTAGTGGCGTCTGAACTGCCAACGGGTACTGGTCGTCCACGCCTTCCCAGGCCACCAGGCCTGGGCGGCTGACCTCGGCGAAGGGTTGCAGTGTGTTGGCCTGGCCCGCCTCTCCTCGCACGACGCCGGTATTCGCCAGCCACAGCGGGATACCCTGGCGCTGATAACGCTCGAACACATTTGCCAGTAGCTGGCTGCCCCGCGCCGGGTCGCCAAAAGAATGGTCATGGCTGTACAGCAAGTCCACGAAAACAGCCTTGGGCTTGTACGCCAGCAAACGTTTGAACAATTTGCTCTGCTCGCCGTAGGGCATCGGCCAAGAGGTGCCGTTGCGCATCAGGTAGGCGTCATCGATCACCACCACCGCCACGCGTTGTTGACCTTCGTTGGAATAGTGACTGGCGAACATGCGGTTAAGCCACTGCGCTGACGCCTTGTCGCTGGAACTGGCCAGGCCGAAAGGGTCCAGGACCGCCAGTAGCACGATGATTGCCGCGAGCCAGTAGCGGCGGTGATTAAAAAGCGGTGGGGTCGACAAATCCATGTCTCGATTAGAAGCACAAGCAAGGCAGGGTTTTTAACGGAGCGGGGAGGGGGTGTCAATGAAAAAAGGTGGCTAAGTGCCATATAGGTGTCGCACGCGCGGGCTCTCAGCAATGTTCGTGCGTGGCGAGCGTCCAGCATGGGTTTACAGGCGCGACTGAACGCCGCCTCGGACGCATAGCCAATCGCGAAGACAACGTAATGATCAATAAGCGCCGTCAATTAAATGACTTATTTATGGCTGAGGCTGCCGTTTGGCGGCAAGTTAGACAATACGTTGACAGTCCCTTTCGGATCCAACATTATTCGCGACGATTTTGATGGCTCTAAGCCATTAAAATGACATTAGTGACGCGCATTCGTCCCAGGCTGTGGTTCTTCAAGATTCAGGGATAAGGCGGCTTGGACTCGGATGGCCAGGCGACGTTGGTCAGGGTAGCCCTTAAACACTGTCACCTTTAATTAGCGGGTTCGCTGCTGCGTGCCTGCGCTCGAGTCTTAGGAAGCAAACTTCATGGCTGTAGGACGAATTCTGGTTACCGGCGGTGCAGGTTTTATTGGGTCACATCTGGTAGAAGCTTTGCTGGGTAAAGGCTACAAGATTCGCGTACTGGACAACTTGTCGACCGGTAAGGTGGCTAACCTGCCCGTCGCACATCCTGACCTGGAGCTGATGATTGGCGATGTCGCAGACAGTGCCGTGGTCGAGCAGGCCATGGCTGACTGCAGCGCAGTCGTGCATCTGGCTGCGGTGGCGTCGGTGCAGGCTTCGGTAGACGACCCCGTCGCCACCCACCAGGCCAATTTCGTCGGCACGCTCAATGTGTGCCAAAGCATGCTCAAGGCCGGCGTGACGCGGGTAGTGTTTGCCTCCAGCGCAGCGACCTACGGCAACAACGGCGAAGGCACGGCCATCGCCGAAGACACCCCCAAGTCCCCACTGACGCCTTATGCCAGCGACAAACTGGCCAGTGAGTACTACCTGGACTTCTACCGTCGCGAGCACGGCCTGGAGCCGGTGATATTCCGCTTCTTCAATATCTTCGGCCCACGCCAGGATCCGTCTTCGCCGTACTCCGGCGTGATCAGCATCTTCACCGAGCGCGCGTTGGCGGGTCAGCCAATTACCGTCTTTGGTGACGGCGAGCAAACCCGCGATTTCGTCTACGTGCAGGATCTGGTGAGCATCCTCGTCCAGGCAGTCGAGACCCGCGAACCGGCACCTGAAGCAATCAACGTAGGGCTCAGCCGCTCGACCAGTCTCAATGACCTGATCGCTGAACTGGGCAATGCCACCGGCACCGCGTTGAACGTGACGTACCAGGCACCGCGCCAAGGCGACATCCGCCATTCGCGCGCCAATAACACCCGTCTGCTGGAGCGCTTTGCACTCCCGCAACCGACGTCGATTGGCCAGGGTTTGGCGCAGCTGTTGCGCAGTTTGTAGTTCGCCGGTCACTTCGCCCGACGTTTACGCAGTATTGGCTCAGTCATCTTCAAGAGTAAATTATGGAAATCGTTTTCCGCAGGACGCGTATCCGCGCGATCGCTGAGCGGCTATTCGCCGCTTTTGCCTTATTCGTCGGTGGGCCGGCTGTGCAGGCTGCTGCTTTATCTCAACCGAGCAGCGTGGCTTTCTGGTACGCCGAGCAACCTCCGCTGCCGGAACTGTCGCAGTTCGACTGGGCCGTGGTCGAGCCGGGCCACATGACGCCCGGCGATGTGAAGACCTTGCGGGCGCTGGGTAGCCAGCCGTTTGCGTACCTGTCCATCGGTGAGTTCGATGGCAACAAGGCGGAGGTCGAGAAAGCCGGGTTGAGCAAAGCGGTTTCCCCGGTGCGTAACGACGCCTGGGACAGTCAGGTGATGGACCTCACCTCGACGGCCTGGCGTGAGCATCTCTTCGGGCGCGCCAAAGCGCTTGAAGCGCAAGGCTATGCGGGCCTGTTCCTCGATACGCTCGACAGCTTCCAACTGATGCCCCAGGCCTCGCGCGAAAGCCAACGCGTCGGCCTGGCCAGCTTGCTGCGTGAACTGCACAAGCGTCAGCCGAACCTGAAGCTGTTTTTCAACCGTGGTTTCGAAGTGTTGCCTGAGCTGGACGGCGTTGCCGCCGCCGTGGCGGTCGAGTCGATTCATGCCGGTTGGGATGCTTCCGCCAAACGCTATCGCCCGGTGTCCGAGTCCGATCGCCAGTGGCTCGAAACCCATCTGCAACCGCTGCGCGCCAAGGGCGTGCCGCTGGTGGCCATCGACTACTTGCCACCGGAGCGCCGTGAAGAAGCGCGCAAGCTCGCCAAGCGTCTGCGCGATGAAGGTTTCATTCCCTACATCAGTACCCCGGACCTCAACACCTTGGGTATCAGCAGCATCGAGGTCCAGCCGCGCCGTATTGCGATGATCTTCGATCCGCGTGAAGGCGCGCTGGAAGATGCCGCCGGCCATAGCAACCTGGGTGGTTTGCTGGAGTATCTTGGCTACCGTGTCGATTATCTGCCTGCCGACAGTAACCTGCCGCTTTACGGTTTCAGTGGCTTGTACGCAGGCGTGGTCACCTGGATGACCAGCGGCCCGTCGCAGGATGCACCGGCGTTCAATCGCTTTATCAACGCACGCCTGGACGAACAGGTCCCGGTGGTGTTTTTCAGTGGCCTGCCGGTTGAGGACAAGCTGCTGCTCAAGCGCCTGGGCCTCAAGCGGGATGCGCCGCCCGCCACTCAAGTGTTGACCGTCACCCACCAGGACAAGACCCTGCTGGGCGCATTCGAGGCACCGGTGGTGCCTCGCTCCCGTGACCTGGCAGCGGTCTCGGTATTGCCCAACGGCCCCACCCCGGCGTTGTCCTTGAGCGGTGCCAATGGCGCCGTTTTCAACCCGGTGGTGGTTGGCAAATGGGGCGGCATTGCGCTCGCGCCTTACCTGCTTGAAAGCAACAACGAGCGCAGCCGCTGGATTCTCGATCCGTTTGCGTTCCTCCAGGCCAGCCTGCAGCTGCCGGCGCAACCGCGGCCGGACACCACCACCGAAAATGGCCGGCGCATTGCGACCGTGCACATCGATGGCGACGGTTTCCCCTCCCGTGCCGAAGTGCGGGGTACGCCCTACGCCGGCCGCCACACCCTGGACGACTACATCAAGCCCAACCCGTTCCTGACATCAGTGTCGATCATCGAAGGCGAGATCTCGCCGCGTGGCGCGTTCCCGTTCCTGGCGCGTGAGCTTGAGCCGATTGCCCGTGAGATCTTCGCCAACCCTAAGGTCGAAGTGGCCACGCACACCTTCAGCCACCCGTTTTTCATGCAGCCGGAAAAAGCCCAGAAGCGCGAGAATTTCAGCCCGGAATACGGCTTGAATATGAAAATCGCTGGCTACGATAAAATCGACTTTCGCCGCGAGATCTTTGGCTCGCGCGACTACATCAACCAGAACCTGACCACCCCGCAGAAGCCGGTGAAGATGGTGTTCTGGCCAGGTGATGCACTGCCGTCCTCGGACACCATCAAGCTGGCGTATGACGCTGGCCTGAAGAACGTCAACGGCGCTGAAACCATCATGACCAAGGCCAACCCGTCGCTGACCGGCCTCAACCCCTTGCTGCGCCCGACACCTGGCGGGTTGCAGTACTACGCGCCGATCATCAACGAGAACCTGTACACCAACCTGTGGAAAGGCCCGTACTACGGGTTCCGCGAGTTGATCGAGACCTTCGAGCTGACTGACAGCCCGCGCCGCCTGCGTGGCCTGCACCTCTACTACCACTTCTATTCCAGCACCAAGCAGGCCTCGATCAAGGCCATGCACGAGATCTACGGCTACATGCGCGAGCAGCAACCGATGTCGTTGTGGATGACTGACTACATCGATCGTCTGCACGGCCTGTATCAGTCAAGCCTGGCGCGTACTGCCGACGGCGCTTGGCAGATTCGCGGGATGGACGCACTGCGTACCGTGCGCCTTGACGCGCAAATGGGCTGGCCGGACTTGCTCAAATCACAAGGCATTGCTGGCGTACGCGACCTGCCGCAAGGGCGCTACGTGGCCTTGAGCAGCGACCGGGCGTTGCTGGCATTGCGTGCCGACAGAGACCCTCGACCTGCGCTGGAGGAAGCCAACGTGCCGTTACTCGATTGGCGTTACCTGGATGATCGTCGCGTGAGCTTTTCCTTTGCCGGTCAGTTCGACTTGACCTTCTCCGTGCGCTCGGCAACTGCCTGCCGCGTGGAAGTCGATGGGCAACGATTCGCGGGCAAGGCTTCGGCCGGCCTTTGGACTTTTCAACTTCCTATGAAGCAGGTGAGTAATGGTCAACTCCTCTGCAACTAAAAGCAGCCGCCTGCTCAACCCATGGGCACTGGCGGTGGTCGCGGTGGCCGTGGGTGGCCTGCTGTGGGCAACCTTCCAGCGTGAAGAAGTGTTCCAGCCCGACGGGCGTGAGCCCGACGCCGTGTCGGCCAACTATGCCGAGCTATTGCTGACGGCGCATCCGGACGACGACCACTTGCGTTTGCAGCTGGTCGACTTGCTGATTCGCCTCGGTGACTACACCAAGGCGCGCCAACACGTGGATGCCTGGCCCAAGCCGCAACCCGAACTCCAGGCCTACTATCGCCTGGAACTGGACGCGCTGATCGCGGCCGGTGGCAAGGACCTGATCGTGCAACAGGCGTTGGTCGAGCGTTTGCAAAGCTTCGATCATCGCAAGCTGCCGGTGGCCCAGCTGCAGAGCCTGGCGAAGCTGGCGCTGACCCTGCAGGCTCCGGCGTTTGCCGCCACGGTGTTCGAAGAGATCGCAGGGCGTGACCCGGCGCAACGTACCGATGCGCTTAAATCAGCCGCGCAGTGGTACCTGGCGGGGGAGCAACCTGCGCGCGCGGCAGACATCTATCTGCAACTTAAGCGTGACGCCCAGCAACCGGGTGAGCGACGGGAATACGCGCAACTCGCGTTCAACAGCCTGCTGTCGGCCGGCCGTGACGAGCAGGCCGCGCAAGTGCTGGCTGACGAGTTGCCCCAGCTGAAAAACCCGCAAACCGACGTGGCGTGGCTGGAGCAAGGCGTGGATGTCGCCGTTGCGACCAAGCAGTTCGAACTGGCCCAGCGTGTGCTCCAGCAGTGGCATGACCTGGAGCCTGACAATCGCAACATCCTGGTCAAAGAATTCCATGTACGCCTGTCTATCAATGATCTGGCAGGTGCGTGGGAAACCGGTCAGGAGCTGGTCATCGATTACCCGGATGACAGCGAGTTGCTGGAGCAAATGGCCAAGCTCGGTGAGTGGCGCGGCGATAACGAAGCCGCGCTGGACTACTGGATTCACCTGCTCAAACTCAAGGAAGATCCGAAAATCCGCGAGCACGCCTGGCGCCTCGCTAGCCTGCAATTCGACTTTGCCCGTTCGATCCCATTGCTTGCAGAGATCACGCAGCAGCGTCCGCTCACGGACATCGAACTGGATGCGTTGATCTACGGCCATGAGTCTCGCGGCACTCCCGCTGAGGCCGAGTCCTGGTTGCGTACTTACCTGCGCAAGTACCCGGGCCATCGCCTGGCCTGGACACGCTTGCTGCAGAACCTGGAAAACACCGGGCAGTTCGCGGCCAAAGGCAAGCTCTACAAGGACTATGCAAACCGCTACAAGCTGACCACCGCCGAATTGGTCGATTGGGCCAGCACGGAAATGAAGTTGTTCGACGAGCAAGCGGCCTGGGAAGTGGTGAAGTCGGACGATGCGTCCATCGATGATCCTGAATACTGGCACACCCGTGCGGCGCTCGCTTGGGGCCTGGAGCGCGACGAAGACTTACGCGTCTCCCTGGAAAAGCTGCTGTCCCTCAAAGGCAAGCTGACCAGTGGCGACGAGAGCCAGTTGATCACCCTGTATCGCACCAGCGATCCGCAGCGTGCCTTGAAGTTGATGGTCGACAGTTGGCACCGTGCCCAAGACCCGCAGCGGTTGGTCGAGGCACTGCAACTGGCCCAGGAGCTCCAGGAGTGGGATCAGGTCGTTGCCCTGTTGGAAGACGCCAAAAAATACCCGGAAGCCTACGAGCAAGCCCAGGTCCTGGCGGTACGCGGTGCCCTGGCAGCGGAGCAGGGCGATGCCACCGAGGCCGAGCGTCTCTATCTGTTGGGCTTGTCGCGCTACCCCGATGACAACCTGTTCCGCGAGCGCTTGACCTGGCTGTATGTCGACCAGGCCGACACGGCAAAACTCAAACCCTTGCTGACCAAATGGCGTGCAAATGCACGGCACGACCGTCTGCTCTGGCTGCCGTTCGCCAGTGCCAGCCAGCTATTGGGGCGCGATGCCGAAGCATTGGCCTGGTATCGCCTGTACCTCAAGCTCAGCCCGAATGACTGGCTGGTGCAGGCGGCGTATGCCGACGCACTGGAAACGTCTGGCTACCAGGACGCCGCCCAGCGCCTGCGCCTGAAGTTGCTGCGCAGCCCTGAGGCCGAGAACCTGCAACCGTCGTCCCAGCGCTACGCGATCTGGTTGCGTTTGATGTCGAGCAGCTATTCACCGCAAAAGGCCCAGCAAGCACTCCTGAAGTGGAAAGACGGTTCGCCGTCGATGAAACAGCTGTGGTTCGAGCGCCTGCTGGCTCGTCTGGATGCGACCAACCAGCAAGCGCAGAAAGACGACTGGCTGGCCTGGGCGCGCACCCAGGGCCTCAAGGTTGACCGTTACGAGCAGATCCAGGAAGCCTTGCGCAGCCGTAATAAAGCCCAGGTCGAAACCCTGTTGGCCAGCAGCGACCTGAACCCGGCGCAGCGCGCACAGGCGCTCAGCCGTTTGGGGCGCACCAACGAGGCACTGGAAACCAGCCTGTCTGCACTGGGCGACGACCAGCCGGATTCGGTGAACGAGCAACTGCGTCGCCAGGCGGTGGAGATCCACGAAGCCACTCCGCAAGGCGCATTGCTGTCGTATCAGAAACAGGATTTCGGTGGCTTGTCGTTTGACTCGCCGCGCCTGGAAATCGCCCACAACCTGGGTGATAACTGGTACGCCGATGTCGAGATGGAACACGGCAACTATAAAGGCGACGACGTCATCTCCTCGCGCATTGGCGACGAGAGCAACGCGGCCCTGACCTTGGTGCGCTCCGTGGAAAACGGCAGCTGGAAGTTGTTCGCCGACACCAGCCAGCGCAAGGACGACGACCGTAACGGCCTGGGCCTGTCGCGCATGTGGCAGTTGGGCGACAGCCACCAGATCGAGACCGGCCTGGACTGGCATCGCAAAAGCGACGACAGCGGCCTGATGCGTGCTTTCGGCCAGCAGGACCGCGCCTGGGTCGGCGGCCGTCACGGCCTGACCGCGCGGGACCAGTTGAGCTGGGAAGTGGCACAGCGCTCATTCTCGACACGTACCGACAAATCGTTGGGTAATGGTCATGCGCTGAAGCTGGAGCTGAATCACACACTGGAATTCGCCGGGCCTAACTGGACGGTGCGCAGCGGTGTGGATTACCAGAAGAACAACGTGAAGGATCGCAACCTGGATTACCTCTCCAGCGATTTCAATGGGCCGATTCGAGTGCCTGATGTCGCGCCGCCTGAGCCGGGTGATCCGATCGAGTTGCAGACCATTGCGTCGGGCGACCTGCTGCAAAGTCGCTACGGCCAACTCTACGTCGGCACGTCCTGGCGCCGCGGCATCCCTGGTGCCCTGGTGCGCAGCAAGCCGCAGTACACCTGGCTGGTGGACATGACGGCGGGGTGGCAATGGACCGACCAAACCTTCAACTACGGCATCAATACGGGCATTGGTTTCGAAGTCCTGGGTGACGACGAACTGGCCCTCACCTTCGGCTACCAATCTGCGCCACAGGGCGGGGATGGCAAGTCCGGCGGCACACTGGGTATGAGCTACGGCGTGCGTTTCGGGCGCTGATTACAGAATCTACGGGAGAAAAACCTATGCAAGCAATTCGTAACCTGAGCCTGGCTCTGACAGTACTGTTCGTCGCCGGCTGCTCCAGCTTCACCAGTGAAAGCAGCCCGAACCTGCCGCGCAATGCGCAGTGGGGCATCGTGCCGATGGTCAACTATTCGCAGACCCCGCAGGCGGGTGAGCGCAGCGAGCAGATCCTGCTCAGCGTGCTCAGCAGCCACGGCCTGCAACCTCGGGTCTACCCAACCAGCACCCAGGGCGAACAGGCGCTGATGGATGACAATGAGCGCCTCACCGGTGCCCTGGAATGGGCGCGTGAGCAGAAGCTCGATTACGTCGTCGCCGGCAGCGTCGAAGAGTGGCAGTACAAGAACGGCCTCGACGGCGAGCCAGCGGTGGGCATCAGCCTGCGCGTGCTGGAAGCCAACAGCGGTCGCGTGCTCTGGAGCAAAAGCGGCGCGCGCGCCGGTTGGTCCCGTGAAAGCCTGGCGGGCAATGCTCAGACGGTAATCGACAAATTGGTTGGCGCCCTTCGATTCGAGTGAACGCAATGAATTCTCCACACATGGATTACAGCCTGGCGCCTCGCGCCAGCGGGCCGGTGTCTTGGCTGGAAACGCTATTGGTGACGGGCTTGGCCATTGGCCTCGGCTTCTGGCTGACTCCCGAAGACCCGTTGCAAATGCACGGTGGTTTCCCCTGGCCAATCCTGGCGCCGCTGCTGTTGGGTGTGCGTTACGGTTTTGTGCGCGGCCTGTTCAGCGCCGTACTGCTGGTGGCGGCGCTGTTTGCCCTGCGCTACACCGGGCATGAAGGTTATACCCAGCTTGAGCCGTCGTTCATCGTCGGTGTGCTGGTTTGCGGGATGCTGGTGGGCGAGGTTCGCGACCTGTGGGTACGCCGTCTGGAGCGTCTGCAGATGGCCAACGAATACCGTCAGTACCGTCTCGACGAATTCACCCGTGCCCACCAGATCCTGCGGGTGTCCCATGACCTGCTGGAGCAGCGTGTGGCCGGCAGTGACCAGAGCCTGCGCAGCTCGTTGCTGGGCCTGCGTGAAAAACTGCGTGGCATGCCGGTTGAAGGCGACGCATTGAGCGAGTTGGCCGAGCCGATCGTGGCGATGCTCGGCCAATACGGTGCATTGCGCGTGGCGGGCCTGTACCGCGTCGACGAAAGCGAGAAAAACGTACTGCCCCAAGCCTTGGCAATGATCGGCGTGATGGGGCCGCTGGAAACCGATGACGGTTTGATCAAGCTCTGCCTGGAACGCGGCGAGCTGGTGAGTGTGCGTCAGGAACTGATTGATGCCGGTAACGCCGCGCAGTTTTCCTCGCTGCAGGCGTGCATTCCGTTGATCGATGCCGAAGGCCGCCTGCTGGCGATCCTGGCGGTTCGGCAGATGCCGTTCTTTGCGTTCCAGGATCGCACCTTGAGCCTCTTGTCGCTGCTGGCCGGCCACATTGCCGACCTGTTGCGCCGCGATTCGCAGGTGCTGCGCCTGCCCGATGCGGACGCCCAGCAATTTTCGTTGCAGCTCAAGCGGTCGCTGGTGGATGTTGAACAGCACACCTTGCCTGCCGGGTTATTCGCGTTCGAGATGACACGCGTCAACGACGAGCTGACACGCTTGATGGCGCGCAGCCAACGTGGCCTGGACCTGCACTTGCCAGTGCGCAACAACCGCGATCACGCACTGCTGCTGGTGCTGTTGCCGTTGACCAGCCCGGAAGGCACCCAAGGCTACCTCGCGCGTATCGGCCTGTTGCTGCACGAACACTTTGGCATCGACACGGATCTGGACAGCCTGGGTGTACGGGTCATGCCTTTCAATCTGGAGCCTGGCTGTGATCGCAACGGGCTGCGTAACTTCCTTTACAACGAGTGTGGCCTGAATGATCAGCAAGTGGCTGTTTAGCGGCGCCGTGTTGTTGGAGGCGGGCAGTTGGGCCAGTTTGTGGCTCGATGCGCCGCAGTTGCACCAACTGTTGGTGTTTATCGTCAGCCATGGCCTTGCCTGCCTGATGCTGTGCGGCGCCGTATGGTTGCTGTTGCCGGCACGCTACCGGGCACCTTTGCCGTGGAGCCCGTTGTTCATTTTCAGCCTGGCATTTTTTGTGCCGGTGATCGGCACCCTGGGCGTGGTGGCGTCGATCTTCCCGGCGCTGTACCTGCCGCGTAAACGCGACCAGCAAGCGTGGCAATCGGTCGGCATTCCTGGCCTGCCGTTCCGCGCGCAGGCCCAGACGCGCACGCCGATCTTCGCCGACGGTGGTTTGCAGGACGTGCTGCGTCACGCGCCCAACCCCGATCAGCGACTGGCCGCTCTATTGGCGACTCGCCGCATGCCGGGCAAGGACGCGGTTCCTATCCTCAAGCTGGCCTTGGGTGACCCCAGTGATGACGTCCGTCTCCTGGCGTACTCGATGCTCGACAAGCAGGAAAGCGACATCAACCTGCACATCCAGATGGCGTTGGAACAGTTGGCGGGCGTCAGTCCCCGAATGGCCGGCCCGGTGCACAGCATGTTGGCGCGCTGGTATTGGGAGTTGGCCTACCTCGGCCTGGCCCAAGGCAGTGTGCTTGAGCACGTGCTGAACCAGGCGAGTGAACATGCCGAGCAAGGTCTGGCGGCAGGTGAGGGCGGTGAGCTGTTTTTGCTGGCCGGCCGTATTGCCCTGGAGCGCGGTG
This sequence comes from Pseudomonas sp. DW-iso3, assembly GCF_058725305.1. NCBI lineage: Bacteria > Pseudomonadati > Pseudomonadota > Gammaproteobacteria > Pseudomonadales > Pseudomonadaceae > Pseudomonas > Pseudomonas sp. DW-iso3. The sequence continues at coordinate 186,022 of NZ_JBZXDZ010000006.1, forward strand.
AAAATGAGCGGGCTGAGGCCCTCTTGCACGAAGCTGAGAGAAACGGCCTGGGTGCGGCTCAGTTACTGCCTTTCCATGCCGAGCTGGCGTTCGAGACGGGTCGCTATCACGAAATCCCCGGGCTGCTTGCCAGCCTGCCGGAAAAAACCCGTCAGCGGCCACCCTTCGTTGAGTTGGTGAGGAGCTGGAATGAATCATAAGGAAGCCACCCCGACGGCCGACATCTGCCTGCTGCTGGAAGGCACCTGGCCGTACGTGCGCGGCGGTGTATCAAGCTGGATTCACCAGATGATTCTGGGCCTGCCGGAACTGACTTTTTCGGTGATGTTCATCGGTGGCCAGCGTTCGGCGTATACCTCGCGGCGTTATGAAGTGCCGGCGAACGTGGTGCACATCGAAGAAGTGTTCCTCGAAGACGCAACGCACCCCGCCGACACCCGTGGCAAGCCACGCGATGCCGACCCGCAGCAACTGGCTGACCTCTATCGCTTTTTGCATCACCCGGACCCGCCGGAGCGGGAACTGGGTGAGCGCATGCTCAATTGCATCGCCGAGGGCCATATGACCCTGGATGATGTACTGCGCAGCCGTGCCAGCTGGGAAAACCTCAGCGAAGGCTACCGTCAGCATTGCGCCGACCCCTCGTTCGTCAACTATTTCTGGACCCTGCGCTCGTTGCAGTCACCCTTGCTGATGCTCGCTGAAGCCTCGCGCAAGATGCCGCCTGCGCGGGTGCTGCATTCGATTTCCACCGGTTACGCCGGGCTGCTGGGCTGCATCCTCAAGCACCGCTGGAAATGCACTTACCTGCTGAGCGAACACGGTATCTACACCAAGGAGCGCAAGATCGATCTGGCCCAGGCCACGTGGATTGCCGAAAGCTCCGGGCAGGCGCTCAACCGCAGCCTCGACGGGGGCTCGGGGTATATCCGCACCCTGTGGGTACGCTACTTCGAACGGATCGGCCAACTGGCGTACAACAGCGCCGACAAGATCATTGCCTTGTACGACGGCAACCGTCAGCGCCAAATCAAGGACGGTGCCGATCCGAGCCGTACACAGTTGATCGCCAATGGCATCGACCTGTCGCAATGGTCCCGCGCCATGGAAACCCGCGAGCCGGGCATCGCCCCCGTGGTGGGGTTGATCGGCCGCGTGGTGCCGATCAAAGACGTGAAAACCTTCCTGCGTGCCATGCGTGGCGTGATCAGCGCCATGCCGAATGCCGAAGGCTGGATTGTCGGCCCCGAAGAGGAAGACCCGGAATACGTCAGTGAATGCCGCAGCTTGATGGCGAGCCTTGGGCTTGAAGGCAAGGTGCACTTCCTGGGCTTCCAGCGCATCCAGGACATCTTGCCCAAGCTGGGCCTGATGGTGCTGACCTCGATCAGCGAAGCGCAACCCTTGGTGATCCTCGAAGCCTGGGCCGCCGGTACGCCAGTGATCAGCAGCGACGTCGGCTCATGCCGCGAGCTGATCGAAGGTGGCAGCGCCGAAGACCGTGACCTGGGCATGGCGGGCAAGGTGGTGGCGATTGCCGATCCACAAGCCACGTCCGCCGCCATCCTGGAACTGCTGCGCAGCCCCGCGCGCTGGAAGGCTGCGCAGGCCGCCGGTTTGCTGCGGGTCAACCGTTACTACACCGAAGCCTTGATGCTGCAGCGCTACCGCGACCTGTACCAGGCAGCCATGGAGAACAGTTAAATGGCCGGTATTGGCTTCGAACTGCGCAAGATCCTCTCGCGCGACTCATACACCGCCACCTTGCACGCGTATGTGTATGCGGGCCTGATCAGCTCCGGCCCGTGGGTGCTGTCGATCATTAGCGTGATGCTGGTGGGGATCATCAGCCTGGGCCTGCTGTTGCCCAACTCGTTGGTGGGGCAGTTCCTGGTCACGGTGACCTACCTGATGGCCAGCTCGTTGATCCTCACGGGCGGCCTGCAGTTGTTCTTCACCCGCTTTGTGTCCGACCAGCTATTCGAGCACAACTACGAACAGATCCTGCCCAACCTGCTGGGCATCCTGTTGATGGTCACGGTCGGCGCCGGGGTGCTGGGGATTATCGTGCTGGCGGTGCTGTTCGATCAGCCGCTGATCTACCGCGTGCTGGTGCTGTCGAACTTCGTGGTGCTGTGCAACCTGTGGCTGGTGATCATCTTTCTCTCGGGGATGAAAAAGTACAACCGCATCCTGATGGTGATGGTGGTGGGTTACTCGCTGATGGTGGCGAGCGCCTACCTGCTGAGCTTCCTGAAAATGCCTGGCCTGTTGCTGGCGTTGTTGATCGGGCACGGCAGCCTGCTGTTCTTGTACCTGTACGACATCCTGCGCGAGTACCGCGCCGAGAAAATGATTGCGTTCGATTTCCTCAATCGTCGCAACGTTTTCCTCAGCCTGCTGGTGACGGGGTTCTTCTACAACTTTGGCATTTGGGTCGACAAGATCCTGTTCTGGTTCAACCCAGGCACCTCCAACTCGGTCATCGGCCCGCTGCGTGCCTCGATCCTGTACGACATGCCGATCTTCATCGCCTACCTGGCGATCATCCCCGGCATGGCGGTGTTCCTGGTGCGCATCGAAACCGACTTCGCCGAATGGTACGACCGTCTGTTCCGCGCGATCCGCGACGGCGAGACCTTGCAGCACATCGGCTCGCTGAAAACCGAAATGACCCTCTCCATCCGCCAGGGCCTGCTGGAAATCTGCAAAGTCCAGGGCCTGACCGTGGTGCTGCTGTTCCTCTTCGCACCCCGCCTACTGGAGTGGATCGGCATCTCCAGCTACTACCTGCCCCTGTTCTACATCGACTTGATCGGCGTGAGCATCCAGGTGGTGTTCATGGCGTTGCTCAACGTGTTCTTCTACCTCGACAAACGCCGCGTAGTGTTGGAGCTGTGCGTACTGTTCGCCGTGCTAAACGCCGCTTTGACGCTGCTGAGCATGCACCTGGGGCCTAGCTTCTTTGGGTATGGGTTCACGCTGTCGTTGCTGGTGTGTGTACTGCTGGGGCTGGCGCGGCTGTCGTCGGCGCTGGAAGATCTGGAGTATGAGACGTTTATGTTGGCGCGTTAATTGGGTTTGGTGATGTGAGAAAGGCACTTGGCGTTCGCGGCAAGTGCCTTTTTTGTTGTGGGAATGGTGGGGCGGTTTGGCGCTGAACTAGTAACTGAAAAATCAGTTACTTATGGCGTTCGGTGGAATCGAACTCGGGATTTTTTAGATGCCAGCACATTGTCGGTCTGCAAGTCATTCAGAGCCGCATACGGAAGGGTAAACCTCCCGAATTCGAACGTTGATGATCATCCCTTCCGTCGAGAATAGGCAGGAATCCGCCAAAAGCTGCCGTGGCGACAGCCAGCAGATGGTCAGAAGTGGACACCTGGATGCCCCCGACCTTTGCATCGCCTTGGAAGAGATCACATTGGCCAACCCAAAACGCACCTTGAGCAAACGCGGCTAGGCGCGTTCACGCCGTTATAGTCGACTCTATTGCCGACCGTACGTCCCGGAGCCTTTTCCCAGTGTCTGACATGCCGACCAACTTCGCTTACACAAAACGCTTCAACGCCGTACTCGCCTACATTGATGCCAATCTCGAAGGTGACCTGTCGGTGAAGACGTTGAGCCATGTGGCGAACTTTTCGGCGTTTCACTTCCATCGACAATTCACCGCGTTCGTAGGAGTGACTGTCTCGCGTTATGTGCAACTGATGCGGCTACGACGCGCGGCCCATCGCTTGGCCTCCCTCGCTGATCACTCGGTACTGGACGCCGCACTCGGTGCCGGCTTTGAAAGTCCCGAGGCATTTTGCAGGGCGTTCAGGCGGGCGTTCGGTATGACGCCGAGTGCGTTCGGGAAAGAACCGAACTGGCAGGTCTGGAGTACGGTATTCGCAATCCCTCACTTTTCCAGGACTATCATCATGCAAGTACGAATCGTGGAATTCCCTGAAGTCAGGGTAGCAACGCTTGAGCACTGCGGACCCGCCGGGCTCGTCAATGAGAGCGTACGCAAGTTCATCGAGTGGCGTATGCAGAGCGGACAGTCGCCGGTGGCGTCGAGTCGCACCTTTGGCATTCCCTATGGCAACCCCGATACGACACCTCCACAAGAATTCCGCTTCGCAATCTGCGGCGAGATTCACGAGGCCGTGGCGTCGAATGAGTTCGGTGTGCACGAGATCGTCATTCCTGGCGGTCGCTGCGTCGTGGTGCGACACACGGGGTCACCGGATCACATCGGCGAAACGATCTATCCGATTTACCGCGATTGGCTTCCGGCCAGTGGAGAGGAACTTCGTGACCAGCCGCTGTTCTTTCATTACCTGAGCGCCTATCCCGAGACACCGCAGGATCAATGGCAAACTGATGTGTATGTTCCGCTGCAATAGCGGAGCAAGCAGCTTTCGACCCTGGCGGACGTTGACGAATGTCCGCGCAGCAATGTGACAGGTTCTAGGGGGAGTTTCCAAACCCCAGAAACAACAAAGCCCTCGCATTTCTGCGAGGGCTTCGTTTTGTATGGTGCGGCACCAGGAGTCGAAAAAACAGAATTGTTCTATATATATCAACGTGTTAAGAATAAAAATATTTCATTTCTATCTCTAATCCTACCCTTTAACTAATTTTAATGGGGTGTGTGAGCTATATCATCCGCATGTACAAGTACGACGGCCCTCACTCTTAATTCTGCGTAATAACCAACATATGTCCGCATACTAAAACCTTGAGTCGGCTGGCATATGGCCAGTTTTGCGCTAAGCTTGAGCCCGTCAAAACAGAGGGGGCCTAGCCATTTCATAGCCTTATTTGCTTCTCACAGGTTCCGCTCAGAGTGTTTTGGGGACTTGGTATTGGAATGCGCTTATTTTAAATACCTAATTACTAGGCTTTTAGATGGGGGGTTAATGGAAAGCAATTGCGCTATAGTAGTGATCAATCTTTGATTATTAATCAGTTCGACCGTTTATTTAGGTTCGGGCGACTATTAACTTTATACGGATATAAGATAATCACGTGAAAATTACCAAAATATCGGCAGGGAATTTTAGAGCGTTGCAAGACGTAACTCTAGACTTGAGAGATAGCTTATCACTATTGATTGGTAGGAATAATAGCGGGAAAACATCGTTGCTTGTGTTGTTCGAGAAATTCTATGAGCCCGGGAGTGGCTTTAATTATAATGACTTTCCACTCGCTGCTCGTAAAGAAATAATTGCTATTGATCACGCGAGTGATGTCTTTTCTTTGTCAATCAATATGCGTTTGGAAATTGAGTATGGCGAAGGTGATAATCTTCGACATTTGTCAGAGTTTTTACTGGATCTTGATAGCAAAACCAATAAAGTCAAAATCCTCTTTGAGTGCGTTATAAATAAGGATTTTTTACTTCGGGATCTAGAGCAGTTCGATGGCGAGAAAGAAAGGTTCTTTCGTAAAAATTTAGAAAAATATTTGCAAACAAATGTGTACGCGTACCTCAACGATGACGACCTTCTAAAGGATAATAGGGGGAGGCTTGTAAAGAAAGATATTTCTTTAATTAGGGATCTAATAAATTTTCAAATAATCCATGCCAAGCGTGACGTCGCAAGCAGTGAAGGGGGCAAAAAAATGCTTTCCAAGCTTACGACGCAATACTTTAATAAGGCAAACAAAGACACTACTGATTTTGATCCAATTAATAATTTGCTTCTAAAAATAGATGAAAGTCTTGAGCAGAGTTATACAGAATTTTTTGAGCCGTTCTTGAAAACGTCCAAGGCGTTTTTGGGGATAGAGGATATTAAAATTGTTTCAAATCTAGAGTCTAATGAGATTTTAGAGAACAGTTCCCAGGTTGTATACGGTGAGCGCTCTCAGTTTCTACCAGAGACTTTCAATGGTCTTGGGCACATGAATATCCTATATTTGCTTTTGAGTGTAGAGATAAAGAAAGAGTCTTTCGCTAAAAGCGGAAAAAATATAAATTTGCTTTTTATTGAAGAGCCAGAAGCGCACACTCATCCACAAATGCAATATGTCTTTGCCAATCAAATAAAAAACATTTTAAAGGAGATAAATAACATACAGGCTGTGATCACAACCCATTCATCTCATATTGTCTCTCAGTGCGACTTTAAAGATATACGATATTTGCAGAATTCAGATGGGCGCACTCGCATAAAAAACTTTTACTCGGATCTTAAAGAAAAATACGGAGATGATAAGGCATCGTTTAAGTTTCTTGAGCAATTTTTAACCCTAAATTCATGTGAGTTGTTTTTTGCAAGTAAAGTAATTTTTATTGAGGGTGTCACGGAGCGTATGCTTTGGCCTTATTTTGTGGAGCTGTTTGATAAGTCCCCACAGCGTGATCAGAATCACATATCCCTATTTTCTCAAAATGTCACCATTCTGGAAGTCGGGGCAAATGCCAAAGCGTTTAAACATTTTCTTGAGTTTTTAGAGATAAAAACTTTGGTCATAACTGATATAGATACAACCAAAAAAGGGTATGACTCAACAAAGCCTGTCCCTAAAATTATCTATCCCGCCTCTAAGGTCGCGGAAGCAGATCATATAAGTAATGCGACGTTAAAATATTATTACGAGGCTCCTGAGTTCTCAGAGAGTGTAAAGTTTACTGAGTGGTTTGGTAAGTTGGTGAAGCATGAGTTGGCTCACTCCTACGACAATATGTTCATTGCATATCAGAAGTATGAAGTCGGTTACCATGCACGAAGCTTTGAGGATGCATTCGTACATTTAAATAAAGATATTATTATTAATAATTTGGATGAAATTAATGGCTTGAAAAACAGGGAGGCGTTTAAAGAAAATCTCGATGCTTATGATCTAATAGATAAGGTTTTGGATAAGAAGTCTGCCTTTGCTTCGTCCTTGTTGTACTTGGCGCTAACTGATGATCAAGTTACTTGGCGGATACCTGCTTACATTGAGGAGGGCTTGGTATGGATATCAAAATAACGCCTTTTGATCAGGTGCTATCATGCCTGGAAAGTGAGACGAGTTTTTTGCTTCAGGGGGGCGCGGGTAGCGGAAAAACCGAAACTTTAAAGAAGTTGCTTGATCATTTATCAAGAAGTATGCCAGACAAAAAGGTCGCCTGTATTACTCATACAAATCTGGCCGCAAATGAAATTAAGGCGCGTGCCGGCGACTTACATAGCATAAGTACCATTCATTCCTTTTTGAATGGAATTATCAAATCCTACAAGCTTGATATACATAAAATAATTCATGAGATTTTTCAGCTGGATGAATTTGTAGTTGGGGAGGCAATGGAGGATGAGAAAGAGTATAAAAAGTTAGAGCATGATCGATACAAAAAGAAATATGAAAAATACGCTGATAAGGCATATTTTATATTGGGATATAAAGAAGATAAGGTTTTGGGAAAGCGTGACTATGATAAGGAGTCATCGACCGCAAATGAAGCGCTAAATGAAAAAATTCGACATTTGAATGGAAAGATAAAAGACGCTATCAATCGTGTCCCAAGTCATAAAATAACTTATAATGAAACAGCATTTGATAGTTTGCGCGAATTGAGTTTTGGACACGATGGGCTAATAAAGGTTGCAGTTTCTCTTTTTAGGAAATATCCAAAATTAAGGAAAATTCTATCGGATAAATACGACTATATTTTTGTTGATGAGTATCAAGACACATCGCCTGATGTTGTTAAGGTTTTTCTTGATTATGTTGCAGCGGGTACCGAAGTCACATTTGGTTTTTTTGGGGACTCTATGCAGGGGATTTATGAAGATGGCATCGGAGATGTCGACGCGTATGTTCTTTCAGGGGCTCTTCATAAGATTAATAAGGAGGATAATTTTAGGTGTTCAGAACAGGTTATAAAATTTATAAATAAACTAAGGGATGATGGTCTAGAGCAGAAAGTTGCACTCAAAAAGATGGATGGGGGTGAAAGTGAAAGCTTGGAGTCACGCCAAGGACGAGTGAAGCTTTTTTGTGCAGTTCATACGGATAAGCCGCATAGTAGTAGTTCGTCTGAACAAAAGGAGGCATACCAGAATAAACTATACAGGTTGATTGAAAAGACTCAGGCTTCAGTCGATTATAAAATTTTAATGCTAACCAATAAAGCGATTGCTTCAAAGGCGGGCTTTGGGCGGCTTTATGAGATTTTTAACTCTAGGTTTGGTCAGTCAACTAATGAGAACTTAGAGAAAATTCTAAGCGCTTGCCATTTTTTGGATTTGTACAATTTGTACGAAGCTTTTACCTCTAATGAACATTGGAAAGTTATTGAGCAGGTTAAGAAGTCTGGTTTTTTGATAGATAGCGTAAATGATAAAGAGATTTTGTTAAGGTCATTGAGTAGTATCTTTGATTTGACAGTGCCGATCCATGATTTAATCCGTCGTGCCTTTGAGTTAAAATTGATTAAAAGGTCAGAGGCTTACGATCGATTCATTAAGAGAAAAGCCCTGTTCCTAGAACAACTTGAAGGCTCTCACCGGTACAGGGGGTTTAAAGAGGCGTTCATAGGAGGGCTGAATACTCACAGTAGGCTATCGAAGTCTGGATTTGAAATTGATGAGTATGAGTTCCGAGATCTAGAGCGTGATTGCAAACGGGAAATTTTCTATACCAATTACTTTGGTTTTGATCTGACTCTGAAGGATGTAATTTGCTACTACGATTATCTTGGTGAAAAAACAAATTATATTACGATGCATAAAACTAAAGGCTCTGGGATACAGAATGTGTTAGTGGTGATTGATGAGTTTTTTTGGAGGGATTACAATTTTAAGAACATATTTTCTTCCAAGGATGTATTGTCAGAAAATCGTAAAATCATATATGTCGCATGCTCTAGAGCCATTGAAAATCTAATATGTGTGAAACTGGTCGATGAGGTTGAATTATCAACGGTTAGTGATTTTTTTGAAGACGTTGAAGTGTTGGAGTTTGATTGATTTTTTGAGAAAGATTGGATTTTTTTTTGCAATTCCAGAGGGGGGCCTATTTTGGTCTCCCTCCATATATTTATAAATTTCAGCTGCCAGTGGGCATGAACCATTCTCGCTGTTCTGGTTGGTAATTGCGCCCATCCCACGAATCTCGATCAATCAACAAATCGCTTGTGGCTAATTTTTGGCAGGCAGCAAAAGATAGGCTTGGGATGAAGGAAAGTTGTTCGTCAAATTGATGCAAAATTTCCTTATTTTCTTCTTCATGCTGTACGACGAATGTTCGAATTATTCCCTTTGTTTTGAATTCCTTCTTGCACGCATTTTTCCATAGGTCGTGAACATAGTTTGCGTTTTCAATGTCGTCAAAATATGCAGCTGAGGCAGCGCTGTGAAGCTGCAAGCTGTTTAGCTGGTCTATATCTTTGGCATGTCGAACGTCAATGTTGCCATTTTTGTTTGGCTTCACTTTGTATACATTCCTGTCGTATAAGAAAATCGCAGTGCGAGGGCTAAGCGGAAAGAAAATAATTAGTCCAGGGTTTCTCATACCAAGAACACCTCTGGAGCAAATATTTTGCTGGAAAGGGTTGGAAAAAACTACTGGTGCATCGCCAAAAATAAAAGGTTTGTTTGTCCTGTTTTTAAGTATTGCACGCCCCAGGTCGAAGAGAAAATGAGCGTTGGAGACCGACTCGATTATCTCGATTTTCTGAAACTCCTTTGCGTCTGGGACTACTGTTGTTGATTCTCGAAGCTGCTGCTTAATCTCATCTGATAAGTCTTCGCAATTGTTTATGGCGATCTCGAGAAATAAGTTTGCTATGTGTTGGCTTTGATCGCGTCTGTCGAGTCGAGTCGCTAGTGTTCTTGAGCGTTGGAACATAATACTTTGGAGGATTAAAATCACCTCTGAGTCGTCTAGTGAGGCGAAGGATTTGCAATCTTTTAGCTTTTTTAGCGGAGCTAAGAAACAACTTTCTAGTTTTGTTATGCTGTCCTCTACTACCTTATCTCCATAGAAGTAGCTTTTAGATGCCTGACCTTTGATTGAAGCCGTAGTTACCAGTTTTCCCGTGGATTTGTTTATTAGAGATATGCTTTTGCCGTTGTTTGAAAAGAAACGGAAGTAATACTGTGGTACATAGTGTTGATTCTCTTTGTCTGCCATTTCTTGGGCTCTGGGGGGGCTGGGTTTAAGGTCAGGGAGTCGAGCCTATCGAAAATGTTGGCTTTTAACCATGACAGGTGTCTTTGGATCGTTCTCAGGCGCTGCCTCCTTTTACATACCATTGTCAAAGCGAACGCAAGCGATGAGCAATACCGGTGCAATCGCCTTTTATTTAGAGGCACCTCATCCGATACTTTGTATCAATCTCGGTCCCCGCCTATCGCTTTGAACCGCCAAGCCTTGCCTAAGCGAATAGTGAGCAACCGCACTGTCAGCAGATAGTAGTAGCGCGTTGACTCAGCGCGCTGGTTTAAGTGTTGATTTATAAACCAGGTGAGATGTTTTTGCTGCCAAGACCATGGATTGGCTCGTTGCCAGCGTTCATCTATAGCTGATTGGATAACCTTTGCCTGACGGATGTGGCGATGCCGCGTGGCTGGTGACCCGGTGAGTGCACCCTCTAGGAATAGTGCCATATCGAATGGCTTGCTCAAGTGCGACCACCGATGTAAGCCGATACCACGTCGATACGACCGTGCCCCAGCTCATAGCTGATTTGTGCTTGGGCCTCCTGATCGAGGTGCCGGTCGAGTTGGTAGCAGCTGCCACCGTTGATGGGTGCAGGATGCTGGGTGATTTGTTCATAGCGTTCGCACGCGTAGGCCGCGCGCAATTCGTGGAAGCCCTTGAGATTGTGCGTATGAAGAATCTCCCGTGCAGGACGAACGATTCCCCGTTGGAATTCGAGGTAGCTCTCGTTCGGTGCCAGCAGGTTGCGGCTGCCATGCGGTAAGACCTGCTTGGCATATCTGAGTGCTTCGCGAGTATGCTCGTCCACTATGATCCAGCGAGGTGCTGTCGCACCGCAGCGGCCACCTTTGGTGCCGTCCTGGATGTTGACCTTGCCGTAGTGTTCGGCTTCACGTTTGAGACGTGGCAGGTCGGCCAGTATGGCCTCGCGCAAGCGCATGCCGGTGGCGCGGGCCAAGAGGGCGATGGCGGCCGCACGGGGATGCTGTTCGCGAAGCGCTTCGACGATGCGCATAACTTGCTCATGATCTTGGCCTTGGGGAGCGGTTGTGCGAACGGTGGTCCGCTGCATTCCCAACGCGTCACTCGGGCTCGGCACTTTCACATACTGATCACCACGAAGCGCGGCCATGGTCCGATTCACACTGGACAATTGGTTTTGCGCAGTGGCGATGGCGAGTTCGCCCTGTTCAACTTGCTGACGCAAATGCACGGCGTAGTCCAGCAAGGTCTGCCGATCAATCTGCCGCGCATCGTTAAACCCCGGCCCTTCCTCCGAGCGACACCAGCGTACAAACGCCTGCCAGCGATCACTGTGCGCCTTGACCGTGCCGTAATGCCCGCCGCCAAACATGTCCCGCAATGCCTGCGGTCCGGCATAACTCAGCTGCCGACCATAGCCAAAATTGCGTCCATCTCGTTTACCGACCAACGCCATGATCAAACTCCTCTCGAAGCCACAATCTTTGAAACCTTCCCCACGTCATCCCGCCAAGAATGCTGAGTGTTATCAGGGATCAAGGCCCCTGCGACCTGTGAGGGTTGTCCACTAACGCGGGACTTGCGGCTCCTTACGACCGGGAGCTTGGGCATCTCATGATCTGACCTCCTGAGCACTTCCGAAGAAGTGGGCGGGTGGAGGCTGCACTGGCTGACGAGATCAGCGCCGCGAGATCCTGAGTCGGGTGAAGGCAGTGATGAGATGACCGGGGCATGCCTGACTGTCAGTCAGGTGCAACCCATTCCTTGGGCTGCGGCACCATCATCTGCATTGCTGTTGCTGGTGACCTCGGTGTTTGTCACGCCGATTGTCACAAGGGGGAATGCCGCAAAGCCTTGTACGAGTTGGGCTGCAGCAGCGGTAGGAGCGCCCGTCTCTTTCCGGGAGAAAGAGACGGGCGCAGGTTGGCGCAATGAAATGGCCAAGCGAATAGGTTGCTGCAGGGCAGCTATAAAAGGGTATGAGTTGCCGCAGTGGCACTCTGGTAGAAGTAGGCATCCATCACATCGCTGTGACCGTGCGAGCCGCCGGACGCTAATCGCACTTTGGGAGAACCACCACGGCGTGGCGTAGCCTTAAAGGTTCTGGCTACCTGGGTTGCTGTCAACGACAGCGCTTTGCCCGATCTTTTCTACGCCTGTGGATAATTCGGGTCAAGACTCGAATTTTCGGGAGTTCTGCGGCTGTGGATGAAATTATCCACCGGTGGAAATCCGTGGTTTTCCACAGACAGTTGCGTGGGCTTTAGATTTTTTAAGTGAGGTCCATCCAAACAGGGCGGCTTTGCAGCCCTGTTTGGATGGACCCGCGTGGACAAGCGGATCGCTGAGATATGAAGACCGAGCGCTTACTCGGTTGCGCCACGTTTTGCTTTTAGGCGAGTGACGTTCGCTCCTGTCTGGTTCGCGAATTCGTGTGGAGTGACATGTTCCTGCCGGTTGGCCTCCAGGTACCGGCTCCACCAGTTCATGATCAGCCTGCGCTCCTCGATGAACTCTGCCTTGTGAATGTAAGCGGCGCGGACGTTGTTCCGCTCTTTGTGGCTCATCTGCCTTTCAATGGCGGTCTCGGACCACAGTCCTGATTCAATCAGCGCGCTACAGGCCATCGAACGAAACCCATGCCCGCAGATTTCGGTTTTGGTGTCATAGCCCATTTTTCTGAGTGCGCTGTTCACCGTGTTTTCAGACATCGGCTTCCAGGGCTTGGCATCGCCTGCAAACACCAGGTCGAGTTCGCCGGTGAGGACGTGGATCTGTTCAAGCAGAGTCACGGCTTGCGGCGATAAGGGTACAAGGTGGATGTCCCCGGCCATCTTCGTACCTCTTGTTGAAAAGGGTACTCCGTCCAACGCGGGTCGAGTGTCCGGTATCTCCCAGGTGCCGCGCTTGAGGTCGAACTCGCTCCAGCGGGCGAAGCGCAGTTCGCTGGAGCGGACAAACACATGCAGCGAGAGCATGACTGTCAGCCGAGTCAGCGTTCGTCCTTTGTAGGTGTCGATGCGCTCCTGCAATTCAGGCAGACGCGATAAGGGTAAAGCTGGGCGGTGAACTACCCTCGGGGCTTTGATCAAACCTTCAAGGTCGGAGGCAGGGTTTGCCGCGATCTGTCGAGCACGTTTCGCCTCGCGCATGATGCTTTGCAGGTAGTTTTGTACCCTTAAGGCGACGTCAATCGTGCCACGCTTCTGGATTGCTTCCAGAGGTTGCATCAAGTCGTGAGTGTCTAGGTCGACAATAGCGCGATCACCGATCAGTGGAAAAACATGGGTTTTTAGACGGCTCAGGACCGTATTGGCATGGCCTGGAGCCCATTTGGCAGACATCGCTTTGTGCCAGTCCAAGGCTGCGCTCTCAAAGGTTCGGCCTCGGATTGTGGCTTGCGTCTTGGCTTGGTGTTTGGACTCAATGGGGTCGATGCCTTCCGCCAGCATCCGCTTGACCTCCAGGCGCTTCTTGCGCGCATCGGCGAGGCCGACCACGGGGTAGTTGCCGAACGAGGTCAGTCCTTCACGACCATCAGGTTTTACATACCTGAAACGCCAGCCTTTGCGGCCATTGGGTTGGACTAAAAGGTAGAGGCCGTCGCCGTCGAAAAGCTTGTAGGCGCGGTCGGTGGGCTTGGCTGAACGGCAAGCCGAATCAGAGAGTGGGGCAGTGGTGCGCGACATAAGGGTACTCTTCCCTTTATCGAATGACCTTACCCCTATCTTTATCCTTAAAACGGCTGGTATCCATAAGATTTTGGCGGAATCCGACGGAACGCCAAAACGAAAAAACCCGCCAGAAGGCGGGTTTTTCGGGGGTTCCAGAGATTTTTAAAGCCTTCTCTGGAACCTTGTATGGTGCCGGCACCAGGAGTCGAACCCGGGACCTACTGATTACAAGTCAGTTGCTCTACCAACTGAGCTATACCGGCGTGTTAGGGCGACGATTATAGCGATTGGCGAGGTTCTGTAAACCCCTGAATTCTGACTATTTTTGCAAACCTGCAGGTTTTTTCATCTTGTGCGGTTTACGGGGTGTGGCGGGGCTTCTTTCTTCAGCTTCCGTCGGCGCAGTTGTCGGCGAATTTGCTGTAGTTCAGTACGTGTTTTTGGCCGTGGGAGTCCAGGTAGGTCATGTGGGTATTGACCACGCCGCAGGAGGCGGCGTTGTCCTCCACGGTGGCGACGATGCGTTGGATGTCTGGCTTAGGCTTTGTGTCGGCGTGGGCGTTGAGGGTGAAGGCGAGCAGGCTGGTGGCGATGAAGATGTTCCAGTTGTTGGGGTTCATGGGGGCGTCCTCGGTGCAGATCAATAGTGGGTGTGGGTCCTATTGAATGCCGGGGAGGTATATGGGGTGTGTCGCAAAACTCGGGTTTTGTTTCGTTTTGTATGGGGCGTGTGCCTAATTACATGCGAATACGCGTCGGGCGAAATGATTGATAAGTTGATCAACAATTGCGCTAAATAAATCTAAGCATTTGATTATTATAAGAAAAAATATAAGTCATATAAATGGCGCCAAGCCGCTCATCTGAAACAAGTTAGCTGAAATCATCAAAATACTGACACTATCAAGGTGATATCACACAATGCGCGCCTTATTTTATTCAACCATTTAAAGGGGGGAGCAAAGGCAGTGAGTCGCGCAGATGACATTTCCAAACTATACGACGCACTGACTGGCACCCTCCGTGTTGATCAGCCCCAGGTCGATGAGCCAGTTTCGCCTGGCTTGAAAAGCTTGCTCGATCAGCTGAATCAGGGCGCAGCCCCGCATCTTTATCCGCTTGAACTGGGTGAGGGGACGCTGTGCGACGTGTATTCGGAGGCAGCGGCGCCCAAGGTTGTGGTGGTGGTCTCCGCCAAGGGTGGGGTTGGCCGCACCACGCTCACGGCGGCACTCGCCAGCAGCCTGCAGCGACAGGGCCATCCTGCGCTTGCGCTGGACCTGGACCCGCAAGACGGACTGCGCCATCACCTGGCGCCCGGTGTGAATATGGCGGGTGTTGGCGCGACCAGCCTGCTCAACAAAACCTGGGAAGCGTTACCGGTTCGTGGTTTTGCCGGGTGCCGGGTAGTGGCGTTCGGTGAAACCGACCCGGTGCAACAGCAAAGCTTGAATCGTTGGCTGGGCCAGGATCTGGAGTTTTTGGCCAAGCGTCTGGATGGGATGAAATTGAGTGGCCGGGACACGCTGATCATTGATGTGCCGGCAGGCAATACCGTATACCTGAGCCAGGCTATGTCGGTTGCCGACGTGGTGTTGGTGGTGGTGCAAGCGGATGTCGCATCATTTCGCAGCCTGACTCAAATGGACCGTGTGCTCGCCCCTTACCTGGACCACGCGAAGTCACCGTACCGCTTCTACGTGATCAACCAGGTTGACCCTGCTCATCGGTTCAGCCAGGACATGGTCGACGTATTCAAGCTTCGCCTGGGGGAGGCCGTGCTTGGAACCCTCCAGCGCGATCCCGCGTTTATCGAAGCTCAGGCTTACGGGCGCGACCCCCTCGATCCGGTAAGCAACAGTGCCGCGTGCCGGGATCTGAGTAGTCTATGTCGCGAATTGCTCAAGCGAATCAATTAAGCGCGTCGATGGTTGAAGCATTGCAGGCCATTAAATTGACGATTTGCCGCTTATCTAAAAAATGAGCAGGTTTATCATCAAAATAATGACACTTTGTCAGTGCTGTCACAGAATGCGACAACAGAGACGCCGATAATAAGACCTGCGGTGAGCCTTCTACTTGCCGACCCTTCACGTCTTTAAGCCGCGTCGTGGGGAGTTCGGGCCATGAGCCTTGCTAACGAGTTTTTCGTGTTGTTCGGTAAAAATGTCACGCGAGATGCCCAAGGGCTCAACGCACGGCTGCATTTTTTCGGCAGCATTCCCGTCGAGGATGGCAGCCCCGTTTCGAGCACCCGCGAAGACGTGCCGTCAATGAATGTCCGCGCGGCGCGGCCCACCGTGGTGGCTTTGGTCTCCGTCAATGGCGGCGTGGGTCGCAGCACTCTGGCTACGGCCTTGAGCAGCGGCTTGCAGCGCCAGGGCGAGTCGGTGGTGGCCTTGGACCTTGACCCGCAAAATGCCCTGCGTCATCACTTCGGGGTCAGCCCGGATGCAGAGGGACTCGGCCCTGCCAGCTTGCAGAACGCGCAATGGGCGGCGATCCAGCAGCCTGGTTTCGCTGGCTGCAAGGTGATCACCTTCGGTAGCACCAGTACCCGGCAGCAAGAAAGCCTGCAGCGCTGGCTCACCCATGAGCCGGATTGGCTCGCACGGCGCCTGGAAGACTTGAGCTTGGGCGCGCGCCATACGCTGATCATCGATACCCCGGCCGGTAACAACGTTTACTTCCAGCAGGCGCTGAGCGTGGCTGATGTAGTGCTGGTCGTCACCCAGGCGGATGCAGCGTCGCTGGCCACCCTGGATCAACTGGATGCGCTGTTGGCGCCCCATCTGAAGCGCGAGCGCCCGCCGCGTGTGCATTTTGTGGTCAATCAAGTGGACGAGTGCAATGCGTTCAGCCTGGACATGGTCGAAGCATTCAAGCAGCGTTTGGGCAGCACCCTGTACGAGGTTCACCGTGATGTGGTCATCAGCGAATCCCTGGCTTTCAGCACCGACCCACTGGACAGCCAGTCGATGCGCCTGGCCGCTGACGATATCAATGACCTGTGCCGGTTGTTGAGGGTGTCGAAAAAATACGTCTAGAGCGCGGTTTATACGCTTAACGCCAGATGCTTATGCACAATCGGTTGGATGGCGGTGTCACGAAAAAGCCATTTTGTGGAGCCGTTCTCATCACGCCGCAACTGCCTGTTTTGCGTGCGTTTTATTTTGTGAACAAAAAATGACCAGCGCCGTTTATGAGCTGTAGTGCAGATGGTTACAGGCCCCGTAAAGAAATCATCAACAGAGTTATCCACAGGCTGCCTGCGACAATTTCGCCCCTTAATCGCGCTCGGCAAGCACCATCAAGTTGCGCGGCGTCAGTGCGGGTTCGCAAAAGGTGCCTACTTGGACGTTGTAGCCGTTTTCGTCGAGAAACAATGCCCGATCCAGCACCAGCCACATTTCCAATGGGCGCCGAAACAGACCACGCACCAGTTCCAAATTCCTGACCTCGGCCAGGCGGCGCCAGCCGTACGCTTCCAGCGCCGCCCAATCCTGTTCAGCTGTGGATAACCCGTTGAGGCCTGCCAGCTCCCGGCAATAGTCGGCAAAGGGTTTGTCCAGCCAACTGGCAGGCAGGGAGGGCGTTGGCAGGTATTCGTCGACGCCACGAAGGTCGCGT
Organism: Pseudomonas sp. DW-iso3; assembly: GCF_058725305.1. Classification (NCBI taxonomy): domain Bacteria; kingdom Pseudomonadati; phylum Pseudomonadota; class Gammaproteobacteria; order Pseudomonadales; family Pseudomonadaceae; genus Pseudomonas; species Pseudomonas sp. DW-iso3. The sequence goes on from NZ_JBZXDZ010000006.1 coordinate 203,454, forward strand.
TGCAGTTGATCGAACCCCAGGCGTCGCGCCATGGACGTGTCCCGTTGCAGGCGCACGCGTTTGCCTGCGGTGACGGTTTCGCTCAGCGGCAGGCCGAGGTCATCGATCGACAGTTGCAGGCGTGACGCCCGGCCTGCATTGGACAGTGGCTGGTAGGCGTCAGCATGGATGCGGTTATAGCAGCACGGCGCCAGCGCCAGCTGTTTGCAGCCGGCCGCGCTGGCCAGGTGCAGCAGGCGCACATGCAGGTCGCCACAGGCATGCAGGGCGACGGGCGTGTGTTCGGGGGTGATCGCCACATCGGCCATCACGTCTTGCAGGCGATGGGTCACCGGCAAGCCATGATGGTTGCTCAAGGCCTGGCCTGTAGCGATCAGCGCAGGGTCGTATTCCAGGCAGGTCAGTGCCTGCCCGGTTTGTAACAGACGACGACCGAGGTGGCCCTTGCCCGCGCACCAGTCCAGCCAGTGTGTGGGTGTCTGTGCAAACTGCAGTGCCGCGCCAAAGGCTTCAATCTGTTCCCACTTGCGACCCGGAACATCCACATTCAGGCGATGGCGAGCGGCTTGCAGCGGGTGCATCGGTAACTTATCCACAGCACTGAGCTGCAGGGCTTGCGCAGCAAGCTGTGGAAAAGGTGCAGGCGCGGCGAGGTCATGGGGATGGTTGTGACGGGCTTCGGCTTCGGCCAACGAGCGTTGGCGCAGCCACTGGGCGAGGTCGGGATGCTCGGCTTCCCAAGGTAACTGGCGATGCGTAAAGGGCCGTGGTTTCCACAGCCCTTGGTGCTCGATCAGGAACGCATCCAGCGCGTGGAAGCGGGCCTCAACGTCCTTGGCAAGCATCGACGCGCAGCCAGCGTTCCAGCAGCTTGAAGCCGCGTACCAGCACGTACGCCATCAACAGGTAGAACAGGCCGGCGGCGAAGAAGATCTCTACCGGCAGGTACGTACGGGCAATGATGGTCCGCGCCATGCCGGTCAATTCCAGCAGGGTGACGGTGCTGGCCAGGGCGCTGGCCTTGAGCATCAGGATCACTTCGTTGCTGTACGCCGGCAGGCCGATGCGCGAGGCGCGCGGCAGGATGATGTAGAACAGTGTCTTCGGCTTGGACATGCCCAGGGCGCGCGCGGCTTCAATCTCGCCCGGCGGGATGGCCTGGATCGCGCCGCGCAGGATCTCGGCGATGTAGGCGGCGGTGTGCAGGGTCATGGTGGCAGTGGCGCACCAGAACGGATCGCGCAGGTAGGGCCACATGAAGCTCTCGCGCACCGAGTCGAACTGCGCCAGGCCGTAGTAGACCAGGAACAACTGCACCAGCAACGGCGTGCCACGGAAGAAGAAAATGTAGGCATAGGGCAGGGCGCTGACATACCAGCGGCGCGAGGAGCGCGCGATACCCAGCGGAATTGCCAGCAACAGGCCGGCGATGACCGCAATGGCCACCAGCTCCAGGGTGAGGATGGCACCCTGGGCCAGCTTGGGCAGCCACTTGATGATCACGGCCCAGTTCAGGCCCAGGTCGAAATGCGCCAGCCAGCTGTAGTCGCCGCTCATTGGGTGCTCCTTGCAAAGCCGCGGGCGGCGCGTTTTTCCAGGAAGTGCATGCCGGTCATGGCCAGGACGGTCAGGCCCAGGTACATGAAGGCGGCGACCATGAAGAAAGTGAATGGCTGCTTGGTGACGGTCACGCCGATCTGCGCATGGCGCATGATTTCTTCCAGGCCGATCACCGATACCAGCGCGGTGTCTTTCATCAGGATCATGAACAGGTTGCCAAGGCCCGGCAGGGCGATGCGCCACATCTGCGGCATGATCAGCCGAGTGAAGATCCGGAACTTCGACAGTCCCAAGGCGATACCGGCTTCACGGTGGCCTTTGGGAATGGCGAGGATCGCGCCACGGAACACTTCCGTTGCGTAGGCACCAAAGCACAGGCCCAGGGCGATCACCCCGGCGGCAAAGGCACTGAGGGAAAGGTCGGGGTTGCCAAAGAACTCCCCGAGGGCACGCATCAGGTTGACCGTGCCGAAGTAAATCAGCAGCACCCACAACAGCTCTGGAATACCGCGAACAATGGTCGAGTAAGCGCCGCCAAGCCATTGCAGCGGCTTGTACGGCGAAGTCTTGGCCAAGGCGCCGGCAAGGCCTAGCACCAGCCCCAGGCACAAGGCCGTGAGCGCCAGTTTGACGGTCATCAGCGCGCCAGCGGCGAGCGCCGGGCCGAATCCGTAGAGATCGAAATTCATGGTGTTTTCATATCGCGGCAGGCATTGCAAAAAGCCGACGCGCTCAACTGAGCGCGCCGGGCATACCGTTCAGATCATTCGATGCTGAAAGGGAAGTACTTGTCGTTGATCTTCTTGTAGGTGCCGTCTGCCTTGATCTCTGCCAGGGCTTTGTTCAGGCGCTCGCGCAGTGGGTCGCCCTTGCGTACGGCGATACCGATCTTGTCGCTTTCTACCACCGGGTCGCCTTTGAACTCGTAGGCCGAACCGTCTTTGCTCTTGAGCCATTCGTACTGCACGTACTTGTCAGCCAGGATGCCGTCCAGGCGACCGGAGGTCAGGTCGAGGTAGGCGTTTTCCTGGGTGTCGTACAGCTTGGCTTCGGTATCCGGCAGCTTGTCTTCCAGGTAAGTACCGGCCAACGTGGCGCGTTGTGCACCGATCACTTTGCCTTTGAGGTAAGCGGCGTCGGTCTTGAAGTCGGCGGTGGCTTTAGGCGCGATGAACTGCAGCTTGTTGGAGTAGTACGGGTCGGTGAAGTCGACGGCCGCCTTGCGCTCCTCGGTGATCGACAGCGAGGACACCAGGAAGTCGAACTTCTTGGCGTTCAGGGCCGGGATGATGCCGTCCCAGTCGGACACATACACTTCGCACTTCTCGACTTTCATCTTGGCGCACAGGGCGTCGCCGATGTCTTTGTCGAAGCCCACGACGTTGCCGCTGGCGTCTTTATTATTGAACGGCGGGTAGGCCGCTTCGATCCCCATTTTCAAGGTTTCTGCCATGGCCGTGGCGCTGAACGCCATCGAGACGGCCGCAGCCAGAAGGAATTTTTTATAGTTCTGCATGCATGTTGCTCCGTTAGCGGTTGCTGGACATGAATTGTTTGCAGCGCGCCGAAAGCGGGTTTTCAAACACCTGCTGTGGCGATCCTTGCTCTTCGACCAGGCCCTGGTGCAGGAACACCACTTCACTGGACACCTGACGGGCGAAGCCCATTTCATGGGTGACCAGCAGCATGGTGCGGCCTTCTTCGGCCAGTGCGCGGATCACATTAAGTACTTCCTGAACCATTTCCGGGTCAAGCGCCGAAGTGGGCTCATCGAACAGGATGACTTTAGGCTGCATCGCCAGAGTGCGCGCAATGGCCGCCCGTTGCTGCTGGCCGCCGGACAGTTGCGCGGGGTACGCGTGGCGTTTGTCGGCAATGCCGACCTTGGCCAGCAGGGCTTCGGCGACTTCGATGGCTTCGGCTTTGCTTTGGCCGAGCACACGGCGAGGGGCCTCGATGATGTTGTCGAGGATGCTCATGTGCGGCCACAGGTTAAAGTTTTGAAACACAAAACCGATTTCGCTGCGCAGGCGGTTGATCTGCTTGCCGTCGGCGGCCATCAATTCGCCGTTTTTCGCGGCCTTGAGCTTGAGTTCTTCACCGGCCACCAGGATCTGGCCCTGGTGCGGGTTTTCCAGCAGGTTGATGCAGCGCAGGAAGGTGGACTTGCCGGAACCGGAGGAACCCAGGATCGAGATCACATCGCCGTCGCGAGCGGTCAGCGAGATACCTTTGAGTACCTCCAGCTCACCATAGCGTTTATGCAAGTTGCGGATTTCAAGCGCGGGCGTGGCCTCGGCCATGTGGGGTCCTCATTGTGTTCATTGCAATCCTGCTGTTGGGCCGCCTTCCTGGCGAGGCGCCAAGCTAGCATAGCGTCTTGATGGCAGCCAACAGCGTGGCCGGCGGTAAACAGGTGGTGTGCGGCAGGGTGTCGCATCGGCACAGCAGCGTGTCGCGCCATCAACAACCGAACATCCGTTTGAACCTGAAAAACTGCAGGCTTCGCGTAAAAAAGGGCGCGATGGTGCCAGCTTTGGTCGGGTGTTGGAAGGGTTAACCGGGCAAACGGTGCATATCAGCCCTTTTGTGGGGCGTCACGTACTTTTTGTGTGTGTTTATGGTGCGTTTATTCGTCTTGAATGTGAGTCGCACGGTAACGCTATAGCGGAATGCCATTGTTCTCAATGACTTGCGAGGCGTGTTGAAACTTCCTACAGCCCGCGTCAATCGCGGCGCTGTAACATTTTGGCGCAAATCTTGCGTAAAAAATAAAGAACGCCCTGTTGGTTTCTTTTCACGACAAAGATTCCGAGCCGGGCCGACCGTTTTCGCAATTCCTCGTAAAGGTGTGTCAATGAGTAGTACGCAAAGCTCCAATGACCTCGAACAGGGGCTCAAACCGCGTCACGTCACCATGCTGTCGATTGCCGGCGTTATCGGTGCCGGTTTGTTTGTCGGCTCCGGCCACGCGATTGCTGCCGCCGGCCCGGCCGTACTGTTGGCGTATGCCGCTGCGGGGACGCTGGTGGTGTTGGTGATGCGAATGCTGGCCGAAATGGCCGTGGCGTCGCCGGACACCGGTTCGTTCTCCACCTACGCTGACCGGGCGATCGGCCACTGGGCCGGTTTCACCATTGGCTGGTTGTACTGGTGGTTCTGGGTGTTGGTGATTCCGTTGGAAGCCAACGCTGCCGCGACCATCCTTCATGCCTGGTTCCCTGATATTGCGATCTGGGTCTTTACCCTGGTCATTACCCTGCTGCTGACAGCAACCAACCTGTTCAGCGTGAAGAACTACGGCGAGTTCGAGTTCTGGTTTGCGTTGATCAAGGTCGTGGCGATCGTGGGCTTCGTGATCCTCGGCCTGGCCGCTATTTTCGGGTTCCTGCCGACCAGCCAGGTCAGCGGTGTTTCCCACCTGTTCGACACCCAAGGCTTCATGCCCAACGGCATGGGCGCTGTGTTGGCTGCAATCCTGACCACCATGTTTTCGTTCATGGGCACTGAGATTGTCACCATCGCCGCCGCTGAGTCGAAGAACCCAGGCCAGCAAATTACCAAGGCAACCAACTCGGTGATCTGGCGGATTGGTTTGTTCTACCTGTTGTCGATCTTCATCGTGGTGTCCCTGGTGCCGTGGAACGATCCGACCCTGGCAGCCGTAGGTTCCTACCAGACCGTGCTGGAACGCATGGGCATCCCGAACGCCAAGCTGATCGTCGACCTGGTGGTATTGGTTGCCGTGACCAGCTGCTTGAACTCGGCGCTGTACACCGCTTCGCGCATGCTGTTCTCCCTGGGTCGTCGCGGTGATGCGCCAGCGGTGGCCAAGCGCACCAACAAGAGCGGCACGCCTTACTGGGCTGTGCTGTTGTCGACTGGCGCGGCATTCCTGGCGGTATTCGCCAACTACGTGGCCCCGGCGGCAGTGTTCGAATTCCTGCTGGCCAGCTCCGGCGCCATTGCGCTGCTGGTGTACCTGGTGATCGCCGTGTCGCAACTGCGCATGCGCCAGAAACGCACGGCGGCGGGCGAGAAGATTGTCTTCAAGATGTGGCTGTTCCCAGGCCTGACCTACGCGGTGATGGTGTTCATCGTGGGTACGCTGACCATCATGCTGTTCCAGGAAGCGCACCGTATCGAGATCATTGCGACTGGGGTGCTGAGCTTGCTGGTGGTGGCGGCGGGGCTGTTTGTGTCGAGCCGTCGCAAGACACAGAGAGCGGGTGCGGCAGTACTGAACTAAATATTGTGGGAGCCGGGCTTGCCCGCGATGACGGACTGACAATCGATATCTTCGTTGGCTGACACACCGTCATCGCGGGCAAGCCCGGCTCCCACATTTGGTTTTGTATCAGTCCTGGGAGTTGGTCAGCGCTTGGGACGCCGCGACGTAATCCGCCTGGAACTGCGGCGACTCGATCCACGCCAGGGCCGCGGCTTCATCATCGGTATCTGTAGCCCACTGCCGATACTCGATCAGCGCCGCCAGGATAAAATCGGTGGCTTCTTCTTCGCCTTCCTGTTCCAGCACCAGTGCCAGCAACGGGTGGGCCAAGAACACGGCGCACAAGGCCTGTTGGCTGGTTTCGCCAGCGGTGCGCATCTCTACGAACAGCTCGGTCAAATCCACTGACTCAAGGTCAATGCGACTGTCGTCGCCGGCAAACGCGTCCGGCTTGGTCGCTACGGCACGCTGGGTACGGTTCTGCTTGGCCTTGGCCTTTGCCCGGTGGGCACGTTTTTGTTGCTTGTTCGGCGAGGCCATGGGCTCAGCGTCCTAGGTTTCGGATCGGGATGGGGTATTGAAGCGCAGGTTGAGGGAAATCCCAAGGGTATCTGCAGCCAATTGGCCGGTTTGAAGCCACGCCAATGCAATCGGCCACAGCCGATCCTGATACTCGCTGCGAAAAAATGCGAAATGTCCGACTTCCTTTTCGCCTATGTCTTCAGGCGCGATCCGCAGATGAGTGCGCGCACTGCTGTCGAAGTAATCCAATAGTCGCTCGATGGCAGCTACCGTTCCGAAGGGGTCGTCGGTGATGCTGATAGCCAGTATCTGCGCCTTCACACGACTGAATGGCAACTTACCCAAGGCTCGTCCGCTGGGGCGTGTTTCGTACCTGGGCGTCGGGGTGCTCCAGTCCCGCACCACGCCCGCTGGAGTGTCTTCCAGCCAGCCCAGGCGCTTGCCGGGAAAGTGCCCGCACAGCTTGGTCAATAACGGCATCACCACATGCCACTTGGCGAACATTCGCCAGCGCACGTCCGCCGCGTAATCGCGCCAGTACGCAAACTGCGCGCCTACGGTCACCATTCGCCGAATGACCGCACCCGATGCCCCGAGCCCTGCCGCGCAGCCACCGAAGCTATGGCCGACGACATCAATCGGCTGTCCCGGAAACTCCCGTTGCGCGCGCTTCAGCATTGCCTCGAAATCCAGCGCGCCCCAATCCGACCATGAGGCCTTGAAGCCACGCAATGAGCCATTGCGGGATTCGCCGATGCCACGGTAGTCGTAGGTGATGACGTCAACGCCGTTGGCGAACAGGTAGTCGGCAAAGCGCGCGTAGTGGCGGCAGCGGACGGAGGTGGCGGCGTTGATGATGACGACCGGGCGCTCAAGGTCGGTGCGCGGGTGGTGCCAGGTGAAGCCGCCCAGGACGTAGCCGTCGGCGGCAGGTTCCTGGAAAGCTTCCGGAGTGGGGCGGGTTGGGCGGTTCATGGGACTGTCGGGTCCTTGCGCCTTGGGTAAGGGCATGCTGGCTCACGCGCTTTTTTATAAGACGCCGAACTTAACAAATTTCGGGCGTTGGGATTGCGAAGATTGTCGGGGTGCTCGACCTTTCCCCCTCCAGATGCTTAGGCTGACGGCCTTTCGATCAATCTGGGCCAGCCTTATGACTCGCGACGTCCTCGAACACAACCAAATTCCGGTCTACTTCGCAGCCGTTCTGCTGGCCGTCGGCTTCGGCCTGTTCGCGCCGTCATTCGCCCAGGGCCTCAGCGTGTTTGTCACCCCCGGCATCGCGGTGCTGATGTACGCAATGTTCCTGCAAATCCCCTTTCTGGACGTGCGCCAAAGCCTGAGCAACAAACGCTTCCTGTCGGCATTGCTGCTCGCCAACTTTATCCTCATTCCGTTACTGGTATGGGCATTGACTCAAAGCCTGGCAGGACGCCCGGCTCTGCTGGTTGGGGCGTTGCTGGTATTACTGACCCCGTGCATCGACTACGTGGTGGTGTTTACCCATATCGGCAAGGGCGACTCACGGCTGATGCTGGCGGCGACGCCGGTGTTGTTGTTGCTTCAGTTGGCGCTGTTGCCGATCTATTTGAGCGTGATGCTCGGGACACAGTCCGCGGTGGTGGTGGAGGTGGGGCCGTTTATCGAGGCTTTCTTCCTGCTGATCGTGGTGCCGATGGTTCTGGCCGTACTCACGACTTCTCTGGCACGGCAATCATCGCTCGTCAGTGCTTGGAACGTCGCCTGGGCGTGGATGCCGGTGCCGGCGATGGCGCTGGTGCTGTTTGTGGTGATCGGCTCGCAAATCATCTCGGTGGTGCGGGATATCAACCTGCTGCTGCCGGTGATCCCGGTGTACATCGGTTTCCTGTTGCTGGCGCCATTGATGGGGGCGCTGGCATCGCGGCTGTTTGCGCTGCCCGCGGTGACGGCCAGGGCGGTGACGTTCAGCGCGTCGACGCGCAATTCGCTGGTGGTGTTGCCCTTGGCGCTGGCGCTGCCGGAGGACGTGCGTGGGTTGGCAGCGACGGCCGTGATCCTGCAAACCTTGGTCGAATTGGTTGGCGAGTTGATTTATGTACGGCTGATTCCGAAATGGGTGTGGCCCGTGGGTCGGTAAAAACGGGAATGTTCAGGTCCGTTCAGGCGCTATTCAGCAGGGCCGTCGGCACCATAAGTCGGCGCCCCTTACCTGACAGGTCAACCGATGGATCACCGCAACCGTTTTCGCCTGGAGTCCCTAGTCATCTTCCTGTTTGCAATGCTGCTTTTTACCCTGGGTATCTGGGATCAGCAGCCCCAGGGATTTGACGGACGCTGGGCGCTGTTCCTGCAAGAAATGTTTCGCCATGGTGCGAGTCTTTTCCCGACCACCTACGGCCAGCCCTACGCGGATTACCCAGGCACCGCGACTTTCCTCAGCTTTGTGTTTGCCCGACTCTTTGGCGCGCCCAACCATCTGGCCAATGTGCTGCCCACCGCCCTGGCTTCCGCGGGCGTGGTTACCTTGATTTATCGGTTGCTGGTCCCGGCGAATCGCCAGTGGGCGCTGCTCACTGTGCTGTTGACCCTGCTTACCACTCAACTGCTCGAAAAATCCCGCTCGGTCTGCCTGGATCAGATGGTGGCGTTGTTGTGTGTAGGAAGTTTTTACCTGTTGCACAGTGGCGGGCGTTGGAGGCGGCTTGCGGTGTTTCCGTTGTTCATCCTGGGCTTTGCGATACGCGGGCCGCTGGGGTTGATCGAAGTCTGTGGCGTGGTCTGTGTGTACTGGGCGTTGGGCAAGCCTGGGGAGCGTGTGAAACAGGTGCTGATTCACGGCGCTGTTGGCCTAGTGCTGCTGGCAATCTGTTGGTGGTTGCTGATGAAGTTGGCGCGCATCAGTGGGGGCGACGCCTTTGCCGACGAGGTCTTCAGGATGCAGGTAGGCGGCCGTCTCGATGAAACCGGCGAGCCGTTCTATTTCTACTTCCAATTGAGCCTGTACCGCTATTTCCCGGTGGTGCCATTGGCGCTGGCCACAATGATTGCGCTGCGTCATCGCTGGTCCGAGCGGTTCGAAGGTGACCTGCAATGTGTGGCACGACTCGGCGCCTGCGGCTTGATGATCTTGCTCGGGCTGTCGGTGCCGCACTTCAAGCGTGCGTATTACGTCCTGCCCATGGTGCCGATGTTTGCGGCTGTCGCGGCCTATGGGTTGCTTCAGGCGCCAGGTTGGCTCTCGGGCGTGCGCCGATGCTACGAAGGGCTGATCGTGGCGCTGCCGGCGTTGTGCGTGGTTGTAGTCTTTGTCTGTCGGCATGGGTGGCAAAAGCAGGGTTACTGGCCCGACGTTTCGCTGCCGTTGCTGATTGGCGTGTTGGCGGTGTTGCAAGTCGCAGCGCTGATCGCCTGGCGGCGAGTGGGGCGGTTGGTGTGGCTCAGCCTGATCGCATTGATGGCGCAATGGTTGCTATTGGTAACGGTAGTGGAGCCGGCCAAGGACCTGCAATTCGATACCCGCAAGTTTGTGGGTCAGGTCGAAGCGATGCGTGCCACGGCGCCTGGGCCGCTGGTGTTTATCAACTTGGGGCGGGACACTTGGGCGGTGCGCTACATGATGAACCTGAATCACGATGAGCAGCCGGTATTTATCGGCAGGGCAGAGCTTGATCAGCTAGAGGGAGTGCCCCGGCCTGCGTGGGTGATTGTGGCGCGCAAGGAAACGGCATTGCTCAAAGGGACGGCGCTGGAGCATCAGCATGCGGTATTCAGTGGGCGGTTGAATGACAATCCATTGACGGTGTTTTTGCTCAACTGAAAGGCGGTGGGTTGCGTACTGCCACTTCATCTTCGGTCCCGATAAAGACAGTATTCAGTGATGCGTTCGGCTACTGTGACCTGCGCAAAATACACTGACGCACTTTTTCAAGGATTGAAATGAAAGCCCTATTGCTTGTGTTATCCACCGTCGCCCTGCTGTACGGCTGCACCACGCCGCTCACATCCGACATGTCTAGCCCGTCGATTGCCGACACCAAAACCGTGGTGTTCGGCGGTAAAACGTTCGTTCTCAAATTCCAGAAACCGGGCTTGTGGGAGTATTTCCCGGCAGAGGAAAGCATCGATGCCTGGAATGAAATGCTGGACTTCACCGTCGTGCCTCGGGAGATGAACCGCTTCAAACCCCTCGACCTCGCCAAGCGCGCCATCCAGCTTCACCAGCAAGAAAACCCGAACATGCCTGCGATCCTGCTGACTGACAATAAAACCGGAATCGATTATTCGATGATGTTTTATCCCACCTCATTGCGTAAAGACGGGCAATTCTCGGAAATCAGTTATTTCAAGTATTACAGGGATGGCACTACCGGGCAGACCATCATCTTTCACTTTGCCAGGAACATTCCAAGACCGAACGAGCCCTCGCAAAGCGCAATAGAAACGGGCCGGGAAATAGTGCCGCTGATAGAGGCGTTCCCGCTGTATCGGCCGTAATGCCGTTGAACGCACAGCACCGATCGATTCGCCGGCGGTGCTTGCCGGAAAAGCGTCTATAGGATTTGTATTTTGAAGGGTGGCGAGGGCCGTAAACGAAAAAACCCCTGAGACCTTTCGGAATCAGGGGTTTCGGTATTTTGGTGCCCAGAGACGGAATCGAACCGCCGACACGGGGATTTTCAATCCCCTGCTCTACCGACTGAGCTATCTGGGCAACGGGGCGCATTAAACGGGTTTTTCAGGGGGTCGTCAAGCAAGTTTTCAAAAAATATTTAATTATTACCGTCGCTTACGTGCAGACCCCGGTTTTTGATCAATTATTGAGCAGGTGGCACGTAGCCGTCGGCCTTGGCGTAATCCTCGCCGGAAAAGAACTTGTCCATTTCGCCCGCCAGGTATTTACGGTCTTCGGCGTTCATCATGTTCAGGCGCTTTTCGTTGATCAGCAGGGTCTGGTGTTTCAGCCAGTCGCCCCAGGCCTTGGCCGAGACGTGCTCGAAAATGTCCTGGCCTTTGGCGCCCGGGTAAGGAGGGCGTTCGAGGCCTGGCAGTTCTTCTTTGTACTTGCGGCACATGATGGTGCGGGTCATGACGAAACTCCTGCATTCAATACGTCGGCCGCGCGTTTCAGCAGTTTTTTTACCGGGGCGGCAAGGCCCAGGCGCGGCGGGGTGGCGAGGTTATACCAGAGCCAGTCGGCCTCGGCCACGTGATGGGCGGATTCCTCGACCTGGACCAGCCAGGGTTCGATGGCGAGCTGGAAGTGGCTGAAGGTGTGGATCAGCCCCGGCAGTTCCTGGTGCTTGCCCAGCGCCAGCGCGTGCTGGTTGGCCAGGTGTTCCAGGTCTTGCAGGTCATCCAGCTCCGGCAGACTCCAGAGACCGCCCCACAGGCCCGTCGAAGGGCGGCGGTAAAGCAGGATTGCGCCCTCGGCATTGGCCAGCAGCGGCATCAGCGTGCGCTTTTGCGGGATGGTCTTGCGTGGCTTGGGGATTGGATAACGTGTCTCCAGGCCGAGCATGTGGGCTTCGCAGCCTTTTTCCAGTGGGCACAGCAGGCAGCTGGGTTTACTGCGGGTGCAAAGCGTGGCGCCCATGTCCATCATCGCCTGGGTGTAGGCGTTGACACGGTCATGGGGCGTGAAGCGTTCTGCGGTGGCCCACAGCTGCTTGGCCACCTTGGGCTCGCCTGGGTAGCCCTCCTGCGCGGTAAAGCGCGCCAGCACGCGCTTGACGTTGCCGTCGAGGATCGGCGCGCGCAGGCCCATGCTCAGGCTGGCGATCGCGCCAGCGGTGGACAAGCCGATACCGGGCAACTCGGTGAGCTTCTCGACATCCTTGGGAAACTCGCCGCCGTACTCGGCCACGACAATCTTTGCGGTCTTCTGCAGGTTGCGCGCGCGGGTGTAGTAACCCAGGCCGGTCCACAAATGCAGTACTTCATCTTCCGGCGCCGCGGCCAGGGCCTCGACCGTAGGCAGCGAAGCCATGAAACGGTCGAAGTAATTGAGCACGGTGCTCACCTGGGTCTGTTGCAGCATGATCTCCGAGACCCACACCCGGTAAGGCGTGATGCCCTGTTGCCAGGGCAGGTCATGGCGACCGTGGCGGTCGTACCAGTCAAGCACCGCCGTTGAAAACTGCTCGTCTCTCATCGTTTGAACAGGCCTTTCAAAGCATCTTTGAGCTGCGGATTAACCTTGTCGAGCTTCTCTTCCAGCTTCTCGTTCAGGCGGTTGCCGGCGGCCTTGATGGCGACCTGGCCCAGGCCGTCCTTGTCCAGGCGGCAGGCCTTGGCGCCGAGTTCCAGCGGGCCACGGCAGCGCAACGGCACTTCGATGCCCTGGAAGTTCGAGCCCACCTGGCAGGCGGGATCCGGCGTTTCACGCTGGTCGCCTTCGACGATGATACCGACGCGGTAGTCCATGCCCAGCACGCGCAGGTCGACGTCGCCATTGCCGTTGACGGTCAGGCCCGGGATGCGCACTTTCAGGTCGGGGTTGCTGGCCACGCCGTTACGGAAGGTCAGGTTGCCCTTCAATTCCTGGAATGGCGTGTCCTTGCCTTGTGGTGTGCTGCTCAAGGTCTTGCGGTTGAGCAAGGCGATACCGGTGCACAGCTGCTGTTCAAGGTTGGCGTTGAGCAATACGCCGTTGTTGATCACAAAGCTGGCGGTGCCGTTGAGGCTGTCGATCAGGGCTTTCTGGCTATTGCCGCGGCCCGTGAGGTTGCTGTCGAGGGTGACTTGGCCCTTCACCGGCGGGTTTTGCCCCTGAGCTTGCAGGATGCGTTCGACCGGCACTTGCTTGATGTGGCTTTGCAGCGCGAGCACCGGGATGTCCTGGCGCACGTCGAGCGTGCCATTGGCCTGGAACGAACCGTTGTAGAGACCGCCGCTCAGGGTGTCGAGCTTGAGCTGGCCATCGACGCCGGACGCCTTGAGCACCGCATTCTGGATCGGCAGCTTGCTCAGGGTCAGTTGGCGGAAGGCCAGGTCGGCGTTCACATCCAGCGTGCGCAGGCGTGTCAGCGGCAACAGTTTGTCGGTGCTCCAGGCACCTTTGGTCGGCGCGTCGGGCAGTGGCGTGGTGCCGCCGGCAGCCATGGCACCGGCTTCGCTGTTCTGCACTTCGGCCTGGCGGGCTGCGGCTGCGCCTTTGGCGGATTCAGACTTGGCCGGCAGGTAATTGTCGGCGTTGAAGGTATCGCCTTTGAGTTGGACGCGCAGGGATTGCTTGGCAAAGTCTTCCACGGCGAGGCGACCGGTGAAGGTGCTGCCGTCGAGTTTCAGGTTCAGGTCTTCCAGGGCCAGGCTGGTCGGCGTGCCCTTGAGACGGCTGACCAGTTCGACTTTGCTCAGGCTGCCCTCGGCCATGGGCGGCAGCGGGTGGCCGACGCCGTCGAGGAATTTGGCCAGGTCAAACTGGGCGATGGACAGCGCGCCGCTCAACTGCGGAGTCTTGTCCAGGTCGTTGACCTTCAGCTCGCCCAAGGCGCGTAACTGGTTGGCCGAGAGCTTCACGTTGGTCCATTCGGCGATATTGGCCGCCTGATCCACCAGCAATTGGCCCTGGGTCGAGAACGTCACGGTTTTGCCTTGCAGCGGCTCGCCCGTGGCTTCGCCGGTGATCTTCATGTCTTCAAACTGATAGCGCTTGAGCGCACGCTGGATACGCAGGTTGCCGTTGAGCTCGGTCTTGACGCGCATCACCGGCTGGTTGCTGCCGAAGAAGGCAGTGAGTTTCACCGGGATGCTGGCGCCTTCGTGCACGGCACCGGCGCTCAGTTGGATGCTTTCGGCGCTGAACTGCTTGCCGGTCTGCTCGTCGTTGTATTCGACGCGGGCGTTGTTGATCGTCAGGCTGTCGATGTCCAGGCGGATGGGCTTCGAGGGCTTTTCCGGTTCGGTCTCGGCAGGCTGCTCAACCGAGCCTGGGCTGCCGACGGTCGCCTCGGTCACGTTCTTGCCGATGTCTTCCCAGTTGCCGTGGCCTTGTTTGTCACGGTTGAGGCGCAGGTTGAGGCCTTCGACGCGTACATCGCTCATCTGCACTTCGCGGCGCAGCAGCGGCAGCACGCGCACCGACAGGCCAAGCATCTGCAGGTCGGCGAACGGCTGGGTCGGCGCGGTCAGTGTCGCCACGCTGGCTTCGTGCAGTTCAAGCCCGAGCCAGGGGAATAGGCTCCAGCCGATATCGCCATTGAGCGTCAGCTCGATGTGGGCCTTGTCGCGGGCAATCTGGCGAATCTCGTCTTTATAGTCGTTGGGATCGAAGAGATGGGTCAGGGCAAAGCCTAGAGCCACAATGATCAGCAACAGCCCGAGAAGTACCAGACCCAGGATTTTGCCGAACGCTTTCATGGGCGAGTCCTTGTATGTCGATTTCAAAATTTAGCCGCAGAGTATAACGCCCGACGGCCTGCGTCAGTGCCACGATCGTTACATTGTATCCAGGGCCGGGGAAACGGGTTTTTGGCGTCAAACAAAACAGATTTCCTGAAAAAGGTGATATCAGTTTGGTTTTTCTGTCATCCACAGATGCTAATCTCTGCGAGTTCGTCCGCCTTCTGCGGCTTAACGTCGCGCCTAAAAGGGAGCTTCACTCAACAAAACGGCCACGCTTTGCGTGCAAGGCCGAGGGAGAGAGCGCCTGACGAACACATACTAACAACTGGGGGAAACACCAATGAGCACAAGCACTGCGGCAGGTTCAACTGCCGCACAGCCTGCGTTCCTGTCCAAGGAACGCATCATCGCCAAGCCCGGCTTCAACCGCTGGCTGGTTCCACCGGCCGCCCTGGCCATCCACCTGTGTATCGGCATGGCCTACGGCTTCTCGGTGTTCTGGCTGCCACTGTCCAAGGCGCTGGGTATCACCAAGCCGGTCGCCTGTGCGCCGGACATGAGTTTCATCGCCCAAGTCTTCTCGTCGCAATGCGACTGGCCCATCTCGATGCTGGGCTGGATCTATACCCTGTTCTTCATCTTCCTGGGCTGCTCGGCAGCGATCTGGGGCGGCTGGCTGGAACATGCCGGGCCACGTAAGGCCGGTGTTGTATCGGCATTGTGCTGGTGCGGTGGCCTGCTGATCTCGGCGTTGGGTATCTACACCCACCAGATCTGGCTGATGTGGATCGGCTCCGGGGTCATTGGTGGTATTGGCCTGGGCCTGGGCTATATCTCGCCCGTGTCGACCCTGATCAAGTGGTTCCCGGACAAGCGCGGCATGGCGACCGGCATGGCGATCATGGGCTTCGGTGGCGGTGCTATGGTGGGTGCTCCGCTGGCAGCAGCATTGATGGGCCACTTTGCAACGCCCGACAGTGTGGGCGTATGGCAGAGCTTCCTGGTAATGGCCGCGATCTACTTCGTGTTCATGATCGGCGGCGCCTTGTCCTACCGCGTTCCGCCGACCGGCTGGAAGCCTGAGGGCTGGACCGCGCCGGCGAAAAAAGCCAGCAACGCGATGATCACTCACCGTCATGTGCACGTGAACGTGGCGTGGAAGACCCCGCAATTCCGCCTGGTGTGGCTGGTACTGTGCCTGAACGTCTCCGCCGGTATCGGCATCCTCGGCATGGCTTCGCCACTGCTGCAGGAAGTGTTCGGCGGCAAGCTGCTGGGTGTGGATGTGCCGTTTGGCCAACTGGATGCCGGTCAATTGGCTTCCATCGCAGCGATCGCTGCAGGTTTCACCGGTCTGTTGAGCCTGTTCAACATCGGTGGCCGGTTCTTCTGGGCGTCGTTCTCCGACTACCTGGGCCGTAAAAATACCTACTTCGTGTTCTTCGCCCTGGGCTTTGCCCTGTACGCGTTGATCCCGAACCTGGGTCACCTGGGCAACGTGGCGCTGTTCGTCGCCGCGTTCTGCATCATCCTGTCGATGTACGGCGGTGGTTTTGCGACCGTTCCGGCCTACCTGGCCGACCTGTTCGGTACGCAAATGGTCGGCGCGATCCACGGTCGCCTGCTGACTGCGTGGGCGGCGGCTGGCGTGCTGGGCCCGGTGCTGGTGAACTACCTGCGTGAGTATCAGCTGAGCATCGGCGTTGAACGCGCCGCTGCCTACGACATCACGTTGTACATCCTGGCCGGCCTGCTGGTGCTGGGTTTCATCTGCAACCTGCTGGTACGCCCGGTGGCCGACAAGTACTTCATGACCGACGCCGAACTGGCCGCCGAACAGGCGCTGGGTCACGACAAAGGCGCGGATGCCACCACTTCGCTGGAGTGGAAAGCCGCCCCTGGCACTGTGCCGTTGGCGATTGCCGCCTGGCTGGTAGTGGGTATTCCGTTGGCGTGGGGTGTGTGGGTAACCCTGCAGAAAACCGCCGTACTGTTCCACTAACACCGCAATAACGGTGGGCCCGGTTCCTGTGGGAGCCGGGCTTGCCTGCTCCCGCACTTTATCTTCACCCGCCTGAAGCGATCGGGTCGGCGCACCATCCTGGAGCGCCTGCTTGTATGCACATGTCTATCGCTGACACTCCATCAGTCTTATCCCCTCCGATGTTTCTGTTTGGCGCCCGCGCCCCTATAATGGCTGCCTTTTTCGCCCAATGATTTTGCGGAGTTGGTGATGGCCGAACGTAAGGCGTCCGTCGAGCGCGACACTCTGGAAACCCAGATCAAAGCCTCGATCAACCTGGATGGCACCGGAAAGGCCCGATTTGATATCGGTGTCCCTTTTCTTGAGCACATGCTGGACCAGATCGCCCGTCACGGGCTGATCGACCTGGATATCGTCAGCAAAGGCGACCTGCATATCGATGACCACCACACGGTGGAAGACGTTGGCATCACCCTCGGCCAGGCGTTTGCCAAGGCTATTGGCGACAAAAAAGGCATCCGTCGCTACGGCCACGCCTACGTCCCGCTCGACGAAGCGCTGTCGCGCGTTGTCATCGACTTCTCTGGCCGCCCAGGCCTGCAGATGCACGTGCCCTACACCCGCGCCACTGTGGGCGGCTTTGACGTTGATCTGTTCCAGGAATTCTTCCAGGGTTTCGTCAACCACGCACTGGTCAGCCTGCACATCGACAACCTGCGCGGCACCAACACCCACCACCAGATCGAAACCGTGTTCAAGGCCTTCGGCCGCGCGCTGCGCATGGCCGTCGAGCTGGATGACCGCATGGCCGGGCAAATGCCATCGACCAAGGGCGTCTTGTAATGCAGACGGTCGCGGTTATCGATTACGGCATGGGTAACCTGCACTCGGTGGCCAAGGCCCTCGAACACGTAGGGGCCGGCAAGGTGCTGATCACCAGCGATGCCAACGTGATTCGCGAAGCCGACCGGGTGGTGTTTCCCGGCGTCGGTGCGATTCGCGACTGCATGGCCGAAATCCGCCGCCTGGGCTTTGACAGCCTGGTGCGCGAAGTCAGCCAGGATCGGCCGTTTCTCGGTATCTGCGTGGGCATGCAAGCCTTGCTCGACAGCAGTGAGGAGAACGACGGCGTCGACTGCATCGGCCTGTTCCCAGGCCAGGTGAAGTTCTTCGGCAAGGACCTGCACGAAGACGGCGAACACCTGAAAGTCCCGCACATGGGCTGGAACGAAGTCCGCCAGACCGTGGATCACCCGCTCTGGCACGACGTGCCGGACATGGCGCGTTTCTACTTCGTGCACAGCTACTACATCGCCGCCGGTAAACCGGGCCAGGTGGTGGGTGGCGGTCACTACGGCGTCGATTTCGCCGCCGCGCTGGCCGAGGGTTCGCGCTTTGCCGTGCAGTTCCACCCGGAGAAGAGCCATACCCACGGCCTGCAATTGCTGCAGAACTTCGCCGCCTGGGACGGGCGCTGGTAAATGGCCAGGAAGCCGAAGCAGCCGATCTTGAACCTCACGCCCGAACAGGAGAGTGAGGCTACCCTCAAGATCAAGCGCTTCATGGAGGACCGATTCGAGCTTAAATTGGGCTCGTTCGAGGTCGCCGAGATTCTTGAGCTGTTCACCACTGAAGTGGCTCCGCATTATTACAACAGGGCGATTTTCGACACGCAGACGCTCCTTAAAGAAAGGTTCGAAAGCATCGAAAGCGACCTGTGGTCGCTTGAGAAACCCTGATTTCCCAAGCATTGCTGAATATCGAATAAGGTTTGCCAGATGCTGATTATCCCCGCTATCGATCTCAAGGACGGCGCCTGCGTACGTCTGCGCCAAGGCCGCATGGAAGACTCCACTGTGTTCTCCGATGACCCGGTGAGCATGGCTGCCAAATGGGTAGAAGGGGGCTGCCGTCGTCTGCATCTGGTGGACTTGAACGGCGCCTTCGAAGGCCAGCCGGTCAACGGCGAAGTGGTTACCGCCATTGCCAAGCGCTATCCGAACCTGCCGATCCAGATCGGCGGCGGTATCCGCTCCCTGGAAACCATCGAGCATTACGTTAAAGCCGGCGTGAGCTACGTGATCATCGGCACCAAAGCCGTGAAAGACCCGGCGTTCGTCGCCGAAGCCTGCCGCGCGTTCCCCGGCAAAGTGATCGTGGGTCTGGATGCCAAAGACGGCTTCGTCGCCACCGACGGCTGGGCTGAAATCAGCACCGTGCAGGTGATCGACCTGGCCAAGCAGTTCGAAGCCGACGGCGTGTCCGCCATCGTTTATACCGACATCGCCAAAGACGGCATGATGCAGGGCTGCAACGTACCCTTCACCGCCGCGCTGGCGGCTGCGACCAAGATCCCGGTGATCGCTTCTGGCGGTATCCACAACCTGGGCGACATCAAGTCGCTGTTGGACGCCAAGGCGCCCGGCATCATCGGCGCCATCACCGGCCGTGCGATCTACGAAGGTACCCTGGACGTCGCCGAAGCCCAGGCTTACTGCGACGCCTACAACGGCTGAGGACTGACCATGGCGCTGGCCAAACGCATCATCCCTTGCCTGGACGTCGACAACGGTCGCGTGGTCAAGGGCGTCAAGTTCGAGAACATCCGCGACGCCGGCGACCCGGTGGAAATCGCTCGTCGCTACGATGAGCAAGGTGCCGACGAGATTACCTTTCTCGACATCACCGCCAGCGTCGATGGCCGCGACACCACGCTGCATACCGTCGAGCGCATGGCCAGCCAGGTCTTCATCCCCCTGACCGTGGGCGGCGGTGTGCGTACCGTGCAAGACATCCGCAACCTGCTCAATGCCGGCGCGGACAAGGTTTCGATCAACACCGCAGCCGTGTTCAACCCGGAGTTTGTCGGCGAAGCGGCGCAGCATTTCGGCTCGCAATGCATCGTCGTTGCCATCGACGCCAAGAAGGTTTCTGGCCCGGGTGAAACCCCGCGCTGGGAGATCTTCACCCATGGCGGGCGCAAGCCCACCGGCCTGGACGCGGTGGAGTGGGCAATGAAGATGGAAGGCCTGGGCGCCGGTGAAATCCTGCTGACCAGCATGGACCAGGACGGCATGAAAAACGGCTTCGACCTGGGCGTGACCCGCGCCATCAGCGATGCGCTGGGCATTCCGGTGATTGCTTCCGGCGGCGTCGGCAACCTGCAGCACCTGGCCGACGGTGTGACCGAAGGCCACGCCAGCGCGGTGCTGGCGGCGAGTATTTTTCACTTTGGCGAGTACACCGTTCCTGAGGCCAAGGCCTACATGGCGGCGCGCGGTATCGTCGTTCGCTGAATGCTGCTGGACACCATGGCAAGTGCGCGGCACTCTCTGCGCTTGCCATGGATTCCGGTAACTTACATGTTCAAGCACCTGCTGCTCGCCTTCGCCAGTACGTCCCTCCTGTTGGCAGGTTCGGCCCGCGCCGAAGAACCGTCCGACGCCTCCCTGGTGCTGCTGACGGAAAACTTCCCGCCCTACAACATGGCGAAAAACGGCAAGAACTTCGCCAAGGAAGAGAACATCGAAGGCATTGCCGTGGACATCGTGCGCGAGACCTTCAAGCGCGCCGGTATTGCCTACAACCTCACCCTGCGATTTCCTTGGGAACGCATCTACAAGCTCGCCCTGGAAAAACCTGGTTACGGTGTGTTCGTGATGGCCCGGCTGCCGGACCGTGAAGCGCTGTTCAAATGGGTCGGCCCCATTGGCCCCGACGATTGGGTGCTGCTGGCCAAGGCTGACAGCAAAATCCAACTGGCCCACCTTGAGCACGCCCGCCCCTACAGGATCGGTGCCTACAAGGGTGATGCGATTGCCGAGTCCCTGGAAAAACAGGGTTTAAAGCCGATAGTCGTGCTGCGGGACCAGGACAACGCGCAGAAACTGATGGATGGCCAGATCGATCTGTGGGCCACCGGCGATCCTGCCGGACGTTACCTGGCGCGCCAAGTCGGCGTGACGGGGCTCAAGACGGTCCTGCGCTTTAACAGCGCCCAGCTCTACCTTGCACTGAACAAGGACGTGCCGGATGAGCTGGTAGCCAAGCTTCAGGCCGCGCTGGACCAACTGCGAAAAGATGGCGTCGTCGACGAGATCATGGCGAACTATCTGTAACCGGACGAATTCCCTGTAGGCGCTGGCAAGTCGGCGCCTACAACGGATCGTCAGCGGTAAATGCCATCCTTGCCGTGCCCGGCCATGGCCTGGTTGCTGCGCACGCTAATCATCAACTTGATATTGATCCAGTCGACGCCCTGGGCCTTGAGCTTGGGCAATTCGCGCTCCAACACCGCCAGGGTTTGTGGGTAAGGGTGGCCGATCATCACCACTGAACCCTGCTTGTGCGCCAGCTTGATTGCCGTCTGCAATTGCGTGGTGATCGCCGCTTCGGTGCGCTCGTCATCCAGAAACACATCCCGCGACACATGGGCCAGGCCAATCTTCTGCGCCTCGGCGGCCGCCACGGTTTGCGCACTGGTCCGGCTGTCGACGAAGAACTTGTTGCGCCGTTGCAGTTCGGCCATCAGCCAGGCCATGGCGGCCGGCTGGGCAGTCATGCGGCTGCCCATGTGGTTGTTGATACCGGCGGTGTAGGGCACGGCCTGGAACGCGGCGTCCAGGCGCTTGCCGAGTTCTTCGATGGACAACTCGGGGTGCCAGGCAAACGGTCCGGTAGCCGGGTCCATGGGCATGTGCAGGATCACGATCTTGCCGGCCTTGTGCGCTTCGCGGGCGAATTCGGCGGCGTGGGGCGTGTCGGGCATGATCGCCGTGGTGACCGGCCCAGGCAGGGCCAGCACGCGACGATCGCGGGGCAGGTTTTGCCCGAGATCGTCGATGATGAGGGTCAGGTAGGCTTTGTGCGGCTCACCGGCAGGTGTCGCGTGGGCGACGCCTGCCAGGCTGCACAGCACAGCAATGATCAGGGCAAAACGCATATCAACGGCTGCGGGTGATGCTCAGGCCCTTGAGCAGGCTCAGCGCCTGGGCCAGCTGGTAATCGTCGTCCTGCGGCATCGGTTTGGCTTTCTTGCTGCTATCGGTTGGCTGGTCAGCGCCGCCGTTGCCATTGCCCAAGTGACCTTGCAGGTCAGCCTCTTTGTAGTACTCGCTGTCGATCTCGTTGGTGATCTTGGCCTTGCGCACCTCGATGTCCGGCACGATGCCCTGGGCCTGGATCGAGCGGCCATTCGGTGTGTAGTACAGCGCAGTGGTGATCTTCAGCGCCCGCTCGTTGTTCAGCGGCAATACGGTTTGCACCGAGCCTTTGCCGAAGCTGGTGGTGCCCATCAGCACGCCGCGCTTCTGGTCTTGCAGCGCGCCGGCGACGATCTCCGAGGCCGAGGCGCTGCCGCCGTTGATCAGCACGGCCAGTGGCACGTTTTCGCTGAGATCGTTGCCGGTGGCCGAGAAGCGCAGCTCGGAGTTGGCGATACGGCCCTTGGTGTAGACGATCAGGCCTTTGGTGATGAAGTGGTCGACCACTTCCACCGCCGACTGCAGCACGCCGCCTGGGTTATTACGCAGGTCGAGCACGATACCGTTGAGTTTTTTGCCGTTGTCCTTGCGCAGCTTCGCCAGGGCCTTGGCCACTTCGTCGCCGGTCTTGACCTGGAACTGGGTGATGCGGATGTAGCCGTAGCCCGACTCCAACAGCTGACTCTTCACGCTCTTGACCACAATGGTCGCGCGGGTCAGCGTCACGTCGAACGGGTTGCCGCCGTCGCGTACCAGGGTCAGGGTGATTTTCTGGCCGATCTTGCCGCGCATCTTGTCGACGGCTTCGGTCATGGTCTGGCCACGGGTCGGCTGACCATTGATCTTGACGATAAAGTCGCCAGCCTGGATGCCTGCCTTGGACGCCGGGGTGTCATCGATCGGCGAGACCACCTTGATGTTGCCGTCTTCGGAGCCGACTTCAATGCCCAGGCCGCCGAATTCACCGCTGGTGCTTTCCTGCAGCTCGGCGAAATCTTCCGGGCCCAGGTAGGCGGAGTGCGGATCGAGGTTGCTGAGCATGCCCTTGATGGCATTTTCCAGCAGGGTCTTGTCGTCTACGGGTTCGACATAGGCTGCCTTGATGCGGTCCATGACCTCGGCGAACGTGCGCAGCTCATCCAGCGGCAACGGCGCCTTGGTGGTCGCGGCCGTGGCGGCGGGTGCAGCCGGAGCGGCCTGGTCGGCGAAAGCCAGGGGCGCGCCGATCACCAGGGCGATCGTCAGGGCCAGCGAAGTGAGGCGGGACAAATGCAGCATGTCGAACGAACTCCTAATGTAGATGCAGCCCTATCCTTGGGAACGGCACCATTGTGCAGGGTCGCTCGGGCGGCCCTGCTGACGAATAGCGAAGTACAGCGCCGGGGTGTCCTGGCCACCACTGTTACCGACAGTGGAAATGGATTCACCGGCTTTTACAACATCACCTGCCGACTTGAGTAAAGTCTGATTGTGGCCGTAAAGACTCAAATAGCCATTACCGTGGTCAAGAATCACCAACAAACCGGCACCCCGCAGCCAATCGGCAAACACCACGCGCCCACCGTGGACGGCGTGCACCTGGCTGCCAGCGGAGGCGCTGATCATCACGCCATCCCACTTCGCGCGGGTGTCATCGCCACGGGTTTCACCGAAGCGTGCCAGTAATCGACCATCAACCGGCCATGGAAGTTTGCCGCGCGCTGAAGCAAAAGGGCCGCCGAAGGATTCGCCGGCGCTGGAAACCAGCGGGCCAGGCGCTGCACGCGCCGGTTTACGCGGTGCCGGGGCGTCCGAGGTGGCAGCCAGCTCGGCCTCACGCTGGCGCTTTTTTTCGGCTTCCTGCTGGGCGATCAGCGCTTTTTGCCGCGCTTCTTCGGCCTCACGTGCCTGGCGGGCCAGGGTTTCTTCAATCGTTTTGAGGACTTTGGCCAAGTCGGCCTGGTCCTGCTCGCGGGCTTGCAGCTTGGCGTCGCGGGCCTTCACGTCGTCATTCAGCTTGGCCAGGGCCAGCTGGCGCTCTTTGCGAACCTTGTCCAGCTCGTCGCGCTGAGCGTTGAGGCTGCTTTTCTGGTCCTCAAGCTGCGACTGCTGGTTAGCGATTTCCTGTTCGACGTTGACCAACTGGCGCAAGGTCTCGTTGAAGCTCTTTAATTGCTCCAGGCGGGCCTTGCTCAGGTAGTCGTAGTAGGTCAGGGTGCGCGCGAATTTTTCCGGGTTCTGCTGGTTGAGCAGCAGCTTGAGGTATTCCTGGCGGCCATTCTGATAGGCGGCACGCGCCTGGATCGCGATCAAGCGTTGCTGTTCAACGCGTGCGCTCTGGAGTTTTTTTTTCTCAGCGTCGAGTCGCTCCAGTTCCGACTCGCTCTTCTTTAGTTCTTTTTGTAACTCCTGGACCTGCTTCTCCAGCTTGCCCATCTCGGTTTCCGTGCCGCGCAGGTCTTTCTGCACGCCGGATTTTTCTTCCTGGAGCTTGCCGAGCAGTTTTTTCAGCTCGGTAATGTCCTGACGCGTAGCGTCCAACTGTTGTTGGGTTTGTGCGCGCTCATCGGCAAACGCCGGTTGGAGCAGGCAGACAAGAGCGAGGGTAATCAAGGCGCGAAGCATAGAGGCGGGCGACACCAGGGAAAGGGACGCTCTAGTATGCCCGCCAAGCGCGGCAAAAAAAACGCCCAATTCGGGCTGGGGGCAAGTTATGTGCCGAGTGGCGCTGGAATGGCGAAAAGATATCTACCAAACACAGAAGATCCAATGTGGGAGGGGGCTTGCCCCCGATAGCGGTGTATCAGCCACCTATGTTTCAGCCGATCTACCGTAATCGGGGGCAAGCCCCCCTCCCACATTATTTTTCGGTGAGGCTGGAATCAGACCAGAATCGAAGTCCCGGTCATCTCCACCGGCTTCTCCAGCCCCATCAGCATCAGCATGGTCGGCGCCACATCTGCCAGCACGCCGCCTTCGCGCACTTTCAAATCACGCTTGCCGACATAGATAAACGGCACTGGCTCAGTCGTGTGGGCTGTGTGGGCCTGGCCGGTGGATTCATCGGACATCTGTTCGCAGTTGCCGTGGTCAGCCGTGATCAGTGCTTCGCCGCCGACTTTCTCCAGGGCATCGACGATGCGACCGACGCAAAGGTCCAGGCATTCCACGGCCTTGGTCGCGGCTTCCAGGTTACCGCTATGGCCGACCATATCGCCGTTGGCGTAGTTGACCACGATCACGTCGTAACGCTGGTGTTCGATGGCGTCGACGATCTTGTCGGTGACTTCCGGCGCGCTCATTTCCGGCTGCAGGTCGTAGGTCGCAACCTTTGGCGATGGGATCAGGATGCGTTCTTCGCCTGGGAACGGCTCTTCACGACCGCCGGAGAAGAAGAAGGTCACGTGGGCGTATTTCTCGGTTTCGGCAATGCGCAGCTGGGTCTTGCCGTTTTTTGCCAGGTAGTCGCCCAGCACGTTGTCCAGGCTGCCCGGAGCAAAGGCCGCGGGGGCCGGGATGCTGGCGGCGTATTGGGTCAGGCCCACGTACTGCACTTTGGGCTGGCGGGCACGCTCGAATTCCTTGAAACCGTCTTCGACAAATACGCGGCTCAGCTCGCGGGCGCGGTCGGCACGGAAGTTCATGAACACCACCGCGTCGCCGTCTTCTACCTTCACCGGCTCGCCGATGGTGGTGGCCTTGACGAATTCGTCACTCTCGCCACGGGCGTAGGCGGCCTCCAGGCCTTCCTGGGCGGTGGCGGCGTGGAATTCGGCCTGGCCGTCGACGATCAGGTTGTAGGCCTGGGAGACGCGGTCCCAACGGTTGTCGCGGTCCATGGCGAAGTAACGGCCGACCAAACTGGCGATACGGCCTTTGCCGAGGGCGGCGAAGGTGGTGTCGAGCAGTTCGATGGAGGATTGCGCGCTTTTCGGCGGGGTGTCCCGGCCGTCGAGGAAAGCGTGCAGGTAAATCTTGTCGGCGCCGCGCTTAAAGGCCAGTTCGGCCATGGCGACCAGGTGGTCCTGGTGGCTGTGGACGCCGCCATCGGACAGCAGGCCCATGAAGTGCACGGCCTTGCCGGCAGCCACTGCTTTATCTACCGCGGCGCAGATGGTCGGGTTCTCGAAGAACTCACCATCGCGGATCGCTTTGGTCACACGGGTGAAGTCCTGGTATACCACTCGTCCGGCGCCGAGGTTCATGTGGCCGACTTCCGAGTTGCCCATCTGACCGTCCGGCAAGCCTACGTCCATACCTGAACCAGAGATGAGGCCGTTGGGTACGCTGGCGGTCAGGCGGTCGAGTACCGGCTTCTTGGCCGCGTATACCGCGTTGTCGTGGTGGCTTTCACTGTGTCCGAAGCCATCGAGAATTATCAGGACCAAAGGTTTAGGCGTAGTAGTCATAGATCCTCTCGCGGCGGTAATAAAGGAAGACAATTGAAAAGGGAGTGGCAGTTTAAAGCGAAGTTCCGACCACGTCACCGCTTTACGGGGGTTGGCCCCCCCTGACGGCTGTGTATACTTACCGCCATTTTAACGCCCTGGAACCTCCTTGATGGTTGATCACCTGATTGCATTTGCCACTGCCCACTACCTGCTCGTGGGTGCCTTCGTCATCCTGCTGGCGCTGCTGATCGCTCACGAATTGAGCCGCGGTGGCCGCAGCCTGAGCACGGCGGAGCTGACCGCACTGGTCAACAAGGATGAGGCCGTTGTCGTGGACATCCGCCCGGCCAAGGATTTTGCCACCGGCCACATCGTCGGTGCCCTGAACATTCCGCAGGACAAGCTGATCGCGCGCCTGGCCGAGTTGGAAAAGCACAAGGCCAAGACCATCATCCTGGTCGACGCCCAAGGCCAGCACGCCGGCACCCACGCCCGCGAAATGCTCAAGACCGGTTTCACCGCCGCCAAGCTGTCCGGTGGCATCAGCAGCTGGCGCGCCGATAACCTGCCGCTGGTGAAGTGATATGAGCCAGGTTGTCGTGTATTCCAGCGATTGGTGCCCTTACTGCATGCGGGCCAAGGCTCTGCTGGAGAAAAAGGGCGTTGCCTTCGAAGAAATCAAGGTCGACGGCAAACCCCAGGTGCGCGCCGAGATGGCCCAGAAGGCGGGGCGCACGTCCGTGCCGCAGATCTGGATCGGCGCCAAGCATATCGGTGGTTGCGATGACCTGTTTGCCCTGGAGCGCGCGGGTAAACTCGATGCGCTGCTGCTCGTCTGATGCCTAAACCCTAAAAGACCCCAAGATCACAAGGATCTGCGATGACTGACCAACAGAACACCGAAGCTGCAGAAGCCCAAGCGCCACAGTTTTCGCTGCAGCGCATCTACGTGCGTGACCTGTCGTTCGAAGCGCCGAAAAGCCCGGCCATCTTCCGCCAGGAATGGACCCCAAGCGTTGCACTGGACCTGAACACTCGCCAGAAGGCCCTGGAAGGCGACTTCCACGAAGTCGTGCTGACCCTGTCCGTGACCGTCAAGAACGGCGAAGAAGTGGCCTTCATCGCTGAAGTGCAACAGGCCGGTATCTTCCTGATCCAGGGCCTGGACGAAGCGTCCATGAGCCACACCTTGGGCGCGTTCTGCCCGAACATCCTGTTCCCGTATGCCCGTGAGACCCTGGACAGCCTGGTCACCCGTGGCTCGTTCCCTGCGCTGATGCTGGCTCCGGTGAACTTCGATGCCCTGTACGCTCAAGAGCTGCAGCGCATGCAACAGGAAGGTTCGTCGACCGTTCAATAAGTCGATGCGGTAAAAATGTGGGAGGGGGCTTGCCCCCGATAGCGGAGTGTCAGTCACATAGATGTCGACTGGCACTCCGTCATCGGGGGCAAGCCCCCTCCCACACTTGTTTTACGGTGTTACTTGAAACCGAGCTGGCGCCAGCCTTCGTAAACCGCGACGGCCACGGTGTTGGACAGGTTCAAGCTGCGGCACCCCTCGCGCATCGGCAAGCGCAGGCGATGGCCATCGGGCAGGGCGTCGAGTACCTCGGCCGGCAGGCCACGGCTTTCCGGACCGAACAGGAAGGCGTCACCTTCGGCAAAGCTGACATCGTGGAACGGTTGCGAGCCCTTGGTGGTGAACGCGAACAGTCGCGGATGCCCCAGGCTTTCCAGGCAACTGGCCAGGTCGGCGTGGCGCTTGAGCGTGGCGTACTCGTGGTAGTCGAGCCCGGCACGGCGCAGGCGCTTGTCGTCCATGTCGAAGCCCAGGGGCTCGATCAAATGCAGGTGGCAGCCACTGTTGGCGCACAGCCTGATAACGTTGCCGGTATTCGGCGGAATTTCTGGTTGAAAAAGGATGACGTGAAACATGCACGGCTCCGAAGGCAAAGATGCGCTGCATTCTACCCCTGAAGAGGACCCAAGACCGAAGCTTATGCCTCGGGTCATGGGCTCATTGGCGATTGTTGGCATGATGGTGGGCCTGATGATCGGTCGCCTGACCACACCGGACCCGGTCGAACTGCAGCAGGTCGAGACCGCGGCGGACGGCGTGGTGGTGTGGTTCAACAGCGAACCCAAGCTGCACGGCGAGCATATCGACGGCACCGTGGCGCTGCTGTTCGACGCACAGGGCCAGGCCGCCGGTGGGCAGCTCAAGGTCAATGACAAGGATGTGAACTGGCGCGTGCGCAAGACCGATGGCGGCCTGCTGCTGAACCTGGTGGCGGCTCGGCCGTTGCGCGGGGAATGGAAAGGGGAGGAGGCTGACGGCCGCTGGCGGCTGGCGATCCATCTCCAAGAGCAATAAAAGAGGGAGTTCCCGGCCTGCCTGTACCAGGGCTCCCAAAACAGGGTGAAGCTTGCAAAGCTTCGGTGTTAAAGAGGGAATCCCCGGCCTGCCTGTACCGAGGTTCCCCAAAGCGGTGTGGGGCGCGACGCTGCTCGCGTCAAGCACCCCGGGTGTAAAGAGGGGATTCTCGGCCTGCCTGTACCAAGGTCCCCGAAACTGGGTAGTACAAGGGTTATTGCAGGGCGCGTGCCAGAGTGGCGACGTTGTGCCAAAAAAATCCTAAAAAAAGCGCAAAGCCCC
Source organism: Pseudomonas sp. DW-iso3 (assembly GCF_058725305.1). Taxonomy (NCBI): domain Bacteria; kingdom Pseudomonadati; phylum Pseudomonadota; class Gammaproteobacteria; order Pseudomonadales; family Pseudomonadaceae; genus Pseudomonas; species Pseudomonas sp. DW-iso3. The sequence goes on from NZ_JBZXDZ010000006.1 coordinate 232,081, forward strand.
GGAATACGGGGCTTTGGTGTTTTTGGTATTCAGATTGTCATCAACGAGCCTGAGGCTTGATGCGTTAGATTCATGCCCGATGCCGGTTCATGGTGCATTGAAGCGGTGCACGGCGCTGGAACTTTGTAGCGGTCCAAATGTGGGAGGGGGCTTGCCCCCGATAGCAGTAGGTCAGTCACAACATCTGTGGCTGATATACCGTCATCGGGGGCAAGCCCCCTCCCACATTGGATCTTCAGTGGATCTGAGATTCAGGCTTCATCACCCTCGTCATCATCCCCACCATCCACCTTCATCCCCAACTCCTTGATCTTGCGCGTCAGGGTATTGCGGCCCCAACCCAGCAACACGGCGGCATCGCGGCGGCGACCGGCGGTGTGCTTGAGGGCGGTCTCGATCATGATGCGCTCGAACGCCGGCACGGCGCTGTCCAGCAGGTTCGACTGGCCGCGCGCCAGGGCCTGGTCGGCCCATTGGCGCAGCGCTTGTTCCCAGTTGGTCACCGGCGCGGAATCCTGCGGAAGGCTCAACAGCTCCGGAGGCAGGTCGCTGATGTGCACTTCGCGTCCGGAGGCCATCACCGTGATCCAGCGGCAGGTGTTCTCCAACTGACGCACGTTGCCGGGCCACGGCAGGTTCTTCAGGTATTCCTCGGTCTCGCTTTTCAGCAGCTTCGGCTCGACGGCCAGCTCCTGAGCGGCGCGGCTGAGGAAGTGGCGGGCCAGGGTCGGGATGTCTTCGCGACGGTCCGACATGCGCGGGATATGGATGCGGATCACGTTGAGGCGGTGGAACAAGTCCTCACGGAATTTGCCCGCGTGCACCAGGGTTTCCAGGTTCTGGTGGGTCGCCGCGATGATGCGTACGTCGACCTTGACCGGTGTGTGTCCGCCCACCCGATAGAACTCACCGTCCGCCAGCACGCGCAGCAGACGGGTCTGGGTGTCGGCCGGCATATCGCCGATTTCATCGAGGAACAGCGTGCCGCCGTCAGCCTGTTCAAAGCGCCCGCGACGCAGGTTGGCTGCGCCAGTGAATGCGCCTTTTTCGTGGCCGAACAGCTCGGATTCCATCAAATCCTTTGGAATCGCCGCCATGTTCAACGCAATGAACGGCGAGGCTGCGCGTGGGCTGTGACGGTGCAGGGCATGGGCGACCAGCTCTTTACCGGTCCCCGACTCGCCGTTGATCAGCACGGTGATGTTGGAATGGCTCAAGCGCCCGATGGCGCGAAACACTTCCTGCATCGCCGGCGCTTCGCCGATGATTTCCGGGGTGCGGGTCAGGGCGGGTGGAGCTTCCTGGTTCTGTTGTTCCTGGGCGTGCTGGTTGGCGCGTTTGACCAATGCCACCGCTTCGTCCACGTCGAACGGCTTGGGCAGGTATTCAAAGGCGCCGCCCTGATAGGACGCGACAGCGCTGTCCAGGTCCGAGTGCGCCGTCATGATGATCACCGGCAAGCGCGGGTGCTGCTCGCGAATCCGCGCCAGCAGGTCCAGGCCACTGGCGCCGGGCATGCGGATGTCCGAGATGATCACGTCGGGCTGCTGGCGCGCCAGGCGGCTCATTACACCGTCGGCGCTGTCGAAGCTCTGGGTGGTCATGCCTTCCTGTTGCAAGGCTTTCTCGAGGACCCAGCGGATAGAACGGTCGTCATCGACGATCCAGACAGTTTCACTACGGCTCATGTCGATGGGGCTCCTTGTTCCAGTGGCAGAAAGATCGAGAACGTGGTGTGGCCAGGATGGCTCTCACACTCGATCAGACCCTGGTGCTGGCTGATGATGTTCTGGGTAATGGCCAGGCCCAGCCCGGTACCGTCCGGGCGGCCACTGACCATGGGAAAGAAAATGGTTTCCTGCAGTTCCGCAGGAATCCCCGGGCCGTTGTCGATGATCTCGACCTTGGTCACCAGGCGATGGCGCACATGGCCAATGGTGAACTGACGCAGGGCGCGGGTGCGCAGGCTGATGCGGCCCAGGCGCAGCTCGTTCTGGCTGCTGATGGCCTGCATGGCGTTACGTACGATATTGAGCACCGCCTGAATCATCTGTTCGCGGTCGATCAAAACGTCGGGAATGCTTGGGTCATAGTCGCGCACCAAGGTGATGCAGCCCTGGCTTTCGGCCTCAACCAGCTGACAGACACGCTCCAGCACTTCGTGCACGTTGGTCATCGCCAGCGACGGCAGCTTGTTGGAGCCGAGCATGCGGTCCACCAGGTTACGCAGGCGGTCGGCCTCTTCGATGATGACGTTGGTGTAGTCCTTGAGGTTATCGTCCGGCAGCTCGCGGGCCAGCAGTTGCGCTGCGCCACGGATACCGCCCAGCGGATTCTTGATCTCATGGGCCAGGCCGCGCACCAGCATCTTGCTGGTCTCCTGCTTGGACAGCTGCGCTTCTTCCTTGGTGATGCGCAGCAGGCGGTCGCGCGGGTGCACTTCCAGCAGCAGCAGGGTGGCGCCGTTGCTGAGGATCGGGGTCACGGCGTAGTCGACGGTCAGGGTCTGGCCGGTCAGGGCCGTGAGCATCGCTTCGCGCTTGGTGAAGGGGTGTGCCTGCTCCACGGCCTGGCGCAATGAGCTCAAGGCTTCGGCTGACTCGGTGAACAATTCGCTGATGAACTGCCCATGGCTGCGCTGGCCGCTGATGGCCAGGAGCATCTCCGCCGCCGGGTTCATGTACTCAAGACGCAAGTCGTCGTTGAGTAGGATGGTCGCGGTGGTCAGGTTGTCGAGTAGCAAACGGTGCAGTGCATCGCTGATGGTCATCAGGACCTCTTTTGGAGCAACGCGCGGGCTTGAGGCACACGCTGATACAAGGAAAATGCAAAAACCAAACCAAGGCTCCGAAAAGAAGCGTGCAAGCCCTGAAATGGGGGTTTTAGGCGCGAAACTGTGGCGTTCTGCCAGCTTGCTCGGGAAGTTTCGAACCAAAATGGGCTGGGCAGGTGGGTAGGGTGCAGCCTATCGCACCAATATAGTGCGGTTTTGTGAAGGTTGTTCAGGAAGTGCTGGGCGGACCGTTTTCAATGCGGGGTGAAAACGGTTCGGGACGGTCAGCGTTGCTCTGACAGTGGCATGCCTGGAGTGCCCGCATAAAAGACCAGAAGCTCAACGGGTGTGCTTCCGGTAATGCCGCGATGTTCGGTGCCCATCATCTCGGCCAGGGTTTGCCCTTGCCTCAAGGTCCGCGAGGCGCCGCTTGCGCGGGTGTCAACGGTCAACTCCCCTGAAACGATGTAGGCAGCGTTCGGCATCGGGTGGGTGTGCCAAGGCAGTTGCGTGCGTGCCGGGATCTTCAGGCGTATCAGCGTGAGCTGCGGCGTGCCGGACGGGTAGGCTTTGTAGGGCGTGCCGTCCCAAGACTCGCTACGTTCAAGCAAGACCTCTTTCTCGATCTGCGCCGCATCTTTTGCCTGCGTGCCGCAGCCCAGCAACGACAAAACTGTCGCTGCTGCAGTCAAGCACTTGAGGGTGTCCATGGTTCCATCCTATTCGGTCAGTGAACGCTCAGGCTATGGCTGTCGGCCCAGGTGAAGATGCAGGACGGTTCCTCAAATCAAGTAGGTCGAACGCACAGCTCGGCCGTGGCACGGATCATCGCCAGTTGCCGCAGTGGATCGTTCAGCGGCTCATGCACGGCTTCGGCCAGCCACTGTGGGCACTGCGGGTCGGTGCGCTGCGGGGTAAAGTCGGCCAGCTGCTGCAGCAGGCGTTTTTGCAGTTCATCCAGCTGCGGGCGTATCTGTTTGATCAGGTCCGGGCGTGGGTCGTCCGGCGCCTTGCCTTGGAACTGCCAGTCGGAAAGGTGGGTGTATTGCACCAGCTTGTTGGCCTCGATCTGCGCCGAAAAAAACTGCTCGGCGGCGGCCGCGTCCAGCTTGTAGGTCGGTGCCTGGGCGCTAACGCTGGCGATCACCTCTTGTTCGCGCTTTTTATCTTCCACGGGCTTTTTGCTGTCCCATTTGCTCAGGGCTACCTGGTCGGCGATCTCCAGGCGTTCGGCAATGCTGTTGAGCAGCGGCTCCAGAGTGGGCGGCGCAGCACTCGCACTGGCACTGACGAACAACAGAGCGAACACAAGTCGACGTTTCAAGGATGATCTCCTGTGGGAGCGGGGCTTGCCCGCGATGGCGGAGTATCAGTCAATACAACAGGTGCTCGATGCGGCGCAATCGCGGGCCAAAAAAAAGACCTCCCGAAGGAGGTCTTTTTTCATCACGCTACATTAAGCAGCGCTACCGGATCAGCAGCTGTAGTACAGCTCGTATTCCAGTGGGTGTACGAAGGTGCGAACCTTGATTTCTTCTTCGCTCTTCAGGCCGATGTAAGCGTCGATGAAGTCGTCGCTGAACACGCCGCCTTTGGTCAGGAACGCACGGCCCTTGTCCAGCTCTTCCAGGGCTTCTTTCAGGCTGCCGCACACTTGTGGGATCTCTTTGGCCTCTTCAGGCGGCAGGTCGTACAAGTTTTTGTCGGCGGCGTCGCCAGGGTGGATCTTGTTCTGGATACCGTCCAGGCCAGCCATTACCAGGGCAGCGAAGGCCAGGTACGGGTTGGCTGCTGGATCCGGGAAGCGTGCTTCGATACGGCGAGCGCGAGGGCTGGACACGTATGGAATACGGATCGACGCGGAACGGTTGCGCGCCGAGTAGGCCAACATTACCGGTGCTTCGAAACCTGGGACCAGACGTTTGTAGGAGTTGGTCGACGGGTTGGTGAAGCCGTTCAAGGCCTTACCGTGCTTGATGATACCGCCGATGAAGTACAGGGCAGTGTCGGACAGGCCGGCATAACCTTCGCCAGCGAAGGTGTTCTTGCCCTCTTTGGCGATGGACAGGTGAACGTGCATACCCGAACCGTTATCGCCGTACAGAGGCTTAGGCATGAAGGTAGCGGTACGGCCGTAGGCAACGGCAGTGTTGTGTACGCAGTACTTCAGGGTCTGTACTTCGTCAGCCTTGGCCACCAGGGTGTTGAACTTCACACCGATTTCGTTCTGGCCGGCAGTGGCCACTTCGTGGTGGTGCACTTCGATGGTCAGGCCCATGTCTTCCATGGCGTTGCACATGGAGGTACGGATTTCGTGGTCGTGGTCGAACGGCGGAACTGGGAAGTAGCCACCTTTGATGCCTGGACGGTGGCCATGGTTGCCGCCTTCCACGTCTTGATCGGACATCCAGGAGCCTTGTTCGGAGTAGATCTTGAACATGGAGCCGGAGATGTCGGACTTGAACTTCACTTGGTCGAAGATGAAGAATTCTGGCTCTGGGCCTACGAATACAGTGTCACCGATACCGGTCGACTTCAGGTATTCCTCGGCACGCTTGGCGATCGCACGTGGGTCGCGGTCGTAGCCTTGCATGGTCGAAGGCTCGATCACGTCGCAGACCAGGATCAGGGTCGGCTCTTCGGTGAACGGGTCGAGTACGGCAGTGCTGTCGTCCGGCATCAGGATCATGTCGGAGGCTTCGATGCCTTTCCAGCCAGCGATGGAGGAACCGTCGAACATTTTGCCTTCTTCGAAGAAAGCTTCATCCAGCGCGTCGCGAGCCGGCATGGTCACGTGGTGCTGAGTGCCTTTGGTGTCCGTGAAGCGCAGATCAATCCATTTAACGTCATGATCTTTGATGAGTTGAACCGACTTCGACATAGTGTCCTCCGGGTGGCTTCGGGCTGGGGTAGTGGAGTTAGCCCTTAGAATGTGGGTGATGCCGGCGCGGATAGTCCGCCATGGCAACCTGCCTCACAAGAGAGCAAATTGCATGCCAGTGCGCCAACATGGGTTTTCTGCTCAAAAAACGACCCTATAAAGGTGCATTACGACAAAAGACTAAAAATGGCGCACCGCAATGTAGCGGAAAGGCGCACAAATGCACCTATTTAGTGCGTGATACGTGCGATGCATATTAACTGGTTAAACCTTGAGCGATTTCCGCTATAATCCGCGCCCCCCTTTTTCAGCAGGCCCGGCGCGCGCTGTTTCCATGAAATTAATCGTTAAAGTCTTCCCCGAGATCACCATCAAAAGCCGACCGGTACGGACGCGTTTCATCCGTCAGTTGGCCAAGAACATCCGTGCCGTGCTCCGCGATCTGGACCCGGCTGTGGTGGTGAACGGCGTGTGGGACAACCTCGAGCTGGAAACCCGTGTCACCGAGCCCAAAGCCTTGAAGGACATGACCGAGCGCCTGAGCTGCATGCCGGGCATCGCGCATTTCCTGCAGGTGGATGAGTACCCGCTGGGCGACTTCGATGACATCACCGAGAAGTGCAAACAGCACTACGGCAGTGAGCTTGAAGGCAAGATCTTTTCGGTGCGCTGCAAGCGTGCCGGCAAGCACACCTTCAGCTCCATGGACGTCGAGAAATACGTCGGCAGCAAGCTGCGTCGCGAGTGCGGCGCATCCGGAATTTCCCTGAAAGCGCCGCAAATTGAAGTGCGCATGGAAATTCGCGACCAACGGTTGTTTGTGATCCACAGCCAGCACAACAGCATCGGCGGCTACCCGCTGGGCGCCCTGGAACAGACCCTGGTGCTGATGTCCGGCGGTTTCGATTCCACGGTGGCGGCCTACCAGATCATGCGCCGCGGTCTGATGAGCCACTTCTGCTTCTTTAACCTGGGCGGACGTGCACACGAATTGGGCGTGATGGAAGTCGCGCATTTTATCTGGAAGAAGTACGGCAGCTCCCAACGCGTGCTATTTGTGAGCGTACCGTTCGAGGAAGTGCTGGGCGAAATTCTCGGTAAAGTCGATAACGGTCATATGGGCGTGGTATTGAAGCGTATGATGTTGCGCGCGGCCTCGCGAATCGCCGACAAGTTGCAGATCGATGCACTGGTAACCGGTGAGGCGATCTCCCAGGTCTCCAGCCAAACGCTGCCGAACCTGTCGATCATCGATTGCGTCACCGAGAAGCTGGTCTTGCGCCCGCTGATCGCCAGCCATAAGCAGGACATCATCGACCTGGCAGAGCAGATCGGCACCGCCGACTTTGCCAAGCACATGCCCGAGTACTGCGGGGTCATTTCGGTGAACCCCAAGACCCACGCCAAGCGCCATCGCGTGGAGCATGAGGAGAAAGAATTCGACATGGCGATTCTGGAGCGTGCGCTCGAGAACGCCAAGCTGGTCCCGATCGATCGCGTGATCGACGAATTGGGCCAGGACATCAAGATCGAAGAAGTCAGCGAAGCCCTGGCCGGCCAGATCGTCATCGACATCCGTCACCCGGATGCCGCTGAGGATGAGCCGCTGGAAATCGCCGGCATCGACGTACAAACGCTGCCGTTCTATGCATTGAATGCGCGTTTCAAGGAACTGGATAACAGCCGTCAGTACCTGCTGTATTGCGACAAAGGCGTGATGAGTCGCCTGCATGCCCACCATTTGCTCAGTGAGGGACATGCCAATGTGCGCGTTTATCGACCGAGCTAAGAGCCCGGGGCTGTTTGCCTGTGGCCTGCGTCACCGGCCCCCCGACTCTGCCGTCAAGCTGTAACGGCAAGGCCTGACTCTACTGTTAATCGCTGCCACGACCTGTCAGCACACCGAATCCTCTGATCGAGATACACAAGTGATCGAAAATCTACGTAACATCGCCATCATTGCTCACGTTGACCATGGTAAAACCACCCTGGTAGACAAACTCCTGCGTCAATCCGGCACCCTGGAGCGCAACGAGCTCAACGACGAGCGCGTGATGGACTCCAACGACCAGGAAAAAGAGCGCGGTATTACCATCCTGGCTAAAAACACCGCTATCAACTGGAACGGCTACCACATCAACATCGTGGATACCCCGGGCCACGCCGACTTCGGCGGCGAAGTAGAACGCGTAATGTCGATGGTTGACTCCGTTCTGCTGCTGGTTGACGCTCAAGACGGCCCTATGCCGCAAACCCGTTTCGTGACCAAGAAGGCGTTCGAAGCCGGCCTGCGTCCGATCGTGTGCATCAACAAGGTTGACCGTCCAGGCGCGCGTCCGGACTGGGTTCTGGACCAGATCTTCGACCTGTTCGACAACCTGGGTGCCACCGAAGAACAGCTGGACTTCAAAGTCGTCTACGCCTCGGCCCTGAACGGTATTGCCGGTCTGGACCACACCGACATGGCTGAAGACATGACCCCGCTGTACCAGTCGATCGTCGACAACGTACCAGCCCCGGCTGTTGACCGTGACGGCGCGTTCCAGATGCAGATCTCCGCTCTGGACTACAACAGCTTCCTGGGTGTTATCGGCGTTGGCCGTATCGCCCGTGGTCGCGTCAAGCCGAACACCCCGGTTGTCGCTATCGGCGCCGACGGCAAGAAGCGCAACGGTCGTATCCTGAAGCTGATGGGTCACCACGGTCTGCACCGCATCGACGTTGAAGAAGCGGCCGCTGGCGACATCGTGTGCATCAGCGGTATGGACTCGCTGTTCATCTCCGACACCCTGTGCCACCCGGACACCGTCGAGGCGATGAAGCCTCTGACCGTTGACGAGCCAACCGTTTCCATGACCTTCCAGGTAAACGACTCGCCTTTCTGCGGTAAAGAAGGCAAGTTCGTGACCTCCCGTAACATCAAGGAGCGTCTGGACAAAGAGCTGCTGTACAACGTTGCACTGCGCGTTGAAGAAGGCGACTCGGCTGACAAGTTCAAGGTTTCCGGCCGTGGTGAGCTGCACCTCTCGGTACTGATCGAAACCATGCGTCGCGAAGGCTTCGAAATGGGCGTTGGTCGTCCAGAAGTGATCATCCGTCAGGTTGACGGCGTGAAGCAGGAACCGTTCGAAAACGTCACCATCGACACCCCGGAAGAATCCCAGGGCAAGGTGATGGAAGAGATGGGTCTGCGTAAAGGCGACCTGACCAACATGGTGCCGGATGGCAAAGGCCGTGTGCGTCTGGAATACAACATCCCTGCTCGTGGTCTGATCGGTTTCCGTAACCAGTTCCTGACCCTGACCAACGGTGCTGGCATCCTGACCTCGATCTTCGATCGCTACGACACCATGAAGTCCGGCGACATGTCCGGCCGTCAGAACGGTGTTCTGGTATCGGTAGAAACCGGCAAGGCACTGACCTACTCCCTGGAAACCCTCCAGGCGCGTGGCAAGCTGTTCGTTGAACACGGTCAAGAGATCTACAACGGTCAGATCGTTGGTCTGAACAGCCGTGATAACGACATGGGCGTCAACCCAACCAAAGGCAAGAAGCTCGACAACATGCGTGCTTCGGGTAAAGACGAAACCATCGCTCTGGTTCCACCTGTTCGCTTCACCCTGGAACAGGCCCTGGAATTCATCCAGGACGACGAGCTGTGCGAAGTCACGCCTAAGTCGATCCGCCTGCGTAAGAAGATCCTGGACGAAGGCGAGCGTACCCGCGCTGCCAAGAAAGCCAAGAACTGAGTTAACTCAGGCTGAATGAAAAACGCCCCCGGTCGAAAGGCCGGGGGCGTTTTTTTTTATGCCTGCAAAATGTGCAGTGATTGTGCCGGCCTCTTCGCGAGCAAGCCCGCTCCCACATTTGACCGCGTTTTTTCAGGATGAATGAGGTCAAGTGTGGGGGCGGGCTTGCTCGCGAACGCGGTAGCCCAGGCAATAAAGAACTTGGATCAGAACTTATCGAGTGTCCGAAACTTGGTCTCGCGCACCACTTCCTTCGGCTTGTACGCGCAATACCCAGGGCGTGGACCGATCTTCGGGTGGTTGCGGCAGGTATCCGGGCGCTTGTCATAAATAGTGCAGAAGCGCGTCTTACGATCCAGGTACAGGCAATCGTTGTTGCTCATGCGCTGCAGGGTAAAAATCTCGGATTTGGCGTTGAAGCGCTCGACGATGCCTTCCTTCTGCAAGCGCTTGGCGATGTTCTTCGGCGGGTCGCCGCGCTCGAATTCATCGACGATACCAATGCGGATCAGGTCCTTGATCTTCACTTCGACCGGCAGCGTGCAGCAGCTGGACACGCAACCACCGCACATATGCGCGGAATATTTCTGCCACGTTTCAAGACGGTCGAGTTCCGCGGCGGCGATCAGTTGAGGCTTCATCAGGGTTCCAAGGTGGGGCGGTGTCCGGGCGCGCGATCATACCGGGATTGATGATTTTTTGAACAATTTTTTATGGGTTTCGGCCAGAAGGCGCGCTTGTATCAAAAGCAGGCACGGCCAATGCATCAAAACCCTGTAAAGGTAAATGCGTTAAAAAAGTGCCGAACCAGAGCGTCTACCGTCTGTCAGACCGTCTAGGCTCTAGCAACTCCTTCTATCTCGCCCGAGGTCGCAATTGATGTCTCAGGAACCACTTGAACGAGAAGCAGAGGTAGCCGCATTCCGCGATGCCGTCTTGACCAAACTTACCTACGCGGTGGGCAAGGACCCGGATCACGCCTTCGACCACGACTGGTTCGAAGCCATTGCCCTGGCCGCGCGCGACCAGATGGTCGATCACTGGATGGACCACACCCGGCGCATCTACCGCAAGGGCCAGAAGCGGGTTTACTACCTTTCCCTGGAATTCCTCATCGGCCGCTTGCTCTACGACAGCCTGAGCAACCTCGGCGTGCTGGAAATCGCTCGTGAAGCGCTCTCGGAGCTGGGTGTCGACCTTGAGCGCATCCGCCTGCTGGAGCCCGATGCCGCACTGGGCAACGGCGGCCTGGGTCGCTTGGCGGCGTGCTTCATGGAAAGCATGTCGACCCTGGGCATTGCCGGCCATGGGTATGGCATCCGTTATGAGCACGGCTTGTTTCGCCAGGCGATTGTCGATGGCTGGCAGCAGGAGCAGACCGAGCGCTGGCTGGACTTCGGCAACCCATGGGAATTCGAACGCCCTGAAGTGGCGTACCCGATCGGCTTTGGTGGCAGCGTCGAAACACTGGAAGATGCCTCCGGGAAAATGATCCAGCGATGGACGCCGAACGAAACCGTGCGCGCCATTGCTTATGACACGCCGGTTGTCGGCTGGCGCGGTGCCAGCGTCAACACGCTGCGGCTGTGGCGTGCCCGGGCGGTGGAAGACCTGCACCTGGAGCGCTTCAACGCCGGTGACCACCTTGGCGCGGTCGCCGAAGTGGCACGCGCCGAAAGCATCTCCCGAGTGCTTTACCCGGCCGACAGCACCGAAGCAGGGCAGGAACTGCGCCTGCGCCAGGAATACTTCTTTGTCGCCGCCTCCCTGCAAGACCTGCTGCGCCGCCACAAGAACATGCACGGCTCGGTGCTGAGCCTGGGCGAACACGCCGCGATCCAGCTCAACGACACCCACCCGTCCATCGCCGTGGCCGAGCTGATGCGTCAATTGGTCGACCTGCACCACATTCCGTGGGAAGCGGCGTGGGATGTGACGGTGGAAACCCTGTCGTACACCAACCACACGCTGCTGCCTGAAGCGCTGGAAACCTGGCCGGTCGGCCTGATGGAACGCATGCTGCCCCGGCACATGCAGATCATCTACCTGATCAACGCCCAGCACATCGACTCGCTGCGCGCCAAGGGCATCCACGACTTTGACGTACTGCGCGCGGTGTCATTGATCGAAGAAGACAACGGCCGCCGCGTGCGCATGGGCAACCTGGCATTCCTGGGCTCCCACAGCGTCAACGGCGTGTCCGGCCTGCACACCCAATTGATGCGCAGCACGGTGTTCTCCGAGCTGCACAAGCTGTACCCGGAACGCATCAACAACAAAACCAACGGCATTACCTTCCGTCGCTGGTTGTACCAGGCCAACCCCAAGCTCACGTCCATGCTGGTGGAAGCGCTCGGCCCGGACATTCTCGACAAGCCCGAAGAGCGGTTGGTGGAGCTTGAGCCATTTGCCGAAAAACAGACGTTCCGCAAGGCATTTGCCGAGCAGCGCCTGCACAGTAAGCGCGCGCTGGCGGACATCATTCACGAGCGCCTGGGCATTGCGGTCAACCCGGCGGCGATGTTCGACGTGCAGGTCAAGCGTATCCACGAATACAAGCGCCAGTTGCTCAACCTGCTGCACACCGTGGCGCTGTACCAGGCCATCCGTGCCGAGCCGGGCACCGACTGGGTGCCGCGCGTGAAAATCTTCTCGGGCAAGGCGGCGGCCAGTTATCACCAGGCCAAGTTGATCATCAAGTTGACCAACGACATCGCCCGCACGGTCAATAACGACCCGACCGTACGCGGTTTGCTCAAGGTGGTGTTCCTGCCCAACTACAACGTCAGCCTGGCGGAAAGCATCATTCCGGCGGCGGATTTGTCGGAGCAGATTTCCACCGCCGGTTTCGAGGCCTCGGGCACCAGCAACATGAAGTTCGGTCTCAACGGTGCGCTGACCATCGGCACGATGGACGGCGCCAACGTGGAAATGCACGAGCGTGTGGGGGCCGAGCACATGTTTATCTTCGGCCTCAGCGCGCAGCAGGTGGAAGCCCGCAAGCACGCTGGTGAATTCAATGCAGGTGCTGACATCGCGGCGTCTCATCGGTTGAATGACGTGCTGCAAGCGATCCGCGGCGGGGTGTTCTCGCCGGACGATCCGGGCCGCTACGCGGGGCTGATCGACGGGCTGATCGACTACGACCGCTTCCTGGTGTGTGCCGACTTCGATTCGTACTGGGACGCCCAGGCGCGGGTTGAGGCGCATTGGCATGATTCCAAGGCGTGGTGGCGTTCGGCGGTGCTGAATACGGCGCGGATGGGTTGGTTCAGCTCGGATCGGACCATCAGGGAGTACGCGACCGAGATCTGGAAAGCCCTCGACTGAACACGGCTGACCTGAATATGTGCGCGGGCTTGTGTGGGAGCTGGCTTGCCTGCGATAGCATCACCTCGGTGTGACAGATACACCGAGGTGTCTGCGTCGCGGGCAAGCCAGCTCCCACACACGCCCGCTTCCACATGGGTGCAGCGTCGATATACTAGGCCTCGGTTTGCCTGCCTCGGGCTGCTTAGGGATATCGACCATGCAATGGATTTTCATGCTGATTGGCCTGGTGCTCGGCTGGACGCTCGACGAATCGTTCAGTGATGCGGGTATCGGTGCGCTGCTGGGGCTGGGCATTGGCCAGGCGATTCGCCTGGCGCAGCTGTCGGCCCAGGCGGACAAGCAGGCGCGTCAGTTGGACACCACGCAGAAGTCGCTGATCGCGCTGGGCGAGCGCTTGCGGCAACTGGAAGTGCCCGCGCCTGCAAGCAGCGTGAAGGTCGAGCCCTCTGTTCCCGAATCGGCACCTGTCGCCAAACCGCCCGAGCTGGTGTGGGAGCTGCCTGCCGAGTTGGCCCCCGTTGCCAGGGGCGCCGAACCGAGCCAGCCGCTGCCGGATGACGTGTGGGCTCCGGCGCCGACGCCTAAAGAACCTGTAATCCCTCGCGGCCCCAACCTGATCGAGCGCGCTATTGAAGGTGCGCGCAATTGGCTGTTTGGCGGCAACACCGTGCTGCGGGTCGGCGTGGTGCTGTTGTTCCTCGGCCTGGCTTTCCTGCTGCGTTATGCCACTGAAGGCATGGTGGTGCCGATCGAGCTGCGCTACGCCGGCGTTGCCGCTGCCGCGTTGGGCCTGCTGGGCCTGGGCTGGTGGCTGCGGCTGCGCAACGGTAACTACGGCTTGATGCTGCAAGGCGCGGGGATTGCCGTGTTGTACCTCACGGTATTTGCGGCAATGCGTTTGCATCCCCTGATCGATCCTGGCGCGGCAATGGGGTTGCTGGTAGCCGTCACGGTCTGTTCGGCGATCCTGGCAATCACCCAGGATGCCATCGGCCTGGCCTGTGCGGCGGCGTTGGGTGGTTTTGCGGCACCGATCCTGGTGTCGACCGGCGCCGGAAGCCATGTGGCGCTGTTCAGCTACTTTGCGTTGCTCAACGCCGGCATCCTCACGATTGCCTGGTTCAAAGCCTGGCGCCTGCTGAACGTGATCGGTTTTGTTGGCACCTTTGGTATTGGTTTCGCCTGGGGCATGCGCGCCTACACGCCGGAGCTGTTGTGGAGCACCGAGCCGTTCCTGATCCTGTTTTTCCTGATGTACCTGGCTATCGGCCTGTTGTTCGCGCGGCGTAAATTGCTGGAAACCCAGGACGCCCCCGAAGATGCCAGCCGGGGCGCGCAACTGCGCTGGTCGGCGGCCAAGGGGGATTATGTCGATGGCACGTTGTTATTCGGCCCGCCGCTGGTGGGCTTCGGTCTGCAGTTCGCGCTGGTACAACACCTTGAGTTCGCTGCTGCGTTCAGTGCGCTGGGCCTGGGCATCATTTACATTGTCCTGGCCCGCGTGCTCAGTGGCGGGCGCGCCTTGCTCCTGACGGAAACCTGCCTGGCCCTTGGCGTGATCTTCGCCAGCCTGGCCATTCCCTTGGGCCTTGATGCGCGCTGGACTGCTGCGGCGTGGGCCGTCGAAGGCGCCGGGATCTTCTGGCTCGGTCTACGCCAGCATCGCCCCGTCGCGCGGGCGTTCGCCCTATTGCTGCAACTGGGTTCGCTGCTCGCCTTCCTTGGCGAACTGCGCGATGGCCAGGACACCTTGCTGCAGGGGCCGCCATTGGGAGCGTTGCTGCTGGGTGCGGCACTGCTGTTCAGCTTTTATCAAATACACAACGCCGCGCCGCAACAGACCCGGCGTTGGGAGCGCCTCGGCGCTCCAGGGCTCGCCGTCCTCGGCCTGGGCTGCGCTTACCTGCTGGCGCCGCTGTTGTTTTCGACCCAAGGCAGCATCGTCAGTTGGTCGGTTGCGGGCCTTGCGACCGTGTGGGCGGGCCTGCGTATCGGCTCGCCATGGGTCGTGCGCTGTGGCGTTGCCGTGCAAGTACTTGCGGGCGCGCTGTTTGCGCTCGACCCCGTGAACAATGCCTGGACACCGCTGATCATTGCCTTGGCGGCCATGCTCGGCGCCTGGTGCTTGCCCCGTGGGCGCTTGTCCGCCGGTCTGCTGGCCTGGGGCGTGGCGTGGTGGGCGTTGGCGGTGATCATTGAAGTCTGGCGCTTGGCACCTGCGGCCTTGCACGCTTCGCTGTTGGTGCTGGCGGCCGCGCTGAGCGTGGTGATCTGGACGGCACTGGCGCTGCGTTTGCGCTGGGCGGCGTTGGGTATCGCCAGCACGTTGTTGATGCCTGCGGTGGGGCTCGTGTTGTTGGGCGCGTGGACCGAGTATTACCACCCGGCCGCGCAGTTCGGCTGGCTGGCCTGGTGGGTGGTGTTCGTGGTGCATTTCATCTCGCTGCGGCATTTGTCGACGGTGGTGCCCGGCAAAGTGCTGAGCGCGGCTCACGTACTGGGTTGTTGGATGCTGATCGGTGTGCTGGCGCTGGAACTGCGCTACGGCCTGCTGGTGCTGTCGAGCGAATACAACGCCTGGCGCTGGTTGGGCTGGGCGATTCTGCCAAGTCTCTATCTCGTGCTGGCTGCCGCACCGCGCCATTGGCCATGGCCGGTGTCGGCCTACCCCAGGGAATACCGCGTGCTCGCTGCATTACCGCTGGCGGTGCTGATGCTGGGTTGGTTCTGGCTGGCGAACATCTTTAGTGACGGCACGGCCAAGCCGCTGCCCTATGTGCCACTGCTCAACCCATTGGACCTGGGCCTGCTGTTCGCGCTGCTGGGCATTTACCTGTGGTCGCGCAGTGCGGCGCCGGAACGTGGGCCGCGCGTTGAGTTGATCGCCCAGGGCGTGGCCGGCATTTCGCTGTTCGCATTCTTCACAGCGCTGGTGATGCGTACCGCCCACCATTGGGGCGGCGTGCCGTTTCATCTGGATGCGTTGCTGGAGTCCATGCTGGTGCAGGCCGGCCTGTCGATCGTCTGGACCCTTATTGCCCTCGGACTGATGATCGGCGGCCATTTGCGCCATCGTCGCGAAGTGTGGCTGATCGGCGCGGCACTGATTGCCGTGGTGGTGGCCAAGTTGTTTTTTGTCGAGCTGAGCAACCGTGGCGGTTTGGCGCGGATCGTGTCGTTTATCGGCGTGGGCGGTTTGTTGCTGGTGGTTGGCTACTTTGCGCCGCTGCCGCCTAAGCGCGTTGAACCTGAGGGAGCATCTTCTTGATGGGCAGGCTGAGTCTGAGTGGGTTGACGATATGGATGCTGTGTTCGGCGACGTTTGCTCAAGAACGTCCGGCTGATTTCGCCACCCAGGTGCCGCTGGCCGTAAGCGGCGCTGGTCCCTGGTATAGCCTGGAGCTGCCATTGGCGGTTCAAATGAGCGCGCGCCAGGCAAATCTCAGCGATGTTCGGGTTTTCGACGCTGCCGGTGAGCCTCAGGCGTATGCGTTGTCGCGCCCGTCCGCGCAGCGCACCGAGAGCCGCAACGTCACCGACGTGAAGTGGTTCCCGCTGTACGCTGCCGACACCGAGCAAGCCTTGCCTGACGTGGTGATGAAGGCCACCACCACCGGCGCCCTGGTGGAAATCACACCGTCCACTGCCGCTAAGCCCGGCAAGCAGGTACTGCGTGGCTGGGTGTTGGACGCCAGTGCGATCAAGGCGCCGTTGCAGCAATTGAGCCTGGACTGGAGCCATGAGCAAGAGGGCTTCCAGCGTTTCAGCATTGAAGCCAGTGATGATTTGCAGCACTGGCAAGCCTGGGGTGATGGGCAAGTGGCGCGTTTGTCATTTGCCGATGAGCGGGTCGAGCAGCATGACGTGAGCCTGCCCGGTCAATCGGCGCGTTACTTGCGGTTGGTGTGGCAGGGCCAGGCGGCGCCGTTGCTGACGTCGGCCCGCCTGGAGAGCTCCACTCGCAGTAACCTGCCGATGCCGTTGGTGTGGTCGCAAGCGTTGCCGGGGGGTCGCCTCAAGGCGGGCGAGTACAGCTGGCAATTGCCCACGGGGCTGAATGTGGAGCGCTTGCGGGTCGAGTTGAAGCAGCCCAACACGCTGGCGCCCGTGACGTTGTCGGGGCGAAGTGAGGTCAAGCAAGCGTGGCAGCCGTTGAGCAATGGCCTGCTGTACCGCCTGAGCCAGAACGCCAAGGAGGTGGTGCAGGATGAATTGCAGTTGCCGGGCCAGGCGGTTGCTCAGTTGAGATTGCAGGTGGACGAGCGGGGCGGCGGCCTGGGCGTCGAAGCGCCCGTGTTGCGCGTTGCCGTACGGGCCACGCAGTTGGTGTTCCTGGCACGGGGTGAGCCGCCGTTCACCCTGGCGTTGGGGAATGTGTCCGTGAAAGGGGCGAACTTGCCGCTGTCGACGCTGATCCCCGATTACCGTGACGAGCGCCTGAAAACCTTGGGCCAGGCCACGTTGGCGGGGGAGATCGCGGTCAAACCGGCTGCGATTGCTGCGTTACCCGACACTGGCCCCGACCTGAAGAAGCTCGGCCTCTGGGCCGTGCTGCTGCTCGGCGTGGCGGCACTGGGCGCCATGGCCTACAGTTTGCTGCGCAAGCCGCCGGTGGCACGTTAAATAAAGTCCATGAACTCTATTGGGTTTAAATCCTCTGATAGGAGGAAATACGCCCCGACTCGCGTTAAACTGCGCGGGTTTTCAAGCCCCCCATTTTCCGGAGCCTTACATGTCCCGCGTTACCTTGAGTCGCTATTTGATTGAGCAGACCCGCAGCAACAACACGCCTGCCGATCTGCGCTTCCTTATCGAAGTGGTGGCGCGTGCTTGCAAGGAAATCAGCCACGCCGTGTCCAAAGGCGCACTGGGTGGTGTCCTGGGCAGCATGGGCACCGAAAACGTGCAGGGCGAAGTGCAGAAGAAGCTCGACGTGCTCTCCAACGAGATTCTGCTCGAAGCCAACGAGTGGGGCGGTCACCTGGCCGGCATGGCGTCCGAAGAAATGGACAATGCCTACCAGATCCCCGGCAAATACCCGAAAGGCGCCTACCTGCTGGTGTTCGACCCACTGGACGGCTCGTCCAACATCGACATCAACGCCCCGGTCGGCACCATCTTCTCGGTATTGCGTTGCCCGAACGAATACCTGAGCCAGAACGAAGCCCTGAACGAAAAGGCCTTCCTGCAGCCAGGCACCGAGCAGGTCGCTGCCGGCTACGCCATCTACGGCCCGCAGACCATGCTGGTACTGACCCTGGGCGACGGCGTCAAAGGCTTCACCCTGGACCGCGAAATGGGCAGCTTCGTACTGACCCACGAAGACATTTCCATCCCGGCTTCCACCCAGGAATTCGCGATCAACATGTCCAACCAGCGTCACTGGGAAGAGCCGGTGAAGCGCTACGTCAACGAACTGATGGAAGGCGAAGAAGGCCCGTTGAAGAAAAACTTCAACATGCGCTGGGTCGCCGCGATGGTCGCCGACGTGCACCGCATCCTGACCCGTGGTGGCTTGTTCATGTACCCACGCGACAGCCGCGAGCCGTCCAAGCCAGGTAAGCTGCGCCTGATGTACGAAGCCAACCCGATGTCCTTCCTGGTCGAGCAAGCGGGCGGCGCGTCGACCGACGGCCACCAGCGCATCCTCGACATCCAGCCTGAAGGCCTGCACCAGCGTGTGGCGGTGTTCCTGGGTTCAAAGGAAGAAGTTGAGCGTGTGACGGCCTATCACAAGAAGTAAGTTGATGCGATAAGTGACCGGCGTTGTTGTGAGCCGGTTCACCCTTGAAGAAGCCCCGAAACGTTTCAGCGTTTTCGGGGTTTTTTTGTTTTCGTTCATCGGGAACCAGACACCTCTTTTCCCTTCTAAGCTTCTGGCAGATACCCACGCTGCTTCGTCCCTCCAGGAGTTTTTCCATGTCGTTACGCCGTCTCGCTTTGCTGGCTTTTTGCGTGTTGTTGGGCGCTTGCAGCAAGGTCAACCAAGAAAACTACGCGAAGTTGTCGGCTGGCATGGCCAAGGCTGAGGTGGAGTCGTTGCTGGGTAAGCCGACCGATTGTTCCGGCGCGCTGGGCATGTCCAGTTGCACCTGGGGCGATAAAACCAGCTTTATCAGCGTTCAATATGCCGGTGACAAAGTTCTGATGTTTTCCGGGCAAGGCCTGAAGTAAACCGGGGCGAGAGCCTGCGGGAGAAGAAGAATGATGCGTTTTGTTTTGTTCCTTTGTGCCAGCCTGTTTTTGGCGGGCTGCGCCAGCCATTCTGGCGATGATCTGCAACCCAAGACAGCCGGCAGCGTCAACCTCAAGCGTTACCAGGGCACCTGGTATGAGTTGGCCCGATTGCCGATGTATTTCCAGCGCAATTGCGCCCAGTCCGAAGCGCGCTACACCCTGTTGCCCGATGGCGATATGTCGGTGTTCAACCGTTGCTTGACGACCGAATGGAAGTGGGAAGAAGCCAAGGGCACCGCCACCCCGCAAGTGCCAGGCAAGACCGACAAGCTCTGGGTGGAATTCAATAACTGGTTTACCGCGCTGTTACCCGGCGTCGCCAAGGGCGACTACTGGGTGCTGTATGTCAGCGATGACTACAAGACTGCGATCGTCGGCAGCCCTAGCCGGCGCTACATGTGGATCTTGTCGCGCACGCCGACGGTCAATGCGGACACCCGCGAAGACCTGCTGAGCAGGGCGCGGCAACAGGGGTATGACACCACACGTTTGATCTGGCGCACGTCGGACAAGCAGATGGCGAAAACCTCGCAATAACCCTGAATCAATGCGGATCAAAATGTGGGAGCGGGCTTGCTCACGAATGCGGCGTGTCAGTCGACAGATGCAATGACTGGCACACCGCATTCGCCAGCAACCCCGCTCCCACAGTTTTAATCGAGTAAGTCCTTTAATACCTGTGTGAAGGCGCGATTGCTGTCCTCTTCGCCGGCATGGTGCCCATCGCGCACCACCCACTTCCCATTGACCAGCACATCCCGCACCTGCCGATCTCCGCCTGCGAACAGCCAGCGATTGAGAATCCCGTCCTCCGTTGCCGTCGCCAGGTACGGATCATTACCGTCCAGCACAATCCAATCCGCTCGCTTACCCACTTCCAATCGACCAATCGGCTGCCCCAGCGCTTGGGCACCACCGTCCAGCGCGGCATCAAACAGCGTGCGGCCGACCATCGGCTGATCACCGCGATACAGCCGGTTACGCCGCTGATCGCGCAAGCGCTGGCCGTATTCCAGCCAACGCAACTCTTCCACCACGCTCAGTGATACATGGCTGTCGGACCCGATGCCCATGCGTCCGCCCTGGGCGAGAAAATCCACCGCCGGGAAAATCCCGTCACCCAGGTTGGCCTCGGTGGTCAGGCACAAGCCGGCAATCGCACGGCTCTTGGCCATGCGCGCGACTTCATCCGCATCGGCATGGGTGGCATGCACCAGGCACCAGCGCTCATCCACTTCTACGTTGTCATACAGCCATTGCAGCGGACGTTTGCCGCTCCAGGCCAGGCAGTCATCGACTTCTTTTTGCTGTTCGGCGATGTGGATATGCACCGGGCACGCCTTGTCGCTGGCGGCCAGCACTGCATTGATTTGTTCGGGCGTCACCGCACGCAAAGAGTGGAAACACAACCCCAACTGTTGCGCCGGTTGTGCGGCGAGGATGGGTTTCAACTGCGCCTGCAGGTCCAGGTAGTGTTCGGTGCTGTTGATAAACCGTCGCTGGCCTTCATTTGGCGCCTGGCCGCCAAACCCGGAGTGGGTGTAAAGCACTGGCACCAGTGTCAGGCCAATCCCGCTGCTGGCTGCCGCCTGGCTGATCTGCCGCGACAGCTCCGTACGATCGGCATACGGCTGGCCGCTGATGTCATGGTGCACATAGTGGAATTCGGCCACCGACGTGTAGCCGGCCTTGAGCATTTCGATGTACAGCTGGCGTGCGATCACCTGCAATTGATCCGGGTTGATCTTGCCCACCATGCGATACATCAGGTCGCGCCAGGTCCAGAAACTGTCATTCGGGTTACCGGCAACTTCCGCCAAACCGGCCATGGCACGCTGGAATGCATGGGAGTGCAGGTTCGGCATGCCCGCCAACACCGGGCCTCTCAGCCGTTCTGCACCCTCTGCCCTGGCATTGGCCTCTACTTTGATCAGCAGGCCATCGGCGCTGACTTCAAGACGTACATCATTGGCCCATCCATTAGGCAGCAGCGCGCGTTCGGCAAAGAAAGCGGACATGATCAAGGCACCCCGGTCGTGTGTTTATTTGTATATACATATACAGACGTTTGCCTGCTCGGTAAACTCCGGCAATCTATGCATCTTTTCCCCCTGCAAGGATTCCCTGTGCCGACTCCGCCTGCCAAGTCTTCGCTGGCTGCCCACATGGACGAAAGTCCGGCGCCCTTGTATGCCCGCGTCAAACAGATGATCAGTCAGCAGATTCTCAACGGCAACTGGCCGCCTCATTACCGCGTGCCGTCGGAGAGCGAACTGGTCAGCCAGCTGGGTTTCAGCCGCATGACCATCAACCGCGCCCTGCGCGAGCTCACCGCCGAAGGGTTGTTGGTGCGCATGCAAGGTGTCGGCACCTTTGTCGCTGAGCCCAAGAGCCAGTCTGCCCTGTTCGAAGTGCACAACATTGCCGATGAGATCGCCTCCCGCGGTCATCGGCATACCTGCCAGGTCATCCACCTGGGCGAAGAGGCCGCCGGTTCCGAGCGCGCCGTCGCCCTGGAGATGCGCGAAGGTGGACGGGTATTCCACTCGTTGATCGTGCACTTCGAAAACGATATTCCCGTGCAAATCGAAGACCGTTTCGTCAACGCCCTGGTCGCGCCGGAATACCTGCAGCAGGATTTCACCCAGCAAACGCCCTACGCCTACCTGAACCAGGTGGCGCCACTGACCGAAGGCGAGCACGTGGTCGAAGCCATCCTCGCCGACGCGGCCGAGTGCAAGCTGCTGCAGATCGAACCCACCGAACCGTGCCTGTTGATTCGCCGACGCACCTGGTCGGGCCGCCAGCCGGTGACCGCCGCGCGTTTGATCCACCCCGGTTCCCGTCACAGCCTGGAAGGACGTTTCAGCAAATGAGTTCGGTAACAGTCTGGCGCGCCGCCGATTACGTACGCATGCCGTGGAAAAACGGCGGCGGCAGCACCGAAGAAATTACCCGCGATGCCGGTACTGGCCTGGATGGTTTTGGCTGGCGCCTGTCGATTGCCGATATCGGTGAGTCGGGCGGGTTCTCCACATTCGCCGGCTACCAGCGCGTGATCACTGTGATCAAAGGCGCGGGCATGGTGTTGACCGTGGATGGTGAGGAACAGCGCGGGTTGTTACCGCTGCAACCGTTCGCGTTCAAAGGTGACAGCCAGGTGTCGTGCCGGCTCATCACTGGCCCGATCCGCGATTTCAACCTGATCTATTCGCCACAGCGTTACCACGCCCGCCTACAGTGGATCGACGGTGTGCAGCGTTTTTTCAGTACCGCTCAGACGGTGCTGGTGTTCAGCGTGGCTGATGAAGTGAAGGTGTTGGACCAGAAGCTGGGTCATCACGATTGCCTGCAAGTGGACGGTAACACTGGCGTGTTGGACATCTCCGTCAGTGGCCGCAGCTGCATCATCGAGCTGGCTCCGCGCGGTTAAAACTGTGGGAGCGGGCTTGCTCGCGAATGCGGTATCTCAGCACCAGATAGGCTGGCTGACCCACCGCATTCGCGAGCGAGCCCGCTCCCACATTTGTTTTGTGGTAAGCACAAATTCTGTTTCCTGCCCCTCGCACCAATTTGTTACCAAATGCCCCAGCGTGGCGCAAAACCCCGCTGTCGTGACAAACCTTTCGCGTAGCAAAACGCCTCCGCAAGAAATTTCATAAAGTCTCAAAGCCTTATTTTCCAAGGCTTGAGCTCGACTTCGAAAAAAATCCGCACGGCGCCCTCGGGAAGTTGGCCGCTTGATTGCATATGCTTGTATGTACAAGTAAAGATGTGTGCGTAAGACTCTGCTTCGCACCATCCATGTTCGCGCATCGATCGCCGAGGAGTCCTAGCTGTGACCAAGCCTACAAAGTACCGTGACGTCGAAATCCGTGCCGCCCACGGTAACAAGCTCACCGCCAAAAGCTGGCTGACTGAAGCGCCGCTGCGCATGCTCATGAACAACCTTGACCCGCAAGTGGCCGAGAACCCGAAAGAATTGGTGGTGTACGGCGGTATCGGCCGTGCAGCGCGTAACTGGGAGTGCTACGACCAGATCGTCGAGAGCCTCACTCATCTGAATGACGACGAAACCCTGCTGGTGCAATCCGGCAAGCCGGTCGGCGTATTCAAGACCCACAGCAATGCCCCGCGCGTGCTGATCGCCAACTCCAACCTGGTGCCACACTGGGCCAGCTGGGAACACTTCAACGAACTGGATGCCAAGGGCCTGGCCATGTATGGCCAGATGACCGCCGGCAGCTGGATCTACATCGGCAGCCAAGGCATCGTCCAGGGCACTTACGAAACCTTCGTAGAAGCCGGCCGCCAGCACTACAACAGCGACCTTACCGGCCGTTGGGTACTCACCGCCGGTCTCGGCGGCATGGGCGGCGCGCAGCCTTTGGCGGCAACCCTGGCCGGTGCCTGCTCGCTGAACATTGAATGCCAGCAGGTCAGCATCGACTTCCGTCTCAACAGCCGCTACGTCGATGAGCAAGCCACCGATCTCGACGACGCCCTGGCGCGTATCGCCAAGTACACCAAGGAAGGCAAGGCCATCTCTGTCGCCCTGCTGGGCAACGCGGCGGAAATTCTGCCGGAACTGGTCAAGCGCGGCGTGCGTCCGGACATGGTCACCGACCAGACCAGCGCCCACGACCCCCTCAACGGCTACCTGCCGGCCGGTTGGACCTGGGACGAATACCGCGCCCGCGCCAAGACCGAGCCTGCTGCCGTGATCAAGGCCGCCAAGCAGTCGATGGCCGTACACGTCAAAGCCATGCTGGAATTCCAGAAACAAGGCATCCCGACCTTCGACTACGGCAACAACATTCGTCAGATGGCGCAAGAAGAAGGCGTGGAAAACGCATTCGACTTCCCAGGTTTCGTCCCGGCCTACATCCGCCCACTGTTCTGCCGTGGCATCGGCCCGTTCCGTTGGGCGGCGCTGTCCGGTGACCCGCAGGACATCTACAAGACCGACGCCAAGGTCAAAGAGCTGATCCCAGACGACGCCCACCTGCACAACTGGCTGGACATGGCGCGTGAGCGCATCAGCTTCCAGGGCCTGCCGGCGCGAATCTGCTGGGTTGGCCTGGGCCAGCGCGCCAAGCTGGGCCTGGCGTTCAACGAAATGGTACGCAGCGGCGAGCTGTCGGCACCGGTCGTGATCGGCCGTGATCACCTGGACTCCGGCTCGGTCGCAAGCCCGAACCGCGAAACCGAAGCCATGCAGGACGGCTCCGACGCCGTGTCCGATTGGCCACTGCTCAACGCCTTGCTCAACACTGCCAGCGGCGCGACCTGGGTGTCGCTGCACCACGGTGGTGGCGTGGGCATGGGCTTCTCCCAGCACTCCGGCATGGTCATCGTCTGCGACGGTACCGATGAAGCGGCCGAGCGCATTGCCCGTGTACTGCACAACGACCCGGCCACCGGTGTGATGCGTCACGCGGACGCCGGTTACCAGATCGCCATCGATTGCGCCAAAGAGCAGGGCCTCAATCTCCCGATGATCAAATAGCTAATGTGGGAGCGGGCTTGCTCGCGAATGCGGTGGGTCAGCTACAGAAAGATTGACTGGACGTCCGCTTTCGCGAGCACGCCCGCTCCCACATTTGATCTGCAGTGAACCAGGAAACAATCCATCAGAGGTTGAACACACATGGCTGCAAATGACGCACGTGCAAGCACCACCCCGTTGATCGAAAGGCGTTCGATCGACTACATCCCGGAAGCGGAAAGACACGGTCGTCTATTTAGCCAGTTCACCCTGTGGATGGGTGCCAACCTGCAGATCACCGCGATTGTCACTGGGGCCTTGGCCGTGGTGCTGGGCGGTGATGTGTTCTGGTCGTTGATCGGCCTGTTGGTCGGTCAATTGATCGGCGGTGGCGTCATGGCGTTGCATGCGGCGCAAGGGCCCAAGCTCGGCCTGCCGCAGATGATCTCCAGCCGGGTGCAGTTTGGGGTGTATGGCGCGGCGATCCCGATTGTGCTGGTGTGCCTGATGTACCTCGGCTTCACCGCCACCGGAACGGTACTTTCCGGTCAGGCGCTGGGTCAGTTGTTCGGGGTCAGCGACAGCGTCGGTATCCTGATTTTTGCCAGTGTCATCGTGCTGGTCACGGTGCTCGGTTATCGGGTGATCCATTTCATCGGCCGTGTCGCCAGCGTTATTGGCGTGATTGCCTTTGTCTACCTGTTCAGCCGTCTGATGAGCCAGACCGACGTTGGCGCACTCTTGCAGATTCGCCATTTCAGCTGGAGCAGCTTCCTGCTGGCGGTGTCGCTCGCGGCCTCCTGGCAGATCGCCTTCGGCCCCTACGTGGCGGACTACTCACGCTATTTGCCGAGCAACACCTCCTCGCTGAAAACCTTTCTCGCCGCGGGTGCGGGTTCGGTGATTGGCGCGCAGGTGGCAATGATCCTCGGCGTGTTTGCCGCGGCGATGTCCAACGGGCAATTCGCCGGTCACGAAGTCGCCTACATCGTGGGCTTGAGTGGTACGGGTGCCACCGCTGCGCTGCTGTACTTCAGCATCGCCTTCGGCAAGGTCACCATCTCGACGCTGAACTCTTACGGCAGCTTCATGTGCATCGCGACCATCATCAGCGGCTTTCGCGGTCGCCTGGAGGTCACGCGCTTGCAGCGTCTGGTGTTCGTGCTGGCGATTGTCGGCACGGCGACCTTGATCGCGTTGCTCGGCCAGCATTCGTTCCTCGGGGCATTCAAGTCTTTCATCCTGTTCCTGTTGGCGTTCTTCACGCCCTGGAGCGCGATCAACCTGGTGGACTACTACTGCATCACCCGTGAACGCTATGACGTGCCGGCGCTGGCCGACCCAAACGGTCGCTACGGTCGCTGGAACCTGCTGGGTATCAGCGTGTACGTGTTCGGCGTGCTGGTGCAGTTGCCGTTCATCTCCACCAAGTTCTACACCGGCCCTTTGGTGGCCGCGCTGGGTGATGTGGATATTTCCTGGATCATCGGACTGGTGCTGCCGGCAGCGCTGTATTACCTGTGTGCGAAAAAATGGCACGGCACGGTGCCCGATCAACTGATCCTGCCAACAGAGCAGGGCGCTATACCAAGAACAAACGGGCTGGCTGCACAAGCCTGATGGGACGTGGACAGGGCAGGACGCCTACTGACTGCCGTAATCCATTTCAAGATTGGGAGCGTCACAACAATGAAAATGCATAAGACCCTGATGGCCACCTTGCTCTCTGCAGGTGTGTTGGCAAGCGCTGGCGCCCAGGCGGCAGGTTGGTGCGAATCCGGCAAGCCGGTGAAGTTCGCAGGCCTGAACTGGGAAAGCGGCATGTTGCTCACCGACATCCTGCAAACCGTGCTGGAAAAAGGCTACGACTGCAAAACCGACAGCCTGCCGGGCAACTCCATCACCATGGAAAACGCCCTGAGCAGCAACGACATTCAGGTCTTCGCCGAAGAATGGGTGGGCCGCAGTGAAGTCTGGAACAAGGCCGAGAAGGCCGGCAAAGTCGTCGGCGTCGGCGCCCCGGTTGTCGGCGCTATCGAAGGCTGGTACGTGCCGCGTTATGTGATCGAAGGTGATGCCAAACGCAAGCTGGAAGCCAAGGCACCGGACCTGAAAAATATTGCCGACCTGGCCAAGTACGCCTCGGTGTTCAAGGATCAGGAAGAGCCGTCCAAGGGCCGTTTCTACAACTGCCCGGCTGGGTGGACCTGCGAGCTGGACAACAGCGAGATGCTGAAAAGCTATGGCCTGGAAAGCACCTATACCAACTTCCGTCCAGGCACCGGCCCGGCGCTGGATGCCGCCGTGCTGTCGAGCTACAAGCGTGGCGAGCCGATCCTGTTCTACTACTGGTCGCCAACGCCGCTGATGGGCCAGGTCGACCTGGTCAAGCTGGAAGAAAAGCCCGGTGTGGATAAAAGCGTGAGCATCAAGGTCGGCCTGTCCAAGACCTTCCACGAGCAGGCGCCTGAACTGGTGGCTGTGCTGGAAAAGGTCAACCTGCCTATCGACCTGCTGAACCAGAACCTGGGTCGCATGGCCAAGGAGCGCATTGAGTCGCCAAAACTGGCGAAAATTTTCCTCAAGGAACATCCTGAAGTTTGGCACGCCTGGGTGAGCGACGACGCAGCCAAGAAAATCGACGCGGCCTTGTAGGTCAAGCGTGCCCGGCTACCCTGAGGGGCAGCCGGGCGCCTGGCCACAACCCACTGGATCGAGAGCACGATATGTTTCCTGAGAGTTTTACGTTTTCCATCGCCGACTGGGTCAACGGTTGGGTGGACTCATTGGTCACCAACTACGGTGATGTGTTCCGGCACATTTCCGACACCCTGCTGTGGGCCATCGTCAACCTGGAAGGGTTGCTGCGCGCAGCGCCCTGGTGGCTGATGCTGGCTATCGTCGGCGGTGTCGCCTGGCACGCCACCCGCAAGGTGGTGACCACGGCGGTGATCGTCGGTTTGCTGTTCCTCGTAGGTGCGGTTGGCCTGTGGGACAAGCTGATGCAGACCCTGGCCTTGATGATGGTCGCCACGGTGATCTCGGTGTTGATCGGCGTGCCGCTGGGTATCCTGTCCGCACGCAGCAATCGCCTGCGCTCGGTGCTGATGCCGCTGCTCGACATCATGCAGACCATGCCGAGCTTCGTGTACCTGATCCCGGTGTTGATGCTGTTCGGCCTGGGCAAGGTCCCGGCGATTTTCGCCACGGTGATCTACGCCGCACCGCCGCTGATTCGCCTGACAGATTTGGGGATTCGCCAAGTCGACGGCGAAGTCATGGAAGCGATCAACGCCTTCGGTGCCAACCGTTGGCAGCAACTGTTCGGCGTGCAGCTGCCGCTGGCGTTGCCGAGCATCATGGCCGGTATCAACCAGACCACCATGATGGCGCTGTCGATGGTGGTGATCGCCTCGATGATCGGCGCCCGAGGCTTGGGTGAAGATGTCCTTGTCGGCATCCAGACCCTCAACGTCGGGCGTGGCCTTGAGGCCGGCTTGGCGATCGTGATTCTCGCAGTGGTCATCGACCGCATTACCCAGGCCTATGGTCGTCCCCGGCATGAGGCGAGCAAATGACTACTGTCAGCAAAATCGAAGTTAAAAACGTCTTCAAGATCTTCGGCGCCCGCTCCAAGGATGCGCTGTCGCTGATCGGCCAGGGCAAGACCAAGGACCAGGTGCTTGCCGAGACCGGCTGCGTGGTCGGCGTGAACGATCTGTCCCTGAGCATCGGCACGGGTGAGATCTTCGTGATCATGGGCTTGTCGGGTTCCGGCAAGTCCACGTTGGTGCGCCACTTCAACCGCCTGATCGATCCCACCAGCGGCGCGATCCTGGTGGACGGCGAAGACATCCTGCAACTGGACATGGAAGCCCTGCGCCAATTCCGTCGGCACAAGATCAGCATGGTGTTCCAGAGCTTCGGCCTGCTGCCCCACAAGAGCGTGCTCGACAACGTCGCCTACGGCCTGAAGGTACGGGGTGAAACCAAACAGGTGTGCGCTGAACGCGCCCTGCACTGGATCGGAACCGTCGGCCTCAAGGGCTACGAAAACAAATATCCGCACCAGCTCTCTGGCGGCATGCGCCAGCGCGTCGGCCTGGCCCGTGCATTGGCGGCGGATACCGACATCATCCTGATGGACGAGGCCTTCAGCGCCCTCGACCCGCTGATCCGCGCCGAGATGCAGGACCAATTACTGGAGCTGCAAAAGACCCTGCACAAAACCATCGTGTTCATCACCCATGACCTCGATGAGGCCGTGCGTATCGGCAACCGCATTGCGATCCTCAAGGACGGCAAGCTTATCCAGGTCGGCACGCCTCGGGAGATCCTGCATTCGCCGGCGGATGAGTATGTGGATCGGTTTGTCCAGCGGCGGGCCGCGGTGGTCTGATTTCGACCTTGTGGTGAGCCGGCTGGCGCTATCGCAGCGGTGCGACGATTCGACAAGCCAGCTCCCACAAGTTAATCGGTTCACACAGTTCAGCTGTGGGAGCCGGGCTTGCTCGCGAAGAGGCCGGCAAAGCTGCACAAGAATTAAAGAAGGTATGAAGATGTCCCAGGCAACAAAAATCACCATCGCCGATGCGCCATTGCGCTGGCAGGACGTAGCCGCCGTCGCCCGTCATGGCGCTGTCCTCGAACTTTCGGGCCAGGCCTGGGCGCGCATCGACAATGCCCAGGCCATCGTGCAGCGCATTGTCACCAGCGGCGAGCGCGCCTACGGCGTGAACACCGGCCTGGGCGCGTTGTGCAATGTGTCGCTCAAGGGTGAACAACTCAGCCAGTTGTCGCGCAACACCTTGCTGAGCCATGCCTGCGGCGTCGGCCCGGTGCTGAGTGACGAGCAGACCCGCGCGATCATCTGCGCGGCGATCATCAACTACAGCCACGGCAAATCCGGCCTGCATCCGCAGGTGGTGCACTCGTTGCTGGCGTTGCTCAACCATGGCATCACACCGCAAGTGCCGTCCCAGGGGTCGGTGGGTTATTTGACCCATATGGCCCATGTCGGGGTGGCCCTGCTGGGTGTGGGCACTGTGAGTTATCAAGGCCGGATCGTCCCGGCTCAAGAAGCATTAAGCGCGGAAGGTTTACACCCGGTAGTGCTGGGCGCCAAGGACGGCCTGTGCCTGGTCAATGGCACGCCGTGCATGACCGGCCTGAGCTGCCTGGCCCTGGCCGACGCCCATCACTTGTTGCAATGGGCCGACGTGATCGGCGCCATGAGCTTCGAAGCCCAGCGCGGCCAGATCGACGCGTTTGACGAAGAAATCATCGCCCTCAAACCCCACCCAGGCATGCAACAAGTGGGCATCAACCTGCGCGCCTTGCTTGATGGCAGCGAAGTGATCGCCAGCAGCCAAGGCATTCGCACCCAGGACGCCCTGAGTATCCGCTCGATCCCGCAGATCCATGGTGCGGCGCGCGATCAGGTAGAGCACGCCACCCGCCAGATCGAGACCGAACTCAACAGCGCCACCGACAACCCGTTGGTGCTCGGCACGCCGGACCACTACCGCGTGGTGTCCCAGGCCAACCCGCATGGGCAGTCTGTGGCGCTGGCGGCGGACATGCTGGCGATTGCCATGGCCGAAATCGGCGCGGTGGCCGAACGTCGCCTGGACCGTCTGATCAACCCGCACGTCAGCGGCTTGCCGGCGTTCCTGGTGAGCAACCCAGGGGTCAACTCCGGGATGATGATCGTGCAGTACGTCGCCGCTTCGCTGTGTGGGCAAAACCGCCAATTGGCACAACCGGCGGTGCTCGACAACTTCGTCACCTCGGGCCTGCAGGAAGACCACCTGAGCATGGGCACCAATGCCGCGCTCAAGCTGCACCAGGTGCTGGCCAACGTGACGCAGATCCTCGCTATCGAGTACCTGCTGGCGGCCCAGGCGTTTGAGTTCCTCAAAGAGCAACGCTTCGGCGCCGGCACTGACCGCGCCTGGCGCCTGTTGCGTGAAGTGGTGCCGGCCTATGAGCAGGACCGCTGGCTGGCGCCAGACATTGCGGCCGCCGCCAAGCTGCTCAAAGACACCGATTTACCGAATTTCCACTGAAAACCAATTCAAAAGAACAATTCAAAAGGAGTATGAATGTGACTGCGCTAAACCTGATTCCAGGTCAACTGAGCCTTGCCCAACTGCGAGCTATCTACCAGCAGCCGGTAACCCTTAGCCTGGATGACAGCGCCACGGCGCAGATCGAAGCCAGTGTTGCCTGCGTGGAGCAGATTCTCGCCGAGAACCGCACCGCCTATGGCATCAACACGGGTTTCGGCCTGCTGGCTTCGACCCGCATCGCCAGCGAAGACCTGGAAAACCTCCAGCGTTCCCTGGTGTTGTCCCATGCCGCCGGCGTGGGTGAGCCGATCAGCGACGCACTGGTGCGGCTGGTCATGGTGCTCAAGGTCAACAGTCTGAGCCGTGGGTTCTCCGGAATCCGCCGCCAGGTGATCGACGCGCTGATCGCGCTGATCAACGCCGAGGTGTACCCGCATATTCCTTTGAAAGGTTCGGTCGGTGCCTCCGGTGACCTGGCGCCATTGGCGCACATGTCCCTGGTGCTGCTGGGCGAAGGCAAGGCGCGCTACAAGGGCGAGTGGCTGGACGCGACCGAGGCGCTGAAAGTCGCCGGTTTGACCCCGCTGACCCTTGCCGCCAAAGAAGGCCTGGCGCTGCTTAACGGCACCCAAGTGTCCACCGCCTATGCGTTGCGTGGCCTGTTTGAAGGCGAAGACCTGTTCGCCGGTGCCCTGGCGTGCGGCGCGCTCACCGTGGAAGCGGTGCTGGGCTCGCGCTCGCCGTTCGACGCACGGATTCACGCCGCGCGCGGCCAGCGTGGGCAGATCGATTCGGCTGCGGCCTATCGTCATCTGCTGGGTGAAAGCAGCCAGGTGTCCCAGTCGCACCAGAACTGCGACAAGGTGCAGGACCCGTACTCCCTGCGCTGCCAACCACAAGTCATGGGCGCCTGCCTGACCCAGTTCCGCCAGGCCGCCGAGGTACTGGTGGTAGAAGCCAATGCCGTGTCGGATAACCCGCTGGTATTTGCCGCACAAGGCGACGTGATTTCCGGCGGTAACTTCCACGCCGAACCGGTTGCCATGGCGGCCGATAACATGGCGCTGGCCATCGCTGAAATCGGCTCCCTCAGCGAGCGTCGTATCTCGCTGATGATGGACAAGCACATGTCGCAACTGCCGCCGTTTCTGGTGGGCAATGGCGGCGTGAACTCCGGCTTCATGATCGCCCAGGTGACCGCCGCTGCGCTCGCCAGCGAAAACAAGGCGCTGGCCCATCCCCATAGCGTCGACAGCCTGCCGACCTCGGCCAACCAGGAAGACCACGTGTCCATGGCCCCAGCTGCGGGCAAGCGCCTGTGGGAAATGGCCGAGAACACCCGTGGCGTTCTCGCCGTGGAATGGCTTGCCGCGTGTCAGGGCCTGGACCTGCGTGAAGGCCTGAAAACGTCACCTGCGCTTGAAAAGGCGCGCGGGATTCTGCGCGGCAAAGTGGCGTTCTATGAGAAGGACCGTTTCTTCGCGCCGGACATCAACGCCGCCAGCGAGCTGTTGGCCAGCCGCTGCCTGAATGAGTTGGTGCCGGCCAATCTCCTGCCGAGCCTTTAAGCGCGACAGCGGACCATTGAGGGCGCTGGCTTGCCTGCGATAGCTATCTGTCAGTTGAAGCATGTGTGATTGATACACCGCCATCGCAGGCAAGCCAGCTCCCACATTTGATCTTTTGCAGATTCAGATTTTCTCGGGATAACAATAACTAGGGAAGAGAAATGCAACAGCAAGAAAAGGGTTTGAAACGCGGGCTCAGCGCCCGACATATTCGCTTCATGGCACTCGGTTCCGCGATCGGCACCGGGCTGTTCTATGGCTCCGCCTCCGCCATCCAGATGGCTGGCCCTGCCGTGCTGCTGGCCTACCTGATCGGTGGCGCCGCCGTATTCATGGTGATGCGCGCCCTCGGCGAAATGGCTGTGCACAACCCGGTGGCCGGTTCTTTCGGCCAGTACGCCAGCACTTACCTGGGCCCTATGGCAGGGTTCATTCTTGGCTGGACCTACGCCTTTGAAATGATCATCGTCTGCCTCGCCGACGTGACGGCCTTCGGTATCTACATGGGCTTCTGGTTTCCCGACGTCGCGCGTTGGGTCTGGGTGCTCGGCATTGTGCTTTTGATTGGCGGCCTGAACCTGTGCAACGTCAAAGTGTTTGGCGAAATGGAGTTCTGGCTGTCGTTGCTCAAGGTCGGCGCCATTGTGGCGATGATCCTCGGCGGTTTTGGCATCATGCTGTTCGGCATTCATTCGGCCGGTGAAACCCAGGCCAGCGGCCTCAGCAACCTGTGGGCCCACGGCGGCTTCATGCCCAACGGCATCGGCGGCCTGATCGCCTCCTTTGCAGTGGTGATGTTCGCTTTTGGCGGCATCGAAATCATCGGCATCACCGCCGGTGAAGCCAAGGACCCACAGCGCGTGATCCCCAAGGCGATCAACGCGGTGCCGCTGCGCATTCTGTTGTTCTACGTGCTGACCCTGTTTGTGCTGATGGCTATCTATCCGTGGCCGCAGATCGGCAGCCAGGGCAGCCCGTTCGTGCAGATCTTCAGCAACCTCGGCATCGGCTCGGCGGCGACCATTCTCAATATCGTCGTGATCTCGGCGGCCGTCTCGGCCATCAACAGTGACATCTTCGGCGCGGGTCGCATGATGTACGGCCTGGCCCAGCAAGGGCAGGCGCCCAAGGGTTTTGCACAACTGTCCAAACAGGGCGTGCCCTGGATGACTGTCGTGGTAATGGGGGCGGCGCTGCTTGGCGGCGTGGTGCTCAACTACCTGATCCCGGAAAACGTGTTTCTGGTGATTGCCTCGATTGCGACCTTCGCCACTGTTTGGGTGTGGCTGATGATCTTGTTCACCCAGGTCGCCATGCGCCGCTCGATGACCAAGGAACAGGTCGCCGAACTGAAGTTCCCCGTGCCGTTCTGGCCCTACGCGCCAGCGGCCGCCATCGTCTTCATGCTGTTCGTGTTTGGTGTGCTGGGTTATTTCCCGGACACCCAGGCCGCCTTGCTGGTCGGTGCCGTGTGGATCGTGTTGCTGGTCGTCGCGTACCTGCTGTGGGTCAAACCTTCGGCAGGGCAAGCGGCCAAGGTCCATTACGACGCGGCTTTGTCTCATCGATAACTTAGGGAGGCGTTGATGAAAACGCTTTGGCAACACTGCCACGTCGCAACCATGGCACAGGGCAACTACTCGATCATCGAGGATGCCGCCATGGTGACTGCCGGTTCGCTCATTGAGTGGATCGGCCCCCGCAGCCAGGTACCCACGGCAGATTACGCCCAGGTGCATGACCTGCAAGGCGCGTGGGTCACCCCCGGGCTGATCGACTGCCACACCCACACGGTGTTCGGCGGCAACCGCAGCGGCGAATTCGAGCAGCGCCTCGAAGGCGTGAGCTACGCCGAGATCGCGGCCAAGGGCGGCGGTATTGCCAGCACCGTGCGCGCCACCCGTGCCGCGACCGAGGATGAACTGTTCGCCAGCGCCCACAAGCGCCTGCGCAGTTTGCTGCGCGACGGCGTCACCACAGTAGAGATCAAGTCCGGCTACGGGCTGGATCTGGTCAACGAACGCAAAATGCTGCGGGTGGCCCGTCGCCTCGGTGAAGCACTGCCGGTCAGTGTGCGTGCTACGTGCCTGGCGGCCCATGCCTTGCCACCCGAATACAAAGACCGCGCCGACGATTACATCGACCACATCTGCGTCGAGATGCTGCCGGCACTGGCGGCAGAAGGTCTGGTGGACGCGGTGGATGCGTTCTGCGAATACCTGGCGTTTTCCACCGAGCAGGTGGAGCGCGTGTTCAAAGTCGCCCAGCAGTTGGGCCTGCCGGTGAAGCTGCACGCCGAGCAACTGTCGTCGCTGCACGGCTCCAGCCTGGCTGCGCGTTACCAGGCGCTGTCGGCGGATCACCTGGAATTCATGACCGAAGACGATGCCATCGCCATGGCCGCCTCCGGCACCGTTGCGGTGCTACTGCCGGGCGCCTTCTACTTCCTGCGCGAAACCCAGCTACCGCCGATGGATGCCCTGCGCAAGCACGGCGTGAAGATCGCCATTGCCAGCGACCTCAACCCCGGCACCTCGCCGGCACTGTCGGTGCGCCTGATGCTGAACATGGCCTGCACGCTGTTCCGCATG
Organism: Pseudomonas sp. DW-iso3; assembly: GCF_058725305.1. Lineage (NCBI taxonomy): Bacteria > Pseudomonadati > Pseudomonadota > Gammaproteobacteria > Pseudomonadales > Pseudomonadaceae > Pseudomonas > Pseudomonas sp. DW-iso3. Next base: position 266,772 of record NZ_JBZXDZ010000006.1, read on the forward strand.
ACCCCGGAAGAAGCCTTGGCGGGCGCCACCCAACATGCGGCCACCGCATTGGGCATGGGCGACACCCACGGCTCGCTGGAAGCGGGCAAGGTCGCGGACTTTGTCGCCTGGCAGATTGATCGCCCCGCCGACCTGGCCTATTGGCTGGGCGGCGAGCTGGATAAACGCGTCGTACGCCACGGCGTCGATGTCACTGTTTGAGGAGTGCTACTTGTGGATAAGGTTCTGAATTTCAAACAAGGCCGTGTGCCGCTGTTGATCAGCATGCCCCACGCCGGCCTGCGCCTGACGCCTGCTGTCGAGGCGGGGTTGATCCCTGAAGCGCAAAGCTTGCCGGACACCGACTGGCACATCCCCACGCTCTATGACTTTGCCGAAGAACTGGGCGCCAGCACCCTGGCGGCCGAGTACTCGCGGTTCGTGATCGACCTTAACCGCCCATCCGACGACAAGCCGCTGTACGCGGGCGCCACCACCGGTCTGTATCCGGCGACACTGTTTGATGGCGTGCCATTGTTCCGCGAAGGGTTGGAACCGAGCGAGGCCGAGCGCGCCAGTTACTTGCAAAAGGTCTGGGGCCCGTATCACCGCACGTTGCAAGAGGAACTGGCGCGGCTCAAGGCCGAATTCGGCTACGCCTTGCTGTTCGATGCGCATTCGATCCGCTCGGTCATCCCGCACCTTTTCGACGGCAAACTGCCGGACTTCAACCTCGGTACGTTCAACGGAGCCGCCTGTGATCCTGAGCTGGCCAACCAGTTAGAGGCCATTTGTGCCGCGCATCCGCAGTACACCCATGTGCTTAACGGGCGCTTCAAGGGTGGCCACATCACCCGTCACTACGGCGACCCTGCGCAGGATATTCACGCGGTGCAGTTGGAGTTGTGCCAGAGCGCCTATATGGAGGAGTTCGAACCGTTCCGTTATCGCCCGGATCTGGCCGAGCCGACTCGGGTGGTGTTGAAGCAGTTGTTGCAGGAGCTGTTGGCGTGGGGGCAGAAGCGCTACGGCTGACCGTCTGTCGCCTGGGTGCAAAACCCGGTCGCCACAGGTCGCTTTTGTCGAGGTCTCGCTGAGTAAGGTTGTGGATACGGCGCGTCAGACGCCACTCCTACAATAAAGCTGCCGAGTGAGACCTCCTCCATGAAACGACTGTTGTTGACCCTCACCGCCGCCGCGTTGCTCAGCGCCCATGCCATGGCCGCCGAACCGGCTTCCTGCAAGAACATCCGCATGGGCGTGGTCAGCTGGACTGACGTGGTCGCCACCTCCGGGATGGCCGATGTGCTGCTCAATGGCCTCGGCTACGACAGCAAACAGACCAGCGCCGTGCAGCAGATCATCTTTGCCGGCATCCGCGACAAGCGCCTGGATATCTTCCTCGGCTACTGGAAGCCCGCGATGGACAACAACATCGCGCCCTTCCTCGCGGCCAAGCAGGTCAAGGTGTTCGACACCCCGAGCCTCGCCGACGCCCAGGCCACCCTGGCCGTGCCGCAGTACGTGGCCGATGCCGGCTTGAAGACCTTCGCCGATATCGCCCGTTTCAAGGACAAGCTCGGCGGCAAGATCTATGGCATCGAGCCAGGCAGCGGCGCCAACACCGACATCCAGAAAATGATCGACACCAACCGCTTCGGCCTTGGCGGCTTCAAGTTGGTCGCCTCCGGTGAAGCGGGGATGCTGGCGGCGGTGCAGCGTGCGGTGAACCGCAAGGAATTCGTGGTGTTCGTCGGTTGGACCCCGCACCCGATGAACATCAACATGAAGATGGCTTACCTCACCGGCAGTGAAGACGTATTCGGCCCCGACGAAGGCCGCGCTACCGTTTCCACCGTCACCGCCCCGGATTTTGCCCAGCGCTGCCCCAACGCCAATCGCGTGTTGGAAAACCTCACTTTCACCGCCGCCCAGGAAAGCCAGTTGATGGTGCCGATCATGGAGCGCGAGTCGCCCCAGGACGTGGCCCGGCAATGGCTGCGTGATCATCCTGAGGATTTGCAGCGCTGGCTGGCCGGGGTCACGGCGTTTGATGGCACGGACGGAGTGGCGGCCGTACAAGCCAGCCTGGAGCTCTGAGCCGAACCTGCCAGACCAGACAACACCGAACTCGTGTGGGAGCCGGGCTTGCCCGCGATAGCGGTGTATCAGGCAATGAATGGTTGGCAGGTACACCGCTATCGCAGGCAAGCCAGCTCCCACATTGATCTCCAGCGTCAGGGATATTCGAGCATGTATCCGATTTCTCCAGAGTTGGCCGCTTTCGTTGCCAAAACTGCGTCCTTCACTGGCGACGACTCGTCGCTCGCCGGGTTGCGCCAGGCCTACAACCACATGTGCCGGGCCTTCACCGCGCCCACGCCTGAGGGCTTGGCGGTCACAGACTTTTCCCTCGCAGGCAGAGGTGTGCGCAGTTACCTGCCGACCATGCTCGGCCCTGCCGATGGTTGGCCGTGCCTTCTTTATATACACGGCGGCGGTTGGGTGGTGGGCGGGCTGGATTCCCACGACTTCATCTGCGTCGAACTCGCCAGCGCTCTGCAAGTGCTGGTGATCGCCATCGATTACCGCCTGGCGCCGGAGCACCCTTTCCCTGCCGCTTACGAAGATTGTCGTGCCGTGTGGCGGGCGATCCAGGCGGGGCAGGGGCCGCATGCGATCAACCGGCAACGTCTGGTGGTGATGGGCGACAGCGCTGGCGGCAATCTGGCTGCGGCCTTGTGCCTGGGCCTGCGCGACGACGGCGAGCCGCAACCTCGGGCCCAAGTACTGATTTACCCAGGCCTGGGCGGCCCGGCGGATTTGCCCTCGCGCCGCGATTGCAGGGACGCGCCCCTGCTCAGCAGCGCCGACACCGACAGCTACCTGGCGCTGTACCTGCAGGGCAGTGGCAAACCGTCGCCCTACGCCATGCCGCTGCTGGCCGCAGACTTCAGCGGTTTGCCCAAGGCGTTCATCGCCGTGGCCCAGTTCGACCCCTTGCGCGACGACGGCATTTTGTACGCCGAGCGCCTGCAAGCGGCGGGTGTGACCGCCGTGCTGTATCCAGGCAAAGGCCTGGTGCATGGCTGCCTGCGCGCGCGGCGGCAGGTGCCGGAAGTGGACCGGCTCTACGATTACCTGCTGGATTACCTGGGCAGCGAAGGGCTGACACAGGTCTAAGCGCTCTAGGACATGCTCATTGCACAATTCGGGTTTATAGTGCCAGACGGCAAAATAAAAGACGTCCCCCCAGGGATGAACCCGACCCCCTACGGAGCGCGCAATGCAGACTTGGTACCCGCAGATCAAACCCCACGCCCGGCACGATCTGGCCGTCGATGACACCCACACGCTGTACGTCGATGAAAGTGGCTCCCCCGAAGGCTTGCCCGTCGTATTCATCCATGGTGGTCCTGGTGCCGGTTGTGATGCCCAGAGCCGCTGCTATTTCGACCCGAACCTTTACCGCATTGTCACCTTCGACCAGCGTGGCTGCGGCCGCTCCACTCCGCGCGCCAGCCTGGAAAACAACACCACCTGGGACCTGGTCGCTGACCTTGAGCGCATCCGCGAGCACCTCGGCATCGACAAATGGGTGCTGTTCGGTGGTTCCTGGGGTTCGACGCTGGCCCTGGCCTACGCGCAAACCCACCCGGAGCGCGTTCACGGCCTGATCGTGCGCGGTATTTTCCTGGCACGTCCGCAGGACATTCATTGGTTCTACCAGGAAGGGGCCAGCCGCCTGTTCCCGGATTACTGGCAGGACTACATCGCGCCGATTCCGCCGGAAGAGCGCCATGACATGATCGCGGCCTACCACAAGCGCCTCACCGGCAACGACCAGATTGCCCAGATGCACGCGGCCAAGGCCTGGTCCGGCTGGGAAGGGCGCATGCTCGGCCTGTGCCCGAGCCCGCAGCATGTGGAGCGGTTTTCCGAGCCGCAACGTGCCTTGTCCATCGCGCGAATCGAGTGCCACTACTTCACCAACAACTCCTTCCTGGAGCCCAACCAGCTGATCCGCGATATGCACAAGATCGCCCATCTGCCTGGCGTAATCATCCACGGGCGCTACGATATGATCTGCCCATTGGATAACGCTTGGGAGTTGCACCAGGCGTGGCCCAACAGTGAGCTGCAGGTGATTCGCGAGGCCGGCCATGCCGCCTCCGAACCCGGCATCACGGATGCCCTGGTGCGTGCGACCAGCCAGATGGCACGTCGTTTGCTCGACTTGCCGCCTGAAGAAGCATGAAGGGCCTGTTGCAACGGGTGCGAGGCGCCCGGGTCGAGGTCGCGGGCGAAATCGTCGGCGCCATCGACCAGGGTTTGCTGGTCCTGGTGGCCGTTGAGCCTGCGGATACGCCGGAGAGTGCCGATAAGCTGTTACACAAGCTGTTGAACTATCGGGTGTTCAGCGACGACGAAGGCAAGATGAACCTGTCGTTGAAGGATATCGACGGGGGGTTGCTGCTGGTGTCGCAGTTCACGCTGGCGGCGGATACCAAGAGCGGGCTGCGGCCAAGCTTCTCCACCGCGGCCCCGCCAGCCTTGGGAGCGGCGCTTTTTGATCACTTGCTGATACAAGCGCAACAATTGCATGGCAAGGTGGCGTCAGGGCGTTTTGGCGCCGATATGCAGGTGCATTTGGTCAATGATGGCCCTGTGACCTTTCTCTTGCAGACGTGAATGTATTAAAAACGACTTTTAATGCCTAAAAACGCAGGATTTCGCTACAAATACTTCGTTATCCCTGATGCGTTGTTTCGCGGGCTACTAGATAATCGCGCGCTACGGGGATCAGCGTTGTTTGGTCCATTTTGACTTAGGTAGAGACTTGTCCGACAACCACTGGGGAATCATTTTGCCCCACGGGAGTCGGAACAATGCTCGCCAACCTGGCATATAGATAGCTGGCCGTTGGTTTTTTGATCTGTTTTCGGCGAGGGTTGCTCGTGATTGTTAGTCCCTGTAATGCACCAAAATTGTCTGCCAAACGGTTACGAAACGCACTGGTGACGGGCTCCGCCCTGTTTTGCCTGTTCGGCGCGGGTCAACTGTGGGCATTCAGTCTGGATGATGTGTCGGCCAAGGCAAAAGAGCTGGCCGGGCAGAAATACGAAGCTCCGCGCAGCAATCTGCCGAACGAATTCCGCGAAATGAAGTTCGCGGACTACCAGAAGATTCGTTTCCGCAACGAAAAAGCCGAGTGGGCCGATCAGAACACCCCGTTCAAGCTGTCCTTCTATCACCAGGGTATGCACTTTGATACACCGGTGAAAATCAACGAAGTCACCGCCGACAGCGTTCAGGAAATCAAATACGACCCGACGCGCTTCGATTTCGGCGACGTGAAGTTTGATCCCAAAGCCACCGAACAGCTGGGTTATGCCGGCTTCCGTGTGCTGTACCCGATCAACAAGGCCGACAAGCAAGACGAAATCATGACCATGCTGGGCGCGAGCTACTTCCGCGTGGTCGGCAAGGGCCAGGCGTATGGCCTGTCCGCCCGCGGCATGGCGATCGACACGGCATTGCCGTCCGGCGAAGAATTCCCGCGTTTCACCGAGTTCTGGATCGAGCGTCCAAAGCCGGGTGAGAAACAACTGGTGATCTTTGCCCTGCTGGACTCTCCACGGGCTACGGGTGCTTATCGCCTGATCCTGCGTCCGGGCACCGACACCATTGTCGACGTGAAATCCCAGATGTTCCTGCGCGACAAAGTCAGCAAACTGGGCGTTGCCCCGTTGACCAGCATGTACCTGTTCGGCGCGAACCAGCCTTCCAAAGTGCTGAACTATCGCCGTGAACTGCACGACTCCAGCGGTCTGTCGATCCATGCCGGCAACGGCGAGTGGATCTGGCGCCCCCTGAACAACCCTAAACACCTGTCGGTCAGCAACTTCACCGTAGAGAACCCGAAAGGTTTCGGCCTGCTGCAACGCGGTCGCGACTTCAGCCACTACGAAGACCTGGACGACAACTACGACAAGCGCCCAAGCGCCTGGATCGAGCCTGAGGGCGACTGGGGCAAAGGCACCGTCAACCTGGTGGAAATCCCGACCGCCGATGAAACCAACGACAACATCGTTGCGTTCTGGAGCCCGGCAGAGCTGCCTGAAATCGGCAAGCCACTGGACGTTTCCTATCGCCTGCACTGGACCATGGACGAAAAGGCCCTGCACCCGAGCGACAGCGCCTGGGTCAAGCAGACCCTGCGTTCCACCGGTGACGTGAAGCAATCCAACCTGATCCGTCAGCCGGATGGCAGCGTGGCCTACCTGGTGGACTTCGAGGGCCCGTCCCTCAAGGCTTTGCCGTCGGATGCCGCGGTGCGTAGCCAAGTCAGTGTCAGCGACAACGCCGAACTGGTTGAAAACAGCGTGCGCTACAACGAGCACACCAAAGGCTGGCGCCTGACCCTGCGCATGAAGATCAAGGACGCAGGCAAGCCGACCGAAATGCGCGCAGCGCTGGTGCAGGACGTTCCGCCACCTGCCCCTGAGCAGGACTCGAGCCACGTGCTCAAGGCCGACAAGGTCCTGGCCAAGCAGCACGAAAAACAGGCCAAGAAAGACGCGAAAGACAAGGAAACCAAGCAGCCAGAAGCTGCCCCAGCCACACCGGAGCCGATCAAGACCGAACAAGTCCTGACCGAAACCTGGAGCTATCAGTTGCCTGCCGATGAGTAACTCTCAAGTCCAGCCAGAAACTCTGCAGGAGTATCTGGCGCATCTACCGATGACCGCTGAGCAGCGCGCCGAGCTGGCGGGCTGCACATCCTTCACCGAGTTGCACGAACGCTTGTCGTCGTCGACCTTTGACGCGCCTGTCGATGCCGCACAGGCGTCGGTCGGCACGCGGTTGACCCTGAGCACGGCCGAAGAGCTGCAAGACGCCGAAATGCTGGCGCTCGACGCCGCTGGCCGCGTGTGCCTGAAGGCCACGCCGCCGATCCGTCGTACCCGCGTGGTCCCGGAGCCATGGCGCACCAATATCCTGGTGCGCGGTTGGCGTCGTATCACCGGGCGCAGCAACCCGCCTGCTCCGCCAAAGGATGAGCGTGTATTGCCGGCTGCGCGCTGGCGTACCGTCGGATCCATCCGCCGCTACATCCTGCTGGTGCTGATGATCGGCCAGACCCTCGTCGCCGGTTGGTACATGAAAGGCATCATGCCGTACCAAGGCTGGTCGCTGGTGGACTTCGATGAAATCCGCAACCAGACCCTGCTGCAAACCGCCACCCAGGTACTGCCATACGCCCTGCAAACCAGCATCCTGATCATGTTCGGGATCTTGTTCTGCTGGGTGTCGGCCGGTTTCTGGACTGCGCTGATGGGCTTTCTGGAGTTGCTGACTGGCCACGATAAATACCGCATCTCCGGTAAAAGTGCCGGTGACGAGCCGATTCCCAAAGACGCCCGTACCGCGCTGGTGATGCCGATCTGCAACGAAGACGTGCCTCGGGTATTTGCCGGTTTGCGCGCGACGTTTGAGTCGGTGGCCGCCACCGGTGACCTGGATCGCTTCGACTTCTTCGTGCTCAGCGACAGTAATGACGCCGACATCTGCATCGCCGAGCAGCAAGCCTGGCTCGACGTGTGCCGTGAAGCCGGTGGTTTCGGCAAGATCTTCTATCGCCGTCGTCGCCGTCGCGTAAAGCGCAAGAGCGGCAACCTCGACGACTTCTGCCGTCGTTGGGGCGGTGACTACAAGTACATGGTCGTGCTCGACGCGGACAGCGTGATGAGCGGCGAATGCCTGACCAGCCTGGTGCGCCTGATGGAAGCCACGCCGGACGCGGGGATTATCCAGACTGCGCCGCGTGCGTCGGGTATGGACACGCTGTATGCGCGCATGCAGCAGTTCGCTACCCGTGTGTACGGCCCGCTGTTCACCGCCGGCCTGCACTTCTGGCAGCTGGGTGAATCCCACTACTGGGGTCACAACGCGATCATCCGCATGAAACCGTTTATCGAGCACTGCGCCCTGGCGCCGTTGCCGGGCAAAGGCGCGTTCGCCGGTTCCATTCTGTCCCACGACTTCGTTGAAGCTGCGCTGATGCGTCGTGCTGGCTGGGGCGTGTGGATTGCCTACGACCTGCCGGGCAGCTACGAAGAACTGCCGCCGAACCTGCTGGATGAACTCAAGCGTGACCGTCGCTGGTGCCACGGCAACCTGATGAACTTCCGCCTGTTCCTGGTCAAGGGCATGCACCCGGTGCACCGTGCGGTGTTCCTGACCGGCGTGATGTCCTACCTGTCGGCGCCGTTGTGGTTCCTGTTCCTGGTGCTGTCCACGGCGCTGCTGGCGGTAAACACCCTGATGGAGCCGCAGTACTTCATGGCGCCACGCCAGTTGTACCCACTGTGGCCGCAGTGGCACCCGGACAAGGCGGTGGCGCTGTTCTCCACGACTATCGTGCTGCTGTTCCTGCCGAAACTGCTGAGCATCATCCTGATCTGGGCCAAGGGCGCGAAAGAGTTCGGTGGCAAGTTCAAGGTGACCTTGTCGATGCTGCTGGAGATGTTGTTCTCCATGCTGCTGGCGCCGGTGCGGATGATTTTCCACACTCGCTTCGTACTTGCCGCGTTTCTCGGCTGGGCTGCGACCTGGAACTCGCCGCAGCGTGACGACGACTCCACCCCATGGAGCGAAGCGGTCAAGCGCCATGGTCCGCAAACCCTGCTGGGCTTCCTGTGGGCGCTGCTGGTGGTGTGGTTGAACCCGAGTTTCCTGTGGTGGTTGGTACCGATCGTGGGTTCGCTGATGCTGTCGATCCCGGTGTCGGTGATCTCCAGCCGTGTCGGTTTGGGCCTCAAGTCCCGTGACGAGAGCCTGTTCCTGATCCCTGAGGAATACAATCCGCCGCAAGCGCTGTTGTCCACCGACAAGTACACCCACGAAAACCGTTGGCACGCGCTGAACGACGGCTTCGTGCGTTCGGTGGTCGACCCGCAGCAGAACGCCCTGGCCTGTGCCCTGGCAACCTCGCGTCATGCCCAGGCCGAGCCGATCGAGTACCTGCGTGCCGAGCGTGTGCGTCACGCGTTGAAAGTCGGCCCTGCCGGCCTCAACAACGCTGAACGCCTGGCCTTGCTCAGTGATCCGGTGGCCCTGGCCCGCCTGCACGAGCAGGTCTGGAGCGAAGGCCATGCCGAGTGGCTCGCCGCCTGGCGGGATTCGATCAAGGCTGACCCGCACGCGCCGTTGCTGCCGTTGCAACCGCTGTTGTCCCAGGCCCAACCGGCCTGATTCAGACGCCCCCGAGGGCTCACCTCGGGGGTGTTTAAAGCGCTGTTCCTACAGCGTCTTCCACTTCTTCCCCTCCTGCGCCAACCCCTTGTTTTTTCGAAACAAAAGACCCTCGTTTGAGGCGTATTGCCGTGCCCGTCGCTGAGTTAGCATCGCCCCCGTATTTGACTCGCCACAGGGATAATCCATGAGCAAAAGCTATTGTTCGGCGCTGTTGCTAAGTGCTGTCGCGTTGATTCACATGGGGTTGGCGCAGGCAGGCGCGATTGATGACGCCGTTCGACGCGGCGTGCTGAAAGTCGGCACAACGCCCACCTATGTGCCCTTTGAAATGACCGATAAACAGGGCCGTATCGTCGGTTTTGAAATCGACCTGCTTAACGTGATGAGCCAGGCTCTGGGGGTAGAGCTTGAAATGGTCTCGATGCCTTATACCGAGCTGGTGACGGGGTTGCAGGCGAAGAGTTTCGACCTGATCGGCAGCGGCATGACCGTCACTCAGGAGCGCAACCTCAAGCTGAACTTCAGCGACTCGTTCATTGTGGTCGGCCAGTCCGTGTTGTTGCATCCACGCCTTGCGGGCAAGGTCGCCAGTGTCGAGGACCTGGACGACGCCAGCTACCAGATCGCCACCACCGAAGGCACTACCGGCGAGGCGGCGGCGCGACGGTTCCTTGGGGCGGCCCGAATCAGCAGTTTTTCGACACCGGAGGAAGGGGTACGCCAAGTGGTGCAGGGCAAGGCGGATGCTTTTATTCATGACGCGCCCTACAACCTGATCGCCCTGAGCCGCCCGGAAAACGCCACGCTGCTGGCACTTGAGCAGCCGTTCACGTTCGAGCCGCTGGCGTTTGGCGTGAAAAAAGGTGATGTCGACAGCCTTAACTGGATCAATCATTTCCTCAACCAGATTGCCCAGGACGGGACCTACGATCGTCTGCATGACAAGTGGTTCAACGACACTGCCTGGCTGGCGGAGATCGAGTGAAAGTCATAACTGCTTACACATCAAGTCGTTGCCTCAATCGCTCACGCACGTGTCTACGCCTGCTCTTTGCTGCCCTGTTGTGGGGCCTTTCCGACATACGCCGATAACAAATAGCCGTGAAACCTTTGTGACAGCAGGGGAGTGGGTTAGGATCGCACCCCGAAATGGTGCAGCCCTTTCGCGCGCCGACCTTATAAGAATCGTTCAGGGGACTTGATGATGAAAAAGTATCTTTCGATGCTGCTGCTTGGCGTCACCGCGCTGGTCGCGGTCAATGCGGCCCAGGCCGGCGCCATCGACGATGCGGTCAAGCGCGGTACGCTGAAAGTCGGCATGGACCCGACCTACATGCCGTTCCAGATGACCAACAAGCGTGGCGAAATCATCGGTTTCGAAGTGGACATCCTCAAGGCCATGGCCAAGTCCATGGGCGTCAAGTTCGAGCCGATCTCCACCGGCTACGACGGTATCATCCCGGCCCTGCTGACCGACAAGTTCGACATGATCGGCAGCGGCATGACGCTGACCCAGGAACGCAACCTGCGCCTGAACTTCAGCGAACCCTTCATCGTGGTCGGCCAGACCCTGCTGATCCGCAAGGAGTTGGAAGGCACCATCAAGTCCTATAAAGACCTGAATGACGAGAAATACCGCCTGACCTCAAAGCTCGGCACTACCGGTGAGATGGTGGCCAAGAAGCTGATCTCCAAGGCCAAATACCATGGCTACGACAACGAGCAGGAAGGCGTGCTGGACGTAGTCAACGGCAAGGCCGACGCCTTTGTGTATGACGCGCCGTACAACGTAGTGGCGGAGAAAAAGGTCGGTAATGGCAAGCTGGTGTACCTCGAAGAACCCTTCACCTTCGAACCCCTGGCGTTCGGCCTGAAGAAAGGCGACTACGACAGCATCAACTTCATCAACAACTTCCTGCACCAGATCCGCAACGACGGCACCTACGATCGCATCCATGACAAGTGGTTCAAGAGCTCCGAGTGGCTCAAGGACATGGAATAAGGCTTAAGACCGAGTCGCGAAGGCAGCCTCACAGGCGACACACACCCTGGAACCAGAAATGAAACAGAAAAAAGCCCAATGGCCCTGGCACCTGCTGACCGTGGTCGTGCTGGTCGGCCTGGCTGGCGCCCTGTACTACGCCACCTCGCTGATGTCCTACGAGTGGCGCTGGAACCGCGTGCCGCAATACTTCGCCTATCAGGCCGAAGTGTCCCAGCGCGCCGAGGACATCTCCACCGTCGTTGAGTTGGTGCGCAAAGGCGACGTCGCCGAAGTGACTCTGCGCAACGACGCGGGCGCCGAGCAAAAGCTGACCGTTGCCGACAACAGCCTGCAAGTCGCGCGTGGCGACGACGTTGCCGAAGGCGATGTGGTGGGCGTGACCCGCCATTGGGCATTGGGCCCGCTGATGTGGGGGTTGTGGACCACGCTGTGGCTGTCGGTGGTGTCCGGCATCCTTGGGTTGATCATCGGCCTGGCAACCGGCCTGTGCCGTTTGTCCAGCAACCCGACCCTGCGGGATCTGTCGACGATCTACGTCGAACTGGTGCGTGGTACGCCACTATTGGTGCAGATCTTCATTTTCTATTTCTTTATCGGCACGGTGCTCAACCTGTCCCGCGAATTCGCCGGGATCGCCGCGCTGTCGTTGTTCACCGGCGCGTATGTGGCGGAAATCGTCCGCGCCGGCGTGCAGTCCATTACCCGTGGCCAGAACGAAGCCGCGCGGTCCTTGGGCCTGAGCGCCAGCCAGTCGATGCGTCATGTGGTGTTGCCGCAAGCGTTCAAACGCGTGCTGCCGCCGTTGGCCGGGCAATTTATAAGCCTGGTGAAGGACACATCACTGGTCTCGGTGATTGCCATTACCGAACTGCTCAAGAGCGGCCGCGAAGTGATCACCACCTCGTTTTCGCCGTTTGAAATCCTGTTCTGCGTCGCAGGCCTGTACCTGCTGATCAACCTGCCGCTGTCGAAAATGGCCAGCCGGCTAGAGCGGAGGCTCGCGCAAAGTGATTGAAGTCCGCGATCTGGTAAAAGTCTTCGACACCCGTGGCCATGTGGTCCGCGCGGTCGACAACGTGACCACCCAGGTGGCCAAGGGCGAAGTGCTGGTGGTGATCGGCCCGTCCGGCTCCGGCAAGTCCACCTTCCTGCGTTGCCTCAACGGCCTGGAAGAATTCGACTCGGGATCGGTGAGCATCGACGGCCTGCAACTGGCTGACCCGAAGACCGACGTGAACGCCTATCGCCGCGAAGTCGGCATGGTGTTCCAGCACTTCAACCTGTTCCCGCACATGACCGTGCTGGAAAACCTGTGCCTGGCGCAGAAGGTCGTACGCAAGCGCAGCAAGAAGGAGAGTGAGGCCAAGGCCCTGGCCTTGCTGGAAAAGGTCGGGATTGCGCAGAAGGCCAACGAATTTCCATCACGCTTGTCCGGCGGCCAGCAGCAGCGGGTCGCGATTGCTCGGGCCTTGGCGATGGACCCCAAGGTCATGCTGTTCGACGAGCCCACCTCGGCGCTCGACCCGGAGATGGTCGGCGAAGTGCTGGATGTGATGAAGACCTTGGCCCTGGAAGGCATGACCATGGTCTGCGTCACCCACGAAATGGGCTTTGCCCGTGAAGTGGCAGACCGGGTACTGTTCTTCGATCACGGCAAATTGCTGGAAGATGCGGCCCCGGCCGAGTTCTTCGATGCGCCGAAAGACCCACGGGCCCAGGCGTTTCTGCGTCAAGTTCTGTAGGACTTGGTCAGGGCGGTCAGACCTTGAACTGCCCCACGCACTGCTGCAAATCCGTTCCCAGTCGCGCCAGTTCGATGCTCGCCGCTGCCGTCTGTTCGCTGGCGGCGGCGGTTTGCTCCGAGGCATCGCGAACTTTCAATACACTGCGATTGATCTCTTCGGCGACCGCGCTTTGCTCTTCGGCGGCCGCGGCAATCTGTGGGTTCATTTCCTGGATGACCAGGACTGTACGGGCGATTTCGCTCAGGGCGTCCCCGGCATTGCGTGCCAGGCCGACGCTGTTGTCGGTCAGCGTACGGCTGTAGTCCAGGATATCGGCGACTTGCTGCGTGCCACTGTGCAAGCCACCAATCAACTCTTCGATTTCCTCGGCGGACTGCTGGGTCCTTTGAGCGAGGCTGCGTACCTCATCGGCGACTACCGCAAACCCTTGGCCAGCCTCGCCGGCCCGTGCGGCTTCTATCGCGGCGTTGAGCGCCAGCAGGTTGGTCTGCTGCGACACGGACTTGATCACATCCAGCACGCTGCCGATCTTCTGGCTCTCCCGTTGCAACGCCAGCATGGCCTGGCTTGAGCGTGCCATCTCATGGGCGAGGTGCTCAATTTGCGCCACGACATCCGTCACGACCTGATCGCCCAGGTCAGTCTGGTGATTGGCCTGGCCGGCGGCAATCGAAGCCTGCTCGGCATGGCGCGCAACTTCCTGGGCGGTGGCCAGCATCTGATTCATGGCGGCTGCCACCTGCTCGGTTTCCTCTCGCTGATTACTCACCCCCGCACGGGTTTGTTCGGTGATGGTGGAAAGCTCCTCGGCAGCGCTGGCGATTTGCTGCGCGTTATCGCTGATATTGCCAATCAGCCCGCGCAGGTTCAGCGTCATCTGAGTCATGCTGTGTTGCAGCTGGCCCAACTCATCTTTGCGACGGGTCTGCACTTCGTGGCTCAGATCGCCTTCGGCAATGCGATTGGCCACTGACAGGGCTTTGCGCAGCGGTGTCACTATTTGTCCGGCAATCACCCAGGCGGCCAGGACGCCCAAAAGCAATGCGGCAGCGGTCACGCCGAGGGTTTGGGTGCGGGCTTGCTCGGCTTCGTGGTCGCGTCGCTGGGTCTGATCCTGGCTCAACAAATCACTCTGCCCGAGTAACTGATCCAACTGCTGCTCCAACTGGTTTTGCGATTTTTCGGTCGTAAGCTGGGCTTCCTTGAGGCGTGTCAGGCGGGTGCGGATCTCGAGTACGGCATTTTTCAGTGCGGTGCTATCGACCGGCAGCTTCGCGACGGCCGCCTGGGCGAGTTCGAGGTTGCGCTCTGCGTCGTTCACGGCCTGGGCATAAGCATCCAGGGAACTGGCAGCCCAGGCGGGGCTTTGGGCTCGATCTTCCGCCTGCTCTATGGCCTGGCGCAGGTTTTCGACGGCGTCGAGGGCTTTTTCGTCTTCTTGATCAGGCAAGTCACTGGCCAGTTGCGCCAGCACGTCGCCGGTCCGCGTGGAGCTTTGTTTCAATTCTTCGCGGGTGTTTTCGCGTGTTTTAACCAGCGAAGGCACGTCCTTGAGTGTGGTGTTGAACGTTGCGCCAATACGCGCCATCTCTTGCAGATACTCAATGGGTTTTGGCGCTATCAGTCGGTTGGAAAGCGCCTTAAGGTGCCCATCGATTTTCTCCATGCTCGCGCTCAACCTATTGAGGCTATTGGCATCGTCAAGGGTGCGGTAGAGGATTCTGTCAGCGCGCAATTCCTCACCTGCCACCGCCAGTTGCGCGAGCACGGTCAGCGTTTGCGAACGGTAGAGGGAGGCCGCCAGGGCTTGCCAGCCTGTTACGGCAATGATGAGGCTCAGGGCCAGTACCAGGGAAAAGCCCAAGGCCAGTTTGAGGGTGACACTGGCGTCACCCAACAGGTGAGTCATTCGACGAAGCATGATCAACCTCCGACAAGTGAGTAGCGGGCGTTATCGTCGTGTCGGGCACCGCAGGTGCGCGCACACATTGACGTGACTTGAACGCTAGCTCTCTTGGCGGTCGGGTGAGCCTGATAAACGTGTAGGAAATTTCACAGACTGAAGGCGGCGACCCTGGGCAGGTCGCCACGCGGTGAGGTGCATCAGACCCTGAAGCGGCCGACCAGTGCTTGCAAATGGGTGCCCAGGCGCGCCAGTTCGGTACTCGACGCTGCGGTCTCTTCACTGGACGCGGCCGTCTGCTCCGACACGTCGCGCACATTCAGCACGCTGCGGTTGATCTCCTCGGCCACCGCGCTTTGTTGTTCGGCAGCGGTGGCGATCTGCGAGTTCATCGCCTGGATGGTCGAGACTGTCCGAGTGATGCTCGCCAGGGCACTGCCGGCACGGCGGGTCAGTTCGACGCTGCTGTCGGTCAGGCCGCGGCTGTTGTCCATGATGGTCGCCACTTGCTGAGTGCCGCTTTGCAGGCCGACGATCAGTTCTTCGATCTCTTCGGTGGACTTCTGGGTGCGCTGGGCCAGGCTGCGCACCTCGTCCGCTACCACAGCGAAGCCACGACCGGCTTCCCCGGCACGCGCGGCTTCAATCGCAGCGTTGAGGGCCAGCAGGTTGGTTTGCTGGGCCACGGACTTGATCACGTCGAGCACGCTGCCGATCTTGTCGCTTTCGCGCTTCAGGTCGCCCATGGCAACCGTGGAGTTGCCCACTTCGGTGGCCAAGCGCTCGATCTGGGCGATGGCTTCGCCGACCACCTTGTCGCCTTCACGGGCCTGCTGGTCAGCCGCTACGGCCGCTTCGGAGGCTTCCTCGGCGTTACGCGCGACTTCTTGCACGGTAGCGGCCATTTCATTCATGGCGGTGGCCACCTGATCCGTTTCGACCTTCTGGCTGTTGACCCCGGCGCTGGTCTGTTCGGTCACGGCCGACAGTTGCTCGGCGGCGCTGGCGATCTGGGTGACGCCGTCGCTGATGCCGCCGATCAGTTCGCGCAAACCGACGGTCATGCTTTGCATGGCACGTTGCAGCTGGCCCAGCTCATCCTGGCGCATGGAGGTGAGGTTGTGGCTCAGGTCGCCCGATGCCACGCGCTGGGCAACCTGGAGGGTCTGGTTCAGCGGAATCACGATCTGGCGCGTGATCGCCCAGGCGGCCACCAGACCAAAGATCAGCGCCAGTACGGTAGCCAGCAGCAAGAGTTGTTTGGCGTGCGCGGCGTCGGCGTCGCGCACCACGGTTTGCGAGAGGGTGAGTTTGTCGCTGTGGCCCAACAGCGTGTCACCCTGGGCACTCATGATCTTCAACGCAGCGGCGGCGGCGGTCTGAGAGTCACGGTACTGGCTGACCGCCGCGCGGTAGGCTTGCAGCGAGGTGCTGGCCTCCTCCAGGTTGGCCTGGTACTGCGCGGGCAGTTGGCCCTGCAGTTCGGTGATCTTTTTCACCGCGTTATCAATGGCGTCGAGGGCCGGTTGTTCAGCCTCGACCTTGGCGCTGTAGGTGTAGCCGCGCACCTGGAAGCGCGCTTGCTGGATCAGTTTGCTCAGGTCGACCACACTATTGAACTGCGTGACGCTGTCGCCTTGCAGCAGGCTTTTTTCGACCTCGCTGACCTTCGCTACGGCGTTGTCGGCGGTATCGCCCAGTTTACTGCGGGCACCTTCACGCTTGAGCCCGGCCTGAACCATGGTGGCAAAGGCCTTTTTATACTGGCTCAGGGCGTCCTGTTGCTGTTCGACAAGGGCCTTGTCGTCGGGTTGTTCGATCAGGTCTGCGGCGGTTTTCAGACCACTGTCCAGCTTGGCGATCAGGTTGTTGACCGCGTCGGTGCCTTGTTCGCCGCGCCGCATTTCGAAGTCCAGGCGCGCCAGGCGCAAGTCCTTGGTCAACCCGTTGAGGCTGGAGATATGGCCCAGCTTGTCACCGCGACTGGTGACATCGCCCAGGCCGGTCCAGCCAGTGAACATGATCAATAATGTCAGCAGTAACACCAGGCCGAAGCCCACGCCGAGTTTGGTCTTGACGCTGATATTCCCCAGCTTTTCGGCTAACCAACGATGCATGCTGCGAACTCCCCTGGAACAAGGCTTGGACTTATTCAAAGGGTATCGGCGGTGACAGACTTTTCTGTAGGAGGGCGGCGAGTGAGATTAGAAGAGACGGGCGAGCAGGGCGGTGACGGCGGTTTCGACGCGCAGGATGCGCGCGCCCAACTGCACGGGCTGCAAGCCAGCTTGGGTGAGCAGGTCCACTTCGTAGGGAATCCAGCCACCTTCCGGGCCGATCGCCAGGGTCACCGGCTCGTCCAGTCCGCGTGGGCAGGCCGGGTAATCACCGGGATGGCCAATCAGCCCCAGGCTGCCTGCGGCCATGGCCGGCAGGCGGTCTTCGACGAAGGGCTTGAAGCGTTTTTCGATGATGATCTCGGGCAATACCGTGTCCCGCGCCTGTTCAAGGCCGAGGATCAATTGCTCGCGAATCGCCTCAGGTTCCAGGAATGGGGTTTGCCAGAAGCTCTTTTCGACCCGGTAGCTGTTGACCAGCACCACCTTGGGCACGCCCATCGCCGCCACGGTTTGCAATACCCGACGCAGCATCTTTGGGCGGGGAAGGGCCAGCAGCAGGGTCAGCGGCAGCTTGGCCGGTGGTGGTTGGTCGACGCTCACTTGCAGCTCGGCTTCGGTGGCTTCCAGGCGCAGCAGTTGCGCATTGCCCATCAGCCCGCCGATGCGGCCGACGCGCAGGCTGTCGCCGACGACGGCGCGATGGACTTCCTGCATGTGCACCAGGCGCCGATCACGCAGTACCACGCGGTCGGCCGCGATGAAGTCGGCCTCTTCCAGTAGCAGCAGGTTCACGGCTGGGTCGCTGGCGGCTGGTCGTCGTCGGGCTGATCATCCGGGTGTTCGCCGCGCTTGCTGATCAAGCCGCTGAACAGGATGCCGATCTCGAACAGCATCCACATCGGTACGGCCAGCAAGGTCTGGGAGAAGATGTCCGGCGGCGTGAGGATCATGCCGACCACGAAGCAGCCGATGATCACGTACGGGCGGATTTTCTTCAGGTACGCCACGTTGACCACGCCGATCCACACCAGCAGTACCACGGCCACCGGAATTTCGAAGGCCACGCCAAAAGCGAAGAACAGCGTCATCACGAAGTCGAGGTAGCTGGTGATGTCCGTCATCATTTCCACGCCGGCCGGGGTGGCGGCGGCGAAGAATTTGAAGATCAGCGGGAACACCAGGAAGTAGGCGAACGCCATGCCGGTGTAGAACAGCAGGATGCTCGACACCAGCAACGGCACGGCGATGCGCTTCTCATGCTTGTACAGGCCCGGTGCGATAAAGCCCCAGATCTGGTGCAGGATCACCGGGATCGCCAGGAACAGCGACACCATCATGGTCAGCTTCAACGGCGTGAGGAACGGCGACGACACATCGGTGGCGATCATCGTCGCACCGGCCGGCAGGTACTGGCGCAGTGGTGTGGAGACGAAGGTGTAGATCTGCTGGGTAAAGGCGAACAACCCGGCAAAGATGATGAAGATGGCCGCTACGCAACGCAGCAGGCGGGTACGCAGCTCGGTGAGGTGCGAGACCAGCGGCATATGCTGGTCGTTTTCCGGTTTATCAGCGCTCATGGGGCTCGCGGCGGCAATGTAGGGTCATGGGGCGCGGGCGACGCGGTGGGCGTCGGCGCAGGCTCGGTTGGCGCGGTCGGTGCCACGGGTGCGGCCTCAACCGCAGGCGCGATGCTGTTTTCGACAGCGGGCTCCGCCGGTTTGGCGGGCTCATGCACGGGCGACAGAATCTTCCGGGCTTCCTGTTCCAACGACAGAATATGCTCGTTGTGCAGTTGCCGACGGATCTCGTCGGCGCCGATTTCCCGTTCAACTTCCTGTTTGATGGCGTTGAAACTGCGTTTCAGGCGCCCGATCCACAGGCCGGCCGTGCGTGCTGCACCGGGCAGGCGTTCCGGCCCCAGTACCAGCAGGGCCACGAGGCCGACGAGCAGCAGTTCAGAGAAGCTGATACCAAACATTAGTCAGTGCTCACGAGTCTTTGCGGGTCGGCTCTTCGACTTTCTCAGCCTGTACGTCGAAGGTACGACGCTCGGTGATCGGCTGAGTGGCCTGCGGGTGCACAGGCTGCGCCGGGGGGACCGGGTTGGCGGCGGGATCGGCCGGCTTTTCGTCGTCGTTCATGGCTTTGCGAAAGCCCTTGATCGACTCGCCCACGTCGGTGCCCAGGTTCTTCAGTTTCTTGGTGCCGAACACCAGTACCACCACCACCAGGATGACGATCCAGTGTTTCCAGTCAAAAATGCCCATGCTGCAAATCCTCTAGTCTTGGTTATTCAGGCGGACGGGCGCGAGGCCTTCTCGGCATGCCCGGACAAGCCGAAGCGACGGTCCAGTTCATCCAGCACTGCCTGCGGATGCTGCCCCAGTTGGGCGAGCATGACCAGGCTATGGAACCATAGGTCGGCGGTTTCGTAGATGACATCGCTGCAGTCGCCGCTGATTTGCGCGTCCTTGGCGGCGATGATGGTTTCGACGGATTCTTCGCCGAGTTTTTCCAGAATCTTGTTCAAGCCCTTGTGGTACAGGCTGGCGACGTAGGAGCTGTCGGCATCCGCGCCTTTGCGGTCTTCCAGCACCTGGGCCACGCGGTTCAGGGTATCGCTCATGTCTTAGTGTCCTGCCGAGTAAATGGCGTCGGGGTCTTTGAGCACCGGCTCGACGGTCTTCCATTCGCCATTTTCGAAAACGCGATAGAAGCAGCTGTGGCGGCCGGTGTGGCAGGCGATGTCGCCAATCTGCTCGACCATGAGGATCACCACGTCGGCGTCGCAGTCGATGCGCATCTCGTGCAGGGTCTGCACGTGCCCGGACTCTTCGCCCTTGCGCCACAGTTTGCCACGCGAGCGTGACCAGTAGATGGCACGCTGCTCAGCGGCGGTGAGGCTCAAGGCCTCACGGTTCATCCAGGCCATCATCAGCACGCGCCCGGTCTTGTAGTCCTGGGCAATGGCCGGCACCAGGCCGTCACTGTCCCACTTGATCTCGTCCAGCCAGTCTTTCATGTTCAGCTCCGGCAATTTGCGACAGTGTATAACCGGATTGGCTATCGACGCACGATCAGATAAATACCCACGGCGACCATGATGCCAGCCGGCCAGTGGCCCAGTTGGTTCAGCGGGCCACCGATGGCCAGCATCACCCCACCGACCAGGTGAGCAGCGCCCAGCAGGCGCAGGAACCAGTCGTCCTTGCGCTTCTTCCAAGGCGGCGCCGGATCCTTGGCGTGGGGCTGGGACATGCGCTCCAGCAGGTCGCGGGTCATGTTGGCCAGGTGCGGCAGTTGTTCCATCTGGCTGTGCAGGTTGCCCAGCACGGTTTTCGGGCTCATGCGCTCGCGCATCCAGCGTTCCAGGAACGGCTGGGCGGTGTTCCACAGGTCGAGGTCCGGGTACAGCTGGCGGCCCAGGCCTTCGATGTTCAGCAGGGTTTTTTGCAGCAATACCAACTGTGGCTGCACTTCCATGTTGAAGCGCCGCGCGGTCTGGAACAGGCGCATCAGCACCTGGCCGAAGGAAATATCTTTTAATGGTTTTTCGAAGATCGGCTCGCACACGGTGCGGATCGCCGCTTCGAATTCGTTGAGCTTGGTTTCCGCCGGCACCCAGCCCGAATCGATGTGCAACTGCGCCACACGCCGGTAGTCGCGTTTGAAGAAGGCGAACAGGTTGCGGGCCAGGTAGTCCTGGTCTTCCGGGGTCAGGCTGCCGACGATGCCGCAGTCGATCGCGATGTACTGCGGGCTCCACGGGTTCACGGTGCTGACAAAGATGTTGCCGGGGTGCATGTCGGCGTGGAAGAAGCTGTCGCGGAACACTTGGGTGAAGAAGATCTCCACGCCGCGCTCGGCGAGCATCTTCATGTCGGTGCGCTGGTCGGCCAGGGTCGCGAGGTCGGTGACCTGCACGCCGTAGATGCGCTCCATCACCAGAACTTTAGGGCGGCACCAGTCCCAATACACTTGTGGCACGTACAGCAGTGGCGAGCCTTCGAAGTTGCGCTTGAGCTGGCTGGCGTTGGCGGCTTCGCGCAGCAGGTCGAGTTCGTCGTAGATGGTTTTTTCGTAGTCGGCGACCACGTCCACCGGGTGCAGCAGGCGTGCATCGGCCGAGAAACGCTCGGCGGCACGGGCGAGGATGAACAGCCATGCCAGATCCTGGCCGATGATCGGCTTGAGGCCAGGGCGGATTACCTTCACCACCACTTCTTCGCCGGTCTTGAGCTGTGCCGCGTGCACTTGGGCCACGGAGGCCGAGGCGAGGGGCTCGACGTCGAAGCGGCTGAAGACTTCGCTGATCTTCTTGCCCAGTTGCTCTTCGATCAACGCCATTGACTGTTGGGAGTCGAACGGCGGCACGCGGTCCTGCAGCAGCATCAACTCGTCGGCGATGTCCTCGGGCAGCAAGTCGCGGCGGGTCGAGAGGATCTGCCCGAACTTGATGAAGATCGGCCCCAGGTCCTGCAGTGCCAGGCGCAGGCGTGCGCCACGGCTCAGTGCCAGTTGTTTGCGCGGGAACCAGCGCCACGGCAGCACATAGCGCACCGCCAGCAGGAACCACGGCAAAGGCAGGGCGAACAGCAGGTCATCGAGGCGGTAGCGGATTACGACGCGCTGGATACGAAACAAACGGCGGACGGCGAGCAGCTTCATGCGTTATCGCTTGGATCAAGGGAACGGCTTAGGCGCTCGAAGCGCGCCTCAAGGCGTTCCAGGTCGATTTTGGCCTTGTCGAGTTCACGAAAGCGCGCTTGCGCTTCCCGTTCTCCGACCAGGGTGCGCGATTCTTCGCTCAGGTATTCGGCGAGGTTCTGGTTAAGGCTGGCGAACCCTTGCTGGTACCAGCGCGAGCGGCTGCGCAGGTGCCCGCTGATCAACTGGGTGGCCACTGGACCGATCCAGCGCGACAGCTCGTATTCCCAGTCCAGTTCCAGGTCCTGCAGCACGGCGGCCAGGTCCATCAGCACCGAACTGTCGCCTTCCAGCTCCACCTCGGCGCTGTGCAGGATGGCCGTCTTGTTGCGGCTCAGGGCCAGGTGCAGCAGGCTCGATGCCGGCGCACGCAGGGTACAGTCGGCTTCTGCGGCCCATTGGCTCGCGAGCATCAGGCCTTCATCGCTGGGCAGGATAAACAGCTGCAAGGCGGGGCTGCGGCAGTCGACGACAATGACTTTGCCGCTGAGGTGCGCAAGCCGCGCCAGGGCGGTACTGTCCAGGCGCAGCACACGGTTGAGGCCGTGTTCAACGCTGGCGAGAAGGCCGGCGTACAGCATCAGGGCTTGATGCCGCGATGCAGGGCGACGATGCCCGAGGTCATGTTGTGGTAGGTCACGCGGTCGAAACCGGCTTCTACCATCATTGACTTCAGGGTTTCCTGATCGGGGTGCATGCGGATCGATTCGGCCAGGTAGCGATAGCTTTCGGCGTCATTGGTGATCAGCTTGCCCATCAATGGCATGAAGGCGAAGGAGTAGGTGTCATAGACCTTGGACATCAGCGCGTTGGTCGGCTTGGAGAACTCCAGCACCAACAGGCGGCCGCCCGGCTTGAGGACGCGCAGCATCGAGCGGATCGCGTCTTCCTTGTGGGTCACGTTGCGCAGGCCGAAGGCGATGGTCACGCAGTCGAAATGGTTGTCGGGGAACGGCAACTTTTCAGCGTCGGCCTGGACGAACTCGATATTGCCCGCCACGCCCTTGTCGAGCAGGCGGTCACGGCCGACCTTGAGCATCGAACCGTTGATGTCCGCCAAGACCACCTGGCCGGTCGGGCCAACGAGCTTGGAGAACTTGGCCGCCAGGTCGCCCGTGCCACCGGCGATGTCCAGTACGCGGTTGCCGGTGCGAACACCCGACAGCTCGATGGTGAACCGCTTCCACAGGCGGTGCATGCCACCGGAGAGCACGTCGTTCATCAGGTCATACTTGGCCGCTACGGAATGGAACACCTCAGCGACTTTTTCCGCTTTCTGGCTTTCCGGGACGTTCTTGAAGCCGAAGTGAGTGGTGGGTTCGGCATCGCTGCCTTTGCGCTGATCAGTCATATCGCTGTCACCAAAAGAGAATGCGGGACATGATAATCCCCAAGGCCTACTTTGTCTTGGCAAGGCTGCAGGTAAGATGGGTGGTCACCGAGACCTTTTGCCGCATCGAAGGTATCCACTTCCCCATAAAGAGGAGTCATTGCAATGGCCCGTATAACCGTTGAGCGTGCACATTCCCTGGGTAAAGAAGACGCACGTGCAAAGGCCGACAAGTTGGCGCACAAACTCAAGGAGCACTATGGCCTGGAGCCGTCGTGGTCCGGCGATACCTTGAACCTCAAGCGTTCGGGGGTTAAGGGCACTGTAGTCGTCGCCGATGATTCGTTGCGCATTGATGTGGAACTGGGCCTGTTGATGTCGGCCATGAGTGGCACCATCAAGTCCGAAATCGAAAAGGCCCTGGATAAAGCGTTGGCGTGATCAACCTGTTCTTAGGGTGCCGATTCTAATTTTCCAGCCTACTTTGTGCCCAAGCCCTCAACTCCTGTGGGCCGTTCCTCCACCCTATTCTGCGTGAGGTGCACCATGGCCAAAGTTATCCTGAAGAAAAAAATCGACGCCCAGACCACTACCTTGAGCGAGGTTAAATCCTACGCCCGCAAGATCTGGCTGGCAGGACTTGGTGCTTATGCCAAGGTCGGAAGCGAGGGCGGCGATTACTTCAAAGAGTTGGTTAAAGCCGGTCAACATGTTGAAAGTAAAGGTAAAAAAGTTGCAGTTGAACAACTTGAAGCCGCCAACAGTCAGATTGACCAAGTAAAGAGTAATGTCTCCTCCGTCAAAGGTCTGGTAGAAGTTCAGCTTGATAAAGTTGAAAAAGCTTTTGACACTCGTGTTGCCAGTGCCTTGAATCGAATCGGCATTGCGTCTAAACATGACGTTGAGACACTCTCTGCTAAGCTCGAAGAGCTGACGACATTGCTAGAACGTGTCGCGCGTAAACACTAAGGAGACATCGGGATGGCTGTTAAAAAGACTACTCAGAAAGAAGGCAGCTCGTGGGTCGGGGAAGTTGAAAAATATTCCCGTAAGATCTGGCTTGCTGGTTTAGGCGTGTACTCGAAGGTTAGCAGTGACGGCGGCAAATACTTCGAGACTTTGGTCAAGGACGGCGAGAAGGCCGAGAAGTTGACCAAAACCACGGTTGGTAAAAAAGTTGAAGCGGCCAAGGCAACTGCCGGTTCCGCCAAGTCGAGCCTTTCGGACACTTGGGGCAAGTTGGAAGAAACTTTCGACAAGCGCCTCAACAGTGCCATTTCGCGACTGGGCGTGCCGAGCAAGGCAGAGCTGAAGACGCTGCACAGCAAGGTCGATACCCTGACCAAGCAAATCGAGAAACTGACCGGCGCTAAAGTGGCTCCCGTGAAAACGGCGGCGGCCAAACCGGCTGCCAAGCCAGCGGCGAAAACCGCAGCGGCCAAACCGGCTGCGAAAACTGCCGCCAAGCCTCTGGTGAAAGCTGCCGCGAAACCGGCTGCCAAACCCGCTGTCAAGGCAACCGCTAAACCCGCCGCCAAGCCGGCGGCAAAAACGGCAGCTGCCAAGCCCGCCGCCAAGTCGGCAGCTAAGCCGGTAGCCGCGAAAGCTGCTGCCAAGCCTGCCGCTAAGCCAGCAGCCAAGGCAGCCGCAAAACCTGCCGCCAAGCCTGCGGCTAAAACCGCAGCCGCAAAACCCGCTGCCAAACCCGCCGCTGCGAAACCTGCAGCCAAGCCGGTCGCCGCGAAACCCGCCGCCAAACCTGCTGCAGCCAAGCCAGCGGCAAAACCAACCGCCGCGAAGAAGCCAGCGGTAGCGAAAAAGCCAGCAGCATCGAAGCCTGCGGTTGCGGCAAAGCCTGCTACTGCGCCAACCGCTTCCACAGCCAACTCGGTGTCCGCGCCGACCCCTGCTGCTGTGACCCCGACTGCAACGCCGGCAACCCCGACGCCATCCAGTCAGTCCTGATTTTTCCCAGGACACAAAAAATGCCCGGCCTGCAAAGGTCGGGCATTTTTTTAGGTGTGTGGGCTTGCTCCGACATGTTTAGACGCTGTCATCCAGGTATTTCAGCGCGAACTTCTCGGTTGCCAGGCGTGCCGGCAGCAATAGATGCGGCGCTACCAGCATCATGACCTGGTACACCACCACCCGTACCTCACCTTCACGATCAATAATCCGTTGGTAATCCAACGAGAACAGCAGGGTCAACGTGATCTGCTCCACCAGTTGCCCCAGGGCCTGGGTGCTACTGACCAACTGACCTGCCGCCTTCAGTCGCGCCAGCAATGACGCCAGGGTCCGCTTGAGCGCAGTCAGCAGGTTGCGAATGCCTTTGGCCAGCTTCGGCAAACGCCCCGCCAGGTTCGACAAGTCCTGGAACAAGAACCGGTAATGCGCCATGCGCTCGACAATCAGGTGCAGGAACAGCCAGTAGTCCTCGGCCTCCAGTTGTGCGTCCGCCGGTGGGTCCAGCAGGGGCGCCAGCTCATTCTGGAAGCGTTCGAACAACCCGAGTACCAGTGGCTCCTTGCCATGGAAGTGGTAGTAGAGGTTGCCGGGGCTGATCCCCATTTCATTGGCCACCTCCATGGTCGACACGTTTGGCTCGCCCTTCTGGTTGAATAACTGCAGGGCACATTCAAGGATACGGTCGCGGGTCTTCATCCAGTCTTCTTAATGTGATCGCTGAGCTCAGCGCACCCGCACATAGGTGCCGGGCGCTGCTTCCATCGGTGGGTAATTCTGGTTGCCCAGGGCGGTAAGGGTTTCCCGTTGCACGCCGGAGCGCTGCTGGATCCACTCCAGCCATTGCGGCCACCAACTGCCTTCGACGTGGTTGGCGTCGTAGTACCAGGCGCGCGGGTCGCTGCTCAGCTTGGGGTTCTCGACGTAATTGGCCTTGGGATTGCCCGGCGGGTTGAGAATGCTCTGGATATGCCCGCTGTTGGACAGCACGAAGCGCCGCTCGCCGCCCAGCAACTGGGTCGAGCGATACACCGCGTCCCATGGCGTGATGTGGTCGTTGATGCCTGCCACGCTGAAGCTGTCCACCGTGACCTTCTGCAAATCGATCGGTGTACCGCACACCTCCAGGCCACCGGGATGACTCAGCGGGTTGTGCTTGAAGAAGTCCAGCAGGTCGCCGTGCAGCGCGGCGGGCAGGCGCGTGTTGTCGTTGTTCCAATACAGGATGTCGAAGGCCGGCGGTTCCTTGCCCAGCAAGTAGTTGTTGATCCAGTAGTTCCAGATCAGGTCATTCGGACGCATCCAGGCGAACACCTTGGCCATGTCGCGGCCGTCCAGCACGCCTTGTTGATAAGACCGACGCTTGGCGGCTTCCAGGGTCTGCTCGTCGGCGAACAGCGTGGCGGGGCTGTCGATCTGGCTGTCCAGCAGGCTCACCAGGTAGCTGGCGCTTGAGATGCGGCGCAGCTGGCGTTTGGCTTGCAAGTGGCCTTGCAGCGCGGCGATGGTCAGCCCGCCGGCGCAGGCGCCCATCAGGTTGACCTCGCGGGCGCCAGTGATCGCGCGGCACACGTTGAGCGCTTCCTCCAGCGCCGCAACGTAGGTGGACAGGCCCCATTCGCGATGCCGTACATCCGGGTTGCGCCAGCTGACCATGAAGGTCTGCAAGCCGTTTTTCAGGGCGTACTGCACAAAGCTGTTGGCCGGGCTTAGGTCGAAAATGTAGTACTTGTTGATTTGCGGCGGCACGATCAGCAGTGGCTTGGCGTACTGCTTTTCGCTCATCGGCTTGTACTGGATCAGTTCCAGCAGTTCATTGCGAAATACCACCGAGCCGGGCGTGGTGGCGACCGTCTTGCCCACTTCGAAGGCGTGCTTGCTCACCTGGCGCGGCAGGCCGTTGTTGTGCAGCATGTCTTCGAACAGATGGGTCACTCCGCGCACCACGCTGTTGCCGCCGGAGTTGAGCAGCTCCTTGATCGCCAGCGGGTTGAGCAGGGTGTTGGAAGGGGAGACCGCATCGTTGATCAGCGAGAAGGCGAAGTGTGCGCGAGTGCGGTCATCGGCGCTCAGAGTGCTGTCATCGATCCAGTGCCGGGTCTGCTTCTGCCAGCTCAGATAAGCTTGCAGGCTACGCCGGTACAGTGGGTTGAGTGTCCAGGTGGGGTCGGTGAAGCGGCCGTCGTTGGGGTTGGGTTCGTGCACGGTTTCACCGAGCAATACGCGCCCCAGTTGTCCGCTCAACGCCCAGGCATGGCGAACGGTATGCACCGGGTTGCGCAAGCCGTGGGCGGCCACGCTGCGCAGGGTCGACAGCAGGTCCCGACCCCGCAGGCCGGTGATCGCATTTTGCGCATTGATGAACGCCGCCGGGGTGGGCGCCGGGTTCGTCACGGGTCTTTCTCGCATGAGCCAACACTCCTTCGTCAAGCCATCAAACAGGCACGCCAATTCAGAACCATAGTCGGTTCCTGGCAAGTTGCGCGGCGGTGTGTCCTTACACGGCCGGTCGCGGATGAATCACCGCACGCATACGCTCCTCTTCAAGAAATTTCATGATGATCGGCGCCACGGCTTCCGCTCGGGTGATCAGGAACAGGTGGCCGTCATCGATGATGTGCAGCTGTGCATTGGGAATGCGCCAGGCCAGCATGCGCATGTTGATCAGCGGGATCAGCGGGTCGTCGTCCCCCGCCAGCACCAGGGTGGGTTGGCGGATCTTGTGCAGCCAGTGGATGCTGGTCCAGCCCAGTCCGGCGAACAGCTGCCAGTAGTAACCGAGCTTGCCGGCCGAGCGCACTTTGCTCGCATGCTCGGCGGCCAGGTTCGAATCGCGGCGGAACGAGCCGCCATAAATCATCGGTGCGATGCGCACCACGTGGGACGGTTGGATGTAGCGCCGGGGACTGGCCATCAGCCACAGCACCTTGGGCTTGCCGGGCACCATAAAGGCCCCGGCAGCGGTGGCGGCGAGAATCAGTTTTTTGCAGCGTTCCGGATAGTCATAGGCGAACTGTTGCGCCAGCGCACCGCCCCAGGACACACCCACGGCGTTCACTTGGCCATAGTCCAGGTAATCGAGCATGCGCGCGGTGAGTTTGGCCAGGCCGGGAAAGCGGTAGGGTCGTTTGGGCGTCGAGGAGCCGCCCACGCCAGGCACATCGAAGGCGATCACTTCCAGGTCCGGGTCCAGCGCCTGGACGAATGGAAACACCAACTCAAGGTTGGCGCCGATGCCATTGAAGATCAGCAACGGCGTCAAGTGAGGCTTGCCCGGGCGCACCGCCGTGCGGAGGGCCTGGCCATCCAGGTCGATGGTACGAAAGATGAACGGTTGCGGCATGCTCAAGCCCTGTGAGGTGGTGCATAGGTCTAATGGGCGATGCGGACCTTGTGGCAGCTGGCTTGCCTGCGATGCCGGCGGTGAATCCAACACCGCTTCCGCAGGCAAGCCAGCTCCCACATCGGTCTCATTTCAACCACAAGGTCGGGTTAGCGTTCATGCACATATGTTCCCGGCGCAGCTTCGGCTGCGGCGTACGTTTTATTACCTAATACCGTCGGTGCTTTCTTTAATTTGCCCGCCCGTTCCGCCTGCCAGGCCTGCCAATGCAGCCACCAGGAATCCGTATGCTTGGTCGCGTTTTCCTGCCACTCCAGCGGCTTGCCGGCCAGGCTGTCGTTGGTCTGGTAACGCGCCTTGGGGTTGCCTGGCGGGTTGAGGATGCTCTGGATATGCCCGCTGCTGGACAGTACAAACTCCACCTTGCCACCGAACAACTGTGCTGATTTGTAGCAGGATTGCCACGGCGTGATGTGGTCATTGGTGCCGGCCAGTGAATAAATATCGGCAGTGACTTGCTTGAGGTCGATGGGCGTGCCGCACACTTCCAGGGCATTCGCCCGCACCAAAGGGTTGTTCTTGAACAGCTCGATCAGGTCGCCGTGGAATGCCGCCGGCAAACGCGTGGTGTCGTTGTTCCAGAACAGGATGTCGAACACCGGCGGCTCGTTGCCCAGCAGGTAGTTGTTGACCCAGTAGTTCCAGATCAGGTCGTTGGGGCGCATCCACGCAAACACCTTGGCCATGTCGCGGCCTTCCAGCACACCGGCCTGGTAGGAGTGGCGCTTGGCCGCCTCCAGGGTCTGCTCGTCGACGAACAGTGCCACCTGGGTGTCCAGCGTGGTGTCCAGCACGCTCACCAGCAGTGTCAGGGCATTGACCTTTTTCTCCCCCAGCGCCGCATAGTGACCGAGCAACGCGGTGCAGGTGATACCGCCGGAACAGGCGCCGAGCATGTTGATGTCCTTGCTGCCGGTAATCGCGGTGACCACATCCACGGCTTCCTTGAGCGCATCGATATAGGTCGACAGCCCCCACTCGCGCTGGGCCTTGGTGGGGTTGCGCCAGCTGACAATGAAGGTTTGCTGGTTATTGCGCAGGCAGAAACGCGCCAGGCTCTTTTCCGGGCTCAGGTCGAATACATAGAATTTGTTGATCTGCGGCGGCACCACCAGCAGCGGGCGTTCGTGCACCTGTTCGGTGATCGGCTTGTACTGGATCAGCTCCAGCACGTCGTTGCGAAACACCACCGAGCCTTCGGTCGTGCCCAGGGTCTTGCCCACTTCAAAGGCGCCCATGTTCACCTGGCTCGGCATGCCGCCGTTGTGCACCATGTCCTTGGCCAGGTGGGACAAGCCATCGAGCAGGCTCTTGCCGCCGGTTTCAAAGAAGCGTTTGACCGCTGCCGGATTGGCCGCGCTGTTGGTGGGGGCCATCGCTTCGGTCATCAGGTTGATCACGAAGTGGCCGCGGCTGATGTCCTGTTCCGACAGGTTACTGTCGCCGATCCAGTCGTGCAGTTCCTTGCGCCACGCCAGGTAGGTTTGCAGATAGCGTTTGTACAGCGGGTTCTGGCTCCAGGCCGGGTCCTGGAAGCGACGGTCGTCGTTCTCGGGCACCAACGCGGACTTGCCGAACATCACGTTCTTCAACTCAACGCCAAAATGTGCGACGTGCTTGACGCTGTGCAACGGTTGTTTGATGGCTTGGGTCAGCACCATCTTCGCTGATGCGAGTAAATCCTTTTTACGTAACGCGATGATCGGATTGAGCCCCAGGGTGTTTTCCGAGGCCTGGCGTTTCAAGTCATCGTTGTTCTTGTTACTCATCTACGACGCTCCATTGTCCGAAAGACGAGTACCGGGGACCGCTGCGCACCCAGTTTCGATACACAACACAAGCCTGGTACTGCGACTCGGGTGACCGTTGATACCGCATCGTCAAATGCAGGGAACTTGCCAGTTCCATTGGTTACCCGAGTTTAATTTTTTTCGCAAGCGGACCAATCGTTGGTCACGCGACAGGGCATTCAAGCAGATGAAATTAGAAAATGCCCTCTAAAGAGCAAGACCCCTGGGCTAGAGCATCAGCCGCACGACCGACTGATCCGGATCGCGGGTTTTGCCGGCTGCTTTGAGTTCGGCGAGGTAATCAGCCCACAGCGCGTCCTGACGCACGGCCAGTTGGTAGAGGTAGTCCCAGGTGAACAGTCCGCTGTCATGGCCGTCGTCGAAGGTCAATTTCAGTGCGTACTGACCGGCTGGTTCGACCTTGGTCAACCGGACGTTGAGCTTGCCGAATTGCAGGATGGGTTTGCCGTGACCCTGGACCTCGGCGGAAGGCGAGTGGGTGCGCAGCAGTTCGGCAGGGAGTTGGTACACCTCGTCGGGCCCGTAGGTAAGGCCGAGGGTGTTGGAGGTTTTGTGCAGGTTTACAGCTGTAGGAAATTTGGACATTGGAGATGATCCTGAAGGAACCGGCTCGAAAATGTGGGAGCGGGCATGCTCGCGAATGGGCAGTGTCAGTCAGTACAGGTGTGACTGATACACCGCATTCGCGAGCAAGCCCGCTCCCACCTTAAAGCAAAGCGGCTCTGCGTGAGGCTTACAGGATATAACGAGACAGATCTTCGTTCTGCGCCAATTCGCCCAAGTGGCTGTTGACGTACTCAGCATCAATCTTGATCACTTCGCCATTCTGCGCACCGGCCAGGTCGCCGGCGCTGAAGGATACTTCCTCCAGCAAACGCTCCAGCAGCGTGTGCAAACGACGGGCACCGATGTTCTCGGTCTTCTCGTTGACCTGCCAAGCAATCTCCGCCAGGCGCTTGATACCGTCCGCCTGGAACTCGATACCCAAGCCTTCGGTTTTCAGCAGCTCACGGTATTGCTCGGTGAGCGACGCGTGCGGCTCACTGAGGATGCGCTCAAAGTCGCCAGGGGTCAGCGCCTTGAGTTCCACGCGGATCGGCAGGCGGCCTTGCAGCTCCGGCACCAGGTCGCTTGGCTTGCTCAGGTGGAATGCACCGGAGGCGATAAACAGGATGTGGTCGGTCTTGACCATGCCCAGCTTGGTGTTCACGGTGCAGCCTTCGATCAGCGGCAGCAGGTCGCGCTGTACGCCTTCACGGGACACATCCACGCCGCCGGAGTTGCCGCGCTTGGCCACCTTGTCGATCTCGTCGATAAACACGATGCCGTGCTGCTCGACCGCTTCCAGGGCCTTGGCCTTGAGTTCTTCCTCATTGACCAGGCGCCCGGCTTCTTCGTCACGCACCAGTTTCAGGGCTTCCTTCACCTTGAGCTTGCGGCTTTTCTTCTTGCCCTTGCCCATGTTGGCGAACAGGTTCTGCAACTGGCTGGTCATTTCTTCCATGCCAGGCGGGGCGGAGATGTCGACGCCGGAGACTTCGGCGACTTCGATCTCGATTTCCTTGTCGTCCAGCTGGCCTTCACGCAGTCGCTTGCGGAACAGCTGGCGGGTGTTGGAGTCCGAGGCCGGCGCGGCGTCCTCGTTGAAACCCATGCGTGCCGGTGGCAGCAGGGCGTCGAGGATGCGTTCTTCGGCGGCGTCTTCGGCGCGGTGGCTGACCTTGGTCATTTCCTGTTCGCGCAGCAGCTTCAGGGCGGCGTCGGCCAGGTCACGGATGATCGACTCGACGTCGCGGCCCACGTAGCCCACTTCGGTGAACTTGGTGGCTTCGACCTTGATGAACGGCGCGTTGGCCAACTTGGCCAGGCGACGGGCGATTTCGGTTTTACCGACGCCGGTAGGACCGATCATCAGGATGTTCTTTGGCGTTACTTCAACGCGCAGTTCTTCGGGCAGTTGCATCCGGCGCCAGCGGTTACGCAGCGCGATGGCAACGGCGCGCTTGGCATCGTCCTGGCCGATGATATGGCGGTTGAGTTCATGGACGATTTCGCGGGGAGTCATGGACATAGTGTTTGGCGGCCTCAAGCGGAATAAGCCTACGGCTTACTCGGCGAGGTCCTGCTCCTCAATGGTCTGGTTGTGGTTGGTGAACACGCAGATATCGCCGGCAATGCCCAGGGCTGTCTCGACGATTTCGCGAGCCGACAGGTCGGTCTTCTTCAGCAGTGCGCTGGCTGCCGCCTGGGCGTAGCCACCGCCGGAACCCATGGCGATCAAGCCATGTTCAGGCTCAACCACATCGCCGTTGCCGGTGATGATCAGAGAAGCGTCTTTGTTGGCGACGGCCAGCATGGCTTCCAGACGGCTGAGGGAGCGGTCGGTACGCCATTCTTTGGCGAGTTCGACGGCTGCGCGCACGAGATGGCCCTGGTGTTTTTCCAGCTGGCCTTCGAAACGTTCGAAGAGGGTGAAGGCGTCGGCGGTAGCGCCGGCAAAGCCTGCGAGAACCTGGCCGTGGTACAGGCGACGCACTTTCTTGGCGTTGCCTTTCATTACGGTATTACCCAGGGAAACCTGGCCGTCGCCGCCCATGACGACTTTGCCGTGGCGACGTACTGAAACGATGGTGGTCAAGGGGAGAGTCTCCACGCAGCGGGGCGAAAATGCCCTGATGGAAACTGATATGGGGGTGGTGAGGGGGATTTCAACTGTAGGACGGGAGGGCGGACGAGTGGTGTTTATGTGCCGGACTCGGTCCTGAGGCCGCTTTAAATCAACTGTGGGAGCGGGCTTGCTCGCGAATGCGCTAGATCAGTCGATACATCGGGTGACTGATACACCGTATTCGCGAGCAAGCCCGCTCCCACATTTTGATTAGCGTTGACTGTGTATCAGCGGCTCTGGCGTTGTTGTAACAACAGGTTGCTAAAGCCCGCGCCGGCCAATTGTTTCTGTGCCACGGTCAGCTGTTCACGGTTGCTGAACGGCCCCACCAGCACGCGATACCAAGTCGCATCCTTCACGGTGCCGGACTCTACCGTCACCGACTGGCCCAGCAGAATGATCTGCGCCCGTACGCGATCTGCATCCGCCTGTTTCGGGAACGAGCCCGCTTGCAGGAAGAACTTGGTCACCGGCGCGGCCTTGGTCTCGGCAACCGGCGGTGCTGGCGGTGGGGTGATCCCGGCCAGTGCGGCCTGGGCACGCGCCGTGTCGATTTTCGCCGCCTCAGCAGGCGTGACCGGTGTGGTCGGCACCTGTGGCGTCGGCAGGGTTTTCTCCGGCACGGCGTCAGGCGGCACGATCACTTCCGACTCCGGCAGCAACGTGTAGAAATCGTACTTAGGCTTCACCGGTGCCGTCGGGCTCGGCGCAGTCTTGTTGGCTTCGGCCATTTTCGTGGCCTTCTGTTGTTCCTGCTTGACCCGTTTGACGTCATCGCCCTTGCCCGGATCCAGTTTCATCAGGAACACGATAAACGCGCCGACGGTGAGGCCGATCGCCAGCCACAGCCAGCCCGGAATCGGCTTCTTCGCCGGGGCTTGGTAGCGGCTGGCGCCGCGCTTGGGTGCAGGTTTTTTCTTGGCAGCCAACTTACATACGCTCCAGAGTTTCCAGGCCCAACAGTTCCAGGCCTTGCTTGAGGGTCCGTCCAGCCAGAGCGGCGAGGCGCAGGCGGCTCTGCTTCTGGGCTTCGTCGTCGGCGGTCAGGATCGGGCAGTTCTCGTAGAAGCTGGAGAACAGGCCGGCGACTTCGTACAGGTAGGTGCACAGGATGTGTGGCGTGCCTTTCTCGCCGACGCTGTTCAGCACTTCGCCGAATTGCGCCAGCTTGGCGGCCAGCTCCTGTTCATGGGTTGCCTCGAGGTTGATCTGGCCTTCGACTTCGCTGAAGTCCTTGCCCAGCTTGCGGAACACGCCGGCCACACGGGTGTAGGCGTACAGCAGGTAAGGCGCGGTGTTGCCTTCGAAGTTGAGCATCAGCTCGAAGTTGAAGCTGTAGTCGCTGGTGCGGTGCTTGGACAGGTCGGCGTATTTCACTGCGCCAATGCCCACCACGCGGGCAATGTTGCGCAGGTCGGCCTCGGCCAGCTCTGGGTTTTTCTCTTTCACCAGGTTGTAGGCACGCTCCTGGGCTTCGGTGAGCAGGTCGATCAGCTTCACGGTGCCGCCGTCGCGGGTCTTGAACGGACGGCCGTCGGCGCCGTTCATGGTGCCGAACCCCATGTGTTCCATGTGCATCGGGTGGGTGACGAAACCGGCGCGACGCGCCACTTCGAACACCTGCTGAAAGTGCAGGGCCTGACGCTGGTCGACGAAATACAGCGCGCGATCGGCCTTGAGTACGCCGCTGCGGTAGCGCACGGCTGCCAGGTCGGTGGTGGCGTAGAGGTAGCCGCCATCGGCCTTGACGATGATCACCGGCAGCGGCTCGCCGTCCGCCGTCTTGAATTCTTCCAGGAACACGCACTGCGCGCCGTTGCTTTCCACCAGCAGGCCCTTGGCCTTGAGGTCGTTGACCACGTTGATCAGGTCGTCGTTGTAGGCGCTTTCGCCCATCACGTCGGCCATGGTCAGCTTGACGTTGAGCAGCTCGTAGATTTCCTGGCAGTGGGACAGTGAAATCTCACGGAAGCGGTTCCACAGCGCCAGGCATTCCTTGTCGCCGGCTTGCAGCTTGACCACCAGGCCACGGGCGCGCTCGGCGAACTCTTCGGATTCGTCGAAGCGCTTCTTGGCGGCGCGGTAGAAGTTTTCCAGGTCCGACAGCTCGTTGCTGGTGATCGGGTTTTCCTGCAGGTAGGCCATCAACATGCCGAACTGGGTGCCCCAGTCGCCCACATGGTTCTGACGGATCACGTTGTCGCCGAGGTATTCCAATACGCGTGCCACGCCGTCACCGATGATGGTGGAGCGCAGGTGGCCCACGTGCATCTCTTTAGCCAGGTTCGGTGCCGACAGGTCAATTACCACGCGTTGCAGCGGGCCGGCCTTGTGCACGCCGATCTTGGCGTCGGCCAGGGCCGCATCCAGGCGCGACGCCAGGGCCTGGGTGTTCTGGAAGAAGTTGATGAAGCCAGGGCCGGCGATTTCAGCCTTGCTCACGCTTTCGTCGACAGGCAGCGCAGCGATGATTTTCTCTGCCAGGTCGCGCGGCTTCATGCCCGCGGGCTTGGACAGCATCATCGCGATGTTGCTGGCGAAGTCACCGTGGGTCTTGTCGCGGGTGTTTTCCACCTGGATCGCCGGCGTCAGGCCTTCAGGCAACACACCTTCGTTGACGAGTTGGGTGAGGGCTTGTTGGATCAGCTGGCGAATGGTGTCTTTCATGGTGTTCTCTTTCGACCGCAAGCGGCGGCGCGCGATGCGCAGGTGGAAAAACTGAGCATTATCCGTGGCGAGGGCGGGCTTGCCAACCTTCGCGGGACCTATGGCCAGGCTTAATACAAATCTACCGGGTCTACGTCCAACGACCATCGCACTTGGCGACCGCTGGGCATTTGCTCCAGGGCAAGCAACCAGCTACTTAATAGTCGATGCAGGGGCGCGCGCGAGGTTGCCTGCAAGAGTAGTTGAGCGCGATAACGCCCGGCACGGCGCTCCATGGGCGCGGGCACCGGGCCGAGCAGTTCGATGCCGTTCAGGCCCAGTTCGCCAAGTAAACGTTCGGCGGCGCTGCAAGCTTCATCGAGGAAACCTTCGGCTTGCCCGGGTTTGTGGGCTTCGGCGCGCAACAGGGCCAAATGGGAAAAAGGTGGCAGGCCCGCGGCGCGACGCTCGCTCAGCGCCTGCTCGGCGAAGGCAAAGTAGCCCTGTTCGGTCAGTTGGATCAGCAGCGGATGGTCGGCCAGGTGGGTCTGGATGATCACCCGGCCTGGCTCTTCGGCGCGGCCCGCGCGGCCGGCGACCTGCACGATCAACTGCGCCATGCGCTCGCTGGCGCGGAAATCCCCGGAGAACAGCCCGCCGTCGGCATCCAGGATCGACACCAGGGTCACCCGTGGAAAATGGTGCCCTTTGGCAAGCATCTGCGTGCCGATCAGGATGCACGGATGGCCTTTCTGGATGGTGGCGAACAGCTGGTTCATTGCATCTTTGCGCGAGGTGCTGTCGCGGTCGACTCGCAGCACCGGGTAGTCAGGGAACAGAATGCCCAGGCGTTCTTCGGCCCGTTCTGTGCCGGCACCGACGGGTCGCAGGTCGACTTTGCCGCATTGCGGGCAGTGGCGCGGTACGCGTTCCACATGGCCGCAGTGATGGCAGCGCAGTTCACCGTAGCGCTGGTGCACGGTCATGCGCGCGTCGCAGCGTTCGCATTCGGACATCCAGCCGCAGTCGTGGCACAGCAAGGTCGGTGCAAAGCCGCGCCGGTTGAGAAACACCAAGACCTGTTGGCCGGCGGCGAGGGTCTGGCCGATGGCTTGTTGCATCGGTCCGGAAATGCCGCTGTCGAGTGGGCGGCTTTTGACGTCAAGGCGCAGGAAGCGTGGCTGCTTGGCGCCGCCGGCACGCTCATTAAGGCGTAGGAGGCCGTACCGCCCGGTGTAGGCGTTGTGCAAACTCTCTAAAGATGGCGTGGCCGAGCCCAGCACAATCGGGATGTCTTCTTGGCGTGCGCGCACTAGCGCCAGGTCGCGGGCGTGGTAGCGCAGGCCTTCCTGTTGTTTATAAGAGCCGTCGTGCTCCTCGTCGATGATGATCAGCCCGGGGTTTTTCATCGGGGTGAACAGCGCCGACCGGGTGCCGATAATAATGTCGGCCTCGCCGTCCCGTGCGGCCAGCCAGGATTCGAGGCGCTCACGGTCGTTGACGGCCGAGTGCACCAGAGCGATGCGGGCGTTGAAACGCTGTTCGAAGCGCGCCAGGGTCTGCGGGCCCAGGTTGATCTCGGGAATCAGCACCAGGGCCTGTTTGCCGGCTTGCAGGGTTTCGCGAATCAACTGCAAATAGACTTCGGTCTTGCCACTGCCGGTGACGCCGGCCAGCAGGAAGGCGTGGAAACTGTCAAAACCTGCGCGAATCGCTTCGTAGGCCGCACGTTGCTCCGGGTTCAGCGGCAATTCCGGTTGGGCCAGCCAGTGTTCGTGGCGGGCGTCGGGGGCGTGCTTGCGGATTTCCACCTGCACCAGGCCCTTGGCGAGCAACAGGTCGAGGCTGTCTTTGCTCAGCATCAATTTGCTTAACAGTTGATGGGCCACGCCATGTGGGTGTTGGGCCAGGGTCGCCAGGGCTTCACGTTGGCGCGGGGCGCGGGCGATGCGCGGGTCGTCGAGGCGCGCACCGGGCACCATCGACCAGAAGCGTTCCTGGCGCGCTTCGGCCAATTCGCCCTGGCGCAGCAGTACCGGCAACGCCCAACTGAGGGTATCGCCGAGGCTGTGCTGGTAATACTGGGCGGTCCACAGGCACAGCTTGAACAGGGCGGGCGGCAGCGGTGGGGTGGCGTCGAGCATGGCCAGCGCGGGCTTGAGTTTTTCCGCAGGCACTTCGCTGTGGTCCGCGACTTCCACCAGGATGCCGATCATTTCCCGTCGGCCAAACGGCACACGCACACGCATGCCCGGCTGCAGCTGTGCCCGCAGCACGCCGGCCGGGGCCCGATAATCGAACAGGCGGCGCAGGGGCGAGGGCAGGGCTAGGCGCAAAATGGCGTCGGGCACGCGGGGGGTCTCTTATAAAAGGCAGGCGGTGGCGCAGGGGCGGGAGCCTAGCAGACAGGGGAGGGCTTGGGTATGCCACGGTTTTCTGATGAAAGGAGGTTTTCAGTCGAATACGCGGCTTGCGTGATTAAAAAGGTCTGGTAGAATCCGCGGCCTAATTACGTGCGGTATTCGACAATAGTGTCGAGTGGCGGCACGCTAGCCCGAGGAAGTGCCATGAAAGCCGATATCCATCCAGCGTACGAAACCATCGAAGTCACCTGCAGCTGCGGCAACAAGTTCGAAACCCGTTCGAACCTGTGCAAGCCACTGGGTACTGACGTATGCAACGAGTGCCACCCGTTCTACACCGGTAAGCAGAAAACTCTGGACACCGGCGGCCGTGTACAGCGCTTTGCTGACCGTTTCGGTGCTTTCGGTGCCAAAAAGGCCTAAGGCCGATCAACTTGGGAAGCCGTTACGGTTTTTCCATGCTGATGAAAAAGGCGTCCCTTGGGGGCGCCTTTTTTGTGCCTGGGATTTGGCTCTCAGTCGCCCAGGCCGAGGTGTTTTGCCGCGCACCGACTTCCCTGGCCCAGGTGGAAGTGCAGCGCGTGGTGGATGGCGACACGGTGCGCCTCAAGGACGGCCGCAGTGTGCGGATGATCGGCCTCAATGCCCCGGAAACCGGCAAGAAGGGCCGCCCCGACGAGCCTTACGCGGTTGCCGCCCGCCAGCGTTTACAGGCATTGGTCGACTCCAGCGACGGCCGCCTCGGCTTGGTGGCTGGGCGCGAGAGCAAGGACCGCTACGGTCGCACGCTCGCCCACCTCTACGGCGCGAATGGTGAGAATCTTGAGGCGCGGCTGCTGGCCGAAGGCCTGGGGTTTCAGGTCGGTGTCGCGCCCAACGTTGATCTTGTTACCTGTCAACAGGCCGCCGAAAACAGCGCCCGTGACGCGCGATTGGGCCTTTGGCGGCAATCGCCGGTGCAAAGCGTGGCGCAGCTCAAACAGTCCGGCTTCGCTCTGGTCAGTGGCCGAGTGAGCAAGATCGAACGCAATCGCGGCGGAATCTGGATCGAATTGCAGGGGGCACTGGTATTGCGCATTGCACCCGACTTCGTCCGTCAGTTCGACGCCGCAGGGCTCAGTGGTCTGCAAGGCAAGCTCGTCGAGGCCCGTGGCTGGGTACAGGATCGCGCCAAGCGCGGCGGCCTGAAAAACGGCCAGGTACGTTGGTTGTTGCCATTGACCGACCCTGGCATGCTCAAATCGACCGATTAAGAAAAAATTGTAGACATTTTTTTAATCGATTGTGAACAGTTGAGCCCTTGTATCCCGTGGCCTTAGACCAAAGTACGTCGCTTTAGGGCCTTGACACCTGTGACTGCCCAGTCTTGTGGGGACTTTACGACACGCGTATCCTCGGCGGTCCGTCGACCAACAGTAAAAGCGGAATGCCGATATGTCTGATTTGAAAACTGCCGCTCTCGAATATCATGCCCATCCTCGTCCAGGAAAGCTGAGTGTAGAGCTCACCAAAGCCACTGCCACTGCTCGCGACCTGTCGCTGGCCTACAGCCCTGGTGTTGCCGAGCCCGTACGTGAAATCGCCCGCGACCCTGAACTGGCGTACAAGTACACCGGCAAAGGCAACCTGGTTGCAGTGATTTCCGATGGCACCGCGATCCTCGGCCTGGGCAACCTCGGCCCATTGGCATCCAAGCCAGTCATGGAAGGTAAAGGCGTGTTGTTCAAGCGCTTTGCCGGCATCGACGTTTTCGATATCGAAGTCGATTCCGAAAGCCCGCAGGCTTTCATCGACACGGTCAAGCGCATTTCCATCACCTTCGGTGGCATCAACCTGGAAGACATCAAGGCACCTGAGTGCTTCGAGATCGAAAAGGCCTTGATCGAACAGTGCGACATTCCGGTATTCCACGATGACCAGCACGGCACCGCGATCGTTACCGCCGCCGGCATGATCAACGCCCTGGAAATCGCTGGCAAAACCCTGGCTGACGCCAAGATCGTCTGCCTGGGCGCCGGTGCTGCAGCTATCTCGTGCATGAAGCTGATCGTCAGCATGGGCGCCAAGCTGGAAAACATCTACATGGTCGACAGCAAGGGCGTGATCCAGTCCGAGCGTACCGACCTGAACCAGTACAAGGCGATGTTTGCGCTTCCGTCCTCCAAGCGCACCCTGGCTGACGCCCTCGACGGTGCAGACGTGTTCGTCGGCCTGTCCGGCCCGAACCTGCTGAGCG
Source organism: Pseudomonas sp. DW-iso3 (assembly GCF_058725305.1). Classification (NCBI taxonomy): domain Bacteria; kingdom Pseudomonadati; phylum Pseudomonadota; class Gammaproteobacteria; order Pseudomonadales; family Pseudomonadaceae; genus Pseudomonas; species Pseudomonas sp. DW-iso3. The sequence goes on from NZ_JBZXDZ010000006.1 coordinate 306,914, forward strand.
CCGAAGGCCTCAAATCCATGGCGGCCAACCCGATCGTGTTCGCCTGCTCCAACCCGGACCCGGAAATCGCGCCGGAACTGGCACACGCCACCCGCGACGACGTGATCATGGCGACCGGCCGTTCGGACTACCCGAACCAGGTCAACAACGTGTTGGGCTTCCCGTTCATCTTCCGTGGTGCCCTGGACGTTCGCGCCAAGCGCATCAACGAAGAAATGAAAGTGGCTGCCGCCAACGCCCTGCGTGAACTGGCCAAGCTGCCGGTGCCTCAGGATGTGTGCGATGCCTATGGCGGCGCCAAGCTGGAATTCGGTCGTGAGTACATCATCCCGAAACCAATGGACAAGCGCCTGATCACCCTGATCTCCGACGCTGTGGCCAAAGCCGCTATCGAGACCGGCGTGGCCACCCTGCCGTATCCGAAAAACTACCCGCTGCAAAGCGTGGATGATGTGTTCAACGGCTAAGCCGTTGTAGCGCACCAACAAAAAGCCCCGGCTCTCGCGAGTCGGGGCTTTTTTGTGGTCGATTAGATCTAAAGGTGGGAGCAGGCTTGCCCGCGATAGCGGTGGATCAATCCGCTCATGTGGTGCCTGACACACCGCAATCGCGGGCAAGCCCGCTCCCACATTGGGCCTGTTTCAGGCCATAAATCTCACTAGAACAGATCGATCGGCGCCGCCTCATCCGCCGGCAACGGGCTGCCCGGTACAACGCCATTGCCCAGCTCGTTGACCGACGGCGGTGTGTCTTCGCTCTTGAACAGTTCGAAGTACGCATTCGGCGTGCTTGGCGAGGCCGCGCGGCCACTCACCGGGTCGATGCGCAGGCTGAGGATACCTTCCGGCTCCGGTTGGGTGTGGGGCGGCTTGTCCTTCAAGGCTGCGCCCATATAACTCATCCAGATCGGCAGCGCGACGGTGCCACCGAACTCGCGGCGACCCAAGCTTTCCGGTTGGTCATAGCCGGTCCACACGGTGGTCACGTAATCGGCGTTATAACCGGAGAACCAGGCGTCCTTGGACTCGTTGGTGGTACCGGTCTTGCCCGCAATGTCCGGACGCCCCAGGGCCAGGGCGCGGCGGCCGGTGCCCTTCTTGATCACGTCTTCAAGGATGCTGTTGAGGATGTAGGTGGTACGGCCATCCACGATGCGCTCGGCCACGGCGGGCGTCTGCGGTTCGGTTGCAGCAGCGTTGGTGGCCGGCGTGGTGCCAGGGGCCGGCTCGATGGTGATGCCGCCATTGCTCGGCGCCGCCAGGCCATCAGTCGCCGCTACACCGTTGACCACATCACCCGGCACGCGTGGCGGGTTGGCGGTGAACAGGGTGTCGCCGTTGCGGCTTTCAATCTTGTCGATCAGGTACGGCGCGATCTTGTAGCCGCCGTTGGCAAAGGTGCTCCAGCCCGTGGCGATTTCCATCGGCGTCAGGGTCGCAGTGCCCAGGGCCAGGGACAGGTTCGGCGGCAGGTCTGACTTGGAGAAGCCAAAGCGCGTCATGTAATCGATGGTCTTGCCGACGCCCATCGCCTGCAGCAAGCGGATCGACACCAGGTTGCGCGACTTGTACAGCGCCTCGCGGATACGGATCGGGCCGAGGAAGGTGTTGGTATCGTTCTTCGGACGCCAGACCTTGTCCAGGTACTCGTCGACAAACACGATCGGTGCATCGTTGACCAGGCTGGCGGCGGTGTAGCCGTTGTCCAGCGCGGCACTGTAGATAAACGGTTTGAAGCTCGAGCCCGGCTGGCGCTTGGCCTGGGTCGCACGGTTGTAGTTGCTCTGTTCGAACGCGAAGCCGCCGACCAGGGCGCGAATCGCACCGTTCTGCGGGTCCAGGGAGACCAGGGCGCCTTGGGCCAACGGCACTTGGCTGAACTTGAGGCTGTCGTCCTTCTGGCGCTGCACGCGGATCAAATCACCCACCTGGGCCACGTCAGACGGCTGCTTGGGCAGCGCGCCCATGCTGTTGGTGTTCAGGAATGGGCGTGCCCATTTCATGCTGTCCCACGCCACATGGGCTTCGCCAGTGCGGGTCAGCACCTGCAGGCCATCTTTCTTCACCTGGGTGACGATGGCCGGCTCCAGGCCGCTGATGGCGCGTTGTTTGCCCAGTTCGGTGGTCCAGGCGCTCAGGGTCTTGCCCGGCAGGCGCGACTCAGGGCCCCGGTAGCCGTGGCGCTGGTCGTAGGTGATCAGGCCTGAGTGCACCGAGTCATTGGCGATTTCCTGCAGGTTGCTCGGCACCGTGGTGGTCACCCGGAAACCTTCGGTGTACGCCTCGCTGCCATAGCGGCCGACCATCTCGGCGCGCGCCATTTCGGCGATATACGGGGCGTTCACTTCCGGCGTCGGCACGTGGTAGCTGGCGTTCAACGGTTCGGCGATGGCGCTTTCGTAAGCGGCCTGGTCGATCTTGCCCAGCTTGTACATGCGGCCCAGGATCCAGTCGCGGCGTTCTTTGCTTCGCGCCGGGTTGGCCAGCGGGTTGAAGCGTGACGGGGCCTTGGGCAGGCCGGCGATCATGGCCATCTGCGCCAGGCTGGCGTCACGGATGGACTTGCCATAGTAAACCTGGGAAGCCGCCTCGATCCCGTAGGCACGGTTGCCCAGGTAGATCTTGTTGACGTACAGCTCGAGGATCTCGTCCTTGGTCAACTGGCGTTCGATCTGCAGTGCCAGGAGGATCTCGGTAGCTTTACGTGAAAAGCTGCGCTCGCTAGTGAGGAAGAAGTTCTTCGCCACCTGCATGGTGATGGTGCTGCCGCCGGACTGAATGTGTCCGCTTTTTACCAATTGCGTGGCCGCGCGCACCAGGCTGCTGGGGTCGACGCCATAGTGGTTGGCAAAATTATCGTCTTCGGCCGACAGCAGGGCGCTGATGAAATTGGGCGGAATATCGGCAAAACGGATCGGTGTGCGGCGCATTTCGCCGAACTCCGCGATCAGTTTTTCATCGCTGCTGTAGACCCGCAAAGGAATCTGCAACTGGATACTTCTGAGGGCCTCTACCGAGGGCAAACCCGGACTAAGGTAGAGGTAGGCCCCGCTGAATACGAGCAGCAGCCCGCAAACGATGGCGACAATGGAGTACCCGAAAAACTTCAGCAGACGAATCAAGGCTTTTGGATTTCCAGAGAAAAGAATGAGTTAGGCCTCGGGGCATGCATGGCAAACGATGGATCGACCCGAGCTGCAGATAAAAAGCGGGAAAAAACGCTGGGCATTAAAGCATTTTTCGACTTGGGGCGTCATTCGCACCTGTTCAACAAGTCGACCGAATGCATGGCGCCCAGCGGCAATCAGGCGGTATGACAGACAAAGCTTTAGGGAGTTTTATGGGAAAAGGATTTTTCACGGGAAAAGCTCGCACCTTGCTGGGTGTCGACATCAATGACACGGCCATCCGCTTGATCGAGCTGGGCCGTTCACCTTCAGGTTTCAACATTCAAGGCTACGTCACGCAGGCGTTGCCGGCGCAAACGGTGGTCGACGGCACACTCCTTGATCTTGAAGGCGTAGGGCGCGCTTTGCGCAGCGCGTGGTCGCGGTTGTCGACATCGGTTCGTGGCGCTGCCGCTGCCGTGGCCGGGCCCTCGGTGATCACGCGGATGATTGATCTGGAAGCCGGCCTCACCGACGATGAGATGGCCTGGATGATCCAGATGGAGGCAGACCAGTACATTCCTTATCCGCTGGATGACGTGGCTATCGACTTTCAAGTGCGTGGGCCGACGGCCCTGGACCCGAACCGGGTCGAGGTATTGCTGGCCGCCTGCTTGAAGGAACAAGTGGAAGCCCGCGAGGCGGTTTTGGCCTTGGCGGGGCTGGTGCCGAAGGTGATCGATGTCGAAGCGTTTGCATTGGCGCGCGCTTGCAGTCAGGATTTCGCCAGCTTCACGCCGAGTCATCGCGTCGATGGTGCACAATGGGCCGTGGATGCCCAGGGGATGGGAATTGCTTGCGGGTTGGCCCTGAGGAGTTTCGCTTGAAGACACGAATCAACCTACTGCCTTGGCGCCAGGCGCTGGCAGAGCGGCGACGCAAGTATCTACTGGCGTGCTTGCTGGCGTTCGCCTGTGCGGCGCTCGCGGCCGTTTGGCTGGCGGACCAGGTGATCGACCGGGCCATCGATCGTCAAGTGACCCGCAATGACCATCTGGGCAAGGAGATCGTTGGCCTGGATTCACGCATCAAGACCATCGACGATCTGCAGGAGCAAAGCCAGCAGTTGGCGCAACGCATGAAAGTCGTTCAAGACCTGCATGATGCCCGCTCGTCCGGTGCTCAACTGTTGGACCAACTGGCGCGCGCGGTCCCCGACGGCGTGCACCTGCATGAGGTGGTGGCCAAGGGGGATACGGTCAGTATCAGCGGCAGCGCTGAATCCAGCCAGGACATCGCTCAATTGATGCGCCGCCTGGAAGCCGCGGAAGGCGCCCATTCCACTCGGTTGCAGCATGTGCGAACGGATGGCGCGCGCGGCAACAATCAATTCCAGCTGATGGTGCGTCAGGGAGAGTCCTCCGAGGCTCAACCTTGAGCCTGCCAAGGCTCAATCTTTCTGCACTCACTTACAACGCTGCAAAATGGTCCCTACCTGGCAAGGCCCTGTTGGGTTGTGCGCTGGCGGGCGTGGTGTTTGTGGTGGGCGACCTTGTGTACCTGAGCCCTTCGCGGGAACGGTTGCACCAGGTCGAGGCGCGGGAAGTGGCCCTGCAGCAGCAAGTCGCACAAAAGACTGGGCTGGCCGCCAGCCTTGCAGCGCGTACGCAGCAGCTCCAACTGATGCAAGCGAAGGTCGACGAACGTTTGCAGGCGTTGCCTGGCGAGTCCGAGATGCCTGGTTTGCTGGAAGACATCGCGCGTCTGGCGCTGGCCAACGGGTTGGTGGTCGAGAGCGTCACGCCTTTGGATGCGTTGTCCAGGTCGTTCTTTCACGAACAACCCGTGCAGGTCGGCGTCGCGGGGGCTTATCACGACCTGGCGATGTTCCTGGCGGGCCTGGGTGGCCTGTCGCGCATCGCCACGGTGCACGATGTGGTGCTTCGGCGTGACGGCAAGCGGTTGCGCCTTGACGTGCTGGCCAAGACTTACTGGCATGCGCAGGGCGGTGGGCGGCTTGTACAGCGGCAGCCCTTTGCCTACGACTCGTCCGCGTTGCGTGATCCATTTCACCGGCTTGCGGTGCGGGTCGATCATTTGATGGGGCGACCGGCCCGTGCGCCGGACTTTGCCCGGCCACGTGGCGTGCTGGAAAACCTTGCAGTGGACCAGTTTGAAATGGTTGGCACGCTGTCTCGTGGGGGGCAGGTTTTTGCTCTGCTACGTGCCTCGTCCAAGGTGCATCGCCTGACGGTCGGGGACTACCTGGGGCCGGACCATGGCCGAGTCACAGCCATTCATGAGCGCTCCATAGAACTGGTCGAGCTGCTTCCCGATGGTCAGGGGGCATGGCTGGAACGCCCGCGAACCCTGGTGCTAAACATCAACTCATAACGGAATCAAACAATGAAAAGGACTTTCTCGTCCTTCGGTGTGGCGCTATGGATAGCGTTCACGGCACCGATGGCTGCTGCTGTGCCCAATCGTGTAGATCTGATCCAGTTGCCGCCTCCCGGCGGCACCACGCTGAGCGCCTACACAGGCGACAAGCTCAGCCTCAACTTCCAGAGCATCGAGTTGCGCACGGCGTTGCAACAAATTGCCGATGTGGCGGGCCTCAATCTGGTTGCCAGTGACGATGTGCAGGGTTCGATCACCCTGCGCCTCAAGGATGTGTCCTGGGATCAGGCGCTGGACCTGGTGCTGCAAGCCAAGGGCCTGGACAAGCGGGTGAAGGCCGGCGTGTTGTTGGTGGCGCCGGCCGAGGAACTGGCTGCGCGCGAGCTGCTCACGCTGGAATCGCGAAAGCAGATGGCCGAGCTGGCGCCGTTGCGCCGCGAGCTGCTGCAAGTCAATTACGCCAAGGCGGCAGACCTGGCCAAGTTGTTCCAGTCGGTCACCGGCCTTGAGGGCGTGACCGATGAGCGTGGTTCGGTGGCGGTGGATGATCGCACCAACAACATCATCGCCTATCAGACTGTCGAGCGACTGGAGGAACTGCGACGGATCGTGGCGCAGCTGGATATTCCCGTGCGCCAGGTGATGATCGAGGCGCGGATTGTCGAGGCCAATGTCGATTACGACAAAAGCCTGGGCGCGCGCTGGGGTGGGCGGCTCAATCGGGGTAACTGGGGCGCGGGTGGCATTGCGAAACCTCCGCCTGAGGGCGCCGCACCGCCGGAAAACCCACCCCCATCACCTTTTGTGGACTTGGGATCACTCACCGGCACCTCGGGCCTGGGCATTGCCTATATCACCGACAACCTGTTGCTGGACCTGGAGCTCACCGCCATGGAGAAAACCGGCAACGGCGAAATCGTCTCGCAACCCAAGGTGGTCACTTCCGACAAAGAAACCGCACGCATCCTCAAGGGCACCGAGATTCCCTACCAGGAATCCAGCTCCAGCGGCGCTACGTCAGTGTCGTTCAAGGAGGCCTCGCTGTCGTTGGAAGTCACCCCGCAGATCACCCCCGATGACCGCGTGATCATGGAGGTCAAGGTCACCAAGGATGAGCCCGACTACTTGAACAAACTCAACGACGTGCCGCCGATCAAGAAGAACGAGGTCAACGCCAAGGTATTGGTCAAGGATGGCGAGACCATCGTGATCGGCGGAGTTTTCTCCAATACCCAGAGCAAAGTGGTAGATAAAGTGCCATTTTTGGGCGATGTGCCGTATCTTGGCCGCCTTTTCCGGCGCGATGTGCTGGCGGAGAAAAAATCCGAGCTGCTGGTATTCCTGACTCCGCGTATTATGAATAACCAGGCGATTGCTGTGAGTCGTTGATTCTGTGCGAAATTTGATTCTTGTAGGACCGATGGGGGCTGGAAAAAGCACCATCGGCCGTTTGCTGGCCAAAGAGCTGCGCCTGCCGTTCAAAGATTCCGACAAGGAAATTGAATTGCGCACGGGTGCCAATATCCCATGGATCTTCGATAAGGAAGGCGAACTGGGCTTTCGTGACCGCGAGCAGGCGATGATTGCCGAGCTGTGCGGCTGCGATGGCGTGGTATTGGCGACCGGCGGCGGTGCGGTGATGCGCGATGAAAACCGCCGCGCGTTGCATGCCGGTGGTCGGGTGGTCTATCTGCATGCCTCGGTCGAGCAGCAGGTGGGCCGCACCGCCCGCGATCGCAATCGTCCGTTGCTGCGCACGGCCAACCCGGAGAAAACCCTGCGGGACCTGCTCACGCTGCGCGATCCGCTGTATCGGGAAATCGCCGATCTGGTGGTGGAAACCGATGAGCGGCCACCCCGGATGGTGGTCCTCGACATTCTTGAGCGCCTGCAACGGCTGCCACCCCGTTAAAGCCCGGCTCGAAATGCGCTATTCTCGGCGGCGCGCTATCACCCTGTGGGGTGTGGCGTAGAGCCATCAGGTGACGTCAGATCTTGACGTCGTCGGTCGTCACTCCATCTCTAACGCGGGGACACATGCAGACACTTAAGGTCGATCTAGGCGAGCGCAGCTACCCGATCCATATTGGCGAAGGTCTGCTGGACCAGCCCGAGTTGCTCGCACCGCATATTGCCGGGCGGCAAGTGGCGATCATCTCCAACGAAACGGTCGCGCCGCTGTATCTTGAGCGTCTGAGCCGCAGCCTGGCGGCGTATTCGGTGATCTCGGTGATCCTGCCCGACGGCGAAGCCCACAAGAACTGGGAAACCCTGCAACTGATTTTTGATGGCCTGCTGACTGCACGCCATGATCGCCGTACTACTGTGATCGCCCTAGGCGGCGGTGTAATCGGCGATATGGCCGGTTTTGCGGCGGCCTGCTACCAGCGCGGCGTGGACTTTATCCAGGTGCCGACCACCTTGCTGTCCCAGGTCGATTCGTCGGTGGGCGGCAAGACCGGCATCAACCACCCGCTGGGCAAAAACATGGTGGGCGCGTTCTACCAGCCTCAAGCCGTGCTGATCGACACCGCGACCCTCAACACCTTGCCGCCGCGCGAGCTGTCGGCGGGCTTGGCGGAAGTCATCAAGTACGGGTTGATCTGCGACGAGCCCTTCCTGACCTGGCTGGAAGAACATGTGGATGCCCTGCGCAACCTGGACCAGGCGGCACTCACTGAAGCGATTTCGCGCTCCTGCGCCGCCAAGGCGCTGGTGGTGAATGCCGACGAACGGGAGTCCGGTGTGCGGGCCACCTTGAACCTGGGCCACACCTTCGGCCATGCGATCGAAACGCACATGGGCTATGGTGTGTGGTTGCATGGAGAGGCTGTAGCGGCTGGCACGGTGATGGCGTTGGAGATGTCGCAGCGTCTGGGCTGGATCAGCGCCCAGGAGCGTGATCGTGGCATCCGCCTGTTCCAGCGCGCCGGTTTGCCGGTCATTCCGCCGGAGGAGATGACTGAGGCGGATTTCCTCGAACATATGGCAATAGACAAGAAAGTGATCGACGGTCGACTGCGACTGGTGCTGCTGCGCCACATGGGCGAAGCAGTGGTGACCGACGATTATCCGAAAGAGATTTTACAGGCCACGCTGGGAGCGGATTACCGCGCCCTGGCCCAGCTTAAAGGTTAATAAGATCCCGATGACTAGTTTGCATGCCGACGAGGCGTTCCTCGGCCATTACCAGTTAAGCCACGACCCTTTTGCTCCACGGGTGCCTGGCTTCAAATTTTTCCCGGCCCAGCGCAAGCCAGTGCTCGGCCAACTGCACCACCTCGCGCGATACAGCCAACTGCTGCTGGTCGTGACCGGCCCGTTGGGCAGCGGCAAGACCCTGCTGCGCCAGGCCCTGGTGGCCAGTACCAACAAGCAGTCGGTACAGAGCGTGGTGGTATCGGCCCGTGGTGCCGGGGATGCGGCGGGCGTGCTGCGTCAGGTTGCCCAGTCCCTGGACGTGGCCACTGCCGAGCCAAACGCGATCCTCAAGCAGGTGGTACAACTGGGCCTGACGGGCCAGGAAGTCTACCTGCTGGTGGATGACGCCGAGCAGCTCGACGAATCCGCCCTGGAAGCGCTGCTGGCGCTGGCGGCGGGTACGCCGGAAGGTCGCCCGCACGTATTCCTGTTTGGCGAGTCGTCGCTGATCGCCGATCTTGAGCAGATCAGCGGTGATCAGGAGCTGTTCCACGTCATCGAATTGCAGCCGTACGAAGAGGAAGAAACCCGCGAATACCTGGCTCAACGCCTGGAAGGCGCAGGGGCGGGTATCGAACTTTTCTCCGCTCAGCAGATCTCTGATATTCACGAAAGCTCCGACGGCTGGCCTGGCACCATCAACCAGGTTGCCCGCGATGCCATGATCGAAGCCATGATTGCCAGCCGCACTGCGGTCAAGCGTCCAAAGATGGGGTTCACAATGCCTAAGAAACACGTATTGGCTATTTCCGCCGTTGTTGTGGTCGCTGTCGCCGCCGCCTGGTTGATCCCAGGTCGCAGCAAGGCACCGACCACCGCCGGCGCGCCAACCGAACAGGCGCAGTTGCCACTGGGCAAGCCCACACCAAATGTTGAATTCGCCAACTCCGGTCAACCGACCAACCTGCCGATGGTCGGCCAGCCTGTGATGCGTGGCCCCCTTGCAGAAGAAGCCGGTGGCATCTCCGAAGGCGACGACGGCGTGCCGGTGGAAGGCTCCAGCGCGACACCGCCAACCGTGACCACCACTGCACCGCCTGCGGGCGTGCCAGCGGGTCAGCCGGCCGCCAAGCCGACCCCCGCGCCTACCCCTGCGCCGACCGTCGCCACCGCCAAGCCTGCGCCTGTGACCAAGCCGGTTGCGCCTGCGCCAACCGTCAAGCCTACCCCGGCTCCAGCGGCCAAGCCGGCTGAAAAACCGGCCGCCACTGTTGCCAAAGCGGGTGCCGCTGGCAGCAGCTGGTACGCCAGTCAGCCTTCCGGCAACTTCGTGGTGCAGATCCTGGGTACCAGCTCCGAGGCCAACGCCCAGGCGTTCGTGAAAGAGCAGGGCGGCGAGTACCGTTATTTCAAGAAAGTGCTCAACGGCAAGCCTCTCTACGTGATCACCTACGGCAACTTCTCCAGCCGTGCAGCAGCCGATTCTGCGATCAAAGCCTTGCCAGCGAAGGTTCAGGCTGGTAAACCTTGGCCTCGCACTGTTGCCAGCGTTCAACAAGAACTCGCAACAACTCGCTGAAGATCCGGCGGCCTTACCCAGGCCGCCCTCCCGGCACCTCAAAAAATAACCGCAAGTGCGTGCAGTCTCTAGAGACCGCGCGCTTTGTGGTGTCTGCGTCACAGTAGCTTTTGAGTCGTAGCGGTCAGAATTAAAAAAGTTTTGACTAGCACAGCATATCGCTTTAAACCTTTCATAAATGCGACATAGATTTGCGAAATTTCGTCGCTAAATTTGTGAGCGTCTGTGTCGGTGTGTACAATGACCTCCCTTTTGCCCCCGCTAAGCCGGCGTACGTTCGGCGTGGAAGGTAACCGGTTGAATTGAAAAGAAATTTGCCTCGATATAAGAGGCAGCCTGGTGAGAAAGTGTCTATGAAAGCAGGTCTGTACCAACCCGATGAATTCAAGGATAACTGTGGTTTCGGCCTGATAGCCCATATGCAGGGCGAACCCAGTCATACCCTTTTGCAAACGGCCATCGAGGCCCTGACCTGCATGACCCACCGCGGTGGGATCAACGCCGACGGCAAGACCGGTGACGGTTGCGGCTTGCTGATTCAAAAGCCCGACCAGTTCCTGCGTGCTGTCGCAAAAGAGCAATTTGCGGTCGACCTGCCCAAGCAGTACGCCGTGGGCATGGTGTTTTTCAACCAGGACCCGGTCAAAGCCGAAGCCGCTCGCGAGAACTTGAACCGCGAGATCCTGGCCGCCGGCCTGCAGCTCGTCGGCTGGCGCAAAGTGCCGATCGATACCAGCGTGCTCGGCCGCCTGGCCAATGAGCGCCTGCCGCAGATCGAACAAGTGTTCATCGCGGGCGAAGGCCTGAGCGACCAGGACATGGCGATCAAGCTGTTTACCTCGCGTCGTCGCTCGTCCGTGGCCAACGCGGCCGACACCGACCACTACATCTGCAGCTTTTCCCACAAGACCATCATTTATAAAGGCCTGATGATGCCGGCGGACCTCACCGCCTTCTATCCAGACCTGAGCGATGAGCGCCTGCAAACCGCAATCTGCGTGTTCCACCAGCGCTTCTCCACCAACACCCTGCCGAAATGGCCGCTGGCCCAGCCATTCCGCTTCCTCGCCCACAATGGCGAGATCAACACCATCACCGGCAACCGCAACTGGGCCGTGGCCCGTCGCACCAAGTTCGCCAACGACCTGATGGACCTGGAAGAGCTCGGCCCATTGGTCAACCGTGTGGGTTCTGACTCGTCCAGCATGGACAACATGCTCGAACTGATGGTCACCGGTGGCATCGACCTGTTCCGTGGCGTGCGCATGATCATTCCGCCGGCGTGGCAGAACGTCGAGACCATGGACCCGGACCTGCGTGCATTCTACGAGTACAACTCGATGCACATGGAGCCGTGGGACGGCCCGGCCGGCGTGGTCATGACCGACGGTCGCTACGCGGTGTGCCTGCTCGACCGTAACGGTCTGCGCCCGGCGCGTTGGGTCACCACGACCAACGGCTTCATCACCCTCGCGTCGGAAATCGGCGTGTGGAACTACAAGCCGGAAGACGTCATCGCCAAAGGCCGTGTCGGTCCTGGCCAGATCCTTGCCGTGGACACCGAAACCGGTCAGATCCTCGACACCGACGCTATCGACAATCGCCTGAAGTCCCGTCACCCGTACAAGCAATGGCTGCGCAAGAACGCCCTGCGCATCCAGGCGACCATGGAAGACAATGACCACGGTTCGGCGTTCTACGACGTCGATCAGCTCAAGCAGTACATGAAGATGTACCAAGTCACGTTCGAAGAGCGTGACCAGGTGCTGCGCCCGCTTGGCGAGCAAGGCTACGAGGCGGTCGGCTCCATGGGCGACGACACGCCGATGGCTGTGCTGTCCCAGCGCGTGCGCACGCCGTACGACTATTTCCGTCAGCAGTTCGCCCAGGTGACCAACCCACCGATCGACCCGCTGCGTGAAGCCATCGTGATGTCGCTGGAAGTGTGCCTCGGTGCCGAGCGCAACATCTTCCAGGAATCGCCTGAGCACGCCTCCCGCGTGATCCTCAGCTCGCCAGTGGTCTCGCCGGCCAAGTGGCGCTCGCTGATGACCCTGGAGCGTCCAGGGTTCGACCGCCAGATCATCGACCTGAACTACGACGAGAGCCTCGGCCTTGAAGCCGCTGTGCGCAACGTCGCCGACCAGGCCGAAGAGGCCGTGCGCGCCGGTCGTACCCAGATCGTGCTGACTGACCGTCACATCGCGCCGGGCAAACTGCCGATCCACGCGTCCCTGGCCACCGGCGCAGTGCACCACCGCCTGACCGAAAAAGGCCTGCGCTGCGACTCCAACATCCTCGTGGAAACCGCCACTGCCCGCGACCCGCATCATTTTGCGGTGCTGATCGGCTTCGGCGCTTCGGCGGTGTACCCGTTCCTCGCGTACGAAGTGCTGGGTGACCTGATCCGCACCGGTGAAGTGCTGGGCGACCTCTATGAGGTGTTCAAGAACTACCGTAAAGGCATCACCAAGGGCCTGCTGAAGATCCTGTCGAAGATGGGCATTTCCACCGTCACGTCTTACCGCGGTGCTCAATTGTTCGAAGCGATCGGCCTGTCCGAAGAAGTCTGCGACCTGAGCTTCCGTGGCGTGCCAAGCCGTATCAAAGGCGCGCGTTTCGTCGACATCGAAGCCGAACAGAAAGCCCTCGCGGCCGAAGCCTGGAGCGCGCGCAAGCCGATCCAGCAAGGCGGTCTGCTCAAGTTCGTGCACGGTGGTGAATACCACGCGTACAACCCGGACGTGGTCAGCACCCTGCAAGCCGCCGTGCAGCAGGGCGACTACGCCAAGTTCAAGGAATACACCGCGTTGGTGGACAACCGTCCGGTGTCGATGATCCGCGACCTGTTCAAGGTAAAAACCCTGGACACGCCGCTGGCCATCAGCGAAATCGAGCCGCTGGAATCGATCCTCAAGCGCTTCGACTCCGCCGGTATCTCCTTGGGCGCCTTGTCGCCTGAGGCCCACGAAGCCTTGGCCGAAGCCATGAACCGCCTGGGTGCGCGTTCCAACTCCGGCGAAGGTGGTGAAGACCCGGCGCGCTACGGCACTATCAAGAGCTCGAAAATCAAGCAGGTCGCGACCGGCCGTTTCGGCGTAACCCCGGAATACCTGGTCAACGCTGAAGTGCTGCAGATCAAGGTGGCCCAGGGCGCCAAGCCCGGTGAAGGCGGCCAGCTGCCAGGCGGCAAGGTCAACGGCCTGATCGCCAAGCTGCGTTATGCGGTACCGGGCGTGACGCTGATCTCGCCTCCGCCGCACCACGACATCTACTCGATTGAAGACTTGTCGCAGCTGATTTTCGACCTGAAACAAGTCAACCCGCAGGCCTTGGTCTCGGTGAAACTGGTGGCAGAAGCCGGCGTGGGCACCATCGCCGCCGGTGTGGCCAAAGCCTATGCCGACCTGATCACCATCTCCGGTTACGACGGCGGCACCGGCGCTTCGCCGCTGACCTCCATCAAGTACGCGGGCGCTCCGTGGGAACTCGGCCTGGCTGAGACCCACCAGACCCTGCGCGGCAACGACCTGCGCGGCAAGGTGCGTGTGCAGACCGACGGTGGCCTGAAAACCGGCCTCGACGTGATCAAGGCAGCGATCCTCGGTGCCGAAAGCTTCGGCTTCGGTACTGCGCCGATGATCGCCCTGGGCTGCAAATACCTGCGCATCTGCCACCTGAACAACTGCGCCACTGGCGTTGCGACTCAGAACGAGAAGCTGCGCAAGGATCACTACATCGGCACCGTCGACATGGTGGTGAATTTCTTCACCTACGTCGCCGAAGAGACCCGTGAGTGGCTGGCCAAGCTGGGTGTGCGTTCCCTCGAAGAACTGATCGGGCGTACCGACCTGCTGGACATCCTTGAAGGCCAGACCGCCAAGCAGAATCACCTGGACCTGACGCCGCTGTTGGGCAGCGACCACATCCCGGCAGACAAGCCACAATTCTGCCAGGTGGACCGCAACCCACCGTTCGACAAAGGCCTGTTGGCCGAGAAGATGGTCGAGATGGCTTCTTCCTCGATCAACGACGCCAGCGGTGGCGAATTCGCCCTGGATATCTGCAACTGCGACCGCTCCATCGGCGCACGCATCTCCGGCGAAATCGCACGCAAGCATGGCAACCAGGGTATGGCGAAAGCGCCGATCACCTTCCGCTTCAAGGGCACGGCGGGCCAGAGCTTCGGCGTGTGGAACGCCGGCGGCCTGCACATGTACCTGGAAGGCGATGCCAACGACTACGTGGGCAAGGGCATGACCGGTGGCAAGCTGGTGATCGTTCCGCCTCAAGGCAGCGTCTACAAGACCCAGGACAGTGCCATCATCGGCAACACCTGCTTGTACGGCGCCACCGGTGGCAAGCTGTTCGCCGCCGGCACTGCTGGTGAACGTTTCGCCGTGCGTAACTCCGGTGCCCACACCGTGGTGGAAGGCACGGGCGATCACTGCTGCGAGTACATGACCGGGGGCTTCGTCGCGGTACTGGGCAAGACCGGTTACAACTTCGGTTCGGGCATGACCGGCGGTTTCGCCTACGTGCTCGACCAGGACAACACCTTCGTCGACAAGGTCAACCACGAGTTGGTCGAGATCCAGCGGATCAGCGGCGAAGCCATGGAATCCTACCGGAACCACTTGCAGCACGTGCTGGACGAGTACGTCGAGGAGACCGGCAGCGAATGGGGTCGTAACCTCGCCGAGAACCTCGATGATTACCTGCGTCGTTTCTGGCTGGTCAAGCCCAAGGCTGCCAACCTGAAATCGTTGCTTTCCAGCATCCGTGCCAACCCGCAGTGATATGCGCCTGAAGAGTTTGATGAGGTTTTAACATGGCTGAACGTCTGAATAACGACTTCCAGTTCATCGATGTCGGGCGCAAAGATCCGAAGAAGAAACTGTTGCGTCAACGCAAGAAAGAGTTCGTGGAGATCTACGAACCCTTCAAACCCCAGCACTCGGCCGACCAGGCCCACCGCTGCCTGGGTTGCGGTAACCCGTATTGCGAATGGAAGTGCCCGGTGCACAACTTCATTCCCAACTGGCTCAAGCTGGTGGCCGAGGGCAACATCCTCGCCGCCGCCGAGCTGTCGCACCAGACCAACACCCTGCCGGAAGTGTGCGGCCGGGTGTGCCCGCAGGACCGTCTGTGCGAGGGTGCGTGCACCCTCAACGACGGCTTCGGCGCGGTGACCATCGGTTCGGTGGAGAAGTACATCACCGATACCGCGTTCGCCATGGGCTGGCGTCCGGACATGTCCAAGGTCAAGCCGACCGGCAAGCGTGTCGCGATCATTGGCGCGGGCCCGGCGGGCCTGGGCTGTGCCGACGTGCTGGTGCGGGGTGGCGTGACCCCGGTGGTGTTCGACAAGAACCCGGAAATCGGCGGCCTGCTGACCTTCGGCATCCCCGAGTTCAAGCTGGAAAAAACCGTACTGAGCAACCGTCGAGAAGTGTTCACCGGCATGGGCATCGAGTTCCGCCTGAACACCGAGATCGGCAAAGACGTGACCATGGAGCAACTGCTCGAAGAATACGATGCCGTGTTCATGGGCATGGGCACCTACACCTACATGAAGGGCGGCTTTGCCGGTGAGGACCTGCCAGGCGTGTATGACGCGCTCGACTTCCTGATCGCCAACGTGAATCGCAACCTGGGCTTCGAAAAGTCGCCGGAAGACTTCGTCGACATGAAGGGCAAGAAGGTTGTGGTGCTGGGCGGTGGCGACACCGCGATGGACTGCAACCGGACGTCGATTCGCCAGGGCGCCAAGTCGGTGACCTGTGCGTATCGTCGTGACGAAGCGAACATGCCGGGCTCGCGCAAAGAGGTGAAGAACGCCAAGGAAGAAGGCGTGAAATTCCTTTACAACCGCCAGCCGATTGCGATTGTCGGTGAAGACCGCGTCGAAGGCGTGAAGGTGGTCGAGACCCGTCTCGGCGAACCGGACGCCCGTGGCCGTCGCAGCCCCGAGCCGATCCCGGGTTCCGAAGAGATCATCCCGGCCGACGCCGTGGTCATCGCTTTCGGTTTCCGCCCAAGCCCGGCGCCGTGGTTCGAGCAGTTCCAGATCCAGACCGACAGCCAGGGCCGCGTCGTCGCCCCGGAACAAGGCCAGTACAAGCACCAGACCAGCAACCCGAAAATCTTCGCCGGTGGCGACATGGTGCGCGGGTCTGACCTGGTGGTGACGGCGATCTTCGAAGGCCGCAATGCCGCCGAAGGGATCCTGGACTACCTGCAAGTCTGACCCTGATTCCAGGTTGAAATGGGATCAAATGTGGGAGCGGCGGTTCGACTTGCTCGCGAATGCGGTTTATCAGTCACCAGATGTATCGACTGACCCACCGCGTTCGCGAGCAAGCCCGCTCCCACATTGGTTTGTGTGTATTCAATAAAGTCATGGGTTGAAATGGGATCGAATGTGGGAGCTGGCTTGCCTGCGATAGCAATCGTGAATTCACCACCGCCATCGCAGGCAAGCCAGCTCCCACACAAACCCCGTTCCACAGTGGGGTTTGCGTCGCCAGTCATTGCGACAAATTGACCCGATAGACAAAAGGCACGGCTCACTCCGTGCCTTTTGCGTCCGGCTCTGAGAAAATGCCCGTACTTTTTTTGCGGATGCCGACATGACTGCCCTCAAGAACGACCGTTTCCTTCGTGCCCTGCTCAAGCAACCTGTGGACGTCACCCCTGTGTGGATGATGCGCCAAGCCGGTCGCTACCTGCCGGAGTACCGCGCCAGTCGCGCCCATGCCGGCGACTTCATGAGCCTGTGCATGAACCCGGAGTTCGCCTGCGAAGTCACGATGCAGCCGCTGGACCGCTACCCACAACTGGACGCGGCCATCCTCTTTTCCGACATCCTCACCATCCCTGACGCCATGGGCCAAGGCCTGTACTTTGAAACCGGCGAAGGTCCGCGTTTCAAGAAAGTCGTCAGCACCCTGGCCGATATCGAAGCGCTGCCGATCCCTGATCCGCACAAAGACCTCGGTTACGTGATGGACGCCGTGAGCACTATCCGCCGCGAGCTTAACGGCCGCGTGCCGCTGATCGGCTTCTCCGGCAGCCCTTGGACCCTGGCCACCTACATGGTCGAAGGCGGCTCGTCGAAAGACTTCCGCAAGACCAAGGCCATGCTCTACGACAACCCGCAAGCCATGCACCTGCTGCTGGACAAGCTGGCGCAGTCGGTCACTTCCTACCTCAACGGACAGATCATGGCCGGCGCGCAAGCGGTGCAGATCTTCGACACCTGGGGTGGCAACCTGTCGGCGGCGGCCTACCAGGAGTTCTCCCTGGCCTACATGCGCAAGATCGTCAGCGGCCTGATCCGTGAACACGAAGGCCGTAAAGTGCCGGTCATCCTGTTCACCAAAGGCGGTGGCCTGTGGCTGGAGAGCATTGCCGACGCCGGTGCTGACGCCCTTGGCCTGGACTGGACCTGCGACATTGGCGAAGCCCGCCGTCGCGTTGGCGGCCAGGTCGCGCTGCAAGGCAACATGGACCCGACCGTGCTGTATGCCAAGCCGGAAGCGATCCGCACCGAAGTTGGCCGCATCCTCGCCAGCTACGGCAAGGGTACCGGGCATGTATTCAACCTGGGCCATGGCATTACGCCGGAAGTGAATCCGGAGCATGCCGGCGCGTTCCTGCGCGCGGTGCATGAACTGTCCGCGCAATACCACGAATAACACGCAAAACAAATGTGGGAGGAGCGGGCTTGCTCGCGAATGCGGAGTGTCAGTTGATACAGTCATGCCTGATACACTGCATTCGCGAGCAAGCCCGCTCCCACATTTAAAGCAGCACCGTATCAGGCCTTCACATTCCCCAACGGCGGCAACTTCGCCAACTTCAACGCCACCAGCAACGCACCCATCAACAGCGCCACGATAAACGCGCCGATGCCGTTCCACCCGGCAAAGTGCCAGAAGAACCCGCCCGCCGTTCCGGCAATACTCGACCCCACGTAGTAGCAGAACAGGTACAGCGACGATGCCTGCCCCTTCGCCTTGACCGCGCGGCGGCCGATCCAGCTGCTGGCCACCGAGTGGGCGCCGAAGAAGCCGAAGGTAAAGATCAGCATGCCCGGCACCACCAGCCACAGTGGGCTGAACAGGGTCAGGAGCATGCCGGCGAGCATCAGCACAATGGTGGCCCACAGCACGCGGCGGCGACCGAGGCGGTCGGCCAGGGAGCCGATTTTCGCCGAACTGTAGATACCCGAGAGGTACACCAGCGACAGCAGGCCGACCACGGCTTGGCTCAGGTCGTAGGGATCGGCCAGCAGGCGATAGCCGATGTAATTGAACATCGTCACGAACGCGCCCATCAGCAGGAAGGCTTCGAGGAACAGCCACGGCAGGCCCGCATCCTTGAAGTGCATGACAAAGCCGTCCACCAGGCTACGCGGCTTGAGACTGCTGGCGCGGAAGTTGCGCGATTCGGGGAGGATTTTCCAGAACACCGTGGCGGCGATCAGCGCCAGGGCGCCGATGATCAACATTGCGGTGTGCCAGCTGACGAAGTCGATCAACACGCCGATGATCAGGCGCCCGCTCATGCCGCCAATCGCGTTGCCACCAATGTAGAGGCCCATGGCCAGGCCGATGTGCTGCGGGTGGATCTCTTCGCTCAGGTAGGTCATGGCCACGGCGGCCAGGCCGCTCAGCGACAGGCCCACCAGTGCGCGCATGAATAGAATCCCTTCCCAGGACGGCATCAAACCACTGGCAATCGTCGCGAACGCCGCGCAGAACAACGCGGCGACCATCACCGGTTTACGTCCCAGGGTGTCGGAAATCGGCCCGGTAATCAGCAGGCCCAGCGCGAGCATCGCGGTGGACACGGACAGGATCAGACTACTCTGCGCGGCATTGATGGAAAACTCGTGGGACAGCGCCGGCATCATCGGCTGCACGCAATACAGCAGGGCAAAGGTGGCGAACCCCCCGGAGAACAGCGCCAGCACCGTGCGCATGAACATCGGCGTGCCTTTTTCGATGTACGCGTCATTGAGCTGGGCCACTACCTCATCGAGGGCAGTGGGCGGGACTTCTTGAGCAAGTGGAGCGACAGCAGAATTCACGGGGACCTCGGGGAGGAAGAGCGTGCCAGGACCGGCCATGCAAAAAAGAATATAGCTGGCTAATGATTCTTTCCAATATATTGTTCGACCTGTTTGATAGTTTTTACGACCTAATGAGGTTTGCATGGAATTGCGTCACTTGCGGTACTTCATTGCCGTCGCCGAAGAACTGCACTTTGGCCGGGCTGCGCAGGTGCTAGGCATCTCGCAGCCGCCGCTGAGTCAGCAGATACAGGCGCTGGAGCAGGAGGTGGGCGCGCGGTTGTTCGAGCGTACCAATCGTCGGGTCGAGCTGAGCGAGGCGGGGCGTTTGTTCCTGCACGAGGCGCGGTTGGTGCTGGCGCAGGTGGACAAGGCGGCGGATGTAGCGCGCCGGGCGCAGCTGGGTGAGCTGGGTGAATTGAAGATCGGCTTCACGTCATCGGCACCGTTTAACTCCAGCATTCCCCAGGCGATCTTTGCATTTCGCCAGGCGTTCCCGGCGGTGCATCTCAATCTGCAAGAGATGAGCAGCACCGAGGTGGCCGAGTCGCTGGTGGACGAGTCGATTCAGGTGGGCTTGATGCGCCCCCTGCCGTTGCCGGACTCACTGAGTGTGGTCGAGTTGATGCGCGAACCGCTGGTGGCCGTCATGAACGCTGGCCACCCGTTGGTAGCAGGCAGTGAGCGTGGCCTGCACCTGGCGCAGTTGGCGGAAGAACCATTCGTGTTTTTCCCGCGCAGCTACGGCAGTGGACTCTACGCGCAGTTGCTCAGCCTGTGCCGAGACGCCGGTTTCAGCCCGCATTTTGCCCAGGAAGCGGGGGAGGCGATGACCATCATCGGTCTGGTCGCGGCGGGGTTGGGCGTGTCGGTGCTGCCCGCGTCTTACCAGCGCATACGGATTGACGGAGTGGTGTATCGCACCTTGCTGGACCCTGAGGCAGTGACATCAGTATGGCTGGTGCAGCGAAAAG
Source organism: Pseudomonas sp. DW-iso3 (assembly GCF_058725305.1). NCBI lineage: Bacteria > Pseudomonadati > Pseudomonadota > Gammaproteobacteria > Pseudomonadales > Pseudomonadaceae > Pseudomonas > Pseudomonas sp. DW-iso3. The sequence goes on from NZ_JBZXDZ010000006.1 coordinate 327,193, forward strand.
GCGCGCAGACGCCGATGGCTGCGGCGTTTGTGGAGTTGTTAACGCGTAAATCCGCTCAGTAAGAACGTGTACTTCAACGCGAAGCAGATCGAATGGAAGCTGTCGAGCTTTAGCGAGGCTGCGAAAGGATCACCGCGCCGTATCTGCAAGACCGCAGCGCCTGCATCGCAGCCTCGCTAAAGCTCGACAGCTCCCACCTTTGTTCGTCGCAGTTTTCCAGCTGTGGTTGCTTCAGGCATATGCCCGAGTTCCCGAAAGGGGCTTGTGAGACGCCGATGGCTGCGGCGTTTGTGGAGTTGTTAACGCGTAAATCCGCTCAGTAAGAACGTGTACTTCAACGCGAAGCAGATCGAATGGAAGCTGTCGAGCTTTAGCGAGGCTGCGAAAGGATCACCGCGCCGTATCTGCAAGACCGCAGCGCCTGCATCGCAGCCTCGCTAAAGCTCGACAGCTCCCACCTTTGATCGTCGCAGTTTTCCAACTGTGGTTGCGTCAGGCATATGCCCGAGTTCCCGAAAGGAGCTTGTGAGACGCCGATGGCTGCGGCGTTTGTAAAGTTGTTAACGCGTAAATCCGCTCAGTAAGCACGCGTACTTCAACGCGAAGCATATCGAGGTGGGAGCTGTCGAGCTTCAGCGAGGCTGCGAAAGGATCACCGCGCCGTGTCTGCAAGACCGCAGCGCCTGCATCGCAGCCTCGCTAAAGCTCGACAGCTCCCACATTTGATCGTCGCAGTTTTCCAACTGTGGTTGCTTCAGGCATATGCCTGAGTTCCCGAAAGGCGCCCTTTGTCGTTTCTGAGGGCGCGACTACCTCAGTTCTGCTTGGTACTGCCCGTCTGCTCAAACAACTGCGCCGCCGACCCTGCCTCACCACTCACACCATTGCTGCGCAACCCCGCCATGATGTCGCTGTCCAGGTTGTTCACCCAACGGTTGTAGTTGCGATGGATCTTGCCGTCCTTGTAACCGAGGTCGCGGCTGTCACGGTAGGTGATCGCGTAGCTGTTGCGGGTGTAGCGAATGTCGATGGCCGCGTAATACTGGTTGCGCACCGTGATCTCGGCCTGCACCAGTTGTGGGCTCAGGCGTTGAACCGTCCATTCACGTTTTTGCAGGGCGTTGACGATCACCGCTTTCATTTTTTCTTCGCTGACTTGGGCGTTGGCCGGCAGGTCGTGCAGGGTGTTGAGGATCGGCTTGCTGGTGCAGCCGGCGGTGACCAGCAGGGTCAGGGTGATCAGGGTGACGCGTAGCAAGGAAGACATTCCGTATTCTCCAATCGATTAAAAAGTCAGGACCAGCGGCGGAAGATCAGCGACGTATTGACGCCGCCAAAGGCAAAGTTGTTGTTCATCACGTAGTCGTGGTGCATCTCGCGGAACTCACCTTGCAGGTAATCCAGCTCTCCGCATTGCGGGTCTACCGACTCCAGGTTGAAGGTGTGCACGTACTGGTCGCGGTTCATCATCTCGATGCTGAACCATGACTCCAGCGCGCCGCATGCACCCAAGGTGTGGCCGAGGAAACTCTTCTGCGAGCTGATGGGCATGCGACTGCCGAACAGACTGCTGGTGGCCAACGTCTCGGCGATATCGCCCTGGTCGGTCGCTGTGCCGTGACCGTTTACGTAGCCGATCGCGGAAGGTTCAAGCCCGGCATCTTCCAGGGCCAGTTCCATCGCACGACGCATGGTTTTCTGTTCCGGGCGGGTAGTGTGCTGGCCATCGGCGTTGCTGCCGAAGCCCACCAGTTCGGCGTGGATATGCGCACCACGGGCCAACGCATGTTCCAGTTCTTCGAGCACCAGCATGCCGCCGCCTTCGCCGATCACCAGCCCGTCGCGGCCGCTGTCGTAGGGGCGCGGGCTGGTCTGCGGCGCATCATTTTTCAGGCTGGTGGCGTAGAGCGCGTCGAACACCATGGCTTCGGTGGGGCACAGCTCTTCGGCGCCGCCGGCGAGCATCAATGGCAAGCGGCCGAACTTGATCGCTTCATAGGCATAGCCGATGCCCTGGCTGCCGCTGGTGCAGGCGCTGGAGGTGGGGATCAGCCGCCCGGTCAGGCCAAAAAAGATGCTGATATTCGCCGCCGTGGTGTGCGGCATCATGCGCACATAGGAGTTGGCATTCAGCCCCTCGGCCACCGAGTTCAGCAGCATGTTGCCGAACGCCTTGATCTCGTCGGTGCTGCCGGTGGACGAGCCGCAGGCCACACCCATGCGCCCGTCCTTGATCGACTCGTCGCCGAGCAAGCCGGCGTCCTGCAACGCCTGTTCCGCCGCCCACACCGCCAGGCGTGACACCCGGCCCATGCTGCGCAGTTGCTTGCGTGTCCAGTGAGCGGGCACGACAAAATCGTCGATCGGCCCGGCCAGGCGCGTGTTCAATTCGGTAAAGCGGTCCCACTCGTCCATGCGCCGAATGCCGCTGCGGTTGGCGCGGAAGTTGGCGGCGATGGTGTCCCAATCGCTGCCCAGGGAGGTCATGCCGGCCATGCCGGTGACGACAACGCGCTTCATCAGCACAGGCCTCCATTCACGGCCAGGACCTGGCGCGTGATGTAGCCTGCCTCGGCCGACATCAGGAAATTCACCGCACCGGCCACTTCTTCCGGCGTACCCATGCGCTGCGCCGGGATCATCTTCATCAGTTCTTCCACCGGCACGTTCTCATCCAGCATGGCGGTGTCGATCAAGCCGGGGGCGACGCAGTTGACGGTGATCTTGCGTTTGCCCAGCTCGATGGCCAGGGCCTTGGCCGCACCGATCAAGCCGGCTTTGGAGGCGCTGTAATTGACCTGGCCGCGGTTGCCGATCAGACCGGAAACCGAGGTGATGCAGACGATACGCCCGGCCGCGCGACGACGAATCATCGGCATCATCACCGGGTGCAGCACGTTGTAGAAACCGTCGAGGTTGGTGCGCATCACCACGTCCCAGTCGTCTTCCGACAAGGCCGGGAAGGCGCCGTCACGGGTCAGTCCGGCGTTGAGCACCACGCCGTAATAGGCGCCATGTTGCTCGACATCGGCTTCCAGGATGGCTTTGCACACAGCACGGTCCGCCACATCGAACTGCAGCACCCGCGCCTTGCGGCCCAGGGCTTCAACCTCGGCCAGCACTGCATCGGCTTCGGCACGACCGCTGCGGCAATGCAGCACGATGTCATGCCCGGCCTGGGCCAGGCGCAGGGCGATAGCGCGGCCGATGCCACGGCTGGAGCCGGTGACCAGTACGGATTCAGTCATGGCGTTACGTCCTTCGATTCATCTAAATAGTTAGCCGCCTGGGGCGGTCGAAATACATTCAAACGGGCGCTGGCCTGGATTCCATCACCGGTCAGGTGGCATTCGAACACACCCATGCCGTTGTCGTCTTCCAGGGAGCGCAGGCCGTGGATCGCCAGCTCAGCGCCTGTCGGGAAGCAATCCACGTTGCACTCGAATTTACGTGTGCCGAGCAGGAAGCCCAGCTCCACGGCTTCGCCTTTCTGACGCGCGCGGCAACCGGCGTAGGCGGCGACGCTTTGCGCCATCAACTCGATGCCGACCCAGGCCGGCAGGCTGCCGTCCGGGCGGTTGAACAGGCCGCCGGGTTTGACGGTCATGCGGGTGTGGATCTGCTCTTCATCGAACGACAGCACCTGGTCGATCAGGATCATGTCGCCCGCGTGGGGCAGCAGTTCGGCGAGTGGCCAATCGATCATGGGGCCTCTCCGATTATCAGGCTGACATTGTTACCGCCGAAGGCAAACGAATTGCTCATCAGGCAGCGCTTTCCCAGGGGTTCTGCAGCTTGCGCCCATTGTAAAGCGGGCAGTGCCGGGTCGGCCTGGCCGTCCCACACATGGGGAGGGACGCGGTTGTGAGCCAGGCTCAACCAGCAGAACGCAGCTTCCAGCGCCCCGGCTGCGCCCAGGGTGTGGCCGCTCATGGGTTTGGTCGACGAACAGGCCACGCCGTCCGGGAACAGGCTGGCGACGGCCAGGCTTTCCATGGCGTCGTTATGTTGGGTCGCCGTGCCGTGAAGGTTCAGGTAACCAATCTGCTCGGGCTGCAGTTGGGCGCTGGCCAAGGCCTTGCGCATCGACTGCAATGCGCCTTTGCCGGTGGGCTCGGGCGCCGAGATATGGTGTGCATCGCAACTGGCGCCGCTGCCCAGCAGGGCGATGGGCGCGCGCTCCTTGCTCATCAGAAACAGCACGGCCGCTTCGCCGATGTTGATGCCGTTGCGGTTCACCGAGAACGGATTGCAGCGTTCGTTCGACACCGCGTCCAATGAGCTGAAACCGTTGAGGGTCAGCTTGCACAGGCTGTCGACGCCGCCGCAGATCACCGCATCGCACACGCCCAGGTCCAGCAAGCGCTGGGCACTCATCAAGGCGCGGGCGCTGGAGGTGCAGGCGGTGGAAATCACATAAGCCGGGCCGCTCAGTTGCAGCCAGTCGGCGAGGAAATTTGCCGGCGCGCTGAGTTCCTGTTGCTGGTAGTCGTAGTCGCCGGGGAATTGCTGTTCCCGCAGGAAGTGGGCGATGCCACGACTGGCCTCGTCGATGCCCGAGGTGCTGGTGCCGAGCACAATGCCGACCCGCGAAGCGCCGTAGGTGTGGATCGCCTGGCGGATCGCGCCCTCGATCTGCAACGCGGCCTCCAGTAGCAACTGGTTATTGCGGCTGCTTTGCTGGCCCAGCTCGGCGGGGATGGTCGCCAGCTCGCCGTGTACACCGGCCACCGGTAATACGCGCTCCGGCACCCAGCCGCTTTCGGCGCGCATCCCGCTGCAGTCACCGGCAAACAGGTTACGGCTGACTTCATCCTGGCCACGGCCAAGGGCGCAGATCACGCCCAGCGCGTTGAGGTAGGCGCTCATCGGGCGGCTCCGAGCGGCGTGATGCGGTAGCTCAAGGGCTGGCCGGTGATGTTCACGCTGAAGACCTCGGACGATTGATACACAATCTGCCAATGCCCCGGCAGGGTGCGCGTCAGGTCCATGGCCTGGGCGCTGGGGTAGAGCGCGCGCACGTCATCCGCCGAGGTCAAGGCAAACAGCAACGCGGCAAACAGCTCACGCGCCTGGGGGTTGGGCGGCAGCAAGCCATCGGCCTGCCATTTGCCATCGATCAGTTTTTGGCGGGCCTGGGGGATGCCCAGCGGGTCCATCATCGACCACCGAATGCCGCCGCCTTCGCGCTGGATCACCAGCAGCCAGTCCTGGCTCTGGCCATCGGCCAGGCGCTGCACATGCAGTTGCACCGGCAAGGCCAGGGTTGGGGTTTTCTCGGGCAGCGGCGGTTGGCTGGCGCAGGCGCTCAGCAGCAACAGGCAGGCGATCAACCACGTGCGCATCATGGGGCAGCGCTCGTCAGAGGTTTGCGTGCCACACAGTTGACCAACGTTTCCTCACGCTGGCCTACCGGTGGCGCCTTGCGCAGGCCCCAGCGTTCCAGCAGGCCGAAATCGCGGGAACGGCTCCACCACAGGTATGGATACGAGACGTGTTGCGGGCCGAATTCAAAACCCTGCTCGCGGATCATCTCCAGGTACTCTTCGGCGCTTTTCTGCACATGCATCGGGTGGCGGAACAGCCAGCGGATCACCCAGGTGTCGATATAGGCTTCGGTGGATTCGGCAAACAGCAGATAACCACCCGGCTTGAGCACGCGGTAGAACTCCTTGAGTGCGCGGTGCTGTTCCACCAGGTGGTGGAAGGTCTGGTGGCAGAACAGGATATCGACGCTTTCGTCCGGCACTTGCAAGGTGGCGCAGTCGCTGCCGATCAGCTCGATGGCCAAGCCTTGGCGCTTGGCTTCTTCACGGCTCAGTTCCAGGCTGTGCGGGTCGGCATCCAGGCCGATCAGGCGCGCGGGGGCGAACACCTGCTGCAAGTACTGGAACGATTTGCCCTGGCCACAACCGGCGTCCAGCAGTACCGGCGCTTCTGGCAAGGAGTCGGTAAACAGGCTACGCAGGTCGTTGATCGCCACGCGCAGCACATGGTGCTGCCAGGTGTGGCTGCGCAGGAACCAAAAGCCGAACTTGGTCTCTTCGACGTAGTTTTTACTCAGGTACTGACTGCTCATACCGGCTCACTCGCACAAATCTCCGATAACATCCGCAACCGGCGCTTGGGCTCGCTCACAAACGGGTTGCGCTCATCCCACGCGTAACCGGCGAGGATCGAACAGATCATCCGGCGAATGTCCGGCGAACTGTCCGGATGGAAGATCACATCCTGGAAGGTCCCGGCGTACCAACCCTCGACGTAGCAGCGGAAGGTGTCCACGCCACGTTTCAACGGCGCTGCAAATTCGCTCTCCCAGTCCACGGTTTCGCCTTTGAGCTGACGATGCAGCACGCCAGCGGCCATGCTCGCCGAGCGCATGGCGATGGTCACCCCGGAGGAAAACACCGGGTCGAGGAATTCCGCCGCATTGCCCAGCAATGCAAAGCCCGGCCCGTGCAGGGTTTTGACGTTGGCCGCGTAGCCGCCGATGGTGCGCGCGGGCGTATCCCACACGGCGTTTTGCAGCACGCCGGACAGGCTTGGGGTTTCCTCGATAAAGCCGCGCAGACAGGCATCGAGGTCACCATCGCGGCCGTCGAAATGTTCCTTGGCCGCGACCACGCCCACCGAGCAGCGACCGTTGCTGAACGGGATGGTCCAGAACCAGATGTCACGCTGGGTCGGATGTGTGGTCACCAGAATCTTGTTACGGTCGAAGCCAGGATGTTCGATGCGGTCTTCGACGTGGGTGAACACGGCCTGGCGCACAGGAAAGTCGGACGGCAGATCCAGGTCCAGCAAACGCGGCAGCACGCGGCCATAGCCGCTGGCATCGAGCACGAACTTGGCCTTGAGGTGGTACTCGCTACCGTTCTCACGGCGTACATGCAGGTAACGGGATTCGCCCTTGAAGTCCACGCCGACGAGGGTCTCGCCGTAGCGAATCTCCACGCCTTGCAGCGCGGCTTGATCGGCCAGCAGCTTGTCGAACTCGCCGCGCTGCACCTGGAAGGTGGTGGGCTTGCCGTTGCTGAAGGTGTCACTGAAATCAAAGGCGCTGTAGCGCTCGCCCCAGGCGAACGCTGCACCCGTTTTCACCTGAAACCCTGCGGCCTGTACCGCTTCGAGCATGCCCGCTTCTTCGATGAAGTCGATGCAGTGGGACAGCAGGCTTTCGCCGATCGAGAACCGCGGGAAATGCTGGCGCTCGATGATCAATACATCATGCCCTTTGCGCTTTAACAGCGCGGCGGCGATGGCCCCGGACGGACCGGCACCGATCACCACCACCTGGCGACGTTCCATTTCAACTATGGGCACGAGGGCTCCTTGCCACATTGGCGATAATCACATTCATAAGGCGTGTTTCTGTTGCCCGGCCCAGGGTGCCAGCATAAAGCTGAATGCCAGTCCCAGGCTGACCGATAAGCCGAAATTACTCACTGCCGGTGTACTGGATACGGCCAGCAGACCAAACGACAGCCAGGTTGTCAGCGCCGCCAGCAATGTTCCCAATAGACTGACCGCAGGGCCGCCAATCTGCTCGCGCATCAGGATCGCGTAGTCGACGCTGATCGCCGTGACCAACAGCAGGCCAAACAGGCTGAACAGCGTCAGCGGCTGGCCCAGCCAACCGAGGCTGGCCAGGCTGCACAGCGCAGCAAGCAGCGGCAGCGCGACGATGCGCAAGGCACCGCCGAAGCCGAACGGCAGGATCAGCAACAGTACAATCAACACGCAGGACATCAACTTCAGTTCTGCCGCGCTGATCTGTGTGTCGGCGAACACCCGGTTCAAGTCACCCAGGCGGTCCACCAGTTGCACGCCGGGTAAATCCACCGCTTGCACCCGCAGCAGCGCCGGGTTGTTCAGGCCTTGCAGGCTGACCATCGCCGCCACGCCGCCGTCCACCGGGCCCAGCCACAAGGTGCGCCAAGGCTCGGCCAATGGGCCTACCAGTGCGGCCTCGATAGTTTGCGTAGGCAACGCTTGCAGTTGCGTCACCTCGGCTTGCAGGGCGCTGGCCGGTACGCCAAGGGCCAGCAATGGCTGCCAGTGTTGCGTCAGTGTGTTCAAGGCATCACGCAGTTGTTGCTGCTCGGCGGGCAGGCTGACCAGTTGATTGAGCGCCAGATAGCCCTTGAGCTTATCCATGTTCACCAATTGATCCAGGCGCTGCGCCAGTGCGCTTTGGCGCTCCAGCAACTGCCGCTCATCCTGCGCCCGCACCAGGAAAAACTGGCTGGTGGGCTGGAACCCGGTAATCCGCGCGACGGCCTGTGCTTCTTCCAGCAATTGCGGCGGCGCGCCGATCCATTGGCGGATATCGTTTTTGCTGTTGAGGTGCCACAGCCCACCGGCGCAAAACAGCAGCACCAGCGCCAGCAGTACGGGGCTCGGTACGCGCTTGAGCAGCGATTCGCGCACCCGCCACAGGCATTCAGCGATGCGCAGCGGCCACTGCGCCGGGCGCAACTCGACGCCTTTGAGCAGCGCCGGCAACAGGCACACGGCGGACAGGTAGGCGCCGACCAGGCCGGCAGCGGAGAACACCGCGATTTGCGTCAACGCCGGGAATGGCGTCCAGGCCAGCGCCAGGTAACCGATGCAACTGGTCGCCAGGCTCAGGCTCAGGCCGGGCAAGGTCAGGCGCAACGCCGGCCAGCTGCGCCATGGGCGCATGCTCCAGCTTTTCGACAGGTAGTGCAGCGGGTAATCCACCGCTACGCCGATCAGGCTGGAACCGAGCACCAAGGTCATCACATGCATATGCCCGAACAGCGCTACACAGGCCACCGCGCCAAACAGCATGCCCACCAGCACCGGCACAAAGGCCAGCAACACGCGCCAGCGGCGGAATGCGAGCAACAGTAACAACAGGATGCCGACGGTAGCGCCGCCGCCGACCCAGGTGATTTCCCGCGTGGCTTGCTGCTGACCATTGGCGGCGTACAGCAAGCCGCTGGCTGCCAGTAGTTGCGCACCGTGTGCGCTGGCTTGGGTGCGACTGGCCTGAAGCAGATCCGCCACCTGCAGCGGCAGTTTCATGTCGAAGGCATTGCCGGTGGTGCGCGCACGCAGCAGCACCCAGCTCTTGCCGTCGGCATCGGCGATCAGTGCGCCGCTGCCGATATCCAACTGCACCGAACCCTGTTGCGGCTGGCTGTTCTGGATACGCCCGGTGAGGCCCAGCCAGTCATCCTGGCTTGGCACCAAACTGAAGCCGGTAAAGGGGTCGAAGAGGGCTTGCACGCGCTCCTGGATAAACGCGTCGGGGTGCTCGATCAGTTGCTCGCGGTCCTTGGCCGAGAGCATCGCCAGGCGACCGCGCAGCAATTGCTCGCGCAGCGCCGGCAAATCGGCTTGCAGGTTCCACTGCACTTTTTCAAACAACCCGCTGGCCTGCCAGTGTTCGCCCAATTGCTGCGCGACGGCCACGGCTTGCTGGCGGTCGGCATGGCCTACCAATACCAGCAGCTCGCGGTTCAGCGGCTCCTGCATACGCTGTTCCGCTTGCTGCTCCAGGGCGTCCGGCGTGTTGCCCGGCACCAGCTCCATCAGGTTGGCGGACAACGGCGCGCCATGGCGCCACTGCCAGCCGGCCAGGGCGAGCACCGCGACCAGCAGGATCAGGAACAGGCGCGGCAGCAGGCGTTCACTGGGCAAAGTCGTGTTGCTCCGCGTCGCTCAATGGCTGGCTGGCGGTACTGTCCTGCATACGCAGCACGGTGCTGTCGCCTTGGGTTTCCAGCAGTTCGATGGTTTGCACCAAGTCACCACCTTCGATGTTGATCTGGGTGAAGACTTGCTTGAGCAACAGTGAGCGCGGGATCAACGTGAGCTTCCACTGTTTGGCCTCGCCTTGCAGCTGCAATTCGAAGTCACGCTGCAAGCCGCTGCTGTCGCCCTGGAGCACGGCGAGGAACAGGCGGTTCTGTTCGGCACCGGCGCTCTTGTTCGGCAGCAGTTGCCAGCCATTGGCGTCGCGGCGTGCAATGCCCTGGGGGCTGATGCGGTAGTCCTGTTGCAGCGGGGTTTTCAGCAGCCACAGCAGGCCGTGGTCCTTGGCGAGGACGAAGGTGCCTTTGCTGACCAAGGGTTGGGGCAGGGCGCGCAGGTGTTTTTCCTGGGTGAAGCTGCCGTGGATCACTGAGGGTTTTGCAAGTTGGTCGCTCAGCTGCTGCAAGTCGAAGGCATGGGCCAGACTTGGAATGCCCAATAGCAGGATTAACGCGATCAAGGTGGGAGCGGGCTTGCTCGCGAAGAGCCTGAGGGCGCCGCGTAGTGTCAGGCGGATCGCGTTATCGTTGACGTCCATCGGGGGCAAGCCCCCTCCCACATGTGACCTCATTTCAAAGCCCTTTCTACGGTGTCGGTGAAGACTTTGGGGGAGGCGAGCTGCATCTCGCGGCTGGCGATTTCTACGGCGACTTGCACGGTGCTGGCGCGGGTCAAGCGCTCGCCGCTGGCCAGGTCGGTGATCAGGTAATTGACCTTCAAGCGGTTCTCCCACTCCACCAGGCTGGCGCGCACGTTGATCGTCTGGCCGAACACGGCGCCGCGCACGTAGCGCAGTTGCATGTCGATGACCGGCCAGGCGTAGCCCGACTCGAGCATCGCCGTGTAGTTGTGGCCGATCTTGTCCAGCAACGCGCAGCGCGCGACTTCCAGGTACTTCACGTAATGCCCGTGCCAGACGACGTTCATGGTGTCGACGTCAAAAAACGGCACGAGGATTTCAGTGTCGCAATGCAGCACGCCTTGGCTACGCATGCAGCCTCCAGTGTTGCTCGGCGATACGTTGCAGGCACAGGCGCAATTCGCCTTCCAGCGCACGGTCTTCGATGACCGGCGGGAAGTCCTTGGCCAGTGCTTCGTGCATCGCCGCCAGTGCTGGCGGTAACGGCCGTGCATCCTCTGCCTGGGCCCGCAGCCACACGCCCTGGTTGGCGGCGAGCAGCGTGGCGGCGGCGACCTGTTCGGTCAGTTCCAGCACGCGGATCGCATCGCGGGCGGCGATGGTGCCCATGCTTACCTTGTCCTGGTTGTGGCACTCGGTAGAGCGCGAGAACACGCTGGCCGGCATGGTGTTTTTCAATGCCTCGGCGGTCCAGGCGCTGGTACCGATCTGTACGGCCTTGAAGCCGTGATTGATCATCGCGCGGTCGGCCGGCGCGCCGGAGAGGTTGCTCGGCAGGCCGTGGTTGTAGCGCACGTCCACCAGCAACGCGAGCTGACGGTCGAGCAGGTCGGCGACGTTGGCCACCAGTGTCTTGAGGCTGTCCATGGCGAAAGCGATATGCCCGCCGTAGAAGTGCCCACCGTGCAGCACGCGTTCTTCTTCGGCGTCGATGATCGGGTTGTCGTTGGCGCTATTGAGCTCGATCTCGATGAACGAGCGCAGCCAGTTCAGGCTGTCGGCCAATACGCCGAGGACGTGGGGCGCACAGCGCAACGAATAGCGATCCTGCAGACGGTGCAGCGGCGCGGTTGGCGCATCGATCGCCAGGTCCTTGCGCAACCACGCGGCGACTTGCATCTGCCCCGGGTGCGGCTTGGCGGCGAACAGGCGCTCGTCGAAGTGTTCCGGGTTGCCTTGCAACGCCACCACGTTCAGCGCGGTGATGCGCGTGGCCAGTTGCAGCAGGTAGTCGGCGCGGGCGAAGGCCAGGCAGGCCAGGCCGGTCATCACCGCGGTGCCGTTCATCAGCGCCAGGGCTTCCTTGGGACGCAGGACCAGCGGTTCCCAACCCAACTCACGGTGCACGTCGATCGCTTGGCGGCGTTCGCCACGGAACATCACTTCGCGTTCGCCGGACAGGGTCGCCGCCACGTAGGACAGTGGCGTCAGATCACCGCTCGCGCCCACCGAGCCTTCTTCCGGGATCAACGGCAGCACGTCGTGTTCGAGGAACGCATGCAGGCGCTCCAGCAACTCCACGCGCACACCGGAAACACCGTGGCACAGCGACTGCAAACGCGCGGCCAGCACGGCGCGGGTGGCTTGGGCGTCGAGCAACTTGCCCAGGCCGCACCCGTGGAAGGTGTACAGATGACGGGGCAAGGCCTCGACGTGCTGCAACGGCACCGCCACCACGCAGGAGTCGCCGTAGCCAGTGGTGACGCCGTAGATCACGCCTTCCTTGTCCAGCAGCGAGTCGAGGAACTGCGCGCCCTTGGCAATGCGCTGGCGATACGCGGCATCGCTCTGCAATTGGGTCGGCGCCTGACGGTTGGCCAGGGCCAGCACGTCTTCGATGCGCAAGGCGCGTTCGCCAAAGGTTACCGGCTCAAGATGCGTCGTCATCGGTCTTCCAGAAAGGGTAAAAGTTGAACCATTGTTGGGGCGCTTCCAGGCAGAACTGACCCAGGCGCGCGGCGTAGCGCGCGGTCCACAGGGCTATGATCTGCTCGCGGGTATTGCGTTTCCATTCGATCATGTCGGCGAAAGGCTCAATGCTCAGGCGATAGCGGCTGTTGTGCTTGAGGCACATCAGCAGGTTTACCGGGCACTTGAGCAAACCGGCCAGCAGCCACGGGCCTTGGGGGAAGGCGGCGTCATGGCCGAGGAAGTCTACGCGCACCGTGCGCCCGCCGTGCAGCGGCACGCGGTCGCCGGCAATCGCCAGCCACTCGCCGTCGTCCAGACGCTGGCTGAGCAGCAGCATGGTGGCCGGGTCCAGCTCGCTGACCTGGATCAGGCGCAAATGGGTCGCCCCGGCTTCGCCCAGCAGGCGATTGAATTGCTCGGCGTGCTTGGTGTGCACCAGCACGTTCATGGTGACCTGCTCGCCAATCTCGGCAAGAGCGCGGCACACTTCCAAGTTGCCCAGGTGCGCGCCCACCAGCATCTGCCCGCGTTCGCCGCGCAGTTGTCCGCGCAATTGCGCCGGGTCGTTGATCTCGATCTGCTCCAGGCGCAGCTTGCCGTTCCACACGTCGAGTTTGTCGAGCAGCGAGTCGGCAAACGCCATGAACTGACCAAAGACTTTCCAGTGAGTGGGGCGCAGTTCATCGCGCCCGCTCCAGTCGGCCAGGCGCTGTTGGTATTGCCAGGCGCTCTGGCGCGCGGTGCGGCCAAACAGGAAGAAGTACAGGACGATGCCGTACAGCACCGGGCTCAACAAACGTCGGCCGAGGACTTTGGCGGCGAAGGCGGTGAGCTTCATCAGCCAATAACTGCCACGTTCCTCGCGGTCGGCCCAGTGTTTGCTGCTGTCGCTCATGCCTGCCACCGTCGCCACAGGATCATCGGCGCCCGCACCAACATGCCGAAAAACAACCGGGTGTGCATGGCTGAGATGCGCACGTTGTCACGAAACAACCGGAAGTGCGACAGGCCGTCGGCGGGGTAGTGCACCTGGGTCGGCAGCCAGCGCATTGGCTGGTTGCGCCAGGCCAGGCGCACCAGAATGTCGGAGTCGAAGTCCATGCGCGTGCCGATGTAGGCCGAGTCCATCAGCGCCAGCACCGGTGTCAGCGGGTACACGCGAAAGCCGCACATCGAGTCGCGGATCTGCAGCGACAAGGTGTTGATCCACACCCACACGTGGGTCAGGTAGCGCGCATACAGGCGGCCTTTGGGCACACTGTCGTCGTATTCGGGGTAGCCGCAGATAATGGCATCGGGGTGACGGCGCGAGGTGTCGAGGAAGGTCTCGACTTCGCGCAGGTCGTGTTGGCCGTCGGCGTCGACTTGCAGGGCGTGGCTGAAGCCCAGGCGTGCGGCTTCGCGGAACCCGGCCATCACTGCACCGCCCTTGCCCTGGTTGGTGGGCAAGGTCAGTAGGGTGACGTTGTCGATCGTCGCCAGTTGCGCCAGAACCGCTGCGCAGGCCGGGCTGCTGCCGTCGTCGACCAACAGGCAAGGCAGGCCACTGTTCAACAGGCTGCGGACCACGGCGGGCACGGCCGCTTCGTGGTTGTAGACCGGGATCAGGGCGCAGGGGTTATGCATTGACGCTCTCCAGCACAATCCGACCGCTGGAGCAGGCCGCAACACCGTTGCGATAGGCGAAATACAACTTGCCGCGTTGCGCATCAAACCGCAGATGCAATTCGATAGCGTCGCCTGGCCGCACCAGTTGCTGGAACTTGAGTACTTCCATCCCGGCAAACGTTGCCGGCAAGTCGAGCAACTGCTGACCCAGATTAAATGCCCACTCCACCTGCACCACCCCCGGTAACACGGGGGTGACCGGGAAGTGCCCGCTGAAGTAGGCCAGGTCTGGCGGGACGCTCAGTTGCAAGGTCCATTCGCCATTGGCTTCGACCTGCTCCAGTACTTCCGGGGCTTTCGGTCGTGATGCCAACAAGAGCCCCTCGACTTGCGCCTGGGGCAGTTTGCCCTGGCTGTTCAGGGGCAGCTGGCGCAGTAACCGCCAGCGCCGCGGCAGTGCCAGGGCTTCGCAATGTTGGCTCAAGTGTTGGCGCAGGGTTTGCGTGAGCGTGCGACGGCCCTGATTGCGCAGCGCATGCAGGCCCTCGTCACTCAGCACCACCAGGGCGCCAAGGGACGCGCGGTTTTCCTGCACCACCCCCAGGCGGGTTTCCGCGACCCACGGGTGGGTCATCAGCGCGTGTTCCAGCATGGGCAGGGAGATGCGTTTTTCTTCCAGCTTGACGATGCGATCCAGACGACCCAGCAGCTCGAAGCGGCCATCGGCATGGATACGTGCAGCGTCGGCGGTTTGTTCGATGTGCCCTTCAGGCAGATACGGTGAAGCAATGCGCAGGGCGCCGTCGGCATCCTGGCTCAGGTGCACGTCGGCAAACGGCTGCCAAGGCTGCGCACCCTGGCGCCAGGCGATACCGCCGGTTTCCGAACTGCCGAGGATCTCTGTCGGCCATTGCTGCAAGCGGTCATAAAGGCTGCCGGCGGCTTCCACGGGCAGTGCGCCGCCGGAGGAAAACACCCGTGACACTTGGCTTAGCGCCGGCCAGTCGAGGTTGTCGCCCATGCGCTTGAGCAGCGCCGGGCTGGCGACCCAGGCAAAATGCGTGTGCTCGCGGCTGGCGCGCTGCAAATCTTCGGGGAAGGCCAGTTGCTTGCGCACAAAGGTACGCCCGGCGCACAGCGGCCAGAGCACTCGGAACAGCAAGCCGTAGATATGTTGAGTGGCAACGCTGCCGATGATGCACGCGTCTTTTAGGTCCGGGCCCCACAGGGTTTCCAGTGCCTCGACTTCATTAGCCAGCTGGCGCAGTGTCTTGTCGATGCGCTTGGGCTCGCCGCTGGAGCCGGAGGTGCACAGGCTCAGTTGGCAGCTGTCCAGATCGAGGGCGGCGGGGCTCAGTGGTGTTTGAAACAGTGCGTCCAGGTCAGCTGCTTCGGTCAGCCAGGCGTCAACGGCGGCGTCCCAGCGCTGACGGGTCTGAGGTTGCAGGTCGGCGGGCAGCAGCACGCTGACCCCGGCGCGCCAGGCGCCCAGCAGGGCAATCGCGAGCAGGCCTGCATCTTCCAGGTACACGGCCAGGCGCTGGATGCCGCGCGCTTGCAGGCCTGCGGCCAGGCTCAAGGACTGCGCCCACAGCTGGGCATGATCCATTGCAGGTTCGGTGGTGACCGGACGCTGTTCCAGCGGCTCAAGCAGCAAGTGCTCAAGTTTCAACCCATTCATACGCGGCCTCGAACCCTTTGTCGTACCAGCCATTCCACGGCAAACAACAGCCCCATCAGCCCGTAGGCGATCAGGCCGTTGTACAACGTCCACCAGCTCAGCGGCGCCCACAGGGTGAGGGCGGCGGCGAGCAGGCCATTACACAGAAAAAACACACTCCACACCACGGTGACCTGGCGGGTATACACAATGGCTTGCGCGGGCAACACCGGGTCGGTCATGCGCGCCAGGCGCTCGACCATCGGCGGGCCGTATTTGAGACTCAGGCCGAACAGCGCCAACATAAACCCGCTGACCAGGCTCGGGTACCAGCGCAGCAGGTGCGGGTTGTCGAACCAGGCCAGCAACAGGCAGAACACCATCACGGCCAACGCCATCCAGCGGCTGCCGGGGCGTCGCGCACCGGTCAGCGTGCGCAGCAGCCACAGGCCGCCCAGCAGCAGCCCGAATTGCCACGGTGCGAAGTGTTCGGTGCCGTAATACACCGCAAAGGGGTACAGCAGCCCCGCCAACAACAGGCCAAGGCCGATCAGCCGGCTCATGCGGCCGGCTGGACCAGACGGTACACCGCCTCAACCACGTCGTTCACGGTACGCACGGCCTTGAATTCTTCGGCGGCGATCTTCTTGCCGGTTTGGCGCTTGATATGGTCGATCAAGTCGACGGCGTCGATGCTATCGATTTCCAGGTCCTGGTAAAGGTTGGCGTCAAGGGTGACGCGTTCCGGCGGCAGTTCAAACAGTTCCACCAAGGCGTCGCGCAAGGTGTTGAAAATATCGTCACGAGTTTGCATGGTCCGGTCTCAAGCTGCCTGTCTGGCCGTGACGAACGCCGCAAGGCTGGCCACGTTGGTGAAGTGATTGCGGGTGTCCTTGGCGTCGGCGTCGATCTTGATGCCGTACTTTTTCTGGATCGCCAGGCCCAATTCCAGGGCGTCTACCGAATCCAGGCCGAGGCCTTCGCCGAACAGGGTTTGCTCGCTACCGATGTCGTCGACGCTGATGTCTTCCAGGCCCAAGGCCTCGATGATCAGCATCTTTATGTCGTGCTCAAGGCGGTGTTGGTCGCTCATCTTCGGCGAGCTCCTTAATAAAATAGTGATGCAGGTAATCGTTGAGCTTGCGTGAGGCCTGGGGTGGGGGCCCCAGTGTTGCGAACGCCTGTGGTTCTATATCGGCACCCACCCGCAAACTGAAGTGCACGCGGCATTTTGGGATGCGATACCAGGGTTCGGCCTTGGTCAGCGTCGTGGGGCTGACCTTGATCACCACGGGAGTGATGATTGTCGCACCGCGCAGCGCAATGGCGGCGCCGCCGCGATGAAAGGCAGGCGCTGCGCCGGGTGTGGTGCGGGTGCCTTCGGGAAAGATGATCAGGGTTTGGCCGCCACGCAGGGCATCAGCCGCCGCATCGAGCATTTCGGCACTGCCGTCGTTGCTGATATAACCCGCGTCGCGCACCGGCCCACGGGTGAAGGGGTTCTGCCACAGGCTCTGCTTGACCACGCAGTTGGCCTGGCGCACCAAGCCGATCAGGAACACCACGTCGATCAGCGACGGGTGGTTGGCGATGATCATCTGGCCTGGGCGGCCGAGTTTTTCCGTGCCTTCGACGCTGTAGGTGAGCACGCCGGCGCGCTGCATCAGGCGGATAAAGAACCAGAACAGCCAACTGATCGTATGGCGGGCGCGGCTGCGGTGTTTTGCAGCGTCCCCTGGCAGGCAACTGAGCAACGGGAACACCAGCAAACGCAGGCACAGGCCACCGAAGCCGAACAGAGCGAAGCTGGCGGCGGTGGCGAACAGGCGCCAGTAATAGGCATCCCGAGGTTTGTCGTTCAGGGCTTGCGTTGCCAGTTCCATACACGGTTCTTCCAGGCATGTTGGCAGGCGACCTGTTCGGTGAGCAGGGTGCGCAGCAGGTTCAGGGCGTGGGGCCACTGGGTTTGAGTGAGTTGGACACTGGCGCTGCTCAGTTCCAACTGCCACTCGTCGCCCGGCGTCAGCAGCAGACCAAGGGCATAGGGAAACGGCACGTCCACAATCCAGCTGGCGTAGGCTTCGGGCGGCTGTTCTTCGGTGATGACCAGCAAGACCGCGGGTGCGCCTTCGTTGAGCAAGGCCGCCGCTTCGAGCATGCCGTGCTCCAGGCCGTCACCTGCGGCCGCGAGGGCTGTCATTTCGCTGGTTTCATTGCGCAAGATCGACCACAGGCCAATCACCGCGTTGTGCACCGACAGGCTGAACTGGGTCGGCGACAGCGGCTGCTCGTTGGCCAGATCGCTGAGAATATCGAGGGTGCGCGGGGTCTCGCCGTGTCGGGAAATAAACACCAACGGCAGGTCCTGCAGGCCCTCGGCCAGTGGCCAGCCCACGCTGAAGGCCATGCGCGCCAGGCGGCTCAGGCGGCGGCGTTGCATGGCCGGCAAAAATGACACGTCAGGGCAGGCATCGCTGGCAGGGAGTAACACCGGGGCCTGGCACCAGGCGCGCCAGTCGTCCACGCTATCAAGCCCTGGGGCCCAGGCGCGCCATTGGGCGATGTTGAAAGTGATCACTGAGAAGTTATCCCGCCCCTGCGGGCTTCCATGTGCGGCTTTTGGCCCCGAATACCGGGACAGGGAGCAATAGCCGAGTGGTGCGCATTATCCCGGTGCCGTGGGGTTCTAGCAAATATTGGTAAAAAATTGTTCACGGCTGATTACAATTTGGTTGGGATTATTTACGGATTGTCCTTTACCCCTCGCCGATTTGGATTGTCAGACCCTTCCTGTTCGTTTGTCGGGGATGGATGAACGAGGTAGCGAACATTCGCTTAAGCCCTCTACACTCGAGCATTCATTGATACACGGAGGTTTTTCCATGCGGCGCGTGGTGTTCAATCAAAAAGGCGGCGTTGGCAAGTCCAGCATTGCCTGCAACCTGGCGGCAGTCAGCGCCAGCGAAGGCTATCGAACCCTGTTGGTGGACCTCGATGCACAAGCCAACTCAACCCAGTACCTCACTGGGCTGACCGGCGACGATATACCGATGGGCATTGCCGAATTTTTCAAGCAGACCCTGTCTTCCGGGCCTTTTTCGAAGAAAAACCGAGTAGATATCTACGAGACGCCCTTCGACAACCTGCATGTGATCACCGCCACCGCCGAACTGGCGGACCTGCAGCCCAAGCTCGAGGCCAAGCACAAGATCAACAAGCTGCGAAAGCTGTTGGATGAGCTGAGCGAAGATTACGACCGGATTTACCTGGACACCCCGCCAGCATTGAATTTTTATGCGGTTTCGGCGCTGATTGCCGCTGATCGTGTACTGATCCCCTTCGATTGCGACAGCTTCTCGCGCCAAGCCCTGTATGGCCTGCTGGCTGAGATTGAAGAACTGAAGGAAGACCATAACGAAGGCCTAGAAGTGGAAGGCATCGTGGTCAACCAGTTCCAGGCGCGGGCGAGTCTGCCACAGCAGATGCTGGAGGAGTTGATTGCCGAGGGCCTGCCGGTATTGCCGGTGTACCTGGCCAGCTCGGTGCGCATGCGCGAGTCGCACCAGGAGAACAAGCCCCTGATCCACCTGGACCCGCGGCATAAGCTGACGCAGCAGTTTGTCGAGCTGCATAACCTGCTGGAAAACGCGTGATCTGAACGACAACACAAAACCCTTGTGGGAGCGGGCTTGCTCGCGAATGCGGTGTGTCAGTTTCAGATGTACAGACTGAAACACCGCATTCGCGAGCAAGCCCGCTCCCACATGTGTATCGCATTCCTGCAGCTGGAGTTGGATTTTTCCCACGGGGGCTGTAGGACGGGTCTGGCAATAGGGGTTGTGCCTTGTAACGTTGCCTACAGGTAAGCCAGAATCGCCCGGCTTGTGCGTCTGGGTGGGCGTCTCTAAGGTTCCCGGGTCGCTGAATGTTCAGTGATCGGGTTTAGTAGCCCAACCGACCAAAGCAGTTACACCGCTCCCAAAGCATGGCGGCATATCGCCTATATGATGGTGGCTGTGCGCAGGGCACTTTCGGGTGCGCCGGTCTTTGCTTTGTTCCCCGGTCTACTAACCTGCGTACAGCTACCGCCCTTCGTTTAGTAGCGAAAAGGTGGTGGCCCTATCAGGGAACAAATGCATGTCTATTCGTCTTTTCAATGTGGCGCCCAACCTCCCCACCGAAACCCTCGTCCTCAACAGCTACGAAACCTTCTCCTCCGTCCGCACCTTGTTGCTCAACCTGTCCAACGACCTCAGCGGCGAACACCGCGACGTGGCCTTGGCCATTCACCAATTAAGCGAACTCGGCGTAATGCTGGTCGGCTAGATGATGGACCGCGAAGCCCCACTAACCTGAGGCTGAAACACGGTCCATGTGGGAGCTGGCTTGCCTGCGATAGCTGTAGTGAATTCAACACTGCCATCGCAGGCAAGCCCGCTCCCACATTTGACCGCGTTACACGCCCTGGCTACGCAACCAGTTCATCAACTGCGGCAACGGAAACGCCCCGCTCTGACGCGCCACTTCGCGGCCGTTCTTGAACAGAATCAAACTGGGAATCGAGCGAATCCCCAACTGCGCCGACAGCTGCTGATTGGCCTCGCTGTCGAGCTTGGCCAATCGGCACTTGCCCTGCAACTGTCCGGCCGCCTGCTCAAACACCGGCGCGAACGACTTGCACGGCCCGCACCAGTCGGCCCACACATCCACCAGCAACGGCAGGTCGCCCTTAATCTGGCTGGCGTAGTCGCCCTGTTTCAGTTCGAAAGGCTTGCTCAACAACACCGGCTGCTTGCAGCGCCCGCATTTGGGCGCGTCACTCAGGCGTTCGCCGGGGATGCGGTTAAGGCCGTTGCAATGGGGGCAGGGGATTACAAGCGGTTCGGACATCGGGAGGGCTCCTAGGGTATGGCCAATAAGTCCAATTTGGAGCCGACGCTGACATTTATCAAGGTAAATGCAGCCCCGAACCGCGCAAGACAAGCCCGCCCACTACAGCGCCTATGAGGAACAGCTGATTTCCAGGTGTTTGCCCCAATCCGGCGGCCGCTGTGCGTATTGCTCCATCCCCGCTTGCTCCTCAAACGGCTTGGACAGCACCTCGTGCAGCCGCCGGACTTCGCTGTAATCCCCTGACTCGGCTGCAGTGATGGCGTTCTGCGCGAGGTAGTTGCGCAGGATGTACAGCGGGTTCACTGCGTGCATCCGCTCACGGCGTTGCTCTTGGCTATATTCCCCATCCCGCACAACACGGGCCTTGTACTGCTCAGCCCAGGCATCAAACCCGGCCAGGTCGACAAAGTCATCGCGCAGTCGCGTCACCGCCAGCGCCGCCGATTCATCCCCCAGGCGGCGGAAGAACAGGGTGTAATCCACGCCGCTGTTCTGCATCAGTTGCAACAAGCGCTCCACCAGCTTCTGGTCATCGTCTTCGGCGGTGGTCAGCCCCAAGCGGCGGCGCATCAAATCCAGGTAATTGGCCTGATACAGCGGCAGGTACAAGCCCAGCGCTTCTTTCAAAGCATCGACGCTGATAAACGGCGTCAACGCCTGTGCCAATGCACTGAGGTTCCACTGCCCAATCGGCACTTGGTTGCTGAAGGAGTAACGCCCTTCATGGTCGGAGTGGTTGCAGATGAAATGCGCGTCAAAGTCATCCAGGAACGCAAACGGCCCGAAGTCGAACGTGATGCCCAGGATCGACATGTTGTCGGTGTTCATCACGCCATGGCAGAAGCCATAAGCCTGCCATTTTGCGATCAGTTCGGCGTTGCGCTCGACGATTTCACGGAACATCGCCAGGTACGGCTCAGGTTGTTCACGGCACTCGGGGTAGTGCAGGTTCAGTACATGCTCGGCCAAGAGTGCCTGCTGCTCGGGCTTTTTGGTGTAGTAGAAGTATTCGAAATGGCCGAAGCGGATATGACTGTGCGCCATGCGCAACACCATCGCGCCGCGCTCCTGCTTCTCGCGCCACACGGGGGTGTCGGAGCCGATCACGCACAGCGCACGGCTGCTGGGGATGCCCAGCGCGTGCAGTGCTTCGGAGGCCAGGAACTCGCGGATGGACGAGCGCAATACCGCGCGCCCATCGCCCATCCGTGAGTAAGGCGTCATCCCGGCGCCCTTCAGATGTAGGTCCCAGTGCTCGCCGGCCTCGTTGTACGCCTCGCCCAGCAACAACCCGCGGCCATCGCCCAGTTGCGGGGTGTAGCCACCGAACTGATGCCCGGAATAGACCATCGCCCGCGGTTCGGCCTCGGCCCACAGCGTGTGGCCGCCGAACAGCTCGGCGAACACCGGTGTTTCGGCAACGGCGGGATCAAGATCGAGCAGGGCCATGGCGGCCGTGCTCGCCACGACCAGGCGCGGTGCGTCGAGGGGCTCAGGCAATACGTGGGTCGAGAACGCGTCGCCCAGGCGTGCGAAGCGGTTGTCGAAGGTCAGTTCGTCGAGGGCTTTCACCGGCCATCTCCAGCAGAATGTCCGAGCATTCTGCTGGGGATAACGGCGTTAGTCGAGTTTGCTCGGCGGCGGTTCCTGCACACCGCCGTCGTTGGCGGGCTTGGCCGGGGTGTCGACCTCCACCAATTTGTATTCCTGGCCGTGGAGGTTCTTGAGGTAGACCTCCATCTGGCGGAACGAGATGTTGATGTGCTCTTTCTTGAACTCGCGATTGATAAAGCGGTTCACTTCGTCGATCACCGGGTTACGGTCGCCGAGGTCGCGCACGTGCATGCGCAGTTCGTGGTCGAGGGTGCTTTCGCCGAAGTTGAGGAAGTACACATGGGGCTCCGGCTCCTTGAGTACCCGTGGGTTGTCGCGGGCGGCCTTGAGCAGCAGTTCCTTCACGCGGTCCAGGTCGGAGCCGTAGTCCACACCCAGCTTCAACGTGACGCGGGTGATGGTGTCGGTCAGCGACCAGTTGATCAGTTGCCCGGTAATGAAGGTCTTGTTCGGGACAATGATGTCCTTGCGATCAAAGTCAGTGATCGTAGTGGCGCGGATGCGGATCTTGCTCACCGTGCCCGACAGGTTGCCGATGGTGATGGTGTCGCCGATCCGCACCGGGCGCTCGAACAGGATCATGATGCCGGAAATGAAGTTGGCGAAAATCTCCTGCATGCCGAAGCCCAACCCCACCGACAGCGCCGCCACCAACCATTGCAACTTGTCCCAGCTCACGCCGAGGGTGGACAGGGTGGAGACGAAACCGACGCCGGCAATCACATACGACAGCAACGTAGTCGTCGCATAGGCGCTGCCCTGGGCCAGGTCCAGCTTGGACAGCACCAGGACTTCGAGCAGGCCGGGCAGGTTGCGCGCCAGCGCGAAGGTGATGCCGATAATGATCAAGGCGCCGAGCAAGTCGCCGATGCTGATGGGGACCATGCTGATATTGGCGCCGGTACCGCTGGTGTATTCGTACAGCGTGACGTTATCCAGATACGAAAATACCGAGATCAGGTCCGACCACACCCAGTACAACGCCGCGATGAAGCCGCCGAGCAAGGCCAGGCGGATCAGGCGCATGGACTGTTCGTTGACCTGTTCGATGTCCAGGGTCGGTTCTTCGATCACCGCTTCGCCGTCGCCGGCTTCCTTGGCGGCTTGGCGTTTGGCCAGGGCGCGCGCGTAGGCCAGGCGCCGGGCGGCAACGCCCAGGCCGCGAACGAAGGTGGCTTCGATCACCAGCCAGAACATCAGCAGGTACAGGGTGTTGATCAGGCGATCGCTGAGCTTGAGCGCGGTGTAGTAGTAGCCAAAGCACACGGCGATAAACAGCGCGACCGGCAGCGCGGTAAACAACAGGCCCACGGCCTTGCGAAACAGCGAAGCCTTTTCATGAGTGGGGCTGTTGAGCAACAGGCGGCCGAGCAGCCAGGCCATCAGCGCGTAGCAGGTCAGTACCACGCCGATACCCAGCACGTCGTCGGCGAGCGCCGCCGGTTGGTGTTCAGCGATGGCCACCACGGCCACCAGCGCCAGCACCACTAACCCGAGCTTGCGCACCCAACCTTGCAGGAATTCGACCTGGGGCTTTTCCCAGCGGAAGTGCAGTTCGGCCACGCCGCCCGGCGCCAGGATGCGATAAGCGGTATAGAACACCAGCCAGGCCTGGGCGATCTGCAGCAGGGCCGAGCCGAGGTTGGCGTTTTGCCCACGAGCGTCGATCTGCAACGCGTAGCCGCACAGCGCCAAACCCAGGGACACCGGCATCGCCAGCAGGATATTGATCAGGATGGCCTGTGGCGTGTGCCACTGGCTGTCACGTTTGAAGTGGCCGATGTCCAGGTGCACCTTGTTCAGGCGCTGATACAGGTTTTTACGGCGCCACAGCAGGGCACCAATCAACAGCAGCAGGGGCAGGAACAGCAGCGGGCGCTGGGTCAGGCCGTCATACAGTTCGCTGACGCTGGAAGCCCAGGGCAAGGTGGCGACTTGCTTGCTCAGGTGCGCCGGGACCGTTTCCAGCCATTCGGTGTCCAGCGGCTTGTTGCTGGGGATCCAGAACATCTGCTCATCCAGCGTCGCCCGCAGGGTAGTGGCGGTGCTGAGCAGTTGTTTCTGGTTCAGTTGCAGCGTGATGGATTCGTTGAGCAGCGCGCTCAGCTCGCGGCTCAGGCGCTCCAGCAGGTCGCTGCGGGTGATCGCCAGTTCCAGCAAGGTGCGGCGCAACTGCGGGGTGACGTCTTCCGGCGACTGGTTGGCCAGCAAGTTATCCACATAGGCGCTGGGAGAGCTGATCAGTTCACGTTGCTGGTTGACCTCGAACTGGTACAGGCGAATGTTGGCAATGTCGTCCGCCAGGTCGCGGTCTACCGTCAGGCGCGGCAAGGCCTGTTTCTGTTTATAGAGGATCTTGGACAGCAGCAGGCTGCCCTTGAGCACGTTGATCTGCTCGTCCAGGGCCGAGTCGCTCTGGGTCACGGTGTCGAGTTGCTGCTTGGTTTTCAGGTTCTTCTGGGTCAGGTCGTTGAGGCGGTCAGTACTTTTGAGCAGGTAATCGGACAGCTTCAGGTTGGCTGCGCTCTCGGTGGCCAGCAGACTGCTGCCGCCGGCCTTTTGCGCTTCGATGGACTGTTGGGTCACCGTTTGTTGGGACTGGGCCAGGCGCTTCTGGTTGATCAGGGTCTGCAGGTCCTGGATCTCTTGTTCCAGGCGCGCGGTTTTCTCCATCACTAGGTCGTGCTGGCTGTTGCCCAGGTCTTGCAGTTGGCTGTTGCCGGCCAGTTCCTGGCGGCGCAGGGGGATCAGCGCGCTAAGGGCCGCGAGTTCGGCGTTGAGCTGGTTGCGCTGGTCGCCGCTGAGGGTTTTGCCGTTGTCTTTGCCGGCCTTGAGGATCGAATTGATCTGCAGGATGCGCGTCTGGCTGCTGCTGATCTCGGTCTGGGCGCGCTCGGGGCGGGTCTGGGCGGCAATGGACAGGCTGTTGGCGTCGGCCAGTTCTTTTTGCAGGTCGCCTTGCTGGGTGGTGCGCTGCACCAGCAACTGCTCAAGCTGCGGCACCGGCAAAGTGGCGTAGCGCTGGGCGACCGGGACGATTTTGGTGGCCTTGAGCCGGGTCAGTTCGCGCTGGTTATCAGCGGTCTGGCGCGGCGCGTCTTCCAGCTGGCGTTTGAGGTCGACCAGGCGCTGCTCGTAATCCTGCTTGTTGCCCAGGTACGTCAGGGTCTGCTGCAGGATGGTCTGAAGGGCCTTCATGTCGGCGTCGGGCAGCTTGCGGTCGGGCAACTTGTCCAGGGTTTGCTGGATGGCGTCGGCGCTGGGCGGGTCGGCCGCGTGAACGGTGCCGACACAAAGTGTCAGGCCCAGCAGGGCAGTGGCGAGGAACGTGCGCAGGGTAGGCATAGAGACCGGTCTTGCAAGGTGAAGAATCGGGGGCGTCGTCGCCCCGCAGTTTAGAGGAAGAGACCGGGGCCCGGGCGACTTCCT
The DNA here is from genome assembly GCF_058725305.1 of Pseudomonas sp. DW-iso3. Taxonomy (NCBI): domain Bacteria; kingdom Pseudomonadati; phylum Pseudomonadota; class Gammaproteobacteria; order Pseudomonadales; family Pseudomonadaceae; genus Pseudomonas; species Pseudomonas sp. DW-iso3. Next base: position 352,731 of record NZ_JBZXDZ010000006.1, read on the forward strand.
TCGGGGAATCTGACGCCCACTTTGCCGATCTTGTTCCCATCCATGACCGCGACGGTCCAGATGGTGTTGTTCCACTCCACCTGATCGCCGACGATGGGGGCGCCGCCGACTTTTTGGGTGATGAAGCTGCTCAGCGGCATATCGGGGTCGATGCCCTCCAGTTTCAGGCCGTACAGCGCCGAAACCGCGCCCAGCTGGGCATCGCCTTCCAGCACGAAGTCGCCGAAGAAACGCAGGTCGAGACCGCGTTGCGGGGCCTGGCTGAACAGTTTGCCCAGTGCCGGCAGGTTGTGTTCGTGGCCGATCACGCAGAGCAAATCGCCGACTTCCAGCACGGTACTACCCGACGGATGGAGCAGTTGCTGGCCACGGAACAGCGCGGCGATCCGCGTACCTTCGGGCATTTTCAGCTCGCGCAGGGCAGCGCCGATGCACCATTTCTCCGCGCCCAGGCGGTAGACGAACAGCTCCCACTCGCTGGTGACGTGCACTTCCAGCGCTGCACGGGAGATCGGTGCCGGGTCCGGCGGTACGGTGACTTTGAGCAGCTTGGCCACCCACGGCAGGCTCGTGCCCTGCACCAGCAGCGACACCAGTACGATAAAGAACGCGAGGTTGAAGTACAGCTGCGCATGGGGCAGGCCGGCCATCAGCGGGAACACCGCCAGAATGATCGGGACCGCGCCGCGCAGGCCAACCCAGGCGATAAAGGCTTTTTCGCGCCCATGGAACGCCTTGAAGGGCAGCAGGCCGACCATCACCGACAACGGCCGCGCAAACAGGATCATCCACAGCGCCAGGCCCAGGGCCGGCAGTGCGATGGGCAGTAAGTCATGGGGGGTGACCAACAGGCCCAGCACCAGGAACATACCGATCTGCGCCAGCCAGGCCATGCCGTCGAGCATATGCAGAATGCCATGACGGCTGCGCACCGGGCGGTTACCGATCACCAGGCCGCACAGGTACACGGCGAGGAAGCCGCTGCCGTGCAGGGCGTTGGTCACGGCGAACACGAACAGGCCACCGGCGATCACCAGGATCGGGTACAAGCCGGTGGCCAGGTTGATGCGGTTGACCATCTGCAGCATCAACCAGCCGCCGCCCAGGCCGACCACGCCGCCGATGCCGAACTCGCGCACCAGGTGCGTCAGCAGGCTCCAGTGCAGGCCGGTCTGGCCGCTGGCGAGCATATCGATCAAGGTGACGGTGAGGAATACCGCCATCGGGTCGTTGCTGCCGGATTCGATTTCCAGGCTGGCAGTGACCCGCTCGTTGAGGCCCTTGCCGCCGAGCAGCGAGAACACTGCCGCGGCGTCCGTAGAGCCGACAATCGCGCCGATCAGCAGGCCCTGGATGAGGTTGAGGTCAAACAGCCAGGCCGCCGCCATGCCCGTGAGGCCGGTGGTAATCAACACCCCCACCGTGGCCAGCGACAACGCCGGCCAGAGTGCCACGCGGAAACTCGCCACCCGTGTGCGCAAACCGCCGTCGAGCAGGATCACGGCCAGGGCGAGGTTGCCCACCAGGTAGGCGGTCGGGTAGTTATCGAAGATGATGCCGCCGCCATCGACGCCGGCGACCATGCCCACGGCCAGGATGATCACCAATATCGGGATACCCAGGCGGGACGAGAGAGAACTCACCAGAATGCTCGCACTCACCAGCAACGCGCCGATCAAGAACAGGCTGTTGATGGTCGTCGCATTCAAAGGCAGTACTCCATAAGCAAACAGGACGGGGCGCAAACTGACCATGCAGTCTGCGTGCCAGCGATTCTAACCTGTTGAATTGCTGCGCTGTCAAAAAGCTTTTTCTGATTTGCGCAAAGCCAAATGTGGGAGCTGGCTTGCCTGCGATGGCGGCGTGTCAGGCGCTAGAGGCGCTGGCTGACACATTGCTATCGCAGGCAAGCCAGCTCCCACAGGGATAGGCGTCGTCAGGCGAATCCGATTTTAGAGACGGAACCGGCCGACCATCCCATTCAGATCCACTGCCAGGCGCGACAGCTCACTGCTCGCCGCACTGGTCTGGCTGGCGCCGGTCGCCGACTGCACTGACAGGTCACGGATGTTCACCAGGTTGCGGTCCACTTCCCGTGCCACCTGGGCCTGTTCTTCCGCTGCGCTGGCGATCACCAGGTTGCGTTCATTGATCTCGACAATTGCCGTATTGATGGTATCCAGCGACATGCCGGCACCTTTGGCGATGTTCAACGTCGATTCGGCGCGTTCCGTGCTGTTGCGCATCGAATCCACCGCATGCTCTGTGCCGGCCTGGATGCTGCCGATCATCCGCTCGATTTCGCTGGTCGATTGCTGGGTGCGATGGGCCAGGGCGCGCACTTCATCGGCCACCACCGCAAAACCGCGACCGGCTTCACCGGCACGCGCCGCTTCAATCGCTGCGTTTAGCGCCAACAGGTTGGTCTGGTCGGCCAGGCCGCGAATCACGTCCAGCACCTTGCCGATGTCGCGCGACTCATTGGCCAGGTCGCCAATCAGGGTGGCCGTGGCTTGCACGTCGCCGCTCATGCGTTCGATGGCGCTGACCGTTTCCTGCACCAGGTCACGGCCATCACCGGCGGAGGTGGTGGCGTTGCGCGAAGCTTCGGACGTGCTCACCGCATTGCGGGCGACTTCTTCGACGGCACTGGTCATCTCATTCACCGCGGTGGCGGCTTGTTCGATTTCGTTGTTCTGTTGGGTCAGGCCACGGGCGCTTTCGTCGGTGACGGCGTTCAGCTCTTCCGCAGCAGACGCCAGCTGGGTCGCGGACCCGGCAATGCGTTGCAGGGTGTCGCGCAGCTTATCCTGCATCTTGGCCATGGCGGCCAGCAGGCGCCCGGCTTCGTCGCTGCCGTCGACCTTGATCGGCCGCGTCAGGTTGCCTTCGGCCACTTCTTCGGCCGCTTCCAATGCCTGGGCAATCGGCAGGGTGATACTGCGGGTCAGCAGCCAGGCGAACAGCAGCGTCAGCAGGGTGGCGATCACCAGAAGGCTCACCACCATGTTGAAGGCCATGTTGTACTGGTCTTCGGCGTCCTTATTGGTGGCCAGGGCCATCTTGTTATTGATGTCCAGCAGACGGGTAAGCACGGCGTTGACCTGCTCGGAGTTACTCAGCAATTCGTTATTGAGCAGGCTGCGCAGCTCTTCCACCTGATTGGCCCGCGACAGGCTCTTCATGCGTTCTTCAATCTGATGGTACTGGCCAAGCAGACGCACGTAGTCGTCGTAGGCCGCACGCTCTTCGCTGCTCTCGATGAGTTTTTCGTAGATGCCCTGGGCCGTGCGAATCTGCTGATTACGCACTTCAAAGGCTTCCAGGGTTTTTTGCTGAACCTCCGGCTCACGGTTGGTCAGCAGGCGGTACGACAACACACGCAGGCGCAGGGTCAGTTGGGTGAATTCGTCGAGGGCGCGAATGCTCGGCACGCTGGACATTGTGATGTCTTCGGTGGCGCCACGGATCTTGCTCATCTGGTTCAGGGCAAACACACCGAGAAACAACATCAGCGCACCAATAAACGCGAAGCCGAGGAAGGCCCTCGGAGCGATATTCATATTACGAAGCGACATGCGGGAATCCTGGGGGAGAAGCGCGATCCGTGCGGCCATCAGACGGGGTGTCCCTCTCTATCGGTCGTACGACTAAAGTCTAAAGGGGCGTGTGCGCTTTTGTCGCATCTGACGAGGGGTTTGGCCGATTCAGGAACCAGATCCGGTAAATGCAGTCACTAAGGCTCGAAAGTGCGGCCCGGCCCTTAAAAATCGGGCTGCGCGCCGGGGATAACCCTGGCATCCGAGGTGAATTTTCTTTATCGTCACCGCCCTTTGAAAAAGCCCGAGAAATCAAAATGTTAGAAGCATCCCTCAGCCAATTGGAACAACTGGTCAGCGACCTGGTACAGCAGAATCAGGATCTGCTGAGCACCAACGAATCCCTCAAGGCGGAACTGGCCCGCGCCAAGGATGAGAACGACAGCCTGCAACTGAACCTGATGGAGCAGGAAGAAAAGCACGGCGCCACTGCCGCACGTATCCAGGCGCTGGTTGAGCGTGTGAGCGCAGGGCCCGTCGGCGCATGAGTGAAGGGATAAAGGTCGTTTCGATTCTCGGAGAGGATTACTCGATCAAGGCTCCGGCCGGGGAAGAGAAAACCCTGATGCACGCCGTGACCCTGCTCAAGGCGTCCCTGGCCACCACCAAGAAGAAGTACCCGACCCTGATCGGTGACAAGCTACTGGTGCTGGCGGCGCTGAACCTGTGCGCCGAGCAGATCGAAATGCAGCAGGCGCACCAGCAGGAACTCGACCGTTACCAAGAGCAAGTCAGCGCCACGGTCGATGTGATTTCCAAGGCGATCGGAACGCCTTAGAACCACTCATCTTGCATGCCGAGGCACGTGTCATCGCGGGCCTCCAAGAGTGCCAGTTCATGATGGCAGCTCGGTACTTCCCAGGTCAGGAAGTACCGGGCGGCCTGGAGCTTGCCTTTATAGAAGGCCACATCCGCCGCATTGCCCTTGGCCAAGCCTTCTTCGGCGCGAATCGCCTGTTCCAGCCAGCGCCAGCCAATCACCGTATGCCCGAACACCTTCAGGTACAGCGCCGAGTTCGCCAGGCTGCTGTTGACCTTGCCGTGGGCGAGATCCGTCAGCAGGCTGATGGTGACGCTTTGCAGGCGGTTGACCAATTGTTCCAGCGGTTCCCTTAGTGCGGTCAGGCTTGGGTATTCCTGCGCCCGTGCGCCGGTTTCAGCAATCAGTCGTATGAGTTGCTTCAACCCCGCGCCGCCGTTCTGCGCCAGCTTGCGCCCCAGCAAATCCAGGGACTGGATGCCGTGGGTGCCTTCATGGATCGGATTCAGGCGGTTGTCACGGTAGTACTGTTCCACCGGGTATTCGCGGGTGTAGCCATGGCCGCCGAGAATCTGGATCGCCAGTTCGTTGGCCTTGAGGCAGAACTCCGAGGGCCAGGATTTGACGATGGGGGTGAGCAGGTCTAGCAGTTCGTGGGCGTGCTTGCGCTCGGCTTCGGTTTCCAGGGTGGTGGTGTCGTCGAACAGCCGTGCGGCGTAGAGGCCAAGGTCGAAGGCGCCTTCCACGTAGGATTTTTGGGTCAGCAGCATGCGCTTGATGTCCGCGTGCTGAATGATCGAGACGGGCGCCGTTGCAGGGTCTTTGCTGTCGGGCAGACGACCTTGCGGGCGTTCGCGGGCGTACTCCAGGGAGTAAAGATAACCCGCGTAACCGAGCATGACCGCGCCCATGCCGACGCCAATACGCGCCTCGTTCATCATCTGGAACATGCAGCTCAACCCCTGGTGCGGCTGGCCCACCAGATAGCCGACGCAATGCCCGTTGTCGCCGAAGTTCAGCGCGGTGGACGTGGTGCCGCGCCAGCCCATCTTATGGAACAGCCCTGCCAGCAGCACGTCGTTGCGCTCGCCCAGGCTGCCGTCGTCGTTGACCAGGAATTTGGGCACGATAAACAGCGAAATGCCCTTCACCCCGGCTGGCGCGTCCGGCAGCTTGGCCAGCACCATGTGCACGATGTTTTCCGACAACGGGTGGTCGCCGCCGGAGATGAAGATCTTGTTGCCCTTGAGTCGATAGGTGCCGTCAGCAGCAGGCTCTGCGCGTGTGCGAATATCCGCCAGCGACGAGCCCGCGTGGGGTTCGGTGAGGGCCATGGTGCCGAAGAAGCGGCCGTCGATCATCGGTTGCAGGAAGCGTCGTTTCTGGTCGTCGGTGCCGAAGCTTTCGATCAGGTTGGCGGCGCCCATGGTCAGGAACGGATAGGAGGTGGACGCCGCGTTGGCCGACTGGAAGTGCGCGAAACAGGCTTGGGACAGTAGGGTGGGCAGTTGCATGCCGCCCGCTTCGAAACTGCGCGCTGCGTTGAGGAAGCCGGCTTCCAGGAAGGCGTCCACGGCGGGTTTCACTTCTGGAATCAGGATGGCCTTGCCGTCTTCGTAGCGCGGTTCGTTTTCGTCGTTCTTGCGGTTGTGAGGGGCGAAGTACTTTTCCGCGATGTTGCGGGCGGTGCTGATGGCCGCATCGAAGGTTTCACGGTTGTGTTCGGCAAACCGCTCGCGCTGGGTCAGACCCTCGGCATCGAGGACTTCATACAGCTCGAAAGCCAGATTGCGGGAACTGAGCAGCGTCTCGGACATGGCGGCTTACCTTTGGAGGAATTGGCCTGAGTCTAAGTGCGCGAATGGTGGGTGGATAGCAAGATTGATCTGGGTGATGGAGGAACAAAACGCGGATGGAAGGCAAAGCGCGGTCAATGGGGGAGCGGGCTTGCTCGCGAATGCGCGATGTCAGTCAACATCTTCATCGACTGACACACTGCTTTCGCGAGCAAGCCCGCTCCCACATTTCTGACCGTGTTGGGTCAGTTAACCGATGGTCATCAGGCTGGCATTGCCACCTGCCGCCGCGGTGTTAACACTCAACGCCCGCTCGATCACCAAGCGCTCCAGCGCAATCGCCGTCTCGCCTTGCGACAAACCTTGCACCCCGACAATCGCACCGCCACGCTGGGCCACTTGCTGGCACACCGCACGCAACTGGTCGGAATCACCGTGGTGCAGGACCGCATCGAACACAACCTCGTCCTTGGTCCAGTCAGCCACGCGCTTGATCTTCGCCTGAATCTCCTTCGGCAGGCGTGGGAACAAGGCCTTGGTCAGGTCAGTTTCCGGCCATACCGCCGAACCGCCGACGGCCAGTACCGCCGTCAGTTGCGTCAGCAGATCGCCTTCCACGTCCGCCAGGCACAGTACATGCTCGCGAGGCAGGATGGCGTAGCTGTTGCGCTCACCGGTCGGGCCGGACAACTGGCGGGTGATACCGCTTTGCGACTGCGCGGCGAACTGGCTGCACAGGGCGCTCAAGTCGCTGAACTTGTTACTGTCGGCCCAGGTTTTCAGGGCGGTCAGCGGCTGGCTCATGGCGTCGCGCAGGCGCACGTCCGGCGCGGCCAATGCGTCGCCGCGGACGAAGGATTGCTCGATGGCATCCGTAGGGCGCGTCGACAGCAGGCGGTACAGGTACAGCGGGCCACCGGCTTTCGGGCCAGTGCCCGACAGACCTTCGCCGCCGAACGGTTGCACGCCGACCACAGCGCCCACGATGTTGCGGTTCACATAGACGTTGCCGGCATTGACGTTGTCGATCACCTTGGCGATGGTCTCGTCGATACGCGTGTGCACGCCCAGGGTCAGGCCGTAGCCGGAGGCGTTGATCTGACCGATGAGTTGGTCGATCTCTTTACGCTTGTAGCGCACCACGTGCAGTACCGGGCCGAAGATCTCGCGTTGCAGTTCGTCGAAGCTGTCCAGCTCGATCAGGGTAGGCATCACGAAGGTGCCGCGCTTGATCTCTTCGCCATCGGCGATAGCCACCTGATACACATTGCGGCCTTTGTCGCGCATGGCCTGGATGTGTTTCTCGATGCCGGCCTTGGCTTCGGCGTCGATCACCGGGCCGATGTCGACGGACAGGCGCTCAGGGTTACCCAGGCGGCATTCCGCCATGGCGCCCTTGAGCATTTCGATGACGCGGTCTGCCGAATCTTCCTGCAGGCACAGTACACGCAGGGCCGAGCAGCGTTGACCGGCACTGTCGAAGGCCGAGGACACCACGTCGATGACCACTTGTTCGGTCAGCGCCGAAGAGTCGACGATCATCGCGTTCTGGCCACCGGTTTCGGCGATCAGCGGGATCGGACGGCCCTGGGCATCCAGGCGACCGGCGACGTTGCGTTGCAGCAGGCGAGCTACTTCGGTAGAACCGGTGAACATCACGCCTTTGACGCGATCATCACCCACCAGGCGGGCACCCACGGTTTCGCCCTGACCCGGCAGCAATTGCAGGACGCCTTCCGGAATACCGGCTTCCAACAGGATGCGCACGGCTTGCGCGGCAACCAACGGGGTTTGCTCAGCAGGCTTGGCCAGTACCGGGTTGCCGGCGGCCAACGCAGCCGCAACCTGGCCGCTGAAGATCGCCAGTGGGAAGTTCCACGGGCTGATGCAGACCACCGGGCCCAGCGGGCGGTGGGCGTCATTGGTGAAATCGTTACGCGCCTGCACCGCGTAGTAGCGCAGGAAGTCCACCGCTTCACGCACTTCGGCGATGGCGTTGGCGAAGGTCTTGCCGGCTTCGCGGGCCAGCAGGCCCATCAGCGGCTGGATCTCGCCTTCCATCAGGTCGGCGGCACGCTCCAGGATTGCAGCGCGCTCGGCGGGCGGGGTGGCCTGCCAGATCGGTCCGGCGCTGATAGCGCACTGGATCGCGTTGTCGACGTCTTCGACGGTTGCTTCTTGTACATGACCGACTACATCACGCAGGTCGGACGGGTTCAGCACCGGTGCCGCCGCTTGCTCGCTGGAGGCGCAGCCGAGCATCGGCGCGGCTTTCCAGTTGTTGTGGGCGGTGGCCAGCAAGGCGCAGGACAGCGACGCCAAGCGGTGTTCATTAGCCAGGTCGATACCGGCCGAGTTGGCGCGGTCGCTGCCGTACAGGTCACGCGGCAATGGAATGCGCGGGTGCGGCAGGCCGAAGCCGCCTTCCAGCGTGGCCATCTGTTCGATGCTGGCCACTGGATCGGCCACCAGCTCCTGGATCGAGATGGATTGGTCGGCGATGCGGTTGACGAACGAGGTGTTCGCGCCGTTTTCCAACAGGCGACGTACCAGGTAGGCCAGCAGCGTTTCGTGGGTGCCGACCGGTGCGTACACGCGGCACGGACGGTTCAGCTTGCCGTCGGAAACCTTGCCTACAACCTGCTCATACAGCGGTTCGCCCATGCCATGCAGGCATTGGAATTCGTACTGGCCGGGGTAATAGTTCTGACCGGCGATATGGTAGATGGCCGACAGCGTGTGCGCATTGTGTGTGGCGAACTGCGGGTAGATGACTTCCGGCACCGACAGCAGTTTGCGTGCGCAGGCAATGTAGGAAACGTCGGTGTACACCTTGCGGGTGTAGACCGGGTAGCCTTCCAGGCCTTCGACCTGGGCGCGCTTGATTTCGCTGTCCCAGTACGCGCCTTTTACCAGGCGGATCATCAGGCGATGGCGGCTGCGGCGTGCCAGGTCGATGACATAGTCGATCACATACGGGCAACGCTTCTGGTAGGCCTGGATCACGAAACCGATGCCGTTCCAGCCGGTCAGTTGCGGCTCGAAGCACAGGCGTTCCAGCAGGTCCAGGGACAGCTCCAGGCGGTCGGCTTCTTCGGCATCGATGTTCAGGCCGATGTCGTATTGCTTGGCCAGCAAGGTCAGGGACAGCAGGCGCGGGTACAACTCGTCCATCACGCGCTCGTATTGCGCACGGCTGTAACGCGGGTGCAATGCCGAGAGCTTGATGGAAATGCCCGGGCCTTCATAAATCCCACGGCCGTGGGACGCTTTGCCGATCGAATGGATGGCTTGTTCGTACGAGGCCAGGTACTTCTGCGCGTCGTGTTCAGTCAGCGCGGCTTCACCCAGCATGTCGTAGGAGTAACGGAAGCCCTTGGCTTCGAACTTGCTCGCGTTGGCCAAGGCCTCGGCAATGGTTTCGCCGGTGACGAACTGCTCGCCCATCAGGCGCATGGCCATGTCGACGCCCTTGCGGATCATCGGCTCGCCGCTCTTGCCGATGATGCGGCTCAGGGACGAGGTGAGGCCTGCTTCGTTGTGGGTAGCGACCAGTTTGCCGGTCAGCAACAAGCCCCAGGTGGCGGCGTTGACGAACAGCGATGGGCTGTTGCCCAGGTGCGGCTGCCAGTTGCCGGTGCTGATCTTGTCGCGGATCAGTGCGTCGCGGGTGCCCTTGTCCGGGATGCGCAGCAGCGCTTCGGCCAGGCACATCAGCGCCACGCCTTCCTGGGACGACAGGGAGAATTCCTGCAGCAGGCCCTGGACAATACCGGCACGGCCGCCGGCGCTCTTCTGGTTGCGCAGTTTTTCAGCGATCGAGGCCGCCAGCTTGTTGGTGGCTTCGGCCATCGGGGTCGGCAGGCGAGCCTGTTCGATCAACATCGGCACCACTTCCGGCTCAGGGCGGCGGTAAGCGGCGGTGATCGAGGCGCGCAATACGGACTGTGGCAGGATGCTTTCGGCGAACTCAAGGAAGCACTGGTGGGCGTGGTCGGTCTGGACCTCGCCTGCATCGTCGGCGTCCTTGCTGCTCAAACCATTGAGTTCGGTCAGGGTTGCACCACCCTCCAGTTTCTCCAGGTAATTGAAAATCGCCTGCTTGATCAGCCAGTGCGGCGTGCGATCAATGGAGGTCGCGGCAGCCTTCAGGCGCTCGCGGGTCGGGTCGTCGAGTTTGACCCCAAGGGTGGTTGTAGCCATTTTCTTATCCTCATGGGTGCCACTACCGAGTGGCATCAGCTGGCGGCAAGATTAGCTTTGCGCATGCAGAGGTGCAACCGGGTGCAACCCTTTTTATTCAGGAAATTTTCGATCGTGATCGGGAAAAAAACACACCGCCAACAGATTCCGCTCCGCCTTGGTGCGTTTGCTTCTGAGATCGGCTGTTCTTGCTCCGAAAAGGAGCAAAAACAGGGTGTTTTTTACAAAACACGTTAAGGTGCAACTTATTCTCGCGAAACTGGTTGCACCTTATTTGCTTTGTTGAATAGCATTCGCGGCCAAGGTGCAACCACCTCGACGGGTCGGTTCATCGGCTGACGGCTTTCCTGGGGAAACGTCAGTCATAAATGCGCGGCACGCAGTTACGTCTACCCACTACCAGTGGGTGGCCGTCTGACAGACCGCTGCTACATAAAAACAAAGCCAGGGCGTCACTCTTATGAGCGTTAGTAATCCAACCCTGATCACGTTCGTGATCTACATCGCAGCAATGGTACTGATCGGCTTCATGGCCTATCGCTCCACCAACAACCTTTCCGATTACATCCTGGGCGGTCGCAGCCTCGGTAGCGTGGTGACTGCCTTGTCGGCCGGTGCTTCCGATATGAGTGGCTGGTTGTTGATGGGCCTGCCGGGCGCGATCTACATGTCTGGCCTGTCGGAAAGCTGGATCGCCATCGGCCTGATCGTCGGTGCTTACCTCAACTGGCTGTTCGTCGCCGGTCGCCTGCGGGTCCAGACCGAGCACAACGGTGACGCCCTGACCCTGCCGGATTACTTCTCCAGCCGTTTCGAAGATAAAAGCGGCCTGCTGCGGATCATCTCTGCCGTGGTGATCCTGGTGTTCTTCACCATTTACTGCGCTTCCGGCATCGTCGCCGGTGCCCGCCTGTTTGAAAGCACCTTCGGCATGTCCTACGAGACTGCGCTGTGGGCCGGTGCTGCAGCGACCATTGCCTACACCTTCGTCGGTGGTTTCCTGGCAGTGAGCTGGACTGATACCGTACAAGCCACGCTGATGATCTTCGCGCTGATCCTGACGCCAATCATCGTGCTGCTGGCCACCGGTGGTGTTGATACCACTTTCCTGGCCATTGAAGCCAAGGACCCGACTAACTTCGACATGCTGAAAAACACCACCTTCATCGGCATCATTTCGCTGATGGGCTGGGGCCTGGGTTACTTCGGCCAGCCGCATATCCTCGCGCGTTTCATGGCGGCGGACTCGGTGAAGTCGATCGCTAAGGCACGCCGCATCTCCATGACCTGGATGATCCTGTGCCTGGGCGGCACCGTGGCCGTGGGTTTCTTCGGTATTGCTTACTTCTCGGCGCACCCGGAAGTCGCAGGTCCGGTCAACGAAAACCACGAGCGTGTGTTTATTGAGCTGGCCAAGCTGCTGTTCAACCCATGGATCGCCGGCGTGCTGCTGTCGGCCATCCTGGCGGCCGTGATGAGCACCTTGAGCTGCCAATTGCTGGTGTGCTCCAGCGCCTTGACCGAAGACTTCTACAAGACCTTCCTGCGCAAAAACGCCTCCCAGGTTGAGCTGGTATGGGTCGGTCGCCTGATGGTGCTGCTGGTTGCGCTGATCGCTATCGCCATGGCCGCCAACCCGGAAAACCGCGTTCTGGGCCTGGTGAGCTACGCCTGGGCCGGCTTCGGCGCCGCGTTCGGTCCTGTGGTGCTGATCTCGGTGATCTGGAAAGGCATGACCCGCAACGGCGCACTGGCCGGTATCCTGGTCGGCGCGATCACCGTGATCGTGTGGAAACACTCTGAACTGCTGGGTCTGTACGAAATCATCCCGGGCTTCATCTTTGCCAGCCTGGCGATCTACTTCGTGAGCAAGCTGGGCGCTCCGACTGCGGGTATGGTCGAGCGTTTTGATGCTGCGGAAAAAGACTACAACCTCAATAAGTAATTCGCTGGGCGTTAAACGCCAGGTGAGTTGAAAAAAGGCCCGCGTCCTACGGATTGCGGGCCTTTTTTTACGTGGGGTTTACGTCGGTCCGAAGAAGATTCAGACGTGTGAACGTAGGGTTTTACTGATTTGCTTGGCGTGTGCTCAGCGGGGCGCAAGGGTGATGCAAAATCGGCAGCCCACCCCTCGCAGAGAAACACCGGATGTTCGCTCCTGCCAATCAAAGCGCCTTTACCCTGACCCTCGATGGGGAGCCCAGTGAATTCAAGGTATTCGAGTTCAGTGGTATCGAATCCATCAGCCAGCCTTACCGTTTTGATATCGAACTGGTCAGCGAGCAGCCCGACCTGGACCTGGAGAGCCTGCTGCACCGGCAGGTGTACCTCGGTTTCGATGATCGGGGCCGGGGTGTCCACGGTCTGGTTTACCGAATGGCGCAAGGCGACTCCGGCCGACGCCTGACGCGGTATCAGATGACGCTTGTGCCGCAGCTTGCCTATCTGGGCCACAGTAGCCACCAGCGTATTTTCCAGCACAAGACGGTGCCGCAGATTGTTGCGCAAGTACTCGAGGGGCAGGGGATCCAGCGCGACCGTTTCGAGTTCCGGCTCAGTGGCACCTACCCGGAGCGTGAATACTGCGTGCAGTTTGGCGAGACGGACCTGGCGTTCATCCAGCGGCTTTGCGCGGAGTTGGGCATTCACTATCACTTTCAGCATTCGTCGGCCGGTCATTTGCTGGTATTTGGCGATGACCAGACCGTTTTCGTCCAAGCAGCCCCGCCCACGCCCTATACCCCCGGTTCCGGGATGGTGGCGGACACCCCGGTGATCAAGCGGTTTGCAGTACAGATACAAGCCCGTACCACGGGGGTGAACCTGCGCGACTACGACTTTCGCAAGCCAAGCCTGGCGCTGGAAAGCGAGGTGACAGGCGAGCAGCTTCCACCGCTTGAAGCTCAGGTTTATCCCGGCCACTTCAACGACCGTGCCCATGGCAAATACCTCGCGCAGCGTGGTCTGGAGCGGCACCGCAGTGACTATCGCGTCGCCCGTGGCAGCGGTGATGAGCCTGCCTTGGGCAGCGGTCGGTTTCTCAAGTTGGCCGGTCACCCGCGGGAAGACTGGAACGACCTGTGGCTGGTGACGCACGTGACCCATGAGGGGCTGCAGCCCCAAGTGCTGGAAGAGTCCGTCACCGAGGTGGCAGGCGGGGATTTCCGCCAGGGTTATCGCAACGAATTTTCCGCTACGCCTTGGGACGCGATCTTCCGCCCGCCCATGCCTGAGCAGCCGCGTCCGACCATTGCCGGCTATCAGAACGCCGTGGTGACCGGCCCCGCCGACAGCGAAATCCATTGCGATGAATACGGCCGGGTCAAGGTGCAGTTGGTGTGGGATCGCGACGGGGAACATAACGACCATTCCAGTTGCTGGCTGCGGGTTGCCAGCGGCTGGGCCCATGATCGTTATGGCTCGGTGTTGATCCCCCGGGTCGGTATGGAAGTGCTGGTGGGTTTCGTCAATGGCGACATGGATATGCCGCTGGTCATGGGTTGCCTGCCCAACGCGGCCACCCAGGTGCCCCTCGACCTGCCGGCGGACAAGACCCGCAGCGTCTTCCGCAGCCAGAGCAGCCCCGGTGGTGGAGGCTACAACGAGCTGCGCATCGAGGACCGAAAGGGCGCCGAGGAAATCTACCTGCGCGCCCAGGGGGACTGGACGCAGCACGTGCTGCATGACCTTCGGGTAAACGTGGATGGCGAGTCGCATCACGAATTGCAAGGCGAGGAGCTGCGCATCACCCACGGCAACCGTCTGACCGACCTAAAGCAAGACGACCACTTGATGGTTGGCGGCTCGCGGCAGGTAAGGGCAGGACAGACCATCCAGATAGGCGCGGGGCAAAGCGTGGTGATCGAGGGTGGCGCAACCGTGACGATTCAGGCGGGCGGACAATCGATCACCCTGTGCGCGGGCGGGATTTTCAGCAGCGTCCCGATCCAGCTTGGCAGTGCGCCCGCTGCGACTGCGGCGCCATTGACGCCTGGCCTGAAGGAAACACTGCTGGCGGTGATTCCCGCTCCACTGAGCCGGGTGCAAGTGGCCAGCCTGAAGCGCAGTGCGCCGTTTTGCGAAGAGTGCGAGCGTTGCAAGAACGGCCAGTGTGGCCTCATCTGACTTTTAAACGGATTTACGAAGATGCATCAACCTTTGCTTCCGGGTGAACAGATGTTTGCAGTGCTGGGCGCTGGCAGCGACGCCAAGCCGCTTGACGCTTGGCGGGCGCTCGCCGCCGGGCCAGCGCCGCAGCCCGTATGGGCCGGCACGGCCTATGCGACATGGGATGAGGTGATGCCCTATGTGGGAATTGTCGAACCGGATAGCCCGTTCCTCGATTGGGCTGCTTCCACGGCCTCCACGGATTGGGGCTGGTTGGCCCTATCGTCGCACCCGCTGGAAACCGTGATTGCACACCTGCAAGGCCTGACCAAGGTCTACCTGCCCGACGGCAAGGAAGTGTTCTTGCGGTTCTGGGATGGTGCTCAGTTCCTGCCGATCCTTCAGCAGACGGGCGGTGAACTATTGCCGGTGTTCCAGCGCTACTTGATCAATGGCCAGTCGCTGACCGTCGCCACTGGCCCGGTCACTGCCGCCAGAGCGAGCCCGTGGTGGCGAGTACCTGCGCCGTTACTTCAAGATCTGGCCGAGCAATCGCCGCACACCCTGATCGATAACCTCCTGCAAGGGCTCGAAGAGCAACGCCCTGACCTCTACACTGCGTTCATGCCGACGACCTTGCGGGACAAGGTCGCCTACTTCACGCGCCGCCGCGAGGTCAGCCACCAGGGTTTGGCGGACTTTCTGGCTTCAGAGTCGAGTTGAAACCAGCGCCTGCTGCAGATCTTCGATCAGTTCGGCGATGGCTTCGGCGCAGTCTTCGCGGGCGAAGCGCGCACCGAAGCACTGCACCAACACCCGCGTAAAAGGTAAACTTCGCCCCCTGCGCAGGAGCAACCATGAATTATCGTCACGCCTTTCACGCCGGCAACCACGCCGATGTCTTCAAACACCTGACCTTGACCCGCCTCATCGCCCTGATGTCGCGCAAGGAGCAGCCGTTCGCCTACCTCGACACCCACGCGGGGATCGGTCTGTACGACCTGCAGGGCGACCAGGCCAACCGCACCGGTGAGTACCTGGAGGGCATTGCGCGCCTGTGGGGCGAAAGCGACCTGCCGCCACTGACCGCCGATTACATGCGTGTGCTGCATGAGATGAACCCGGACGGAGAGTTGCGCTACTACCCGGGCTCGCCGGAACTGGCGCGGCGGCTCACCCGCCCTCAGGACCGTGTGCTGCTCAATGAAAAGCACCCGGAAGACGGCGTGCTGCTCAAGGACAACATGAAGGGTGACCGTCGCGTGAAGGTGCACCTGGGCGAAGGCTGGCATGTGCCGCGAGCTTTGCTGCCGGTCCCGGAAAAACGTGCGTTGATGCTCATTGATCCGCCGTTCGAAAAACTCGACGAGATGCAGCGCTGTGCGGCATCCCTCAAAGAGGCGGTGGGTCGCATGCGCCAGACCGTCGCGGCCATTTGGTATCCGGTGAAGGATCAGCGCATGTTGCGCCGTTTCTACCAGGACCTAGCCGGCACCGGTGCGCCGAAGTTGCTGCGTGTGGAATTGCTGGTGCATCCGCTGGATACGCCCAACACCCTGACCGGCTCGGGCCTGGCGATCGCCAACCCGCCGTGGGGCTTGGAGGAGGAGTTGCGGGAGTTGCTGCCGTGGCTGTCCAAGAAGCTTGGGCAGACCCAGGGTGGATGGCAGATGGATTGGCTGATCGCTGAGTGATCCAGTCTTAAGCCATGCACGGAACCCAATGTGAGAGCGGGCTTGCTCGCGAAGGCGGTGTATCAGTCTACTAATTCAGTGACTGACACCCCATTTTCGCGAGCAAGCCCGCTCCCACATGTTGAATGGCGTTGGCCTTTAGATCGGGCAGCTCACACCCGTTCCGCCGATCCCGCAATAGCCCTGCGGATTCTTCGCCAGGTACTGTTGGTGGTACGCCTCGGCGAAGTACACCGTCGGTGCCTCTTCGATTTCGGTGGTGATCGCGCCCAGGCCGGCCTTGGTCAACTCACCCTGATACGCCTCGGCACTGGCCTTTGCCGCCGCCAATTGCTCCGGGGTGGTCGCGTAGATCACCGAGCGGTACTGACTGCCGATGTCATTGCCCTGGCGCATGCCCTGGGTGGGGTTGTGCAGTTCCCAGAACATCTTCAGCAGGTCTTCGTATTTCACCTTGTCCTGGTCATACACCACCAGTACCACTTCGCTGTGGCCGGTCAGGCCTGAACAGACTTCTTCATAGGTCGGGTTTGGCGTGTAGCCGCCAGCGTAACCGACCACGGTGCTGACCACGCCATCGCGCTGCCAGAACCGGCGTTCGGCTCCCCAGAAACAACCCAGGCCGAAGATCGCGAAGCCGACGTCATCCAGAAATGGGCCGAGCAGCGGATTGCCGTTGACGAAGTGAGTCTCCGGCAGCGACATCGGGGTTTCACGGCCAGGCAGAGCTTGTTCTTGAGTGGGCAGCACGTTTTTGTTCACCAGAATTTCCGAGCGCAAGACCATGATCAGTCCTCTCAGTCAGATTGAGTTGGGTAAGAATTCAGACAACCAGTGTGCCCGAGTGTTACGGCGCTGTCAGGCGATTGGCCCGCGCGGATAGCGTTTGAGCATCGCCAGCAGCTCTGCCCCAGGGATTGGCCGGTCAAACAGGTAGCCTTGGCCCACATCGCAACGGTGGCGGCGCAGGAACGCCAGTTGTTCGGCGGTCTCGATGCCTTCGGCCACCACCTTGAGCTTAAGGTTGTGGGCCATGGCGATCACCGCGGAGGTGATTTCCATGTCGTCCTGGTTGTCCGGGATTTCGTGGATGAAGCTGCGATCGATCTTGATGATGTCGATGGGGAATTTTTTCAAGTAACTCAGCGACGAGTAACCGGTGCCGAAGTCGTCCATGGCCAGGGTCAGGCCAAGGCTTTTCAATTGATCAAGCTGCAGGCGTGTGTCTTCGGTGGCTTCCAGCAGCAGGCCTTCGGTCAGTTCCAGCTCCAGCAGGTTGGCCGGCAGTTGTTCTTCCTTGAGGATGCTGGCAATCGAGGCCACCAGGTCCGGGTCGGAGAACTGTTTGGGTGACAAGTTGATTGCCACCTGCAAGTTGCCCATGCCGCTGGCGCTCAGTTGCTTGCTCATGCGACAGGCCTGGCGGGCGATCCATTTGCCGATGGGGATGATCAGGCCGGTCTCTTCCGCCACGCTGATAAATTGGTCGGGGCGGATCATGCCCTTTTCCGGGTGGTTCCAGCGCAGCAGCGCTTCCATGCCGAGCAGGCGGCCGCTGCGCAGGCACAGCTTGGGCTGGTAAAACACGTCCAGCTCATTCTGGGTGAGGGCGCGACGCAGGTTGTTCTCCACGAACAGCTTGTAGCTGGCCTCGGCGTTCAGTGCTTCGGTAAACACTTGGACCTGATGCTTGCCGTTGGCCTTGGCCTTGTGCAGGGCGAGGCCGGCGTTGCGCATCAGGGTCTGCGGGTCGCGGCCATGCAGCGGTGCGCAGGCCAGGCCCACGGAGCCGGTGACGCTGATCAGCTGATTGTCGACAAACATCGGTTTGTCGAGCGTCGCCAGCAACTGACTGGCCACCTGCTGGCCGCTCTCCAGATCGGTGTCGTCGAGCAGCACCGCGAACTCGTTACTGGCAAACCGCGCCAGGCTGCCGCCGGTACTCAGGCTGTTACGCAAGCGGCGCGCCAGGCTGATCAGCAGCTTGTCGCCGGTCTGGTGACCAAGACTGTCGTTGATGCGCTTGAAGTTGTCGATGTCCACCAGCAACAGGCTGATCGGACTGTCACTGTCACGGGCGAAGCGCTCGTCGAGGTTGCGGATGAACGCCGGGCGGTTGCCCAGGTTGGTCAGGTTGTCGGTGTAGGCCAGACGCTCGATGCGCTGCTGGGCCAGCTTGGTCTGGGTGATGTCTTCGTAGATGCCGATGTAGTGGGTCAACTCGCGGTTGTCGCCATACACTTTGGAAATCGACAACTGGCCCCAGTAGGGTTCGAGGTTTTTACGGCGGCTTTTGAATTCACCCTGCCAGCTGTTGCTCTTGGCCAGGCTCGACGGTGCGTCGAACAGCAACTCACTGAGGTTCTCCAGCGCCGGCAACTGGGCCAGGCGGTGGCCGTGGACCTCCTCGGCGCTGTATTGGGTGATCGCGGTAAAGCTTGGGTTGACGTACTCGACCACGCCGTCGCAATTGACCAGCAGAAAGGCGTTGGCGCTTTGTTCCACGGCGCGCTGGAACAGGTGCAGCGCGCTGGTTGCCGTCCGACGGTTGTGGTTGTTGATGACTTGCGCGAACTGATCGGCCAGCTCGCCGGCGAAGGCAATTTCATCGGCTTGCCAGGCGCGGGTGCTACCGCTTTGCTCTAGGCACAGTACGCCCACGACATGGCCGTCGACGCGAATGCTGGCGTCAAGCATGGCGTGGATGTCTTTGTCGCGCAGGCTGTCGGCCATTTCCCGAGTGCGTGGGTCGCGCATCGCGTTGGTGGCGTCGATCGCCCGGCTGCTGTGCAGGGCTTCCAGGTAGTCCGGGAAGCAGCTGGCATCGATGGATTCGGGCAGGTGGTGTTGCCCGTCGGCGCGGTGGTAGGCCGAAATCGGCACCAGGCGCTGGCCTTCGAGGTTCCAGATGCTGGCGCAGTCGATCTGGTAGATGTCACAGGCACTGCGGGTAATCAGCTCGGCGGCTTCTTGCAGCGAATTGGGGGTGGTGTAGCGCTGACGGGCCAGCAGCAGAATCAACTCTTGCTGGGCGCGCACCCGCTCCAGATGCTGCAGTTGTTCCTGTTGGGCGCGCTGGTTGAGCTCCAGGGCGATCTGCAGGCGGCTATTCTGGTTCTCCAGGTCTGCCGTGGGGGCCGCGGTGGGAATCTCGCTGAACAAGCCATCGACCACCATCAGGTAGCCGCGCAGCAGATGGCGATTGTGTTGCTTATAGGCTTCGCCCATTTCCAGCAGGCTCAGCGGCCCGTCGCTGGTGTGCAGGGTATAGCGCACCAGGTAATGAGGGCTCTGGGTCAGTTGCTGCTGGATGGTGTCGTGCAGTTGATAGCGCGCCTGGGGCTCCATCAGGCTGGCGTAAGGCGTGCCGATCAAGGCACACAATTCGACCGCCGAAAGGCCGAATTGGCGTTCGCAATTGGGGTCGAGGTAAAGAAGGGCCCAGCTTGCCTCATTAAGCCGCTCGAAACGCAGCATACCGAGGCGCGAAGGCACCGGTAACTGCGTCACTACCTCGGCCGCCATACGGGCGACATCGGGTTGGCTTTTCATGGGGGAAACTCACTTGAAATTACGCGCACTGCGCCGGGCTCACGCCCTCTTTTCTGCTGCCTGCGGCAAGGTTGCATCATGCGGCGCGGGCTGACAAGAGAGGATGAAGGCTAAGTGCTATAAGGGGGTTATCGGCCGCGAGAGGGATTTCTGCAATCGAGGTGATGGAAGGTGTACAAACCTGTTTTGTGTGTCCAGCTTCCTGCGGGAAAACAGGCAAAAAAAGCCCCGCCAAGTGGCGGGGTTGAGGTGCGAGCGTGGCGCTCGAAAATCGTTGCAGCCAGGCCTCCTCGGTGAAGAGGAGGCCATGGCGGCTTACAGCAGGATAGTGCGGATATCGTTCAGCAGTTGGCTCAGACGCTGGGTGAAGCGTGCAGCTGCGGCGCCGTTGATCACGCGGTGATCGTAGGACAGCGACAGTGGCAGCATCAGCTTCGGCTGGAACGCTTTACCGTCCCACACAGGCTGGATGGTTGCCTTGGACACACCCAGGATCGCCACTTCCGGCGCGTTGACGATTGGCGTGAAGCCAGTGCCGCCAATGTGACCGAGGCTGGAGATGGTGAAGCACGCGCCCTGCATGTCGTCCGGGGTGAGCTTCTTGTCGCGGGCCTTGGCAGCCAGTGCAGCGGCTTCGGCAGCGAGTTGCAGCAGGCTCTTCTGGTCAACGTTCTTGATGACCGGCACCAGCAGGCCATCCGGGGTGTCGACCGCGAAACCGATGTGCACGTACTTCTTGCGGATGATCGCCTTGCCGCTTGGAGCCAGCGAAGCGTTGAAGTCCGGCAGTTCCTTGAGCAGGTGCGCGCAGGCCTTGAGCAGCAGTGGCAGCACGGTCAGTTTCACGCCGGCCTTCTCGGCCACGGCTTTCTGCGCAACGCGGAAAGCTTCCAGGTCGGTGATGTCGGCCTGGTCGAACTGAGTCACGTGCGGGATGTTCAGCCAGCTCGCGTGCAGGCCGGCCGCGCCGATTTGCATCAGGCGGGTCATCGGCACTTCTTCGATTTCGCCGAAGCGGCTGAAGTCCACGGTACGGATCGGCGGAATGCCCGAACCACCGGTAGCGCCACCAGCAGCCGGCGCTTCCTTGGCCTTCTGCATCATGGCCTTGACGTAAACCTGCACGTCTTCCTTCAGCACGCGACCGTGAGGGCCGGTGGCCGACACAGCGCTCAGCTCAACGCCGAACTCACGGGCCAGTTGACGCACGGCAGGACCGGCGTGAACCTTGGCACCGCTTGGCGCAGGAGCGGCAGCAGCAGGGGCCGGAGCGGCCTCGGCTTTGGCAGCAGGCGCAGGGGCGGCAGCAGCCGGAGCCGCTTCAGCCTTGGCGGCCGGAGCGGCGGCCGGTGCTGGAGCAGCAGCAGGTGCAGCGCCTTGTACTTTCAGCTTGAGGATGAAGTCGCCAGTGCCGACTTCGTCTTCCAGCTTGACCGCGATGCTTTCCACTACGCCGGCAGCCGGCGAAGGGATTTCCATGGAGGCCTTGTCGGACTCCAGGGTGATCAGCGACTGGTCGGCTTCGACGGTGTCGCCGACCTTGACCAGCAGCTCGATGATCTTGGCCTTGCCCGACGAGCCGATGTCCGGGACGTGAATGTCCTGGACGGTGGCGGCGGCAGGTGCAGCGGCCGGGGCTGGAGCAGCCTCGGCAGCAGCAGGCTTTTCAGCAGCAGGGGCGGGTGCAGCAGCGGCAGCAGGCGACGCCGCAGGGGCCGCGTCAGCGGCACCTTCGATTTCCAGTTCCAGCAGTTCGTCGCCTTCTTTCAGGCGATCGCCCAGCTTCACTTTCAGGCTCTTGACCACGCCGGCCTTGGGAGCAGGGATTTCCATGCTCGCCTTGTCCGATTCCAGGGTCAGGATGCTCTGGTCGGCTTCGACGGTGTCGCCGACCTTCACAAACAGCTCGATTACTTCACCTTCACCGCTGCCGATGTCAGGTACGCGAATGAGTTCGCTCACAAAAAATCTCCTCAGCAGTCCAGTGGGTTGCGTTTTTCCGGGTTGATCCCGAACTTGACGATAGCGTCTGCTACCACCTTAGGTTCGATCTCACCGCGGTCAGCCAAGGCTTCCAGGGCTGCCAACACCACGAAGTGACGGTCGACTTCGAAGAAGTGACGCAGCTTCTTGCGGCTGTCACTGCGGCCGAAACCGTCGGTGCCCAGGACTTTGAATTCCTTGGACGGGACCCACTGGCGAATTTGTTCAGCAAACAGTTTCATGTAGTCGGTCGAAGCGATCACCGGGCCTTTACGGCCGGTCAGGCACTCTTCAACGAAGGTGCGCTGTGGCTTCTGGCCAGGGTGCAGGCGGTTGTGACGCTCTACGGCCAGGCCATCGCGACGCAGTTCGTTGAAGCTGGTCACGCTCCATACGTCAGCGCCGACGTTGAACTCGTCACGCAGGATCTTAGCCGCTTCACGCACTTCGCGCAGGATGGTGCCGGAGCCCATCAGCTGTACGTGGTGCGCCGCTTCCTTGGTGTCTTCTTCGAGCAGGTACATGCCCTTGATGATGCCTTCCTCGACACCGGCCGGCATGGCTGGCTGCTGGTAGGACTCGTTCATCACGGTGATGTAGTAGAAAACGTCCTGCTGCTCTTCGGTCATCTTCTTCATGCCGTCCTGGATGATCACCGCCAGCTCGTAGCCGTAGGTTGGATCAAAGGTGCGGCAGTTCGGGATGGTGGCAGCCAGGATGTGGCTGTGACCGTCTTCGTGTTGCAGGCCTTCGCCGTTCAGTGTGGTCCGGCCGGCGGTACCGCCGATCAGGAAGCCACGGGTACGGCTGTCGCCTGCTGCCCAAGCCAGGTCGCCGATACGCTGGAAGCCGAACATCGAGTAGAAGATGTAGAACGGCAGCATCGGCTGGTTGTGGCTGGAGTACGAAGTACCGGCAGCGATGAAGGAGCTCATGGCGCCCGCTTCGTTGATACCTTCTTCGAGGATCTGGCCCTTCTTGTCTTCCTTGTAGAACATCACCTGGTCTTTATCGACTGGCTCGTAGAGCTGGCCGACGGAGGAGTAGATGCCCAACTGACGGAACATGCCTTCCATACCGAAGGTACGGGCTTCGTCCGGGATGATCGGTACGATGCGCGGGCCGATGTCCTTGTCCTTGACCAGCTGCGCGAGGATCCGCACGAAGGCCATGGTGGTGGAGATTTCACGGTCGCCCGAGCCGTCGAGGATAGCCTTGAGGGTGCTCAGGTCTGGCGTCGGTACGCTGAAGCTGTTGGCGCGACGCTGAGGCACGAAACCACCCAGTGCGGCGCGGCGCTCAGCCAGGTAACGGGCTTCGGCGCTGTTCGGCTCTGGCTTGAAGAACGGCAGGTTCTCCAGCTCTTCGTCCTTGACCGGGATGTCGAAGCGGTCGCGGAACAACTTCAGACTGTCGACGTCGACTTTCTTGGTGTTGTGCGCAGTGTTCTTCGCTTCGCCGGCACCGGTGCCATAACCCTTGATGGTCTTGGCCAGGATTACGGTTGGTTGTTCTTTATGGTTGACCGCTTCGTGGTAGGCCGCGTAGACCTTGTACGGGTCGTGGCCGCCACGGTTGAGTTTCCAGATCTCGTCGTCGGACAGGTCGGCAACCATCGCCTTGAGTTCAGGCGTGTTGAAGAAGTGTTCACGCACGAACGCGCCGTCTTTGGCTTTGTAGTTCTGGTACTCGCCGTCGATGACTTCGTCCATGCGACGTTGCAGGATACCGTCGACGTCCTTGGCCAGCAGTGGGTCCCAGAAGCGGCCCCAGATGACTTTGGTCACGTTCCACTGAGCACCGCGGAACACACCTTCGAGTTCCTGGATGATCTTGCCGTTGCCGCGAACCGGGCCGTCGAGGCGCTGCAGGTTGCAGTTGATAACGAAGATCAGGTTGTCCAGCTTCTCGCGGCCGGCCAGGGAGATGGCGCCCAGGGATTCCGGCTCGTCACACTCGCCGTCACCCAGGAAACACCAGACTTTCTGCTTGCCTTCCGGGATGAAGCCACGGGCTTCCAGGTACTTCATGAAACGTGCCTGGTAGATCGCCTGGATTGGGCCCAGACCCATGGATACCGTCGGGAACTGCCAGAAATCAGGCATCAGCCAAGGGTGCGGGTACGACGACAGGCCGTTACCGTCCACTTCCTGGCGGAAGTTGTTCATGTGTTCTTCGCTGATGCGGCCTTCCATGAACGCACGGGCGTAGACGCCTGGCGAGGTGTGGCCCTGGAAGTAGATCAGGTCGCCGCCGTGTTCGTCGGTCGGGGCCTGGAAGAAGTAGTTGAAGCCGATGTCATACAGGGTTGCGCTGGAGGCGAAGCTGGAGATGTGACCGCCCAGGTCCGAATCTTTCAAGTTCGTGCGCATTACCATCGCCATGGCGTTCCAACGTACCAGCGAGCGAATGCGGCGTTCCATGAACAGGTCGCCAGGCATGCGTGCTTCGTGGGTAACAGGAATGGTGTTGCGGTATGGCGTAGTGATGGCGTAAGGCAGTTGCGAGCCGCTGCGGGTCGCGAGTTCGCCCATACGGGTCATCAGGTAGTGAGCACGGTCTTCGCCTTCTTTGTCGAGAACCGATTCCAGGGCGTCCAGCCATTCCTGGGTTTCGACGGGATCGAGGTCTTGCATGGCTTGCTCCAGGGCGGAAAGGCTACCAGAATCGGTTGCCTGAAGTTTGCGACTGGCCTTGTGGGCAGACGACATAAATTCTTGGATGGCCGAAGGTTGCTTCGGCGTCCTGTAGTTTTACTACAAATCGTCGGCCATTTCAGCCTTTCGAATGTATATACGAGTAGTAAAACTACACAAGACTGAGCGTATGGCTCGGTCTGGCTGGTGAGCATAATCGTTATTGTTGATCTTTTGCGAACAAGAAAAGGTGAAAGTTTGATGTTGGCTGCCAAAATGAAATTAATTTCAGCTATTTCTAACCTTTGTTCGACAGTCCTTCATAGAGCGTGGTTCTTACGTTCACACCTACACGCCCTTTACGCGCCGATCAAGGATAGACCATGAGCCTTCCAACACTGGCCGAACTGCCAGCCATTCTCTTGCCAAAAGCCCAGCGGGCCGAGCAGTCATTTCGTGACGCAGTGGCCGCGCTGGACGACGATCATGGACTTTCTGCGTGGACGCCGCAACGGTGGGCCGACTTCGCCCGCGTGTGCGCGGCCAGTGATTTCGTCATTGAACAGAGTGTTCGTGACCCTTTGATGTTGTTGGAGCTGGTGGCCTGGGGCGAGTTGGACCGTGGTTTTGCGCCCGGTGAGTTGTGCGGTCAGATCGCTGGTGCGGTGCAACAAGCCGAAACAGAAGACGAGTTGGGCCGCGTGCTGCGTCGTCAGCGTACGCGCCAGCAAGTGCGCATCATCTGGCGCGACCTGACTCGCCAGGCGGACCTGGTGCAGACCTGCCGCGACCTCTCCGACATGGCTGACGCCAGCATCGACCAGGCCTACCAGTGGCTGTACCAGCGTCACTGCGTCCAGTTCGGCACGCCCACTGGTCGGCGCAGCGGCGAGCCGCAGCAGATGGTGATCCTCGGCATGGGCAAGCTCGGCGCGGTCGAGTTGAACCTGTCGTCGGATATCGACCTGATCTTCGCCTACCCCGAGGGTGGCGAGACCGTTGGCGTCAAGCGCGCCCTGGATAACCAGGAGTTTTTTATCCGTCTTGGTCAAAAACTGATCAAGGCCCTCGACCCGATGACCGTCGACGGTTTCGTGTTCCGCGTCGATATGCGCCTGCGCCCTTACGGTTCGGCCGGTGCGCTGGTGCTCAGCTTCAACGCGCTGGAGCAGTATTACCAAGACCAGGGCCGTGACTGGGAACGCTACGCCATGATCAAGGCGCGCGTCGTCGCGGGCGACCAGGTTGCCGGTGCGCAGTTGCTGGAAATGTTGCGACCCTTCGTTTATCGCCGCTATCTGGACTTCTCCGCCATCGAAGCGCTGCGCACCATGAAGCAGTTGATCCAGCAGGAGGTGCGGCGCAAAGGCATGGCCGACAACATCAAGCTGGGTTCGGGCGGCATCCGCGAAGTGGAGTTCATCGCCCAGGCCTTCCAGCTGATCCACGGCGGTCGTGACTTGAGCTTGCAGCAGCGACCCTTACTCAAGGTGCTCGGCACCCTGGAAGGCCAGGGCTACCTGCCGCCGGCGGTGATCGCCGAATTGCGCAATGGCTACGAATTCCTGCGTTACACCGAGCACGCGATCCAGGCGATTGCCGACCGGCAGACGCAAATGCTTCCGGACAGCCCGGAAGACCAGGCGCGCATTGCCTTTATGCTGGGCTTTGCCGACTGGGCCTCGTTCCACGAGCGCCTGATGTATTGGCGCGGTCGGGTGGACTGGCATTTCCGCCAAGTGATCGCTGATCCTGACGAAGAAGAGGGCGAAGAAAGCGAATTGGTCGTGGGTGGTGAGTGGTTGCCGCTGTGGGAAGAATCCCAAGATGAAGAGGCTGCCTGCCGCCAATTGGCCGAAGGTGGTTTTGCCGACGCAACCAAGGCCCTCAAGGCGTTGGCCGGCCTGCGCAACAGCCCGCAACTGCGTGCCATGCAGCGTTTGGGGCGTGAGCGGCTGGATGCGTTCATTCCGCGCCTGCTGGCCCAAGCGGTCGAACACGCCAACCCGGACTTGGTGCTGGAGCGCGTGCTGCCATTGGTCGAAGCCGTCGCCCGGCGCTCCGCTTACCTGGTGCTGCTCACGGAAAACCCCGACGCCCTGCGTCGGCTGTTGACCCTGTGCGCCGCCAGCCCGTGGATCGCCGAGCAGATCACGCGTTTCCCGCTGCTGCTCGACGAGTTGCTCAACGAAGGCCGTCTGTTCAAGCCGCCGCTGGCGCCCGAGTTGGCCGCCGAACTGCGTGAGCGTTTGACGCGCATTCCCGAAGACGACCTTGAGCAACAAATGGAAGCCCTGCGTCACTTCAAGCTGGCCCACCGCCTGCGCGTGGCCGCCTCGGAAATCGCCGGCAGCCTGCCGCTGATGAAAGTCAGTGACTACCTCACCTGGCTCGCCGAGGCGATCCTTGAACAAGTGCTGGCCCTGGCCTGGCGCCAGACTGTCGCGCGCCACGGCTCGCCGCAGCGCTTGGACGGCACCCTGTGCGATCCTGGGTTCATCATTGTCGGTTATGGGAAAGTCGGTGGGATCGAACTGGGTCATGGTTCGGACCTGGATTTGGTGTTTATCCACGATGGCGATCCGCAGGCGGAAACCGATGGCGCCAAGCCGATCGACGGTGCGCAGTTTTTCACACGCCTGGGCCAGCGCATCATCCATCTGCTGACCACGCAGACCAACTCCGGCCAGCTGTATGAGGTGGATATGCGGCTGCGACCTTCCGGCGCGTCCGGGCTGTTGGTCAGTTCGCTGGGCGCATTTGCCCGTTATCAACAAAATGAAGCCTGGACTTGGGAGCATCAGGCCTTGATCCGCGCTCGGGTGCTGGTCGGCAGCCAGGATGTGGGTCAGGCATTCGAGCAGGTACGGGCTAACGTGTTGGGGCAGGCGCGGGACCTGACGAAGCTGCGCCAGGAGGTCAGCGAGATGCGCGCCAAGATGCGTGACAACCTGGGCACCAAGACCACGGCGGCCGGCACCGGCGCCAATGCCTTTGAGGCCACGGCGGCGTTCGACCTCAAGCAGGACGCCGGAGGTATCGTCGATATTGAATTTATGGTGCAATACGCGGCTTTGGCGTGGTCTGCGCAACATCCATCGTTGCTGCGCTATACCGACAATATCCGCATTCTGGAAGGCCTGGAGCAGGTGGGTTTGATGCCCGCCGCCGATGCCCATCTGCTGCGCGAGGTGTATAAGGCCTACCGTTCGGCTGCGCATCGCCAGGCCTTGCAAAATGAGGCCGGTACGGTGGCCGGGGATCAGTTCGCCGACGAACGGCGCCAGGTGATGCGTATCTGGCAGGAGCTGGGGTTGAGCTGAAACACTATTAGGGCGGGGAGGCATAAGCCTCCCCGCATCGTTTGTGGAAACTACATGAATATTCTGATCGTTGGGCCCAGTTGGGTCGGTGACATGGTGATGGCGCAGACACTGTTTCAGTGTCTGCGCATGCGCTACCCGGACTGCCAGATTGACGTGCTCGCCCCTGAGTGGAGTCGGCCGATCCTCGAACGCATGCCCGAAGTGCGCATGGCCTTGAGCTTCCCGCTCGGCCATGGCGCCCTGGAGCTGGCGACCCGCCGTCGTATCGGTAAATCCCTGGCGGGCGAATACGACCAGGCGATCCTGTTGCCCAACTCACTCAAATCGGCGTTGGTGCCGTATTTCGCCGGTATTCCCAAGCGCACCGGCTGGCGTGGCGAGTTCCGCTACGTGCTGCTCAACGACGTGCGTACGCTGGACAAGGCCCGCTACCCGCTGATGATCGAGCGCTTCATGGCCCTGGCTTACGAGCCGGGGGCCGAGTTGCCCACGCCGTATCCGCGTCCGAGCCTGCAGATTGACCCCGTGAGCCGTGATGCCGCCCTGGCCAAGTTCGGCCTGGCGCTGGACCGTCCGGTCCTGGCGCTGTGCCCTGGGGCCGAATTTGGCGAGTCCAAGCGCTGGCCGTCGGAGCACTACGCCAAGGTCGCCGAAGCCAAGATCCGTGAAGGCTGGCAGGTCTGGCTGTTTGGTTCGAAGAAGGACCATCCGGTGGGTGAGGACATTCGCCAGCGCCTGATTCCTGGCCTGCGTGAAGAGGCGGTCAACCTCAGTGGTGACACGTCCCTGGCCGAAGCCATCGACCTGCTGTCCTGCGCCGATTCGGTGGTGTCCAACGACTCCGGCCTGATGCACGTCGCCGCCGCGCTGAACCGCCCGCTGGTGGCGGTGTACGGCTCCACATCGCCGGGTTTCACCCCGCCGTTGGCCGACAAGGTCGAAGTGGTGCGCCTGGGCCTGGAATGCAGCCCGTGTTTTGATCGCACCTGCCGTTTTGGTCACTACAACTGCATGCGCCAGTTGCTGCCGCAGCCGGTGAACGAAGCCTTGCAGCGGTTGCAGGGCTCTGCGGTCGAGGTCCGATAGTTTGCGCGTACTGGTAATCAAGACCTCATCCCTGGGCGACGTGATTCATGCCTTGCCGGCCCTGACCGATGCAGCGCGGGCGATCCCGGGCATTCGATTCGACTGGGTGGTGGAAGAAGGCTTCGCCGAGATTCCCACTTGGCACCCTGCGGTGGACAAAGTGATCCCGGTAGCGATCCGCCGCTGGCGCAAGAACATCTGGCAGACCATCAAAAGTGGCGAATGGCGGCGTTTCAAGCAGCAAGTCCAGTCGACCAAATATGACTTGGTG
The DNA here is from genome assembly GCF_058725305.1 of Pseudomonas sp. DW-iso3. Lineage (NCBI taxonomy): Bacteria > Pseudomonadati > Pseudomonadota > Gammaproteobacteria > Pseudomonadales > Pseudomonadaceae > Pseudomonas > Pseudomonas sp. DW-iso3. The sequence continues at coordinate 381,744 of NZ_JBZXDZ010000006.1, forward strand.
ATCGATGCCCAGGGCCTGCTGAAAAGCGCCTGGCTGACCCGTTACGTGCGCGCGCCAATCGCCGGTTTCGACAAGAATTCCGCGCGCGAGCCGATGGCTGCACGTTTCTACTCCCGACGCCTCGCCGTGGCGCGTGGGCAACACGCGGTGGAGCGTCTGCGCCAGTTATTCGCCGTGGCGCTCGGTTATGACTTGCCCAAAGGTCTGGGTGACTACGGCCTGAGCACTGAAAAGCTCCTGGGCCTGCCGCCGAAGAAACCTTTTGTGCTGCTGCTGCACGGCACCACCTGGGACACCAAGCACTGGCCCGAAGCCTACTGGCGCGAGCTGGCCGAGCGCATGGGGCGCCTGGGTGTGGAGGTCAAATTGCCTTGGGGCAACGCCGCCGAAAAAGCCCGCGCCGAACGCCTGGCCCAAGGCCTGCAACATGCCGAAGTGCTGCCCAAATTGAACCTGGCCGGCGTCGCTCGCGTACTGGCCAGCGCCCGCGCCTGCGTGGCGGTGGACACTGGTCTCGGCCACCTGGCCGCCGCGCTGGATGTACCGACCATTTCCCTGTTCGGCCCGACTAACCCCGGCCTCACCGGCGCCTATGGCAAGGGCCAGATTCACCTGGCCAGCGACTTCCCCTGCGCGCCGTGCCTGCAAAAGCAATGTACCTATCAACCGACGGCCGACGACCTGCGTCGGTTCGACATCAAGCGCGAGTCGCCCCTGTGCTTCACGCGCCTGAACCCTGAGCGTGTGGCAAGCCGACTGAGCACGTTGTTATTGGCTGAGGAGCTGCACTGATGCAACTGGCTTTTGTGCTGTACAAGTATTTCCCCTTCGGTGGCCTGCAGCGCGACTTCATGCGCATCGCCCTGGAGTGCCAGCAGCGCGGCCACCAGATTCGTGTCTATACGCTGATCTGGGAGGGCGACATCCCGCCCGGTTTCGAAGTGCTGGTGGCGCCGGTCAAGGCGTTCTTCAACCATCGGCGCAATGAGAAACTCAGCGCATGGATGGAGGCCGACCTGGCCAAGCGCCCCGTGGACCGTCTGATCGGCTTCAACAAAATGCCCGGCCTGGATGTGTACTACGCCGCCGACGGCTGCTTTGAAGACAAGGCACAGAACCTGCGCCACTCGCTGTACCGCTATTTTGGTCGCTACAAGCACTTTGCCGACTACGAGCGTGCAGTGTTCGCCAAGGACGCCAAGACTGAAGTCCTGATGATCTCCGAAGTGCAGCAGCCGTTGTTCATCAAGCATTACGACACGCCGCTGGAACGCTTCCACCTGCTGCCGCCGGGCATTGCCCAGGACCGCCGCGCACCGCCGAATGCCGCCGAGATTCGCGAGGGTTTCCGCCAGGAGTTCAACCTGGGCGATGACGATTTGCTGCTGGTGCAAATCGGCTCGGGCTTCAAGACCAAGGGCGTCGACCGCAGCCTCAAGGCCGTGGCCGCATTGCCGTCTGAGCTGAAAAAACGCACGCGCCTGTTTGTAATCGGCCAGGACGACCCCAAGGTATTCCAACTGCAAAGCGCGACGCTGGGGCTGGGGGACAATGTGCAGTTTCTCAAGGGCCGCAGCGATATCCCGCGTTTCCTGCTGGGCGCCGACCTGTTGATCCATCCGGCGTACAACGAAAATACCGGCACCGTATTGCTTGAGGCCCTGGTGGCCGGGCTGCCGGTGTTGGTCTCGGCCGTGTGTGGGTATGCTCACTACATCGCTGAAGCTGACAGCGGCCTGGTGCTGGATGAGCCGTTTGAACAAACGCAGCTCAACACGTACCTGGCGAAGATGCTCACCGACACTGCACAGCGCGCGGCCTGGAGCCGCAATGGTTTGGCCTTCGCTGAGACGGCCGACCTTTACAGCATGCCGCAGCACGCTGCGGATGTGATCCTGGCGGAGCCAAAACGATGAAGTTGATTCTTGCCGAACCGTTCAAGACGTTATGGGCCGGGCTTGATGCCTTTGCCGAAGTCGAGAAACTGCAAGGCGAAGTATTCCGTGAGCTGGCGGCGCGTCGCACCCTGCGTACCGTGGTGGATGGCCGTCCGTATTTCGTCAAGATCCACCGTGGCATCGGCTGGGGCGAGATCTTCAAGAACCTGATCACCGCCAAGCTGCCGGTGCTGGGCGCGGGCCTTGAGTGGGCGGCGATTCATCGCCTGCAGGAACTCGGCGTGCCAACCATGACCGGCGTCGCCTTCGGCGAAAAGGGCAGCAACCCGGCAGACCAGCACTCGTTCATCATCACCGAAGAGCTGGCGCCGACCCTCAGCCTGGAAGATGTGACTATCAATTGGGTTGCCGAGCCTCCGGCGCCTGCGCTGCGTCACGCCCTCACGGCGGAGCTTGCTCGCATGGTCGGCGACATGCACCGTGGTGGCGTGAACCACCGCGACTGCTACCTGTGCCACTTCCTGCTGGACACTGCCAAACCCATCGATGCGAAGAACATCAAGCTGTCGGTGATCGACCTGCACCGCGCCCAACTGCGTGCGCACTTGCCGTTGCGCTGGCGCGACAAGGACCTCTCCGCGCTGTATTACTCGGCGCTGGAAATCGGCCTGACCCGTCGCGACAAACTGCGCTTTCTCAAGGGTTACTTCCGCCAGCCGCTGCGCCAGATCCTGGCCGAGCACTCGGCGTCGTTGAGCCTGATGCAACGCAAGGCCGACAAGCTGTATGCACGCAAACAGCGCCTCGGGGATGCAATCTGATGGCGGGTTGGAACCTGGAACCGGTTTACGCCCACCTGGCGGATGATTTTGGCAGCCTCGAAGCGGTGTTCGCCCTGCAGGGCGAGCGGCTGACCCGTGATCCGCTGTCGGAAGTGATCCGTGTGGAGCGGGGCGGGGTCAATTACTACGTCAAGCGCTACACCGGTGCTGGCAAGGGGTTGCGGCGTTACCTGGGCAAGCCTCGGGTCAAGTCCGAATGGCAGAACCTCAAGCGATTCGCCAAATGGGGCATACCCACCGCCGATGTGGTCGCCTGGGGGCTGGAGCGCAAAGGCCTGGCCTACGACCGTGGGGCGATGATCACCCGCGAGTTGCCGAAGACCGAAGACCTTTCGGTACTGGCCGAGCGCAATGATGCGCGCCTGCACGACCCGAAGTGGGTCAACGCGGTGAGTCGCCAACTCGCCGAGTACACGCGCACCATGCACGAACATCGCTTTACCCATAACGATTTGAAGTGGCGCAACCTGCTGATCGATGATCAGGCCACCCTGTACCTGATCGATTGCCCCAATGGTGATTTCTGGCGCGGGTTCTGGCTCAAGTACCGCATCACCAAAGACCTGGCGTGCCTGGACAAGGTGGCCAAGTATCACCTGTCTGCCACCCAGCGCCTGCGGTTCTACATACAGTACCGTCAGTGCCGGCACCTGAGTGCATCGGATAAAGAGCGGATTCGCCACGTGGTGAAGTTTTTCGAGGGACGCGAATGAGTGATTTCCTGGCGGTTGAAGACCGTGCGCTGCTGGAGCGCCACGGCCTATCGACGTTCGACGCCTTGTGGGCCAAACAACTGGACGCGGTGGATGAACCCAATACCAGTCGCGGAGGTTGGAGCAGCGTGTTTCGCCTTGAACTCGATGGCCAGGGTTACTACCTCAAGCGCCAGAGCAATTACCTGACGCGCAGCTTGCACCGTCCTTTTGGCGAGCCGAGTTTCTCGCGTGAATTCCGCAATATCAGCCGTTACCGCAAGCTTGGCATTCCGGCCTTGCAAGCGGCGTTCTACGGCGAGCGCAAAGTCGATGGCGAACACCGCGCGATGCTGCTCACCCGCGCCCTGGACGGCTGGAATGACTTGGATTCGTTGCTGGAACAATGGGCGCAACTGAGCGACGCCCAGCACCGTGCGATCCTGCTGGCTTGCGGTCAGCTTGCTCGTCGGTTGCACAGCGTTGGCCAAGTGCATGGCTGTTTCTATCCCAAGCATATTTTCCTGCAGGCCACCGGCGACGGGTATGCCGCGCAGTTGATCGACCTGGAGAAAACCCGCCCGTTGCTGTTCGGCTGGCGTGATCGGGTCAAGGATCTGGAGCCGCTGTTGCGTCGTGCGCCGCAGTGGTCTGATGAGCAAGTGCGCCAATTGCTGGCCGCCTATCTCGACCAGTCGGAAGACAGCGCGCTGGTCGGCACCTGGTTGCAGAAGTTGACCGCCCGCCGCAGCCACAAGGAAAACCGTTGATGCGTTTGTCCGAGCTGAAAACCGCCGGCCGTACCCCGGACTTGCCCCTGGCCCTCGAACTGGCCGATGCGGCGGGCCCTGGTCAGTTGCAACTGCTGAGCCTGTTGCGCGTGTTGCCAGGCGAGCGCTATGTGGGTGCGGCCGTCTGGCGTGGCCGTCCGGTGTTGGCCAAGTTACTGGTGGGCAGCAAGGCAGCACGGCACTTTCAGCGTGAGCTCAGCGGCGTGCGCCTGTTGGCCGAGCAGGGGCTGACCACACCGTTGTTGCTGGCGGACGGCTTGCAGGAAGGCGAGGGCGGCTGGTTGCTATTCGAATTCATCGAGGGCGCCGAAAGCTTGGCCGATGCCTGGCAGGCTGTCGAACACTTGCCGCCGCTGGCCGATGAGCAAACCGCGGTGCTCGCCCAAGCGCTGGGCGCGATTGCGCAGATGCACACCCAAGGCCTGTGGCAGGAAGACCTGCACCTGGACAACCTGCTGCGCAAGGACGGCAAGCTGTACTTGATCGATGGCGCCGGCATTCGCGTCGAAGAGGCTGGCAAGCCGTTGTCGCGCAGCCGCGTGCTGGAAAACCTCGGGGTGTTTTTCGCCCAGTTGCCGAAAAATCTCGAACCGTTCACCGAAGAACTGCTGGTGTACTACCTGCTGAGCAATGGCGAACACGCCCTGCCGTTGGAAGCCTTGGAGAAGCAGGTGCGCAAGGTCAGCGCCTGGCGCCTCAAGGACTTTTTGAACAAGGTCGGCCGCGAGTGCACGTTGTTCAGCGTGGTACGTGGCGCTTTTGCCTTGCGCGCCATTCGCCGCGAAGAAGAGCGTGCCATGCTGCCGGTGCTGGAGCAGGCCGATTCGCTGCTGGATAAGGGCCACCTGTATAAAACCGGTGGTGCCGCCAGCGTGGCCAAGGTCGACGTGGCTGGCCGGCAGTTGGTGATCAAGCGCTACAACATCAAGGGCTTTGCGCATTGGCTCAAGCGCTTCTGGCGTCCGAGCCGCGCCTGGCATTCCTGGCGTGAAGGCAACCGCCTGGCGTTCCTCGGTATTGCCACGCCCAAGCCGCTGGCGGTGCTGGAAAAACGCTTCTTCTGGCTGCGTAGCCGTGCGTACCTGATCACCGAGTACCTGCCGGGGCCGGACATCATCGAACGCTTCGCGCCGTACGTTGAAAACGGTGACGCCCCGGAAAGCGAACTGCAGGCGCTGGATCACCTGTTCGCTGAACTGATCCGCGAGCGCATCAGCCATGGCGATTTCAAGGGGCATAACCTGTTCTGGGACGAGGATCGCTGGTCGCTGATCGACCTGGATGCCATGTGCCAACACGCCTCCGACGCCAGCTTTGCCTCAGCGTATGCCAAGGATCGTGCGCGGTTTATGCGTAACTGGCCGTCGGAGAGTGCGTTGTACAAACTCATCGATCAGCGCTTGCCAGCTCAGGTCTGATCGCGGTCAAAATGTGGGAGCGGGCTTGCCCGCGAATAGGGTGTGTCAGTTAGTACATGTGTTGCTGACCTAACGCATTCGCAGGCAAGCCAGCTCCCACATGAGCCTTGTGGTGGTTTTAGAACTGGTACTCGGCACCAGCACCGGCGTACCACGAGCGGCCAGGAGCGGCTTCGTAGTATCGGTTGTTGCCATCGCCGACGATCACCGAGCCGACGTACTGGCGGTCGAGCAAGTTGTCCAGACGCAGGGTCTGGTGGAAGGTCCAGTGTTCGACTTTCTGCTCAAAACGTGCGCGCCAGTTAAAGACGCTGTAGGCCGGCGCGGCACGTTGGCTGTTGGTGTCTTCGACATAGACCTTGCTGCGGTACAGGCCTTCGATGGCGGTGCTGACCCAGTCCCGGGGTTTCCAGTTCAGCTCGGCGAACAGCGTGGTTTGCGGCACGCCGGGCAGGTAGTTGCCCTTGTCGACAGCGGTGCTGCCGCCGCTGACGAAGTCGCTGTCGTAGGTGGCTTGCAGGCGGGTGTAGGCGAGGTTGGTGGTCCAGTGGTCGCTGAGTTGGCTTTCGATGCCCAATTCAAAGCCGCGGCGCAGGGTGCGGCCGGCGTTTTGATAAGTCGTACGGCCGCCGCTGGATTGCTGTACCACCAACTCGTCTTCGGTCGTGATCTGGAATACGGCGGCGTTGATGCGTGTGTCCTGGCCTACGCGTGCTTTCAGGCCCACCTCATACTGCGTGCTGACCGAAGGCTTGAGCGCGAAGTTGAAGCCGTTTGAGTTGCCGGAATATGCCGATTCAGCTTGCGTCGGGGTTTCAAAGCCTTTGCCAGCGCTGACGTAGCCATGCAAGTCAGGTGTGAAGGCGTACATGATGCTGACTGACGGTGTGTTCTTCTGGTAAGTCTTGCTGCCGCTGTCGTTGCCGTCGCTGAGGAAGTGGTCGTTTACTTTCATTTCCATGGTGCTGTGGCGTAGGCCTGCTTGCAGCGTCCAGTCACCGAGTAACCAGTTGGCTTGCACGAATGGGTCAAGGCTGGTGGCGGTGTCGATTTCGTCACGGCCAAGAGCGCCTTTTACGCCGTGAACGCCATTGACGGTGTTGGAATAGCCTTGGCGATCGTCCTGGCTGCGGTCGTAGTCGACGCCGGCGATCAGGGTCAGGTTGCCCGGAACGCTGGTGATAGGTTGCAACCAGTGGACGGAACCGCCGTAGAACTTCCGGTCGAACGCCACCACTCCGCCGCGCGCATTGGCAGGGTTGGTCACGCCGCTGGCGAACTTGTCAGGGATCGACAGATACTGAATCACACTCCGCCGCCCCGTATACGCATTCACCTGCAACGTCGCATCGCCGAGGTAGCGCTCGTAATTCATGCCCAATTGCTGATGGTCGATACTTTTTCGCGTGTTGTAGGTCAGTGCATTGGCACTTACCGAACGCGGATCGGCCTTATACCCTGCCCAAGTCTGGCCGAGTGGGTCCTGCGTGCCGTTCTGTTCCAGGCTGCTGTAAATCAGGGCGAGTTTGCTGTCGTCATCCGGCTGGAAGTTGAGCTTGGCAAAGGTCTGGTCGCGTCGCGCACTGCTGTGGTCGCGGTAACCATTGGTGTCCATGCGCGAGGCGTCGAGCACGAAGCCGGCACCGTTGGCGGCGCCTTCAGCAGTCAGGTGGTTTTTGTTCAGTCCGTCGCTGCCCACCAGGGTTTCGGCGCCGATGCGCGGTGGGCCTTCGCCGTCGCGGGAGAACATCTGGATCACGCCGCCGGCATTGCTGCCATACAGAGTGGCGGCAGGGCCGCGCAGCACTTCAATGCGTTCGGCTGTATCGAGGTTGAACGTGGCCGCCTGACCCTGGCCGTCCGGGGTGCTGGCGGGAATACCGTCGGCAATCAGCTTGATACCGCGCACGCCGAATGCCGAACGGGCGCCGAAGCCACGGGAGGAGATCTGCAGGTCCTGGGCATAGTTCTGGCGGTTCTGCACGACCAGGCCGGGCACGCGGGACAGGGCTTCGGAGGCGTTGATGCCGAGCTGGCCGTCACTGATTTGTTCGCGGCTGACGCCGTCCACCGAGTAAGGCAGGTCGAACGTCGGGCTGGCGCTGCGCGAACCGGTGACGACGCTGGGGTCGAGGGTCAACGAGCCGTCATCGGCCAGTGCGCTGGAGCACAGGCCCAGCAGTAACAGGGCAAGGCGAGTGGGGGCGGTTGTGTTCATGGAAAGGCCGGGTCCGTGGCGCAACGCGTCAGTAAGTGGCGTAGGCGCAAAAAAAAGCGCGAGTTTAACGGCTACCTCCCTCGTTTACCGAATTTCTGACACGTCAGGGATATGGGAAGGTTCCTACGCATATTAACGTTGTCGGGAGGCTGTGAAGGGCGGTGTGCGATGGTAGGTTTTTGGTCCCTCTACAGGATGAGCGACTTATGAAACCTAACGTTGCAGGGTTATTGGCATTGCTGGGTGTATGTTTGATAGTGGCCGGTTGCGGCACAATGACCACGGTGCTGCGTGAAGACCGTGTCACGGTCCAGTCGCTCAAAGCGAAAAAAACCTACTGCCAGTCGGTTCCGCGTGTCTACAGCGGCGTGTCTTATGATTTGTGCGTGCTGCATGCACCCCCCAGCTCAGGAAGTGGGCTTTCCTTGAACGATGTTCCATGGCCTTATCTCGATGTGGCTGTATCCGCTGTCCTGGATACACTCTTCTTGCCCTATACCGTCTACCGGCAGAGTGCCGACGGCAGTATTGAGCTTCGCTAGCCGCTTGCCGCTAACAGTTTCCTGCTGCTTTTACGCTATAATCCCGCCCTTTAGCTGTTTCCTGCCCAGGCGGGAAGCACACTTTTTTCAGGCGCACCCCGCCTGTATGCAGACTAAAAGAGGCTAGACCCCTGTGGCATTGACGATTCTTGGCCTGTCCGGCGCCCTTAGCCATGATCCTTCCGCAGCCTTGTACATCGACGGCAAGCTGATCGCGGCCGCCGAAGAAGAGCGCTTCGTACGCGACAAACATGCAAAGAACCGCATGCCCTACGAATCGGCGAAGTTCTGCCTGGAGCAGGCCGGCATCAAGCCTTCCGACGTTGACGTGGTGGCGATCCCGTTCGCCCCGATCAGCCTGTTCGGCGAGGCGCGCTGGCACTACGCCAAGCGTTACTGGTACGCCCCGGACCGCGCCCTTGACGCGATCCTGATGGGCAACCGTCGCTACAAGCGCTATCGCAACAAGATCGTCTGGTGCCTGGAGCAACTGGGCTTCGATCCGAAGAAAATCAAGATCGAGCCGGTTGAACACCACCTGGCCCACGCTTCCAGCGCCTACCACTGCTCCGGCTTCCAGGAGAAAACCGCGATCCTCGGCATCGACGGTAAAGGTGAGTACGCCACCACGTTCTTCGGCTACGGCGAAAACGGCAAGATCCACAAGATCAAGGAATTCTACGATCCGGACTCCCTCGGCGGCCTGTACGGCGCAATCACCGAATTCCTCGGTTTCGAGATGCTTGACGGCGAGTTCAAGGTCATGGGCATGGCCCCGTACGGCGATGCCAGCAAGTACGACTTCTCGCGCCTGGCCTCCTTTGAAAACGGCGAGTTGGTGATCAACACCGACTACGCCAACGTGATCGGCCTGCGTCGTTACAAAGAGAAGGGCAAGGGTTTCTACTTCTCGCCAAAACTGATCGAGTGGCTGGGTCCGAAGCGCGAAGGCGATATCGCCGACGAACCTTACATCCACTACGCCGCGAGCATGCAGGCGCTGTTCGAGAAGCTGGCCCTGCAGATGATCGACCACTACCTGGGCGACATCCTGAAAGACACCGGCAAGCTGGCCTTTGCCGGCGGTTGCGCGCTGAACGTGAAGCTGAACCAGAAGATCATTGCCCGCGACGACGTGAAGGAGCTGTTCGTACAGCCGGCCTCCGGCGATGCCGGCACTGCTGTCGGTGCCGCGGCCTATGTGTCCCACGCCCGTGGTGTACCGGTGGAGAAGATGGAACACGTCTACCTCGGCCCGTCCTACAGCAACGAAGATGTGATTGCCGCGTGCGCCAAGCACGAAAGCAAACCGAACTGGCGCAAGATCGAAAACATGCCCCAGCGCATCGCCAAGATCATGGTCGACGGCAATCCGGTGGCCTGGTTCCAGGGTCGCATGGAGTTCGGCCCGCGTGCCCTCGGCGGTCGTTCGATCATCGGTTGCCCGAGTGCGACCGGCGTGGCTGACCGTATCAACCACCAGATCAAGTTCCGCGAGCGTTGGAGGCCTTTCTGCCCGTCGATGCTCGACACCGTGGCCCCGCAGATGATCAAGGTCGATCACCCGGCGCCGTTCATGACCTTCACCTTTGAAGTGGCGGAAGAGTGGAAGACCCGCGTGCCGGAAGTGGTCCATGAAGATGGCACCTCCCGCGCCCAGGTGCTCAAGCGCGAGTACAACCCGCGCTACTACGACATGATGAAAGAGCTGGAAGTGCTGACCGGCAACGGTGTGTCCTTGAACACCTCGCTCAACCGTCGTGGCGAAGCGATGATCTGCTCGCCGAAAGACGCGCTGGACATGTTCTTCGGCTCCGACCTGCAGTACCTGATCATGGAAGACATCCTGGTCGTCAAGGACGGCGTGGACCCTTATGACGCCGTGGTCTAAATGCTGAACCGCTTCCAGGCGTGGCGTGAGCGTGGCTGGACGCCTGTCGAGGCCGAGGTTTACGCCCAGGCCTGGCAGCGGTTTGGCGGCAGCGTGGCGACCCATCCGCAGGTGGTCGAGCGGTTGGCGGGCCTGGCGCAGATTCCTGTGCGTTACCTGGGCTGGGAGCAGGACGGCGAACTCAAGGGCGCGATTGCCACCTGGGGGCGCGACCTGGCCCTGTCCAAGGACGTGCTCAAACGCAGCGGCAAGAAAGGCCTGTTTGACCTGGGCAATGCCGAGATCATCCTGCCGATCGCTGCCGATGCGCAGTTGCCGGTGCGCCATCGCGGGCGCTACCTGTCAGCACTGAACCAGGGCCGCATCATCACCCTCAAGCCCCAGGCCGAGCAATTGGCCATGGCGCGTACCCCCGAAGACCTGTCGAAGAAGTTTCGCTACAACCAGCGCCGCGAATTGCGCCTGCTGGAAGAGGCAGGCGGTGTGGTGCGGGCGGTGAACGAGTTTTCCAGCACCGAGCTGGCGGCAATCTACTGCGATCTGTTTCAGCGCCGCTGGGGCTTTCCGGCCACGGGGGCCGAGCGTCTGGCTGAGGTGCTGGCGCTGCTCAAGGAGTTCCTGATCGGCTCGGTGCTGTTTCTCAACGATGCGCCGATTGCCGTGCAGTTGGTGTACCGGGTCGAGTCGCCAGAGTGGATCAGCATTGAGTACGTCAACGGCGGTGTTGATCCTGAAACCCGTGCGTTCAGCCCTGGCAGCGTGCTGAGCTTCCTCAACACGCAAAGCGCCTGGGAACAGGCGCGGGCCGTGGATAAGCCGCTGCGTTTTTCCTTCGGGCGTGCCGACCGCGAGTACAAGGAGCGCTGGTGCAACCCGGTGCCGGTGTTCAGCCTATGAGCCGCAAACAGCAACTGCTCAAGCGCCACCGGCGCAATAAACGCATTGCGCTGCTGATCGGCCTGCTGCTGTTGATCGCGGCCGGTGTGCTGGTGGCCTGGTGGCTGCCGCTGATCCTGGCGGTGTTGCTGTGGGTGGCCCATGAAGCCTGGTTTGCCGACCACCTGTTTTATTCGCCCAAGGATGACTACCAATACAGTTTTGCGCCGAGTGGCCAGCAGGTCGGATTGCGTCTGGAGGGCGGCAGGTTGCTGGCAGATACGCCGCTTGAGCTGGCTGGCGATGAAACGCTGATCGTCGAAGTACAGCTCAAAAGCAACCTGTGGGGGCGTTTCTTTGATCCTGCGGTTGAGTTTCTGGACGATCGCCAGGCGTTCGAGCGCGGTGTGGTCGGCAAGCGTTACCTGAACCTCACGGGCTCGGCGCAGGCATTGGCCGCGGGTGAGCTGCGCCTGCGCGGGCGTTTTTGCCGCGTGATCGGCCAGCCGGTCTTGTGGGTGTTTCGCCAGCCCGATGCTGCGCGCCATCGCGTGATGGTGATCGCCCCTCATGCCGACGATGCCGAACTGGCCGCCTTCGGCCTGTACGGCCAGGCGGATGAAAGCTGGATCGTGACCCTGACCGCCGGTGAGATCGAGGCCGAGCACTATCAGCAGATGGGCCTGCCCAAGGCTGAAGCGGCGCGGATCAAAGGGCGCCTGCGCGCCTGGGACAGCATTGCCGTGCCACGCTGGGCCGGCGTGCCCGAGGCGCACTGCGTGCAGTTGGGGTATTTCTGCCTGCAACTGCCGGCCATGCGTAACGCCCCCGACCAACCCCAGGCATCGCGCGAAGCGCAGTTGGACGATACGCGGCTGTTCCGCCAGTTCAATGCCCTGGCGTTGCCGGGGGATGTGGACGGTGCGCCGACCTGGAATAACCTGATCGCTGACCTGCGGGCAGTGTTGCTCAAGGCGCGTCCCGAGGTGATTGTACTGCCCACGCCAGTGCTCGACCCCCACCCTGACCATATCTGCGCCCACACCGCGGTGGTGCAGGCGTTGCAGGGACTTGAGTGGCAACCGACCACGTTGCTTGGCTACGCCAACCATCTGCACGATAACGACCGTTGGCCCATGGGTGATTCCGGTGCTGGCGTCGCTTTGCCGCCGCAGTTCGATGCTGGCCAGGTGCTTGAACCTTATTGCCGGGTGCTGAGCGAGAGCCAGCAGCAGGACAAGGCCATGGCGCTGGGCATGATGCATGACTTGCAGCCCCGTGCGCCGTTCAAGCGCCGGGTGCGTCGCCTGTTGCAGCAATGGCTGGCTGGTCGTGGTCCATCGCCTTACGGCGAGAATGAGTTTTTCCGTAAGGCCGTGCGTCGTCACGAGCTGCTTTGGGTGCTGAAGCAGGACTGAAATTGACTTTTTTCGTCGGGCTGCGTGCGCGTAGCAGCCCGATTGCCTCATGGAGTGATATGAAGCCTCGTTTCAAGGTTTTGCAGTTGCAGCCTGACTACAACGTCAAACTCAATGATTTCGCCGATCTCGGTGAGCAGATCGTCAAGGCGTTGCCGACCGAGCGATTCGAGGTGACGTCGGCCTTTCTCAGCGGGCGACCGCAGCCGGGCCAGCCGTTGAGCGTGGCGGATCATTCCAAGTATTTCGAGTTTCCCGAGAAGGCTCTCAAGGGCATTCGCCTGGGCGCCATGTGGGAAATCTACAAGTACTGCCGCGAGCAGAAGTTCGACGTGGTCATCTGCAATCGCTTCAAGTCGGTGAACATGATGCTGTCGCTCAACCGCTGGTTGAAGATCCCATTGTGCATTGGTATCTCTCACGGTTTCGGCGAGTACGAGCGCGCCTATCGCCGGCGCCAGACGCGTCGTTTGGTCAGCCCGGCCTGGCGCTTTGTCGGGGTGTCGGCGGCGGTCAGGGATTACCTCGTCGGGCTCAACTGCGGTTTTACCCGAGAGAACACCACCTTCGTCACCAACGCCATCGATATTCCGCAGGCCGAAGCCTTGCAGCTGCCGCGCGAGCAGGCGCGCCAGGCGCTCGGGCTGCCGCTCGACGCGCGAATCATCGGCGCATTGGGGCGCCTGGTGCCGATCAAGGGGCACACGCACCTGCTGCAGGCGTTCGCCCGCCTCAAGGACAAATACCCCAACGCCCAGGTCGGCATCATCGGTTCCGGCCGTGCCGAGGCGGATTTGCGCGCAGACATCGAGCGCCTCGGTCTCACCGGCCGTGCGCACCTGCTGGGTTTTCGCGAGGATGGCCTCAAGTATGTGCGTGCCTTCGATATCTGGACCATGCCTTCCTTGCTTGAGGGGCTGGGCCTGGCGCTGCTGGAAGGCATGAGCGGGCGCCTGCCGGTGATTGCCTCCAACGGGCCGGCCATGCTGCCCCTGGTAGAAGGGGCGGGCGGTTTGTCCCACGAGCCGGGCAATGTCGAGCAACTGACAACTGCCCTGGACACTTATTTGGCCATGAGCGATGAGCAATTGCGCGCCAAGGGTGAGCAGGTGTTCCGTTACCTGGAAGAGAACCACGCCTTGGCCGAGTTCCAGCAGAAGTACCTGAACCTCATCGAAACCGGTTTGAAAGAAGTAGGTAGAGCATGACAGCGCAACAACCCCTGGTCTCAGTGATTATCGCGTCCTACAACCACGGCCGGTATATCGAAGAGAGCATCCTCAGCGTGCTCGGCCAGACGTACCCGAATATCGAACTGCTGGTGGTGGATGACGGCTCCACGGATGACAGTGTCGAACGCATCCAGCGCTTGCAGGCCAAGCACGGCTTTGATTTCCAGGTGCAGCAGAATCAGGGGCTGACCGCCACGCTCAACGCTGCCATCGCCCGCGCCAAGGGCAGCCTGATCGCACCGTTCGGCTCCGATGACATCATGCTGCCGGACCGTCTCGCCATCCAGGTGGCCTATATGGCGGACAAGCCGAAGGTGGGCATGTGCGCCGGTAATATCGAGCTGATCGATGGTGATGGCAACCTGCACCCGGAGAAAAAGCAGCGCCGCGACGTGCCCTTTCGCAGCCTGGATTTCGACGACATGTTCATGGACCGCAAGCCTTTCCCGCCAGCGCCGACCATGTTGATTCGCCGCGAAGTGCTGGAAGAAGTGGGTGGTTTCGACCCGTTGATTCCTCTGGAAGACCTGCTGATCCAGCTGAAGATCACGGCTGCCGGCTACACCATCGACGCTCTTGGCGTGGTGATGGCGCGCTACCGGCAGCACGCGAACAACACCTACAAGAACCACCGCTACATGATCCAGAACATTCTCAAGACCTATGCCCATTTCAGCGAGCATCCGGCCTACGACGCGGTGCGCTACAACTTCCTGAACTCGATGTTCTTGAAGACCGCCGACCGTGACCGGCCGCTGGCGCGAGAGATACTCAAGCAGATCCCGTTGAAGTTCTGGGGGCGCAAGACCTTGCGTGGCTTGGTGCGATTGTATCTGGCACCCCTCAGGGCGTGAGGCGGCAGGCGCAGTGAAGAAGGCGACTATCAGCAGTGATAGTCGCCTTTTTTTATCAGACGGCGGGGCGGCTCAGCGCCAGTACGTGCTCGCGGATTTTCGCCGTGGCGCCTTGACTGGCAACCGACGCATAACCTTTGGCCAGCTGTTCGAAGTGTGTCTCAAATAACCAGGCGCGGTCCTGCGGGTAGCGCTGCATATGACGCAGGTTGCGCTGGCGCAAGGCGTTGCGCAGCGGCGACGGGTAGATGCGCAGGTCGGCGATATCGATCAGGCCGAACTCGCCGTCGTCCATCAGCAGAACGTTGCCCAGGTGCAGTGAGCGGAAGTACACGCCGCGCTCATGCAGTTGGGCCATGAACTGGCCGAAGCGTTCGATCAGCGATTCGCGCAGGCTGTTGTCCAGGCTTTGCAGGGCCTGGCGCAGGGTCAGGCCGGGCAGTGGCGAATAGCTGACAGCACTGCTTGCATCGGGCAGGCGGTAGAGGCCCAGAATCTGCGGTGTGGGGATACCCAGGGTGCGCAATTGCTCGGCGTTGCTGGCAAACCGTTCGGAATAGGGGTTGAAGCTGCCAGAGGTATACCACCGGCGTGGGCGGAACACTTTGAGGAAACGACCGTCGGCCAGGCGCAGGACCTTCGGGCCCAGGCCGTCGGCTTCGATCACGTGGGCATCGGCGCACAGTTGATTAAAGCCTTCAGGCAGCAGGTTTTGCACCGGTATGCGCAGCAGGCTGCGACGGCGCTGGGCCATGCTCAGGCCGGTGATGATGGCCAGTGGAATCCACAGCAGGAACCAGTGCTCCTTGGGGCGTGACAGGATGCCACCGCCTTCGGTCAATCCGGCGCCGATGCCATAGGCAAGCAGCGACGATGCCAGGATAAACAGTGGTTGCGCACGTTCTTTGAGGCCTTTATACAGGCCCCAGCCGAGCATGAAGATCCATGGGATAAAACCGATGATCCCGACGTAATACAGCACGCCCAGGGCAAAGCTGTGCGGCTCGCGCAGCTCGTAGCCGTCGGACAGGGTCAGGTACAACTCGGAGTCATAGCTGTGGCCGATCCAAGGATGTTCAGCAATGCGCTGCAGGGACATGCCCCACAATTCGAAGCGGAACGAGCTGCCGCGAGTGGTGATCTGTTCGGGGTAGAGCAGCAGAAGCCCGACGCCGCCCAGGATCATGCCGGCTATCAGCAAGGCTGAGCGGCGGTTGCGGCTGACGAAGGTCATCCACAGGATGGTCAGTGTCAGGGCGACCAACGGTGTGCGTGAGCCCGTGGCCAGAACCGCCGCGAGCATGACCGCCAGAGCCGGGGCGCTGAACCACAGGACGTTCAGGCGCTGGGTGGTCATGCAGACATATAGCCAGTAGACGCAGAAGAAACCGAATAGATGAGAGCTGAGCAGCGGGTTGTCGAGGGCGCCACGCCCACCGATCATGCGCATGCCCGGTTCGAAGCCTTTGACGAAGGCCACCAGGTTGCACAAGCTCACCACGAGTGCAATCACAGCAGCACTGAAGAAGATCGGTTTGAACAGTTCGTTGCGGTAATGCAGTAACAGACCGCAGCCGCCAAACAGCATGAAGGTATTGAGCGGGCGCTTGAACAGGTCGGTGTCGGTGGTGGGCTCGGGGCTCCACATCAGGCTGGCCAGGGCCCAGGCAGAGAAGGCCAGGAATGCGAGCGCCAGGGGCTCACGCAGTAACTCCTTTAACTCCCGAGGGCGCATGCACAACATGAACAGGGTCGGTACGCTGAACAGGATGTAGACGATTCGATGCAGCACGTTGCGGTTGGACACGAAGAACAGCGAACTCAGTAACAACAACAAGCCAATGGGCAAAATCCATAGGACCAGGAAGTCGAAAACGCGATTTGAGCCATAGATCAGGCGCTTGGAGTGCATACAGAAAAGCCATTCCATTTAGAGAAAGCCGACCATCTTAAAGTAGTGGCTATATAATGTCGCTGGTCGGGACCGACCAGGCTGTGGGTCATGCAGGGTGCAAGTACAACAGAGAAGCTGTGCTAAAGTCAGCCTCCTTTTTCAAAACGCCGCGTGATATGACCGACTCCAGTCCGAGCGCAAGCCCTTCGAGCTTGAAAATATACTTCCGTCTGCTCAGCTATGTCAGACCCTATGCGGGTCTGTTCGCATTGAGTATCCTCGGATTTCTGATTTTCGCGTCGACCCAGCCCATGCTGGGGTACATCCTCAAGTACTTCGTCGACGGTCTGTCCAATCCTGAAGCCGTACTGTTCCCCAGCGTGCCATTCCTGCGGGACCTGCAGTTGCTGCAGGCGGTGCCGCTGCTGATCATCCTGATCGCCGCCTGGCAGGGCCTTGGTTCGTTCCTCGGTAACTACCTGCTGGCCAAGGTTTCCCTGGGCCTGGTGCACGACCTGCGGGTGCAGTTGTTCAACAATCTGCTGACACTGCCGAACCGCTATTTCGACAACCACAACTCCGGGCACCTGATTTCCCGCATCACCTTCAACGTGACCATGGTCACGGGCGCGGCCACTGACGCTATCAAAGTGGTGATCCGTGAAGGCATGACGGTGATCTTTCTGTTCGCCTCGCTGCTGTTCATGAACTGGCGCCTGACGCTGGTGATGATCGCTATCCTGCCGTTGATTGCAGTGATGGTGAGCACGGCCAGCAAGAAATTCCGCAAGCAGAGCAAGAAGATCCAGGTGGCCATGGGCGACGTGACGCACGTCGCGTCGGAAACCATCCAGGGCTATCGCGTGGTGCGCAGCTTTGGTGGCGAAGTCTACGAGGAAAAACGCTTCCTCAAGGCCAGCCAGAGCAACACCAACAAGCAACTGCGCATGACCCGTACCGGCGCGATCTACACGCCGGCGCTGCAATTGGTGATCTACACCGCGATGGCGGTGCTGATGTTCCTGGTCCTTTATCTTCGCGGCGATGCCTCGGCAGGTGACATGGTGGCCTACATCACCTTGGCAGGCCTGTTGCCCAAGCCGATTCGTCAGCTCTCGGAAGTCAGCTCGACGATCCAGAAGGGTGTGGCCGGCGCCGAAAGCATTTTTGAACAGTTGGACGAAGAGGTCGAAGTTGATCGCGGCACGATCGAGCGTGACAAAGTCAGCGGTCGTCTTGACGTACGCAACCTCAATTTCACCTACCCAGGCACCGAGCGCCATGTGCTCAAGGACATCAGCTTTACCGCCGAGCCAGGGCAGATGATTGCCCTGGTAGGGCGTTCGGGCAGCGGTAAATCGACCCTGGCCAGCCTGATCCCGCGTTTCTATCATCATGAAAGCGGCGAGATCCTGCTGGACGGCATCGAGATCGAGAACTACAAGCTGCTCAACCTGCGCAAGCACATCGCCCAGGTGACCCAGCACGTGACGCTGTTCAGCGACACCGTGACCAACAACATCGCCTACGGCGACCTGGCCGGCGCACCACGTGCGGAGGTTGAGGCGGCGGCTGCGGATGCCAATGCCAAGGACTTCATCGACCAGTTGCCCAAGGGCTTCGATACCCAGGTCGGCGAAAACGGTGTGCTGCTGTCCGGCGGTCAACGCCAGCGCCTGGCTATTGCCCGTGCCCTGCTGAAGAACGCACCGTTGCTGATTCTCGACGAGGCCACCTCGGCCCTCGACACCGAGTCCGAGCGCCACATTCAGGCGGCGCTCGACAAGGTCATGCAAGGTCGCACCACCCTGGTGATCGCGCACCGTTTGTCCACCATCGAGAAAGCTGACCTGATCCTGGTGATGGACGATGGCCGGATTGTCGAGCGTGGCACCCACGGCGAACTGTTGGCACAGAACGGCTACTATGCCCGCCTGCACGCCATGGGACTGGATGCGCCGGTTTCCGCCGACATCACCTGACCTTCTGTGCAGGAGCCGGCTTGCCGGCTCCTGCATTGCAAAACCCTCCCGCAATCCTCCTGTAACCCTGTGCTAATATCGCGCCCCTGTTCATTTTGTATGTGGGTTGCTCCATGAAGTTGTCCATGCCGCGATTCGATCAAGCCCCTGTCTTGGTGGTCGGCGATGTCATGCTCGACCGTTACTGGCATGGCGGTACCTCACGGATTTCCCCTGAGGCACCGGTACCGGTAGTCAAGGTCGAGCAAATCGAAGACCGTCCAGGTGGCGCTGCCAACGTTGCCCTTAACATTGCCGCCCTCGGCGCCCCAGCCTCCCTGGTCGGCGTGACCGGCGACGACGAAGCCGCCGACAGCCTGGCCAACAGCCTGCGCGGTGCTGGCGTGCGCGCGCTGTTCCAGCGCATCGCCCACCAGCCCACCATCGTCAAGCTGCGGGTCATGAGCCGGCACCAGCAATTGCTGCGTATCGATTTTGAAGAACCCTTCACCACTGACGCCCTTGCCCTGCGTGGCCAGGTCGATCAGTTGCTCGAAGGCATCAAGGTGCTGGTGTTGTCCGACTACGGCAAAGGCGCCTTGAAGAATCACCAGGAACTGATCCAGGCCGCCAAGGCCAAGGGCATTCCGGTACTGGCCGATCCCAAGGGCAAGGACTTCTCGATTTATCGCGGAGCCAGCCTGATCACGCCTAATCTCAGTGAGTTCGAAGCCATTGTCGGCGGTTGCACCGATGAGCACGATTTGGTGACCAAGGGCGCGGCGCTGATGGCCGATCTCGACTTGGGCGCCTTGCTGGTGACCCGGGGTGAGCACGGCATGACCCTGCTGCGTCCGGGCCACCCGGCGATGCACTTGCCGGCACGTGCCCGCGAAGTGTTTGACGTGACCGGCGCCGGCGACACCGTGATTTCCACCCTGGCCGCCTCGATTGCGGCGGGCGAAGAACTGCCCCACGCTGTGGCCCTGGCCAACCTGGCGGCAGGCATTGTGGTGGGCAAATTGGGTACCGCTGCCATCAGCGCGCCTGAATTGCGGCGTGCGATCCAGCGCTCCGAAGGTTCGGAGCGCGGTGTACTGACCATCGAACAACTGCTGCTGGCCATTGACGACGCCCGTGCCCACAACGAGAGCATTGTGTTCACCAATGGCTGCTTCGACATCCTGCACGCCGGTCACGTGACGTACCTGGAGCAGGCGCGCGCCCAAGGTGATCGCCTGATCGTTGCGGTCAACGACGACGCGTCGGTCAGCCGCCTCAAAGGCCCTGGCCGTCCGATCAACAGTGTCGACCGTCGCATGGCAGTGCTCGCGGGGCTGGGCGCGGTGGACTGGGTGATCAGCTTCCCTGAAGCGACCCCGGAAAACCTGCTGGCCCAGGTCAAGCCCGACGTGCTGGTCAAGGGTGGCGATTACTCCGTCGACCAGGTTGTCGGGGCGGATATCGTCAGTGCCTACGGCGGCAAGGTCAAAGTGCTGGGCTTGGTCGAAAACAGCTCGACCACGGCCATTGTCGAGAAAATCCGCAACAATGAGTAAACGCGTTCTTATCACCGGTGGCGCCGGTTTTATCGGCTCGCACCTGGTCGATGCGCTGCTTGCCAAAGGCTACGGCGTGCGGGTGCTGGATAACCTGTCCACCGGCAAGCGCAGCAACCTGCCGCTGGACAATCCGCGCGTTGAATTGCTGGAAGGTGATGTAGCCGATGCCGAGCTGGTGGCCCGCGCCGCCGTCGACACAACGGCGGTGGTGCACCTGGCGGCAGTGGCCTCGGTGCAAGCGTCGGTGGATGATCCGGTCAGCACGCACCAGAGCAACTTCGTCGGCACCTTGAATGTCTGCGAAGCTATGCGCAAGGCCGGCGTAAAACGTGTGGTGTATGCCTCCAGCGCCGCGGTCTATGGCAACAATGGCGAAGGCGCTTCGATTGACGAAGAAACCACCAAGGCGCCGTTGACGCCCTATGCGTCCGACAAGCTGGCTGGCGAGCACTACTTCGACTTCTACCGTCGCCAGCATGGCCTGGAGCCGGTGATTTTTCGCTTCTTCAATATCTTCGGCCCCCGCCAGGACCCCTCATCGCCGTATTCCGGCGTGATCAGTATCTTCAGCGAGCGCGCGCAGCAGGGCGTGCCGATTGCCGTGTTTGGCGATGGCGAGCAAACCCGTGACTTCATGTACGTGGAAGACCTGGTGGACGTGCTGGTGCAGGCCATTGAAGCGCCGTCGGCACCGTTGAGCGCCATCAATGTGGGCTGGAACCGCACCACCACCCTCAAGCAGGTGTTGCAGGCCTTGGAAGAAATCGTCGGCAAGCTGCCAACGGTGACTTACGGGCCGGCGCGTTCCGGGGATATCCGGCATTCACGGGCGAATAACCAGCGCTTGCTGGCGAGCTTCACGCTGCCGGAGCCCACGCCGTTGAAGGTTGGGCTGGAGCGCTTGCTCGAAGGCTGAACGCAATCAAGTGTGGGAGCAGGCAAGCCCGCTCCCACATTCAAGCCTTGGCTTTTTTCTTCGGCACGATCTTGCGCAACACCCGCTGTGCCAGGCGCTTCAATTTCGACTCTTTCTCAGGCATAGCCAAACCCTGTTGGCGTAGCCAATCCTTCCAGCGAATCCGCTCCTCACGCACCAGCCAGCCTTCCTGTTGGGCGAAGCTCTCCGCCAGGTACAAGCCGCGAGTACTTGCCGGGTACAGCTGGTCTTTCTTGACGGTGTACAACTCGGCCAGAGGCTGGCCATCTTTCAGCGGCATCAGGTACAGGTCGGGGCGCTGACGGTCCAGGCGTGCCACCAGTTGATCGCCTTCCAGGCGCTCGTCCACATGGAACAGGCTCAGGGACTTGGCTTCCTTGGGCACTTCCAGGCGCAGGTCGTAGATCAATTGCAGGGAGGCGGTGGGCAGGTGCACGTAGGCGCGGGGGCGCTCGATCAATTGAGTGGTGGCGCAACGTACCGGGCGGGCGGCACCGGACAGCGGGCTGAGGCGAAAGGGCAAGGCTTCACGATAATGCAGCGCGGCGGAATAGGGCGCCGGTAGCCAGGTGTCGTTGAAGCGTCCGCCAAGCCAGCCTTCCGGGGTTTCCAGCAGGCACTCTTCGGCAATTTCCTGGATCGCAGTGTGCAGCGGCAGGTTCAGTTCGTGGGCGGGCACATAGCCGGAAATCAGCTTGAGGACCACGTCGCCACGGTCCTGGCGGCGCTGGCGTACCAGCACCCAATAATCGCGGTTCTGCCAATGCAGGGTCAGGCGTACGGATACGCCGAGGTTGGCCAGCTCCAGGGCGAAGCGTTCCGGGTCGGCCACCTCCACCGGTTTGCGGCGTTGCAGGGTCTGGGCAAAATTGAGCGGCATGCCGACGCTCTGGTAACTCAGGCCTTCGGGGGTGGCTTCGACGTGCAGCGGCAGTGTCTTGAAGTTGCTGGGGTTTTTTCTTATGAGCGTTCGCGGCATGTCGGCTCCTTCTTGCGACGGGGTCGGCCGCGTGGGCGGCATCAGAGTTGACGAATGACTTGGGCAGCGGTCGCCACGTTATGGGCCAGGTGCAGCGGATTAATGGTCCCGACAATAGCACTGGCGACGCCCGTTTGCGCAAACAACAGCATGAAACTCGCCCGAATTGGATCCATTCCAGGCTCCAGGCACACGTGGCCGCTGGCTAATGCCTTTTTCACCAGGATGCCCTTGCCATGGGCCGATGCATAATCAATGACGGCTTTCTCGGTCTGTTCGTTCAAATTGTAGGTGATCATGGCGCAATCGCCCTGTTCCAGAGCCTTCACGCCGCCTTCTACGGTTTTGCCGGAGAAGCCGAAACCACGGATCTTGCCTTCCTTTTTCAACTCGGCCAGCGTCTGGTAGACCTCGCAGTCGTTGAGGATGTGCAGGTCGTTGCCGTCGGAGTGCACCAGCACCATGTCGATAAAATCGGTTTCAAGTCGTTTCAAACTGCGCTCGATCGACAGGCGGGTGTGGGCCGCGCTGAAGTCGTGGCTGGACAGGCCATTCTCGAACTCTTCACCGACCTTGCTGACGATCACCCAGTCCTTTCGCTGGCCACGCAGCAGCGGGCCCAGACGTTCCTCGCTCATGCCATAGGCCGGCGCCGTGTCGATCAGGTTGATGCCCAGTTCGCGAGCCTGTCGCAACAGCATGCGGGCTTCGTCGTCACCAGGAATCTGGAAACCGCTGGGGTATTTCACCCCTTGGTCGCGGCCCAGCTTGACGGTGCCCAGGCCCAGTGGCGAGACCATCAGGCCGGTGCTGCCCAGGGGGCGATGCAGGTCGTGAAGGGTGGGCAGGCTCATGGCAACAATTGCTCCCAGGCAGGTACGCCGATGGCGGGTTTTGGCAGGGCGGGTAGAGGCTCGCTGGCAGTCGGGCGGATCCCGTCACGTTCCAGGCGGTTGATCACCCGATCGGCGAAGTCCGGCGCCAGTGCCAGTTTGGTCGGCCAGCCCACCAGCAGGCGGCCTTCCTCGGCGATGAAAGCGTTGTCGGGACGGGTCAGGCCTGATTGCAGCGGCTCGGCACGGTCGACCCGCAGAGTGGCCCACTGGGTCTGGCTCATGTCGATCCACGGCAGCAATTGCGCCAGCTCTTTCTGCGCGGTGGCGATCTGTTCTTCCGGTGTGCGCGCTACGCCATCGGCTTCGGCAATGTCGCCGCCCATGTACCACACCCAGTTGCCATCGGCTGCCGGGTGAGTGGTGACGGTGATGCGCGGCTTGGTGCCGCCCCCCAGGCAGTGGGCATACAACGGTTTCAGGCCGGGGCCTTTGGCGATGATCATGTGCAACGGGCGCTTTTGCATCGCTGGCTGGTTCAGACCCAGCGCGGTCAGCAGGTCCGCCGTGCCGGCGCCGGCACTCAACACGATACGTTGGGCGCGGATCTCGCGGCCGTCCACGTTCAAACCCACCAGTGTGTTGCCTTCACGCAAGGGTTCGATATGTTGTCCGGCGAGCAAACCATCACCGGCCAGCTGGGCCAGGCGTTCGATCAGGCTCGGCACGTCAACGACCAACTCTGCCAGGCGATAGACTTTGCCCTTGAAGCGACGGTCTTGCAGGGCAGGCGGCAGGTCGTCCCCCTTGACCTGATCGACACGGCCGCGCACGGCCTTGCTGGCGAAAAAGCTGGTGAGGTTGCCGGCGAGCGTGCCGGGGGACCACAGGTAATGAGCGTCGGACAACAGGCGCACGCCGGTCAGATCCAGCTCACCGTTACCCGCCAGCGCTTCACGCCAGCGGCGCGGCATGTCGGCAATGGCTTCGGAGGCGCCGGTGAGCGCACCGTGCAGGGCGTATTTCGCTCCGCCGTGAATGATCCCCTGGGACTTCACGCTTTGCCCGCCACCCAGGGTGGCGCTTTCCACCAACACCGTGGAAAACCCCTGGCGGCGCAGGCGCGCATTCAGCCAGAGGCCTGCAACCCCGGCGCCGACAATCAGAACGTCGGTGGACATAACGGATGGCATGGGCAACCTCAGTGTTCAAGACAAGAGGCGCAGTATACAGCGTGTTGAAGGGTGGTCAGTGCCCGGCGGTTTTCGAAAACAACTGGATCACCACCACGCCCAGCACAATCAGGCCCATCCCCAGCATCGCCGGGATATCCAGCTTCTGCCCGTAGATGAACAGCGCCGCGATGCTCACCATCACAATGCCCATCCCGGCCCACACGGCGTAGGCGACGCCCACCGGCACTGTGCGCACCACCAGCGTCAGCATCCAGAACGCCACACCGTAGCCGACGATCACCAGCAGCAGGGGGATCGGCGTGCTCCAGCCCTTGATGGCCTTCATGGAAACGGTGGCGATCACTTCCGAGCAGATGGCAATGGCCAAGTAGTAGTAAGCGACGTTCATGGGTCAATCCTCGGGTAAAGCAATCAGATAAGGCTGGCATTCTAGCGTTCAGTCAGATGGGGTAAAGTCATTACCTATCCGAATAAGAGATGGGTCGAGCCATGAGTGTGCAGTGGGATCTGGAGCAAATGCGCCTGTTTGTCAGCGTCGCCGAACACCGTTCGTTTTCGGCCGTGGCGCGTCAGCAGCGCAAGGCGCAGTCGGCGGTGAGCAATGGGATTGCAATGCTGGAGGCGGACCTTGGCGTCAGCCTGTTCGAGCGTAGCAGCGGCCGCCAACCGCGGCTGACGGAAGCCGGCAGCGTATTGCTGGAGGAGGCACGCGAAGTGTTGCGCCAGTGTGAACGGCTTAATGGCCGGGCACTGTCACTGACCCGCGGCGAGGAGGCTTGCCTGCGCCTGGCCCAGGATGAAGCCATGCTGTTTCAGCCGGTACTCGATAGCCTGGAGGCGCTGGCGGGCAAGTACCCGTTGCTGGAAGTGCAGCTGTCCAGCGCCGCGCAGGGCGATGTGGCCCGTAAGCTGGTGGAGCGCAAGGCTGACCTGGGTCTGCTGTTCTATCACGATCAAATCCCCGAAGCCCTGGAGCGACGGGTTGTCGGCAGTGTGGAGATGGTCACGGTATGCGGCGTGAATCATCCGCTGGCCAAGGAACCGTACGTGACGTGCCAGCGTCTGGCGCAGTTCCGTCAGTTGTTGATGTCGACCCAGACCAGCGTCTACCCCGGCAGCGAAGCCGCCAGCCCGTTGGTGTGGCGCGCCGACAGTTTCTACGTGTTGGCCGAATGGCTGATGAGCGGCCTGGGCTGGGCCTGGCTGCCCCGGCATATCGTGCAGTACCCGACCTATCAGCAACAAATGGTTGAGCTGGACAGCGAATGGACGCCGCCGGCCTTGGTGGTGGAGCTGGTCTGGCGGCGCGACGAGCATCTGGGGCCTGCCGCACGCTTCCTGGCCAAACGATTTGCCGAGTGCTTGCAGGCGATCGACTGAAAAAGCCGATAAACTCCGCCGCCATGAATAGAACTCTCTACAGCTGTCTGTTTTACCTGGCGCTGCCCTTGGTGGCTTTACGTCTGTGGCTGCGCGCGCGCAAGGCGCCGGCCTATGCCAAGCGCGTCGGCGAGCGCTTCTCCTATGGCTTGCCGGTGATGCAGCCGGGCGGGATCTGGGTGCATGCCGTGTCGGTGGGCGAGAGCATTGCCGCCGCGCCCATGGTGCGCGGGTTGCTGGCGCGTTATCCGACGCTGCCGATCACCGTCACGAGTATGACGCCCACCGGGTCCGAGCGCATCCAGGCGTTGTTCGCCAACGAGCCGCGCATCCAGCATTGCTACTTGCCGTATGACTTGCCGTGCGCCGCCAAACGTTTCCTCGATCGCGTGCAGCCGAAACTGGCAGTGATCATGGAAACCGAGCTGTGGCCCAACCATATCCACGCCTGCGCCCAGCGAGGGATTCCAGTGGCGTTGGCGAATGCACGGTTGTCGGCGCGCTCGGCCAAGGGCTACGCACGCTTTGCCAAACTGACGGCGCCGATGCTGTCGCAGATGAGCCTCTTCGCTGTGCAGACGCAGACCGAAGCCCAGCGCTTCCTGAGCCTCGGTGCTCGCCCGGAAACCGTCGAAGTCACCGGCTCGATCAAGTTCGACCTGACCATCGACCCCGAACTGCCGGCGCGGGCCGCTGCGTTACGCGCGCAATGGGGCGCCAGCGAGCGCCCGGTGTGGATCGCCGCGAGCACCCATGAAGGTGAAGATGACGTGGTGCTGGCGGCGCATCGACAACTGCTCGACAGCTATCCCAATGCGCTGCTGATTCTGGTGCCGCGTCACCAGGAGCGCTTCGGGCCGATGTTCGAACTGTGTCAGCAACAAGGCTTTGCCACGGTGCGCCGTTCCAGCGGCGACGCGGTCACCGCGCAAACCGCGGTACTGCTCGGCGACACCATGGGTGAATTGCTGTTTCTGTATGCCCTCGCCGACAGCGCTTTTGTCGGCGGCAGCCTGGTGGCGACGGGCGGGCATAACCCACTGGAACCGGCGGCCTTGGCATTGCCGGTGATCATGGGGCCGCACGTGTTCAACTTCCTCGAAATCACGGCGATGATGCGCGAAGCGGGAGCGCTGCGCGAGGTGGATGACGCCGAAGGATTGGCCGAGGCCGTGCGCCAGTTGTTCGAATTGCCGCAGGATGCCCGCAAGATGGCGCAGGCTGGCCTCAAGGTGATGCAGGCCAACCAGGGCGCGCTCAAGCGCCTGCTGGACGGTTTGGACAAACTGCTTACCCGCTGACACCACCAATCAACTGTGGGAGCGGGCTTGCTCGCGAATGCGGTGTATCAGTACCAGATGCACTGGCTGACACACCGCATTCGCGAGCAAGCCCGCTCCCACATTGGTTATACGCTGTGTTTAATAGCCGGGACGGGCCTTGAGTTGTTCGGCGGCGGCCTTGGCCAGGTCCGGCGGCAGGAAGTCGCGGTCCGGGTTGTAGTCAGCCTTGAGGTAGCGCGCCAGGTCCTGCAAGTCGCCTGGGTTCAAGGTGCCCGCGGCTTGTTTCAGGCGCAGGTTGTCGAGGATGTAGTCGTAGCGGCTGTTGTTGTAGTTGCGCACCGACGCGTAGAGCTGGCGCTGTGAGTCCAGCACATCGACGATGTTGCGCGTACCCACCTGGTAGCCGATTTCCGTGGCTTCTACTGCGCTCTGGTTGGAGATGATCGACTGGCGGCGCGCCTGCACCTGCTCCACATCGGTGTTCACCGCACGGTGCAGGTTGCGGGTGTTTTCCACCACCTGGCGGCGCAGGCCTTCGCGCTGCTGCTCGGTCTGGCCCAGGCGCGAGTAGGATTCACGCACTTGCGAGCTGGTCAGCCCGCCGCTGTAGATCGGGATGCTCAGGCGCAGGCCGATGGTGCGTTGTTCCACATCGCCACGGTACGGCGTGCCGAAAGCATTCGGGTTGCTGAAGCCCAGGGCGTCGTTGTCACCTTTTTCGTATTGCGCCACGGCGTCCAGGGTCGGTGCATGCCCGGCCTTGCGCTGCTTGAGGGTTTCTTCGGCGGCGGTGACGGCGTAGTTGCTGGCGAGCAGGTTCAGGTTCTGGCGGCCGGCGGTTTCGACCCAGGCCTTGGCGTCGTTCGGCAGCGGCGGCAACACTGGCAGCGTGTGGACAATGCCCTGGATCGAGTTGTACTGACGGTTGGTCAAGGTGATCAATGCTTCGAACGCGTCTTCCACCTGGCGTTGGGCCAGGATGCGGTTGGCGCGGGCGGTGTCGTAGCTGGCCTGGGATTGAAGGACATCGGTCTTGTCCGACAGGCCGACGTCAAAGCGTTCGTTGGACTGGTCCAGCTGGCGTTTGAACGCATTTTCTTCGGCCTTGGTCGAGGCCAGGTTGTCCTGGGCACGCAGCACGGCGAAATAGTTTTCGGCGCTTTGCAGGATCAGGTTCTGTTCGGTGGCCGACAGTTGCAGCGCAGCCTGCTCGTTGGTGGCCTCGGCCGCCTGCAGTTGGAACCAGCGGTCGGCGCGGAACAGGGGCTGGCTCAAGGTGGCGCGCCAGGAGTGCGCGTCGCGGTTGGCGGTGGCGGCGGGCGTGTCGATCTGGGTGCGCACGTTATTGATATCGGCACCACCGGTCAGGTTCGGTAGCAGCCCGGCGCGGGCCTGGGGCACCACTTCTTTTTGCGCGCCGTATTGGGCACGGGCAGCGGCAAGGTCGGCGTTGTTGTCCACGGCTTCCTGGTAGACGCTGACCAAGTCGGTGTTGGCGGACAAGGGCGCTTCAGCTGCCCAGACCATTCCGTTGGTCGCACAAGACACGGCGAGAGCCAGTGAAAGTTTGCGCAGCATGAGGCGATCCCTAGTTTAAATATTACGGTGATAATTTAGCGCCCAAGGCTAAGGCGGGCCATTCCTGGCGTCAAGCATTGTGGCGGCAACCGAGTGTAGTGGTGCTGACTCGGCGCAACAATCCCGCAATCACGCCATTCATCACGCTGAATGCACCGCTATTGGCAATTTGCCCGCGGCATGGTCTAGACTGGCCGCGTTCTTGTCGGGGTGCCTTGTTGGAAGGCTGAGATCGGTAAATACCGGATCCCGTTGAACCTGATCAGGTTAGCGCCTGCGTAGGGAACAAGATTTCTCGTCACCCGGCGAGTCCTCTTGTGCTTCGTCCGGGATGCTGTTCATTTATTGAGCAGCCCTCGTGCACAGAGCACAGCACTGGTTTCAGTGCGTTCATCCGTCCCAGGTTCGCTCCGACAAAAATCCACCGCCTGGATAGTTGGAGAGCCCGTGATGAGCACAGAAATAAAAAGTACAAAACTGAAAAACACCGTGCACCTGAGTGAATCGGCCAAGGTCGACTCCGGCTCCGTGCAGCCGTTTACCCGCTCGCAAAAAATCTACGTGCAGGGCACTCGCCCGGACATCCGCGTGCCAATGCGCGAAATCAGCCTGGACGTGACCCCCACCGATTTCGGCGGTGAAATCAACGCGCCGGTTACCGTGTACGACACTTCCGGCCCCTACACTGACCCGAATGTGATCATCGACGTGCGCAAAGGCCTGGCCGATGTGCGCTCGCCGTGGATCGAAGTACGCAACGACACCGAACGCCTGCCGGGCCTCAGTTCGCACTTCGGTCAACAGCGTCTGAGCGATGCCGAACTGACCGCGCTGCGCTTCGCCCACGTGAAGAACCCGCGTCGCGCCAAGGCCGGCGCCAACGTTACGCAGATGCACTACGCACGCAAAGGCATCATCACCGCCGAGATGGAATACGTCGCCATCCGCGAAAATATGAAGCTGGAAGAAGCCCGCGCCACCGGCTTGCTCGACCAGCAGCATGCCGGCCATAGCTTCGGTGCCAGCGTGCCGAAAATCATCACCCCCGAATTCGTGCGCGAAGAAATCGCTCGCGGCCGCGCGATCATCCCGGCCAACATCAACCACACCGAACTGGAACCGATGATCATCGGCCGTAACTTCCTGGTGAAGATCAACGGCAACATCGGCAACAGCGCCCTGGGGTCGTCCATCGAAGAAGAAGTGGCGAAACTTACGTGGGGCATTCGCTGGGGTTCGGACACGGTGATGGACTTGTCCACCGGCAAGCACATCCATGAAACCCGCGAGTGGATCATCCGCAACTCGCCAGTGCCGATCGGCACCGTGCCGATCTACCAGGCCCTGGAAAAAGTCGGCGGCGCCGCCGAAGACCTGACCTGGGAGCTGTTCCGTGACACCCTGATCGAACAGGCCGAGCAGGGCGTCGACTACTTCACCATCCATGCCGGCGTGCTGCTGCGCTACGTGCCGCTGACCGCCAAGCGTGTGACCGGCATCGTTTCTCGTGGCGGTTCGATCATGGCCAAGTGGTGCCTGGCGCACCACAAAGAGAACTTCACCTACACGCATTTCGACGAAATCTGCGAAATCATGAAGGCCTACGACGTCAGTTTCTCCCTTGGCGATGGCCTGCGTCCCGGTTCGATTGCCGACGCCAACGACGCCGCGCAGTTCGGCGAGCTGGAAACCCTGGGCGAGCTGACCAAGACCGCCTGGAAGCACGACGTGCAAACCATGATCGAAGGCCCCGGCCACGTGCCGATGCAGTTGATCAAGGAGAACATGGACAAGCAGCTGGAGTGCTGCGACGAAGCGCCGTTCTACACCCTCGGCCCGCTGACCACCGACATTGCGCCGGGCTATGACCACATCACCTCCGGTATCGGCGCGGCGATGATCGGCTGGTTCGGTTGCGCCATGCTTTGCTACGTCACGCCCAAGGAACACTTGGGCTTGCCGAACAAGGATGATGTGAAGACCGGGATCATCACCTACAAGATCGCCGCCCACGCGGCGGACCTCGCCAAAGGCCATCCGGGTGCACAGATCCGCGATAACGCCTTGAGCAAGGCGCGTTTCGAGTTCCGCTGGGAAGACCAGTTCAACCTTGGCCTGGACCCGGACACCGCGCGCTCGTATCACGACGAAACCCTGCCGAAGGACTCGGCCAAGGTCGCGCATTTCTGCTCGATGTGCGGGCCGAAGTTCTGCTCGATGAAGATCACCCAGGAAGTGCGTGAATACGCGGCCAACCAGCGCATTGAGGCGGTGGACGTGGATGTGGCCAAAGGCTTGGCCGAGCAGGCGCAGCGGTTCAAGCAGGAAGGGAGTCAGCTGTACAAAAAGGTCTGATCCGAGGCGGCGGTGCCTGCACCGCCGTCATCGCGGGCAAGCCCGGCTCCCACAGTTGATCGCGTTGTACACAGCTTTTGTGTCCACAGCCGTTCCCTTGTGGGAGCCGGGCTTGCCCGCGATAGCGATCTCCAAAACAACACAGTGTCCCTCAGAGATAACACCCTTGAGCATTCAACCCAGCACTTACTCCCCGGACATTGCAGTGTCCGCTGACAAACGCGTCTTCGGCGCCCGCGACCTGTTCTCCCTCTGGTTCTCCCTCGGCATCGGCTTGATGGTCCTGCAAACCGGCGCATTGCTCGCGCCAGGCTTGGGCCTGTCCGGTTCGTTGCTGGCGATTTTCCTCGGCACCCTGGTGGGTGTCCTGCTGCTGGCCGCTGTCGGAGTAATCGGCAGCGACACCGGCCTGTCCGCCATGGCCGCGCTCAAGCTGAGCCTGGGGGCGAAGGGCGCGAGCCTGCCGGCGTTGCTCAATTTGCTGCAGCTGATCGGCTGGGGCTCGTTCGAAATCATCGTGATGCGCGACGCGGCCAGCCTGTTGGGTACGCGGGCGTTCAGTGAAGGCAGCCTATTGGCCAGCCCATTGCTGTGGACCCTATTCTTCGGCGGTCTGGCGACGCTGCTGGCGGTCAGTGGTCCGCTGACCTTCGTGCGCCAGATCTTGCGCAAATGGGGCATCTGGTTGTTGCTTGCCGCCTGCCTGTGGCTCACCTGGAACCTGTTCGCCAAAGCCGACCTCGCCACACTCTGGGCCAAGGCGGGTGACGGTTCGATGCCGTTCGCGGTGGGTTTTGATATCGCCATCGCCATGCCGCTGTCGTGGCTGCCGCTGATCGCCGATTACTCGCGTTTCGGCAAGCGCGCCCACAGCGTGTTCGGTGGCACGGCGCTGGGGTTCTTTATCGGTAATTTCTGGCTGATGAGCCTGGGCGTGGCCTACACCCTGGCGTTCGCACCGAGCGGCGAAGTCAACGCGCTGTTGCTGGCGTTGGCTGGGGCCGGCCTGGGGATTCCGCTTCTATTGATTCTGTTGGACGAATCGGAAAACGCCTTCGCCGATATTCACTCGGCGGCGGTATCCAGCGGGATGTTGCTGCGTTTGAAGGTTGAGCATCTGGCGTTGGCCATCGGCGTGATCTGCACGCTTATCGCCTGTTTTGCACCGTTGGCGCAGTACCAGAACTTCCTGTTGTTGATCGGCTCGGTATTCGCGCCGCTGTTTGGGGTGGTGTTGGTGGATCATTTCATCCTGCGCCGTCGTAGCGGGGGTGCAGTAGCCAACTTGCGCTGGCCGGCGCTACTGGCCTGGCTGGGCGGTATCGCCACTTACCATCTGCTGGCCCATCTGTATCCGGACATCGGTGCAACCCTGCCGGCGCTGGTGCTGGCAGGGCTGTTGCAACTCATCCTGGGCCGGGTCTTCAGCGGCGCGCGGGCACCAGCTCAGGCTTGAGGATGCCCTCCAGGCGCGAGTACGGAATCTGCAACTCGACGTGGCCCAGGGCATACGGTGCGATGGTGGTGGTGGGGTACTTGAGGATCACGCCGCCATAAGTCAGCGCCACGTTCGGGGTTTTCTGGAAGGGGTAGGTTTTCACATACTCCGGCTCCAGGCTCAGGCGGGTGCTGATCAGCCAGCTGTTGTGAGCCACCTGGGCGGCTTTCCAGAACGCCTCTTCCTTGCCGGGCAACAGCATGTCGGTCAGGGTCAGGGCCTTTTGCTGCTGGCGCGAATAGTTGATGAATGCACGGCCCGGTTCGCCGTGGGTGGCACCTTGGTCCAGGTAGCTGGATAACTCGATGATCACCAAGCCGTCATGCTGTTCACGTACCTTGGCCTGCAGGTACATGCTGTTGCGTGGGGCGGCCGTTTTCAGGAATTGCTCGCGGTAGGTCTCAAGACTGGTCGGCAGCGGGTCGTTCGGGCTGGTGCGGGTCATTTCCAGCAGGCGCTGTTCGATCAGTGCATCCAGCTTCGGCTCCTTGGCAAAGTGCACGGTGTCGATATTCACCAGTGGGCAGTCGGCGCTGGCGCAGCCTGGCTTGCTCTGCTCGGTGGCGTCGCGGGTGGCGTCCAGCGGGGTTTTGTAACTCGGCTGGAACAGGCTTTGGCAGGCACCGAGGGTCAATGCGATGCAGGCCACGGAGGCGATTTTTAAAAGCGACATGGATGTCCTTCGTCTAGCGATAAGAGCGAAATTTGTGGAGCTTCGACTACCGGCAGGGCAGTCAGTTCGCCACTAAGCTGATTAGAGTGAGTTTGACGCCCGCCGTCTATCCCGGCAACTGGAAAGGGGCTGCATCCAGAGGCATGAGCGCGTTAGGATGGCGCCAATTGCGCAGGCTCAACGAGGAAGGGATATGACGGACATCGCAAAATCGACGCCGAGCACTATCGAAATTGTTCAGCGCGACAATGCCTACCAGGGCTTCTACAAGCTTGATCGCGTGCAACTGCGCCACGAGAAGTTCGATGGCGGCATGAGCCGGGTGATCAATCGCGAAGTCTTCGTTCGTCACGATGCCGTGTGCGTGCTGCCCTACGATCCGAAGCGCGATACGGTGGTACTGATCGAGCAGTTCCGCGTAGGCGCCATGGGTCGGACCGACAACCCGTGGCTGGTGGAAATGGTCGCCGGCCTGATCGACAAGGATGAAGCGCCGGAGGAGGTTGCACACCGCGAAGCCGAGGAGGAAGCTGGGCTGACATTCTCGGCGCTGTGGCCGATCACCCAGTATTTCCCGTCGCCCGGCGGCAGTACCGAATTTGTCCACTTGTACCTGGGCCGTTGCGACAGCTCGGGCGCGGGGGGCGTCCATGGATTGGAAGAAGAAGCTGAAGATATCCGCGTCACCGTATGGGCCTTCGAAGATGCCCTGCAAGCGGTGCGCGACGGCAAAATTTCCAATGCAGCCAGCATTATCGCCCTGCAATGGCTTGCGCTTAATCGCGCGGAAGTGAGGGGGTTATGGCAGTAAAGGCACGGGAACGTTATCGAGTCGACCTGATCGGGTTGCAAGCGGCCTGCGAGGCCAACTATGCGCGGCTGATGCGCCTGCTGCCCGACATGCGCCATGCCCCCGAGGCGCGGCGCATCGGCGTGACCCATGGCGATCAAATGCTTGGCGTGCTGGCACTGGAAGTCATCGTCAATTGCCCGTACACCACCACCCTGCGCGTGCGCCAGGAGCACAGCCTGCCATGGTTGCCGGTGCCGCAACTGGAAGTGCAGGTGTACCACGACGCGCGCATGGCCGAAGTGATCAGCGCCGAACATGCGCGGCGCTTTCGCAGCATCTATCCTTACCCCAACGTGTTCATGCACCAGCCCGATGAGAAAGCACAGCTCAATGTGTTCCTCGGTGAATGGTTGAGCCACTGCCTGGCCCTGGGCCACGAGTTCGAAGTTGTGCGGTAGATGTGAACTGCATCTGCTTCCTAAGGTTTCCTCTTGTGTCCTGCCCCAGCATAATCACGCCACACGTCCATTCCTGTGATTGCCTTGGGAGAGCGCCTTGCCGAGCGTATCCACTGTGAGCCCCGATGCGCCTGCATTGCTGGTGCAATTGTCCGACAGCCACTTGTTTGCCGAGGCCGACGGTACGCTGTTGGGCATGAACACCCGCGACAGCCTGCAAGGCGTCATCGAATTGGTGCGCGCGCAGCAGCGGCGTATTGATTTGGTGTTGGCGACGGGGGACCTGTCCCAGGACGGCACACTGGAGTCGTACCAGCAATTTCGAGACATGACCCGGCAGATCGACGCCCCGGCGCGTTGGATTCCCGGCAATCACGACGAGCCGCAGATCATGGCCCACGCCGCCGTGCACAGCGATCTCTTGGAGCCGGTGGTCGATATCGGTCACTGGCGCGTCACCCTGCTGGACTCCGCTGTCCCCGGTTCGGTGCCGGGCTACCTGCAAGACCAGCAACTGCAGCGGCTCGCCCAGGCCCTGAGCGAAGCGCCGAATCGTCATCATCTGGTGTGCTTCCACCATCATCCGGTGCCCATCGGTTGTGCCTGGATGGAGCCCATCGGTTTGCGCAATCCCGATGCGTTGTTTGCCGTGCTCGACCGTTTCCCGCAGGTCCGGGCGGTGCTCTGGGGCCATGTGCACCAGGAAATCGACCGCGAGCGCAACGGCGTGCGGCTGCTGGCATCGCCCTCCACCTGCATCCAGTTCGCGCCGGGCAGTGAAGATTTCAAGGTCAGCGAGCAAGCGCCGGGTTACCGCTGGCTGCGCTTGCATGCCGACGGACGGTTGGAAACTGGGGTGGAGCGGCTTCAAAATTTTGCATTTACCGTGGATTACGGCAGCAACGGCTATTAATAGCTGTAAACGCTGATCAACATGTGGGAGCGGGCTTGCTCGCGAATGCAGTGTTCCAGTCACCGGCGGTATTGGCTGACACACTGCCTTCGCGAGCAAACCCGCTCCCACATTGGATCTTCAGTGTATTGGGGATAGAGGGACTCACACACCACCCCGATCCCTGTAAACTGCGCCTCTTTGGCTGAGTCACGGAGAGCCTGGCATGTCTGCCTCGATCCTGTATATCCACGGTTTCAACAGTGCGCCTGTGTCCAACAAGGCCAGCCAGTTGATCACCGTGATGGGCGCCATCGGCCTGGCCGACCAATTACGCGTGCCGGCCCTGCATCACCATCCCCGTCAGGCGATTGCACAGTTGGAAGCGGCGATCGCTGAACTGGGGCGGCCACTGCTGGTCGGCAGCTCACTCGGCGGCTACTATGCAACCCATCTTGCCGAACGCCATGGCCTCAAGGCGCTGTTGGTGAATCCGGCGGTCAGCCCCCATCGGATGTTCGATGGTTACCTGGGCACCCAGAAGAACCTCTACACCGATGAAACCTGGGAACTGACCCACGATCACGTCACGGCGCTGGCCGAGCTGGAAGTACCGGCGCCCCAGGACGCCGCGCGGTATCAGGTGTGGTTGCAGACCGGGGATGAAACCCTGGATTATCGCCTCGCCCAGCAGTACTACCGGGCCTGTGCCTTACGCATCCAGGCCGGCGGCGACCACGGTTACCAGGGGTTCGCCCGGCAATTGCCGGCGATGTTGAGCTTTGCGGGCATTGGCGCAGATCAGTATCAATCCTTCGATTTTTCTTCACTGTAAAAATCGCAGGTCACTTTTTAATCGAACGACTCACGACGAGACCCCATGGCCACTCCCAGCGCTAGCTCTTATAACGCCGACGCCATCGAAGTCCTCTCGGGCCTCGACCCGGTGCGCAAACGCCCCGGCATGTACACTGACACCAGTCGGCCGAACCACCTTGCCCAGGAAGTCATCGACAACAGCGTCGACGAAGCCTTGGCCGGTCACGCCAAGTCGGTGCATGTCATTCTCCACGCTGACCACTCCCTGGAAGTGTCCGACGATGGTCGCGGCATGCCGGTGGACATCCACCCCGAAGAGGGGGTGCCGGGCGTCGAGCTGATCCTCACCAAACTGCATGCCGGCGGTAAGTTCTCCAACAAGAACTACCAGTTCTCCGGCGGCCTGCACGGCGTGGGCATTTCCGTGGTCAACGCCTTGTCCACGCTGGTGCGGGTCAAGGTCAAGCGCGACGGTAACGAGTACCAGATGACCTTCGCCGATGGCTACAAAGCCACCGACCTGGAAGTGATTGGCACCGTTGGCAAGCGCAACACCGGCACCAGCGTGTACTTCGCGCCGGATCCGAAATACTTCGATTCGCCGAAATTCTCCATCAGCCGCCTCAAGCATGTGCTCAAGGCCAAGGCTGTATTGTGCCCAGGCCTAGTGGTGACCTTTGAAGACAAAGGCACCGGCGAGAAGGTCGAGTGGCACTACGAAGACGGCCTGCGTTCGTACCTGGAAGATTCCGTCAGCGACTTCGAGCGTCTGCCCAACGAGCCGTTCTGCGGCAGCCTGGCCGGTAATAAAGAAGCCGTGGACTGGGCGTTGCTGTGGCTGCCGGAAGGTGGCGACAGCGTGCAGGAAAGCTACGTCAACCTGATCCCGACGGCCCAGGGCGGCACCCACGTCAACGGCTTGCGTCAAGGCTTGCTGGATGCCATGCGCGAATTCTGCGAGTACCGCAACCTGTTGCCGCGCGGCGTGAAGCTGGCGCCGGAAGACGTGTGGGAGCGCATCGCGTTCGTGCTGTCGATGAAAATGCAGGAGCCGCAGTTCTCCGGTCAGACCAAGGAGCGCCTGTCGTCCCGCGAGGCGGCGGCGTTTGTCTCCGGCGTGGTCAAGGACGCGTTCAGCCTGTGGCTCAACGAGCACCCTGAACTGGGCCTGGCCCTGGCCGAGCTGGCGATCAACAACGCCGGCCGTCGCTTGAAGGCGAGCAAAAAGGTCGAGCGCAAGCGCATCACCCAGGGCCCGGCGTTGCCCGGCAAGCTGGCCGATTGCGCCGGGCAAGACCCGATGCGCTCCGAGCTGTTCCTGGTGGAAGGTGACTCCGCCGGCGGTTCCGCCAAGCAGGCACGGGACAAGGAGTTCCAGGCGATCCTGCCGTTGCGCGGCAAGATCCTCAACACCTGGGAAGTCGATGGCAGCGAAGTCCTGGCCAGCCAGGAGGTGCACAACATCGCCGTGGCCATTGGTGTGGACCCAGGCGCGGCGGACATGAGCCAACTGCGCTACGGCAAGATCTGCATTCTCGCCGACGCCGACTCCGACGGTCTGCACATCGCCACGCTGCTGTGCGCACTGTTCGTGCAGCACTTCCGCCCGTTGGTCGAGGCTGGCCACGTCTACGTCGCCATGCCGCCGTTGTACCGGATCGACCTGGGCAAGGAAATCTATTACGCCCTGGACGAAGCCGAGCGTGACGGCATCCTCGACCGCCTGGTGGCCGAGAAGAAGCGTGGCAAGCCACAGGTCACGCGATTCAAAGGGCTGGGTGAAATGAACCCGCCGCAGCTGCGCGAAACCACCATGGACCCGAACACCCGGCGCCTGGTGCAGTTGACGCTGGGCGACGACTTCGCCGCCACCTCGGAAATGATGGACATGTTGCTGGCGAAGAAACGCGCGCCGGATCGCAAGTCGTGGCTGGAATCCAAAGGCAACCTGGCCGAGGTTCTGGGCTGATGCGCACAGGTTTCGCCCTGGCGATCCTGATGTTGAGCGGGCTTGCGGCTACCCAGGTGGCTGCCGCGCCCGTGGCTGAGCTGAAACTGGTGTCCGAACACCCGGTGGACGGCATGCGCGGTGGCAACCTGTCGGGTCTGGCGCTGTGTGGCAAAGAGTTATGGACGGTTTCCGATCGCGATGACGACCAGATCTATCGACTTGATACCCGCGCAGCGGTGTGGAAAGCCGAGAAGTACGGGATCGTTGTGCCGCCAGTGCCTGAGTCAGGGTTGCCCTGGGGGTTGCGCTCGCGAACCAAGGCCGCGTCGTTCATTCGCGGTGGCGACCTGGATTTTGAAGGCATCAGCTGCGATGCCGAGGGAAATCGCTACATTGTCAGTGAAGCCCATGCGGCGGTGCTGAGAGTGCCGTTTTCCGGCGAACAGGGTGATACCGAGTGGTTGAAGATCGCCCCAGGCATGGTGCGTGAAGCGCGTGCAAGTGGCATGTTGCTGCATTTCAATGCCTTGTTTGAGGGCTTGGCAATAAGCCCGGACGGCAATCAGATCTGGCTGGCGGCCGAGCGTGAGCGACGTGGCTTGATCTCGATCAAGCGTGGGCAGAGCGTTTGGGATTGTGAGGGCGCCTGCGTGTTGCTGAGCGAGGCCGGCAAGGACGTGCAGCCAGCCAAGTTCACCAATGCCAAGGCGGTATCCAAGGATTTCGCCGACCTGGCGCTGTTCAACGGCAAACTGTTTACCCTGGAGCGCAATGCGTTCCAGATTTGCCGACGCGATCCCGCCACGGCCAAGGTCGAGCTGTGCTGGTCGTTTGCCGACGAGACCCTGGCGCCCGAGCGGCGCTACGCCCAGCCTTATGGCTTGGCCGAAGCCCTGTTGATCGACGCGGAGGGGGCCTGGCTTGGCATCGACAATAATTTCGGCCCCCGCGCCGATGGTGAAAAACGCCCCATGGTCTATCGTTTCGCCGCCCCTGCCGGTGGCTGGAGCGCCCGCCCATGAGCCCCTGTTTTTTTGAATTGACCCGGTGCAGCGGCAGTTCCGCTGCGCCTTATCCGACAATGATGAGGCCCGCATGAGTGACATCCTCGCAGACAGCTTAGACGGCGTAGAACGCCGGTCGCTGGCTGACTTCACCGAAAATGCCTACCTCAACTACTCCATGTACGTGATCATGGACCGTGCCTTGCCGCATATCGGCGACGGCCTGAAGCCTGTACAACGGCGCATTATCTACGCCATGAGTGAGTTGGGCCTGGATGCCGATTCCAAGCACAAGAAGTCGGCGCGTACCGTGGGTGACGTGCTCGGTAAGTTCCACCCCCATGGCGATTCCGCCTGCTACGAAGCCATGGTGCTGATGGCCCAGCCGTTCAGCTATCGCTACACACTGGTAGACGGCCAGGGTAACTGGGGGGCGCCGGATGATCCCAAGTCGTTCGCCGCCATGCGATACACCGAGGCGCGTCTGTCGCGTTATTCGGAAGTCCTGCTGAGCGAACTGGGGCAGGGCACCGCCGACTGGGGGCCTAACTTCGACGGCACACTCGACGAACCGTTGGTGTTGCCGGCACGTTTGCCGAATATCCTGCTCAATGGCACCACGGGCATCGCAGTCGGCATGGCCACCGACGTGCCGCCGCACAACCTGCGTGAAGTCGCCACCGCTTGCGTGCGCTTGCTCGATGAGCCGAAGGCCACGGTGGAACAGCTTTGCGAGCACATCCAGGGCCCGGACTACCCGACCGAAGCGGAAATCATCACGCCGCGCGCCGACCTGTTGAAGATGTACGAGACCGGCAAGGGCTCGGTGCGCATGCGCGCCGTGTACCACATCGAAGATGGCGACATTATCGTCACCGCACTGCCGCACCAGGTGTCGGGTGCCAAGGTGCTGGAGCAGATCGCCGCGCTGATGCAGGCCAAACCGTCGAAATTGCCGCAAGTTGCCGACCTGCGTGACGAATCCGACCACGAAAACCCCTGCCGCATCGTGATCATCCCGACCAACAGCCGGGTCGACCACGAAGTGCT
Organism: Pseudomonas sp. DW-iso3; assembly: GCF_058725305.1. Lineage (NCBI taxonomy): Bacteria > Pseudomonadati > Pseudomonadota > Gammaproteobacteria > Pseudomonadales > Pseudomonadaceae > Pseudomonas > Pseudomonas sp. DW-iso3. The sequence continues at coordinate 421,512 of NZ_JBZXDZ010000006.1, forward strand.
GATGCAGCATCTGTTTGCTAGCACGGACCTTGAGTCCAGCTATCGGGTCAACGTCAACATCATCGGTCTGGACGGCAAGCCGCAGCTGAAAAACCTGCGCAACCTGCTGGTGGAGTGGCTGGAGTTCCGGGTGCAGACCGTGCGTCGTCGCCTGCAATTCCGCCTGGACAAGGTCGAGCGTCGCCTGCACCTGTTGGACGGTTTGCTGATTGCTTACCTCAACCTGGATGAAGTGATCCATATCATCCGTACCGCCGAGCATCCGAAAGCCGAGTTGATCGCGCGTTTCGAGCTGAGCGAGATCCAGGCTGACTACATCCTCGACACCCGTTTGCGTCAGTTGGCGCGGCTGGAAGAAATGAAGCTGCGCGACGAACAGGACGCGCTGCTCAAGGAACAAGCCAAGCTGCAAGCCCTGCTGGGCAGCGAAGCCAAGCTGAAGAAGTTGGTGCGCAGCGAGCTGATCAAAGACGCCGAAACCTACGGCGATGACCGTCGTTCGCCGATCGTCCAGCGCGCTGAGGCGAAAGCTCTGACAGAAACCGAACTGCTGCCAAACGAGAAAATTACCGTCGTTCTGTCGGAAAAGGGTTGGGTTCGTTCCGCCAAAGGGCATGATATTGACGCCACTGGCTTGTCGTACAAGGCGGGCGACGGCTTCAAGACCGCCGCCGCCGGGCGTTCCAACCAGTTTGCGGTGTTTATCGACTCCACAGGGCGCAGTTATTCGGTACCGGCCCACACCTTGCCGTCTGCACGGGGGCAGGGTGAGCCGTTGACCGGGCGCCTGACGCCGCCGCCAGGTGCAAATTTCGAGTGTGTGTTGCTGCCGGACGATGATGCGCTGTACGTGATTGCGTCCGACGCGGGTTATGGTTTTGTGGTGAAGGGTGAAGACCTGCAGGCCAAGAACAAGGCAGGCAAGGCCTTGCTGAGCTTGCCGAACAACGCCAAGGTGATCCTGCCGCGGCCGGTGGATGACCGTGAGGGCAACTGGTTGGCCTCGGTGACCACCGAAGGGCGTTTGCTGGTGTTCAAGATCAGTGATCTGCCGCAGTTGGGCAAAGGCAAGGGCAACAAGATCATCGGTATTCCCGGCGAGCGCGTGGCCAGTCGCGAAGAGTACGTGACCGACATCGCAGTGATCCCGGAAGGCGCGACTTTGGTGCTTCAGGCCGGTAAACGTACGTTGTCCCTGCGTCCCGATGACCTTGAGCACTACAAGGGTGAGCGTGGCCGGCGTGGTAACAAATTGCCACGTGGCTTCCAACGTGTGGATGCTTTGCTGGTGGAAACGCCGGTTTAACGCGTATTAGAGCCCTCGATCTACGATTTAACGCGTAGATCGACGCTTTGGCGCTGGAGTCATGGCGCATATTCACGGATGATATGGCCTTTCCAGCGCCGGCGTGGCCGAGCGTGTTTAGGTTATTTTTAGTATTACATTGTGGTTCGCCTTGTGGCAGCCACCTGGATGGGATGATGACTGCTCCACGCCTTCCTTTATTTTTTATGCTCGCTGGCCTTTTGGGGCTGGCGGGTTGCAGCACACATCAGCCGGTGTCGCTGTACCAGCTGGACAGCGGAAGTCCGGCTCAACCCGCACAGACGGCTGGCATGGCCGTCTTGCTGGGCCCGGTGATCGTTGCCGACTACCTGCAACGCGAAACACTGCTGCAACGTCAGAACGACGGCAGCCTGCAAGGTTCCACGGATGGTCGTTGGGCGGGCAGCTTGTCTTCCGACATCAACCAATTGATGTTGCGCCAGGTCGCGGGTCAACTGGATAGCCAGCGTGTGGTGCTGGCGCCCGCGCCGACCGGGTTTACCCCGGATGTGCAGGTGTTGCTGACCATTACCCGTCTTGACTCTGGTGCGTCGCAACCGGCGATTCTCGATGCGCAGTGGCGCTTGATCGATCGTCGTGGCCAGGTGCGCGATAACCGCATCGTGCACCTGCAGGAAGAGCATACCGGCACCACCGCGTCCCAGGTCCAGGCCCAGGGCGTGTTGTTGCAGCATCTGGCACAGCAGTTGTCGGTGGCACTCAAGCCATTGGCCAACCAACCGCCGATTGCTGAAGTGCCGCGTAAGCAGAGCGCTCCGGTACAGGCCAAGCCGGCACAACCGCAGAAGCCGAAGATGCCGATGGCGACGCCGATTCGCACGGATATGGAAGTGTTCAGGTTCTGATCTGAAACGCGCACAAAAAAAGGCCCGCTTACTCAGCGGGCCTTTTTTTTGGGGCCAAGCGTTGGGGCCTGGCACCGTTTCACGGTGGGAGGGGGCGCGGGGATTCAGTTATTGATGGGCTAACTGATACTTCGCTATCGCGGGCGAGCCCGCTCTCACATGAGTCATACAGGGTTATTTGGTGCGGGTCTCGTGCATCCGCGCCAACTGCCGCTCCAGCATCGATGGGTACGGCTCCATCAATCTCTCCACGCAACTGGCGCCCTCTGGGCTGGCAATCGGGCGGATACGTGCGCGTTGGCGGATCAGCGTGTCTTCGCTGATCTTGCGCTCCACCAGCAACAGGTTGCGGCTGTGCTGCGACAGCGCCAGGGCGTCTTGGGCGCTCTCGGTGAGCAGCAGGTCGATCTGGGTCATGCCAAACAGATCATCGCTCACCGTCAGGCCCAACTGCAGTTGCAAAGTAATGCCGCTGTCGGCCACTTCGATCTGCAGGGCGTGGCCCAGGGCGCGCAGCAGCTCGCCGCAGCAAATCGCGTTGGTCAGGTAGTCTTCGCCACTGTCTTCGCTGTGGAACAGCATCAGCGTGCTGCCGTCGTTCAGGGTGTGCAGTTCGCTCTGATACAGCGACGCGGCCTGGTCGAGGCAGTCGCGGTAACGCTCCAGCAGCTCGGTCAGGCGTGCACGGGGCAGCCGACGCAACTGATCCTGCGCACCCAGTTGCACAGCCAATACCGCGCTGAACTGGGGTTCGGCGTTCTTCACCGGGGCCGGTTTCGGTGCGACGGCCGGTGTGCTGGCCGAGGTGTCGCGCAGATCGGCGAACGGATCTTCGTCGTCCAGCTCGTCTTCTTCGGCTTTGAACGCCTGGCGGGTAGCAGGCTTCAGGCCCGCTACCGGAGCGTCTTGCACTTCACGCTCAGGCTCGTCGTCGTAGTCGGTTTCGTCGAGCTCGGGCTCTGGCTCCACTTCGCGCACCACCGGCTCCGGGGCGAAGCTGGCGTGCAACTGGCGAGCGAGGTCGCCGATCTCATCCTGGCGGTCGGTGGCCGGGGTGTGTTCGTCGATATCGCGCAGCCAGATACGCAATTGCATCAGCGGCGTGGAGATATGTCGGCCCAGGCGCAGGCTCAAGGCCAACGCCAACGCCAGCAGGATTGCGCTCAAGATGCCCATGCTTTGCAGGCTGATGGTCATCGGCTGCTGGAATTGCTGCATGTCCAGGCTGATGCGCAGTTGGCCAGCCTTCACGTCCTGAAACGTAATATTGCTCTGGTACAGGCCTTCGGCTTCACCCAGCAGGCCGTTTTTCGGGCGCTGCCCGGCTTCGGCCATGATCCGGTTGTCCACGCTGTAAATAGCGGCGTGAGCCACCAGCGGGTTCTTGGTCAGGTTGTTGAGCAGCACGTTGAGGCTGAGAATGTCGTTGGACACCAACAGCTCAGTCGCCGAGGTGGCGGTCTGGGTGGTCAAGCTCTCGCCCAGGGCGTCGGCTTGCTCGTGCATGGCCTGTTTGAACTGCAAACCCATCACGCAGGCGTAGATCACCAGGGCCAGGGCGACCAGGATCACGTTATGGCTGGCGATGCGTAATGCGATCGGTACACGGCGGTGGCGCAGTGCCCGGAAGATCAGCAGGAAGAAGTTATCGGTTTTTACTGGCGTGGGCCGGTTCACTTGCGCTCGGCTCTTGGTCCGTGAAGTTGACGCGCAGTATAGCGACAGCCCTAGAACCGGCAAAGCGCTGGCTGTGCCCGATGGTCACTGAAAGTGGGTAGAATGCGGTTTTTTTCCAGCCTGGGGGTGCGCCTTGCGCGAAATTGTCCTGATTAACATCACTGGGGAAGACCGCCCGGGTCTTACCGCGGCCATTACCGGCGTTCTGGCCCAGGGTGGTGTGAACATTCTCGACATCGGCCAGGCAGTGATCCACGACACCCTGTCGTTCGGCATCCTGGTCGAGATTCCGAGCACTGAACAGGCGTCTTCAGTACTCAAGGACATCCTGTTTACTGCGTATAAGCTGGATCAGCAGGTGCGCTTCACCCCGGTGTCCGAAGAGGACTACCAGCACTGGGTGGCTGGTCAGGGCAAGAAACGCCACATTGTGACGCTGCTGACCCGTAAGGTCACCGCCGAGCAACTGCAGCGCGTCAGCTCCATTACTGCGCAATATGGCTTGAATATCGACCATATCGACCGTCTGTCGGGTCGCACGCCGCTGGATACCCCGGCCGACCAGGGCAAGGGCTGCATCGAGTTCTCCGTGCGCGGTGAGCCAGCCGACCCGCAAGCCTTGCGGGCCGAGTTCCTCAGCGTGGCCCAGGAGCTGAACGTCGATATCGCCTTCCAGGAGGATTCACTGTTCCGGCGTAACCGTCGCCTGGCGGTGTTTGACATGGACTCCACGTTGATCGAAGCCGAAGTCATCGATGAACTGGCCAAGGCTGCGGGCGTCGGCGAGCAGGTTGCCGAAATTACCGAGCGCGCCATGGCCGGTGAACTCGACTTCCGCGCCAGCTTCAAAGAGCGCCTCGCGCTGCTCAAGGGCCTGGACGTGAGTGTGCTGGATTCCATCGGCGCCTCCCTGCGCCTGACCGAAGGCGCCGAAACCCTGTTCGCCGAACTCAAGCGCCTGGGCTACAAGACCGCCATCCTGTCCGGCGGCTTCACCTACTTCGCCAAGCAATTGCAGGCCAAGCTGGGCATCGACTACGTGTTCGCCAACGAGCTGGAAGTGGTGGATGGCAAGGTGACCGGCATGGCGGTCGAGCCGATTGTCGACGCACAGCGCAAGGCGGATCTGCTCAAGGAGTTGGCCCACAAGGAAGGTTTGCGTCTGGAGCAGACCATTGCGGTCGGCGACGGTGCGAATGACTTGCCGATGCTGGCGATTGCCGGGCTGGGTGTAGCGTTCCGCGCCAAGCCACTGGTCAAACAATCGGCGAAGCAGGCGATTTCGACCTTGGGGTTGGACGGCGTGCTGTATCTGCTGGGCTTCCGCGACCGCGACGGTCAGCTGTAACTGAATAAATGCGGTAAAAAAATGTGGGAGCGGGCTTGCTCGCGAAAGTGGTGGTTCAGTCACTGACGTGTTGACTGATACTCCGCATTCGCGAGCAAGCCCGCTCCCACATTGGGTGTTTTGTCAGGCTTTAGGTAAAGCGATACCCTGGCCCATCTGCACCGGCGAACCCGCCACCAGCGCTTCAGCCCACGTCACCTGACCCGGCCCAAACAGCACGATCGCGGTCGAACCCAGCTTGAAGCGACCCAGCTCCGCGCCTTTCTCCAGGTGAATCGGCGCGCGTGCAGCCTCGTCATAGCGGAAGGTTTTCAGCTCACGCTTCGGCGGTGTCACCAAGCCAGCCCATACGGTTTCAATCGACGCCACAATCATCGCACCCACCAACACCACGGCCATTGGGCCGCGTTCGGTGTCGAAAATGCAGGCAACCCGCTCATTACGTGCGAACAGCTCGGGTACGTTTTCAGCGGTGGTCTGGTTGACCGAGAAGATGCGGCCAGGAATGTAGACCATCTCGCGCAGGGTGCCGGCCAGTGGCATGTGCACACGGTGGTAGTCCTTGGGCGACAGATAAACCGTGGCGAAGTCACCGCCCATGAACGGCGCTGACAAGGCCGAATCGCCACCCAGCAGTTCCAGCACGCTGAAACTGTGCCCCTTGGCCTGGAACACCCGACCATGCTCGATCGGCCCCAACTGGCTGACCGCGCCATCGGCTGGGCTCAGCACCGCGCCAGGGGTTTGGTCCAGTGGGCGCGCGCCGTCTTTCAGGGCGCGGGTGAAGAAGGCGTTGAAGTGCTCGTAGGCGGTCAGGTCTTCAACCAAGGCCTGGGACATGTCCACTTGATAGCGCTTGGCGAACCAGGCAGTGAAGGCATTCTTGAACCAACGCACGCGGCATTCGGCAATGCAACCGGCCAGGCGCGACAGCAAGTGGTGCGGCAGCAAGTACTGGCTGAGGATAAACAACTGCTTTTTCATAACTGTCCTTAAACCTTAAATCTCGACGGGGGTGTCGGGGTGGTTGCCCCATTCGCCCCAGGAACCGGCATAACCTTTGACTCGCGGATAACCGAGCGCCTTGGCCACCAGGTAGGTGAAGCCAGAGCGGTGATGAGTCTGGCAGTGGGTGATGATTTCTTTGTCTTTGGTCAGCCCGAGGTCTTCGAGGATCTGCGGCATGTCGCGACGGATACGCAGGTTGCGCGCCTTGTCCATGCCGGACGTCCATTCGAAGTTCACTGCGCCGGGAATGTGCCCGCCTTTGGCTGCGAGCACTTTCTCGCCGGAATACTCCAGCGGGCCGCGTGCGTCCCAGATACCCAGGTCGGGCGCGCCGAGGCGGCTTTGCAGGTATTCGCGGGTGGCTGTCGGGCCATCATGCAGCGTCAGGCTGACGGGGTTGCCGACCGGGGCGGGCACGTCAGTCGAAACCGGGCGTTTTTCTTCCAGCCAGGCCAGCAGGCCACCGTCGAGGTAGTGGTACTTCTGGTGGCCGATCACGTCGAGCATCCAGATGAAGCGCCCGGCCCAGCCACCGCCTTCGTCGTCATAGACCACGTAAGTGGCGTCCGGGGTGTGGCCCAGTTCGCCGAACAGTTTCTCAAGGTCGGTCTTGTTGGGCAGCAGGCCAGGCGCCGGCGGCTGGCCCAGTTGGGTGCGCTTGGGGTCAACGAAATGCGCGCCGGGGATGTGCCCTTCGGCGTAGCGGGCGGCACTGGTAAGGTCCACCAGTATCAAGTGTTCGGCATCGAGGCGACCAAGCAGGTCGCTGGGTTCGATCACCAGCGGCAAGCCAGAGAAGTCAGGCATGTGAGGTCTCCTGTGCACAAATGTTGGCGATAAAAGAGGGCGATTGTAGCGCAAGCATCAGGCGCTGCGGTTGGTAAAGCAGTGCAGGGCTTTCTCGATGCATTGGGCGGTTTTACCGAAGGCCTGCACGGTGGTTTCCGAGAACGGCCCGCCGCCCTGGTCGGCCACCATCAGCATCACCACCTTGCCATTGCAACTCAGGGACCGCAGCAACAGGTGTTCGCCGGTGAACAGGCGGCGCAGGACCGGCGGCAGCAAGGCCGAGAACTGGGCGTGGTTTTCAGGGTTGAGGCGCACTTGGGCGGACTTTTCCAGCAAGCGCTGCAGCAACGTACTATTGACCACATCCAGGCTCAAATTGGCTGCATCCTTCGGCAGGCCATCGGCCTGGTGCACACGCAACGTGCTCAAGGCGCGGTCAGCCATCAGCAGCATGACCCGCTGCATACCACTGGCGACCAGGGCCTCCTTGGCGCACGTGGTCAAGTGCATGGCGTTGGCAAAGCGGCTCGGCTCCACCAGCAGTTCAGTACAGCGTTTGCGCCACACGGCCAGGGCCTCGGCGGTGGGCGGCGGCGCGGGGAGCAGGCCGCGATGAATCTTCTGTACATGCCACGGCCAGATCAGCGACAGCGCCGGGTGCCAGAGGTCAGGCATCAAGGTGGTGCGGGCGCTGGTGACAGCCTGTTGGTGGACCAGTTGCTGCACCTCGCCCAAGGGCTGTTGCAGGTACAGCGCAGTGAGCAACTGCCAGCGTTCGGTGTGCGGGCAGGTCCAGGACTCCTGGGCCGACATTGCCAGGCCGTTGGCCAGCAGCACGGTGTTGGCCGGCTGGTTCAGCCAGCGGCGCAGGTTGGGTTCGGCATCGAGCAATTGCTGGTGGCGCAGCGGGTCGTCTTCACGGGCGATGTGCAGGGCCTTGACCAGCAGGCGCTGCTCGCTCATCAGCAACGTGTAGCCCTGGGATACCCAGATCGGCAGGTGCCAGGCTTCGGTCAGGCCGACGCACAGGTCCAGCAGGCGCACGCCGAACAGTTCTCGCTCGACCTCGCGGGCTGACTGGCCTTTGTGGATCACCCGCAGTTCCCATTCTTCCAGGAGTTTGGGATAGGCGACCGCCATTGGCCACAGCGGCGACAGAAACAACAGGCTGCCCCAGTGAATGTCCTGCCACAGCCGCGCCAGGCGACTGCCGAACAAGCCGTTGGCTTGCTGCGACGCGTGCTGGCTGATCAGCAGAAGTTGGCGCAATGCCACGGGGATCTCATTGGCCGGCACCGAAGGCAGACGTGCCAGCAGTTCTTCGGCGCGCTTGAGGCCCAGGCGGTTGAGCGCCACTTCAAGGTTTTCTGCCGGTTCCGCCAGGCTGCCATGGGTGTGGCTGTTGGCCTCGCGCATCACGCTGAGGACGAGCGCCGGGCTGCTTTGCATCAGCTCGGCAATATCTCGCAATGAACTGCGGCTGTCGCGGATGCCTTTGCACACGCGGTCGTGACTGGCCTGGGGGACAGGCAGCCGTACATCGTCCAGGCACTTGATCCAAGCGGCGAGAGAGTTGGGTTTTGCAGTTGGGACTGTCGTTTCATTAGCCATGATAGGGGCGCGATCATCACTTGCGGTCTACACGCCCGGAGCGGGCCGAACTGGCTTTTCGCCTTAACGGGCTATAGTCTGGCGCAGTTTTGCCGATAAGTAGAACAAGAGTTTTCTGCTACACCCAATATGTCCATGAACCCGACGGCGCAAGTACTCATCTCCTATGGCTAAAATTATCGGCATCATCGTCGTCTTCGCGAGCGTGCTCGGCGGGTACGTCCTGTCCCACGGTAAAATTGCGGCACTGATCCAGCCTTTCGAGGTGATGATTATCGGCGGTGCCGCACTGGGTGCCTTCCTGCAGGCGAACCCCGGCTACATGACCATGCACGTGATCAAGAAGTCGCTGGGCATGTTCGGTTCGCGCTTCACCCACACCTTCTACCTGGAGGTGTTGGGCCTGGTCTACGAGATCCTCAACAAGAGCCGCCGCGAAGGCATGATGGCCATCGAGGCCGACATCGAAGACGCCGCGGCCAGCCCGATTTTCGCCAAGTACCCGGCCGTGCTCAAAGATGAGCGCATGACCGCCTACATCTGTGACTACCTGCGCATCATGTCCTCCGGCAACATGGCCCCCCATGAGCTGGAAGGGCTGTTCGACATGGAATTGTTCAGCCTTAAAGAAGAGCTTGAGCACCCCTCCCACGCCGTGACCGGCATCGCTGACGGTATGCCGGGTTTCGGTATCGTCGCGGCGGTACTCGGCATCGTGGTGACCATGGCGTCCCTGGGTGAGGGCGACCAGGCTGCCATCGGTATGCACGTGGGTGCGGCATTGGTCGGTACCTTCTTCGGTATTCTCGCGGCCTACGGCTTCTTCGGTCCGCTCGCCACCTCCCTGGCCCATGACGCCAAGGAAGAAATCAACCTGTACGAGTCGATCAAGGCCAGCCTGGTCGCCTCCGCTTCCGGGATGCCGCCATCGCTGGCGGTGGAGTTCGGTCGCAAGGTGCTGTACCCCAAGCACCGCCCAAGCTTCGCCGAGCTGGAACAAGCGGTTCGCGGTCGCTAAGCCATGGAAAACAACCAGCCGATAATCATCAAGCGCGTCAAGCGCTTCGCTGCGGGGCACCATGGCGGCGCTTGGAAGATCGCCTTCGCCGACTTTGCGACGGCGATGATGGCGTTCTTCCTGGTGCTGTGGCTGATGTCCACTGCCACGCCGGAACAGAAGATCGCCATTGCCGGCTACTTCAAAGACCCGATTGGTTTCTCGGAAAGCGGCACGCCCTTCGTGATCGACCTGGGCGGCTCACCGCAGTTGGCGCCTGAGCGCACCATCAACCCGGAAATCAAGACCGAATCGCCTCAGGAGAAAATCCCGATCGAGCGCGATACCGTCGAGGCCATGGCTGAACAGGTCGAGCAGGAGCGTCTTGAGCTGTTGCTGCAAGAGCTGCAGAACAAGGTCGAGGAAAACCCGCAGTTGCTGAAGTTCAAGGATCAGATTTCGTTCGAGATCACCCCGGACGGTTTGCGCATCCAGATCACCGATGCGGCCAACCGACCGATGTTCGACTCGGGCAGTGCGCGCTTGAAGCCGTACTTCGAAGACATCCTGCTGGCCATGGCCGACACCATCAAGGCGGTGCCGAACAAGATCAGCATCAGTGGCCACACCGACGCCAAACCCTATGCGGGGCAGGGCGACTTCGGCAACTGGGAGCTCTCGGCCAACCGTGCCAACGCAGCTCGTCGTGCGTTGGTGGCCGGTAGCTACCCGGATCCGCAAGTCGCGCGCGTGGTGGGGTTTGCGTCTTCGCAGTTGTTTGATGCGAAAGACCCGTTCAACCCGATCAACCGCCGTATCGATATCGTGGTGCTGACCAAAAAGGCCCAGCGTGCGATTGAGGGTGACCCGCCGCCGGCACCGCAACCCACCCAAGGTGCAGGCGCGCCGGGTGAAGTGCCGGCCGATCCGAACGCTATTCCGCCAGGACAGGAGCCGTTGCCGGCGCATGAACTGCGCCAGAAGCTGAATTTGTTTGATGAGGGTGGGGTGAAGGATCCAACGGTGCCAGGTACGGGTTCGTAGGCTTCACATACAACAAGGCCGCGATGATCGCGGCCTTGTTGTTTCAGCAGTTTAATAACTGCTTTCGGGCAGACTCGCAATAATCGACCGATAGCTGTTCATCCGTTGCTGCTGCACACGCCCATCCTCCAGCGCCTTGAGCAACGCACAGCCCGGCTCGCGGTCGTGTTTGCAGTCGCGGAAGCGGCAGGTGCCGATCAGGTCGTTGAACTCGATGAAGCCCGCTTCCACATCGCTGCGGCTGACGTGGCCGAGGCCGAATTCACGGATGCCTGGGGAGTCGATCAACTCACCGCCGCCGGGGAAGTGGAACAGCCGCGCGGTGGTGGTGGTGTGGGTGCCCTGGCCGGACAGTTCCGACAGCGGGCCTACACGGGTGTCGACTTCCGGCAGCAGGCTGTTGACCAGCGAGGATTTACCCACGCCTGACTGGCCGACAAACACGCTGATGCGCCCGTCCAACTGCTGTTGCAGCTGTTCCATACCATTACCGTGATGCGCCGAAACCTCCAGCACCGGGTAACCGAGGGTGCGGTACACCGCCAGCAAGGCGTTGAGCGCCGGGGCGTTCTGTTCGTCGATCAGGTCGAATTTGTTCAACAGCAACAGCGGGCGGATGCCGGCGTGCTCGGCTGCGACCAGGTAGCGGTCGATCAGGTTGGCATGCGGCTCAGGCAGTGGCGCGAACACGATGACAATCATGTCGACGTTGGCCGCCACTGGCTTGAGCTGGCCGCGGCTGTCCGGGCGACGCAGTTCGGTGGTGCGAGGCAGTTGGGCGACGATCACGCCGATGCCCTGGTTGCCGGCACGCCAGACCACTTTGTCGCCGGTGACCAGCGCAGGCAGGTTGGCGCGCAGGTGGCAACGGGATACCGAGCCTGCGAGTTCGCCTTCCAGCGCCTCGACTTCGACCTGTACACCAAAGTGCGCGATCACCAGGCCCGTTTGCTCGGGGCCCAGGTCGCCGCCTTCAAGCGCTTCCACGGCGGAGGATTCACGTTTGGCGGCGCGAGCGGCGCGTTCACCTTGAATCTTTTCGATGCGCCAGTTTTGGCGACGGTTGAGCTGGCGTTTGGCCATTGGTGTTCCGTGTCGATAATACAAAGGTTGGGTAAAACGGTCGCGAGTCTAGCATGCCCCTGCCTGCTAAACTGCGCAGCTAAGCCAAGGTGCCAAGAGAATCAAGCCATGCAAAACCCACAGAACCTGATTTGGATCGATCTGGAAATGACCGGTCTGAACCCTGACACCGACGTCATCATCGAAATGGCGACGATTGTCACCGACAGCAACCTCAACACCTTGGCCGAAGGGCCGGTGATTGCCATCCACCACAGCGACGCCGTCCTCGCCACCATGGACGAGTGGAATACCCGCACTCATGGCAACTCCGGCCTGACCCAGCGCGTGCGCGACAGCCGTATCAGCATGGCCGAAGCAGAAGCCGAGACCATCGCCTTCCTGGAAAAGTGGGTGCCCAAGGGCAAGTCGCCGATCTGCGGCAACAGCATCTGCCAGGATCGTCGCTTCCTTTATACGCATATGAAGGCGCTGGAAAGCTACTTCCACTACCGCAACCTGGATGTGTCCACGCTTAAGGAATTGGCCGCGCGCTGGGCGCCGGAAGTCAAAGACAGCTTCCATAAAGGCAGCACGCACTTGGCGCTGGATGATATTCGCGAGTCGATTGCCGAGCTGCAGCATTACCGCAAGCATTTCATCAAGGCCTGAAGATGTGGCGCCTGGCCCGGCGCCATCGCAGGCAAGCCAGCTCCCACGCTTGACCGTTTTGTCACGACGCGCGCGGAACAAATGGGGGAGCTGGCTCGCCTGCGGTAGGGTCGACGCGGTCTTTCGCCAAGCGCCCTCTTTTGGTGCCATCAGCAAATGATTAGACTGCCGGCCTCAATGCAAGGATCGCCATCATGCTGCTGATGCTCTACCTCATCGCCATCACCGCCGAAGCCATGACCGGCGCGCTGTCGGCCGGACGGCGTGGCATGGACTGGTTCGGCGTGGTGCTGATCGCGTGTGTGACGGCGTTGGGTGGCGGTTCGGTGCGTGATGTGCTGCTTGGGCACTACCCGCTGACCTGGGTCAAGCACCCGGAATACCTGGTGCTGACCTCCATTGCCGCACTGGTGACGATCTTTATCGCACCGCTGATGCGCCGCCTGCGCTCGCTGTTCCTGGCGCTGGACGCCGTTGGCCTGGTGGCCTTCACCCTGATCGGTTGCATGACTGCGCTGGAAATGGGCCACGGCATGCTGGTGGCATCGGTCAGCGGGGTGATCACCGGGGTCTTCGGCGGCATCCTGCGCGACATCTTCTGCAACGACATCCCGCTGATCTTTCGCCGCGAGCTGTACGCCAGTGTGTCGTTCCTCGCCGCCTGGTTTTATATGCTGTGCCTTTATCTGGAGCTGCCCAGCGAGCAAGCGATCCTGCTGACCCTGTTCAGCGGCTTTCTACTGCGCCTGCTGGCGATCCGTTTTCACTGGGAAATGCCCAAGTTCGTCTACAACGACGATGTGCACTAGCGGCTGGCGTGCTGGTTCAGTGCCCATTCCACGTGTTCGCGCACCAGTTCCGACGGGTAATCCCGGCGTGCCTTCAAAGCCTCCAGCACTGGAATGCTCGACGGCGCATTGCCCAGGCCCACCGCGAGATTGCGCAGCCAGCGCTCGTAGCCGGCACGACGCAGCGGTGAGCCTTCGGTGCTGCTGAGGAATTTATCCTCGTCCCACATAAACAACTCGGCCAGTTCTGCGTTATCCAGATTGTGGCGTGGCTTGAAATCGCTTTCGCCGGTAGCGCGGGCGAAACGATTCCACGGGCACACGATCTGACAGTCATCGCAGCCGAACACGCGGTTGCCGATCAGTGGGCGCAGGTCCTCGGGAATCGCGTGTTTGAGCTCGATGGTCAGGTAGGAAATGCAGCGTCGCGCGTCCAACACATAGGGACCGACGAAGGCATTGGTGGGGCAGATGTCCAGGCAAGCAGTGCAGCGGCCGCAGTGTTCAGTGCTGTGGGGCGCGTCGATCGGCAGCGGCAAGTCGACAAACAGTTCGCTGAGGAAGAAGTAACTGCCCGCCTTGCGATTGAGTACCAGGGTGTTTTTACCGATCCAGCCCAGCCCGGCTTTTTCGGCGATGGCTTTTTCCAGCACTGGCGCGCTGTCGACAAAGGCGCGGAAACCGAAAGGGCCGATCTGCGCCTGGATGCGGTCAGCCAGTTGCTGCACGCGCTTGCGGATCAGCTTGTGATAGTCGCGGCCCAGGGCGTAACGCGAGATGTAGGCTTTTTCCGGCTTGGCCAGTAATTGGGCCATTTGTGTATCGCCCGGTAGGTAATCCATGCGCAGCGACACCACGCGCAAGGTACCGGGCACCAGTTCATCGGGATGAGAGCGTTTGCTGCCATGGGCGCCCATGTACTCCATCTCGCCGTGGTAGCCCGCGTCGAGCCAGCGTTGCAGGTGCTGCTCATGCTCGGCGAGGTCCAGGCCGCTGATGCCGACTTGTTGAAAGCCCAGTTCGCGGCCCCAGTCTTTGATCGATTGGGCGAGGGCGGGCAGATCGGTGGTGATGGCAGGCATGAGACAAGGGAAACCGCAGGTTAGATAGGTATAATTCTGCCAGACATCGGAGCTCGAAGACGCATGCCGCAGACAAAACACGCAATAACCGACGTACAGTCCCTCTTGCACGGCCATTTGCCGCAGCTGGCGGCGCGCTCCCCGGACGACCATAAAGGCCGGTTTGGCCACCTGTTGGTCATAGGTGGCGACCGCGGCTTTGGTGGCGCAGCCTTGCTGAGCGCAGAAAGTGCCTTGCGCAGTGGCGCGGGCATGGTGTCCCTGGCAACGCGCCTGGAGCACGTGCCAGCTGCTTTGGCTCGCTTGCCGGAAGTCATGACGGTGGGTGTGAGCTCAGCCAACCAACTGATGGGCCTGCTGGAAAAAATCTCGGTCATTGTGATCGGGCCTGGCCTTGGAGACGCGTCCTGGGGCAAAAGCCTGCTGTCTGTGGCCGCCAACGCCAAGCAACCGCAAGTCTGGGACGCCGACGCCTTGAACCAACTCGCCAGCGGCAGCGTCAGCTTGCCGGCCAACTGCGTGATCACCCCGCATCCGGGGGAGGCCGCGCGGTTGTTGGGCATTTCGATAGCCGAGGTTCAGGCCGATCGCCTTAAGGTGGCGCGCGCGTTGAGCCAGACATTCAATGCAGTGGCTATCCTCAAGGGGGCTGGCAGTTTGATTGCCAGCCCGGACGGACGTGTTTCACGGTGTGAACAAGGTCATCCGGCGATGGCAACTGCAGGGCTGGGCGATGTCCTGGCCGGCCTGGTGGGCGCGTTGCTGGCCCAGGGCATGCAGGCCTATGAGGCAAGCTGTCTGGCGGTTTGGTTGCACGCCACGGCGGGCGATCGCCAGGGCACCTTTGGTCGTGGCTTGGCTGCCAGCGACTTGATACCTGCCATTCGTCAATTGTTGGAGGAGCAGTCGCCGTGTCTGAAGTAATCCTTTTCCTGGCCGATGAAGAGGCCACCGTTGCGTTCGGGCAACGCCTTGCGCAGGTGACGGCAGGGACAGGGCTGATCTTTCTGGAAGGCAACTTGGGGGCGGGCAAGACCACGTTGTCCCGAGGGATTATCCGCGGGTTGGGCCACACTGGGGCAGTAAAAAGCCCTACGTTCACCCTGGTCGAACCCTACGAAATCGGTGCGGTGCGCGCCTTCCACTTTGACCTCTATCGTCTGGTGGACCCCGAAGAGTTGGAATACATGGGGATCCGGGATTACTTCGATGACGATGCGTTGTGCCTGATTGAGTGGCCAGATAAAGGCACAGGCTTTTTGCCAAAGCCTGACATGACCATTACCATTACGCCGCATGAGCACGGGCGTCAGTTGAAGTTGTTGCCCCAGAGCGCGCGCGGCCAGTCGTGGTGCGCCGCTTTGGCATTGGAATTCAAATAATTGGTGGGGTTAGGTATGCGCTTTCGCGCGTTGGTTGCTGTCGTGGGGGTGTTGCTTGCGGCAATGACTGTCAATGCTCTGGCTGCTTCACAGGTAAAAAGTGTGCGCCTGTGGCGAGCGCCGGATAACACGCGACTGGTGTTCGACCTGTCTGGGCCGGTCCAGCACAGCGTCTTTACCCTGACGGCGCCCGATCGCCTGGTGATCGACATCAACGGCGCGACCCTGGCCGCGCCGTTGAAAGTGTCCACCGCCAATACCCCGATTACCGCCATGCGCTCGGCCCAACGGACACCGACCGACCTGCGCGTGGTGATCGACCTGAAAAAGGTCGTGACCCCGAAAAGCTTCTCCCTGGCGCCTAACGCCCAGTACGGCAACCGACTGGTGGTCGACCTGTTCGACAATGCCGCCGATGCCAACCCGCCACCTGCACCGCCCCCGAGTGTTGCGACTGTCCCGGCGGTTCCGGTCAATCCGTCGCAACCGCAGGTCAAGCTGCCTCCGCCACCACCGGCTCCGGCCGGCAAGCGCGACATTATCGTGGTGATCGATGCTGGTCACGGTGGTGAGGATCCGGGTGCCTCCGGTTCACGCGGTCAGCATGAAAAAGACGTGGTACTGGCGATTGCCCGTGAACTGCAGCGTCAGATCAATGCGATGAAAGGCTACCGCGCCGAGCTGACCCGTACCGGCGACTACTTCATTCCATTGCGCGGCCGTACCGAAATCGCCCGTAAGAAGGGCGCCGACCTGTTCGTGTCGATCCATGCCGACGCTGCGCCTTCGGCCGCAGCCTTTGGCGCCTCGGTGTTTGCCCTGTCGGATCGCGGCGCTACCTCCGAGACCGCGCGTTGGCTGGCCGACAGTGAAAACCGTTCCGACCTGATCGGCGGAGCCGGCAACGTATCACTCGATGACAAGGACAAAATGCTCGCCGGTGTGTTGCTCGACCTGTCGATGACCGCTTCGCTGACGTCCAGCCTGAACGTCGGCCAGAAGGTCCTGAGCAATATCGGCCGCGTTACGCCGCTGCACAAACAGCGCGTAGAGCAAGCGGGCTTCATGGTGCTGAAATCGCCGGACATCCCCTCGATCCTGGTGGAAACCGGCTTTATCTCCAATTCCAACGAAGCCTCGAAACTGGCGACCGGCAGCCACCAGCAGGCGCTGGCGCGTTCCATCAGCGCCGGTGTTCGCCAGTTCTTCCAGCAGAATCCGCCACCGGGCACCTATATCGCCTGGCTGCGTGACTCCGGGAAAATCGCTCAGGGCCCGCGTGACCATCGCGTGCAGCCCGGCGACACCCTGGCCATGCTGGCCGTGCGTTTCCAGGTGTCGGCCGCTACCTTGCGCAGCGCCAACAACCTGAAGACGGATGAATTGAAAGTCGGCCAGGTGTTGACCATCCCTGGCACTGAATTGGCGGCACAGTAATGAGCGAATCCATTCTGGACAACGGCTCACGCATCGAACTGCTCAGCCCACGTCTTGCCAACCAGATTGCGGCGGGCGAGGTTGTGGAGCGTCCGGCATCGGTGATCAAGGAGCTGCTGGAAAACAGCATCGACTCCGGCGCCAAGCGCATTGATGTCGACGTGGAGCAGGGCGGCGTCAAGCTGCTGCGGGTGCGTGATGATGGCAGCGGCATTTCTTCCGATGACTTGCCGCTGGCCTTGGCGCGTCACGCCACCAGCAAGATTCGCGACCTGGAAGACCTGGAACGGGTGATGAGCCTGGGCTTTCGCGGTGAGGCCCTGGCCTCTATCAGCTCTGTGGCGCGCCTGACCCTGACGTCTCGCACTCGCAGCGCCGAGCAGGCCTGGCAAGTGGAAACCGAAGGTCGCGACATGGCACCTCGGGTCCAGCCGGCAGCCCATCCCGTCGGTACTTCGGTGGAAGTGCGCGACCTGTTCTTCAACACCCCGGCGCGGCGTAAATTCCTCAAGGCCGAAAAAACCGAATTCGATCACCTGCAGGAAGTCATCAAGCGCCTGGCCTTGGCCCGCTTCGACGTGGCGTTTCACTTGCGTCATAACGGCAAGACCATCCTCAGTTTGCACGAAGCCCACGATGACGCCGCGCGCGCTCGCCGTGTGTCGGCGATCTGCGGGCCGGGGTTCCTGGAGCAGGCGCTGCCGATTGAAATCGAACGCAATGGCCTGCGCCTGTGGGGCTGGGTCGGCTTGCCGACCTTCTCCCGCAGCCAGGCGGACTTGCAGTATTTCTTTGTGAATGGCCGTGCGGTGCGCGACAAACTGGTGGCCCACGCGGTGCGCCAGGCCTATCGCGATGTGCTGTTCAACGGGCGGCACCCAACGTTTGTGCTGTTTTTTGAGGTCGACCCGTCGGTGGTGGACGTTAACGTGCACCCCACCAAGCACGAAGTGCGCTTCCGTGATGGACGCATGGTGCACGACTTCCTCTATGGCACCCTGCACCGCACCCTGGGTGATGTGCGTCCGGACGATCAATTGGCCGCGCCCATTGTGACGGCCGTGGTCCGCCCAAGTGGCCCGCAAGCCGGTGAGTTTGGCCCCCAGGGCGAAATGAGCCTGGCGGCCAACCTGTTGCAATCGCCGCAGTCGCAACCGTCCTATACCGCGCCGAATGCCGGCGCCGGCTCGGGTTATCAATACCAATACACTCCGCGTCCACAGTCGGCGGTGCCGGTGGCTGAGGCCCAGGCTGCTTACCGCGAGTTTTTCGCGCCGCTGCCGGGTGCTGAACCGGGCGCGCCGGTTGCCCTGCCGGAAGGCGGTGGAGATATCCCGCCGTTGGGCTACGCGTTGGCGCAGCTCAAGGGCATCTACATCCTGGCGGAAAACGCCCATGGCCTGGTGCTGGTGGACATGCACGCCGCCCACGAGCGGATCATGTACGAACGCCTCAAGATTGCCATGGCCAGCGAAGGCCTCAGCGGCCAGCCGCTGCTGGTGCCGGAGTCGCTGGCAGTCAGCCAGCGCGAGGCCGATTGTGCCGAAGAGCACCACAGCGTGTTCCAGAAGCTGGGCTTCGAACTGCAGCGCCTGGGCCCGGAAACCCTGGCCATCCGCCAGATTCCTGCGCTGCTCAAGCAGGCCGAGGCCAACCGGCTGGTGGCCGACGTACTGGCTGACCTGATGGAATACGGCACCAGTGACCGCATCCAGGCCCACATCAACGAACTGCTCGGCACCATGGCCTGCCACGGTGCCATTCGCGCCAATCGCCGCCTGGCCTTGCCGGAAATGAACGGCCTGCTGCGCGACATGGAAAACACCGAACGCAGCGGGCAATGCAACCATGGCCGACCGACCTGGACCCAGATGGGCCTGGACGATCTGGACAAACTCTTCCTGCGCGGCCGTTGATGAGTGCCTTGCCCCCCGCGATCTTCCTGATGGGCCCCACGGCCGCCGGCAAGACCGACCTGGCCATCGAGCTGACCAAGGTGCTGCCGTGCGAGCTGATCAGTGTCGACTCGGCCCTGGTTTACCGGGACATGGACATCGGCACCGCCAAGCCATCAAAAGCGCTGCTGGCCCAGTATCCGCATCAGTTGATCGACATCATCGACCCGTCAGAGAGCTATTCGGCCGCGGATTTTTGCACAGACGCCCTGGCTGCCATGGCTGACATCACCGCGCGAGGCAATATTCCGCTGCTGGTGGGCGGCACGATGCTCTATTACAAGGCTTTGCAGGAGGGCCTGGCGGACATGCCGCCGGCCGACGCCCAGGTGCGCGCCGAACTGGAAGAAGAGGCTGCACGCCTTGGCTGGCAAGCCTTGCACGACCAGTTGGCGTCGGTAGACCCAATATCTGCCGCGCGCATTCACCCCAATGACCCCCAGCGCCTCACTCGCGCCTTGGAGGTCTGGCGTGTCAGCGGGCAGACCATGACTGAACACCGGCTGAAACAAAGTGCGCAAAGTGCTGACGCAGGCGCATCTGGCGCATCACAATTGCCCTATACTGTGGCGAATCTGGCCATCGCTCCGGCAAATCGCCAGGTGCTGCATGAACGAATTGCACAAAGATTCACAATTATGTTGGAACAGGGGTTTGTGGACGAGGTCGTAGCTCTGCGTTCCAGAGGTGACCTGCACCCAGGGTTACCTTCGATACGTGCTGTAGGCTACCGTCAAGTCTGGGATCATCTGGATGGCAAGCTGACGTCAGCCGAAATGCAGGAACGCGGCATCATTGCCACGCGCCAATTGGCGAAACGCCAGTTCACCTGGTTGCGCAGCTGGAGCGATTTGCACTGGCTGGACAGTCTGGACAGCGACAATCTGTCACGCGCCTTGAAATACTTGGGAACGGTCTCCATATTGAGCTGAGTCCCTGCAATTGCCGTCTATCCTTGGGGGTGTGACGGCCATAAGCTATCTATTTTCCGATTTTTTTATTATTGATCCTTAAAGGAGTGCGGCACATGTCAAAAGGGCATTCGCTACAAGACCCTTACTTGAATACTTTACGTAAAGAGAAAGTGGGGGTTTCCATCTACCTGGTCAACGGTATCAAGCTGCAGGGCACGATCGAGTCGTTCGACCAGTTCGTGATCCTGCTGAAGAACACCGTCAGCCAGATGGTCTACAAGCACGCTATCTCGACAGTCGTTCCAGTTCGTCCAATCCGTCTGCCTAGCGCAGCAGGTGATGATGCAGCTGACGCTGAGCCAGGTAACGCCTGATAGGAGTCTCCTTTGTTCTTTGAGCGCCACGGTGGTGGTGAGCGAGTAATCCTCGTTCACTTGGATGGACAGGACCCTGAGGCGCGCGAAGATCCGCAGGAGTTTCAGGAGTTGGCAAATTCGGCCGGCGCCGAGACCGTTGCGTTTTTTAACGTACCGCG
Organism: Pseudomonas sp. DW-iso3; assembly: GCF_058725305.1. Classification (NCBI taxonomy): domain Bacteria; kingdom Pseudomonadati; phylum Pseudomonadota; class Gammaproteobacteria; order Pseudomonadales; family Pseudomonadaceae; genus Pseudomonas; species Pseudomonas sp. DW-iso3. Next base: position 442,006 of record NZ_JBZXDZ010000006.1, read on the forward strand.
TCATCGGCCAACCGCCAAATTCCTGATTGGCAGCGGCAAGGTCGAGGAACTGCGCGACCTGGTGCACGCCGAAGAAGCCGATCTGGTGATCTTCAATCACGTCCTCACGCCCAGTCAGGAACGTAACCTCGAACGTGTCTTCGAGTGTCGCGTGATCGACCGTACCGGTCTGATTCTCGATATTTTCGCCCAGCGCGCCCGTACCCATGAAGGCAAGCTCCAGGTCGAACTGGCCCAGCTTGATCACATGAGCACCCGCCTGGTCCGCGGCTGGACTCACCTTGAGCGTCAAGGTGGCGGCATCGGCATGCGTGGTCCGGGTGAAACCCAGCTCGAAACCGACCGACGCCTGTTGCGGGTTCGCCTGCGCCAGATCAAGGGTCGCCTGGAGAAGGTACGCAGCCAGCGTGAGCAATCACGACGGGGTCGTTCCCGTGCGGATATCCCGACCGTGTCGCTGGTGGGCTATACCAACGCCGGCAAATCCACACTCTTCAATAACGTGACGAAATCGGACGTGTACGCGGCCGACCAACTGTTCGCCACCCTCGACCCGACCTTGCGTCGTCTGGATCTGGACGACCTGGGGCCGATTGTCCTGGCCGACACCGTAGGTTTCATTCGTCACTTGCCGCACAAGCTGGTCGAGGCATTTCGGTCTACGCTCGAAGAGTCGAGCAACTCCGACCTGCTGTTGCACGTGATCGATGCGGCCGAACCGGATCGCATGTTGCAGATTGAACAGGTGATGCTGGTACTGGGCGAGATCGGTGCCCAGGACTTGCCGATCCTCGAGGTCTATAACAAACTCGATTTGCTTGAAGGCGTTGAGCCACAAATCCAGCGCGATGAGAACGGCAAGCCCCAGCGGGTCTGGCTGTCGGCGCGTGATGGCAGTGGTCTTGAGTTGCTTGAACAAGCCATTGCCGAGTTGCTCGGCAGCGATTTGTTCGTCGGCACCTTGCGCTTGCCCCAGCGTTTTGCTCGACTGCGTGCACAGTTTTTCGAGCTGGGTGCGGTGCAGAAAGAAGAACACGACGAAGAAGGTGTCAGCTTGCTGGCCGTTCGATTGCCGCGCTCGGAGCTGAATCGGCTGGTCAGCCGTGAAGGCGTTGTACCGGCAGAGTTCATCGAACAACACACTTTGCAATAAAAGCCTCCTAAAGCGGTTGTGCCGCGGTGGCAGGCATTCTGTAGCATTGGTCGGCGCGCCGTGGGTGCGTCTTTGCTTTATCAGATGGAGAGCGCTATGGCTTGGAATGAGCCGGGTGGCAACTCGAATAATCAGGATCCTTGGGGTGGTAAACGCCGCAATAATGGCGACCGCAAGGGGCCACCAGATCTCGACGAGGCCTTCCGAAAGCTGCAGGAAAGCCTGAATGGGTTGTTCGGTGGTGGAAAAAAACGGGGTGGTGACGACGGTGGTCGCACAAGCAAGGGCGGCGGCTATGGCCTGCTGGGCCTGGGTCTTGTCGTGCTGGCGGCCGTATGGCTGTACAGCGCCGTCTACGTGGTGGACGAGCAGGAGCAAGCCGTGGTGCTGCGCTTCGGCAAATACTACGAGACTGTCGGCCCTGGCCTGAACATCTATTTCCCGCCGATCGACAAGAAGTACATGGAAAACGTCACGCGTGAGCGTGCCTACACCAAGCAGGGCCAGATGCTGACCGAAGACGAGAACATCGTCGAAGTGCCGCTGACCGTGCAGTACAAGATCAGCAACCTGCAGGACTTCGTGCTGAACGTTGATCAGCCGGAAATCAGCCTGCAACACGCTACCGAAAGTGCCCTGCGCCATGTCGTCGGTTCTACCGCGATGGACCAGGTGCTGACCGAAGGGCGTGAATTGATGGCCAGCGAGATCAAGGAGCGCCTGCAACGGTTCCTCGATACCTATCGCACCGGTATTACCGTCACCCAGGTGAACGTACAGAGCGCAGCCGCACCGCGCGAAGTACAGGAAGCCTTCGATGACGTGATCCGTGCCCGTGAAGACGAGCAGCGCTCGCGCAACCAGGCTGAAACCTACGCCAACGGCGTCGTGCCGGAAGCCCGTGGTCAGGCCCAGCGCATCCTCGAGGACGCCAACGGTTATCGCGACGAAGTGGTCTCTCGTGCCAAGGGTGAGGCGGATCGCTTTACCAAGTTGGTCGCCGAGTACCGCAAGGCGCCAGAAGTCACGCGTGAGCGTCTGTACCTGGACACCATGCAGGAAGTCTTCAGCAACACCAGCAAGGTTCTCGTGACCGGCAGCAAAGGTGGGCAGAACAACCTGCTGTACCTGCCGCTGGACAAGATGATCGAAGGTGGTCGTAGCAGCACCAGCGCACCGTCCACCGGTTCCACTGCCGCTGCCAACGAAGCGAGCGCCCGTGCGGCCGCTGACTTGCTGCAACAGCAAACACGTACCAGGGAGAGTCGTTGATGAGCAATAAATCGCTGACCGCCCTGATTGTGGGCGTCGTCGTGGTCATCGCTGCCTGGAACTGCTTCTACATCGTGGCTCAGACCGAGCGTGCGGTGCTGCTGCAATTCGGTCGCGTGGTCCAGGCGGATGTCCAGCCGGGCCTGCATGTGAAAGTCCCCTACGTCAACCAGGTGCGCAAGTTCGACGCCCGCCTGATGACCCTGGATGCACCGACACAGCGCTTCCTGACCCTGGAAAAGAAAGCCGTGATGGTTGACGCTTACGCCAAGTGGCGCGTCAAGGATGCCGAGCGCTTCTACACTGCGACCTCCGGCCTCAAGCAGATTGCCGACGAGCGTTTGTCGCGCCGTCTGGAGTCGGGCCTGCGTGACCAGTTTGGTAAGCGCACCCTGCATGAGGTGGTTTCCGGTGAGCGTGATGCGCTGATGGCTGACATCACCCGTTCGCTGAACACGATGGCGGAAAAAGAGCTGGGCATCGAAGTGGTTGATGTCCGGGTCAAGGCTATCGACCTGCCGAAGGAAGTGAACCGCAGCGTGTTCGAGCGGATGAGCACCGAGCGTGAGCGCGAAGCCCGTGAGCACCGCGCCAAGGGTAACGAGTTGGCAGAAGGCATCCGAGCGGATGCCGACCGTCAGCGCCGTGTCCTGCTGGCCGAAGCCTATCGCGAGTCTGAAGAGGCCCGTGGTGATGGCGATGCTCAAGCGGCGGCGATCTACGCCAAGGCCTACGGACAGGACCAGGAGTTCTACGCGTTCTACCGTAGCCTTCGCGCCTACCGTGAAAGCTTCGCGAACAAAACCGACGTCATGGTGCTGGACCCAAGCAGCGACTTCTTCCGCTACCTGGAAAAGTCCAAGTAACCAGCCTGTGATTCTGTAGGTGTCATCTCCGTCGGGCGGCTAAAACGCCTGGCGGGGTGATCCTTTCAGAAAACGGGTGTATGATGCGGCAGCCGGGAAATTCCCGGCTTTTTTGCGTCTGCATGTTTGATTCGGCAGGCGTGACAGGTTTTTCGAGGAAAGTGCCCGACGAGGCCGATTACAGGCCGTTCGTCACGTCGCTCTTGCGCGTGGTTTATGCAGGGGGCGGGTGTTTTCTGCTTCACTCAAGGCTCGGCCGAGGGCTGGCCGCCCGGATCAAAGGGGAATGGCGTAATGGCAACGGTAGACCGCTGGCTGCTGCCAGATGGCATCGAAGAAGTACTGCCACCAGAAGCTGCGCGCATTGAAGTAGCGCGTCGCCAGGTGTTGGATCTGTTCCAGAGCTGGGGTTACGAGTTTGTCGTGACCCCCCATATCGAGTACCTGGAATCCCTGCTGACCGGCGCGGGCCAGGACCTGGATCTGCGCACCTTCAAGGTCATCGACCCGCAGTCGGGCCGGCAAATGGGTTTCCGTGCCGACATCACGCCGCAAGTGGCGCGTATCGATGCGCATACCCTGCGCCGCGAAGGTCCGAGCCGTCTTTGCTATGCCGGCAGCGTGCTGCATGCACAGCCGCGTGCGTTGTCGTCGTCCCGGAGCCCGATCCAGCTGGGCGCCGAGTTGTACGGCGATGCCAGCCCGAGCAGCGATGTTGAAGTGATCAGCTTGATGCTGGCCATGCTGCAATTGGCCGATGTGCCGGATGTTCACATGGACCTGGGACACGTGGGTATCTACCGTGGCCTGGCCCGTGCGGCTGGTTTGTCCGGTGAAGTGGAACAGCAGCTCTTCGATGCCTTACAACGCAAGGCCATCGATGAAGTGATCGCCCTGACCGCCGGTGTGCCTGCCGATCTGGCTGACATGCTGCGTGCATTGGTCAACCTGTGCGGCGGCCGTGAAGTGCTGGTCGCCGCGCGTCAGCGCCTGGCCAACGCGCCGGCGCCGGTACTGGCTGCGCTGGACGACGTGCTGGCGATTGCCGAGCAGTTGTCGGCGCGCTTCCCGGAGCTGCCGCTGTACTTTGATCTGGGTGAGTTGCGCGGCTACCACTACCACACCGGTGTGGTGTTCGCGGTATTTGTACCGGGTGTTGGCCAGGCCATCGCCCAAGGTGGTCGTTATGACGATATCGGCGCCGACTTCGGTCGGGCGCGTCCGGCCACTGGTTTCTCCACCGATTTGAAAACCCTGGTGACCCTGGGGCGTGCTGAGGTCGAGCTACCGTCTGGTGGCATTTGGATGCCCGACAGTACGGACGCAGCACTCTGGCAGCAGGTTTGCCAGTTGCGCAGTGAGGGTCAGCGTGTCGTCCAGGCTTTGCCTGGGCAACCATTGGCCGCCGCCCGTGAAGCGGACTGCGACCGGCAATTGATTCTGCAGAACGGGCTTTGGCAAGTATCGCCACTGGCTTCTTGAGTTTTCCTGCCGGCCATCGCCGGCACCAAGTTTGCGCGAATGAGGACAAGTGTTATGGGTAAGAATGTCGTAGTCCTGGGCACCCAATGGGGTGATGAGGGCAAAGGCAAGATCGTTGATCTGCTGACCGAACATGCTGCCGCCGTAGTGCGCTACCAAGGTGGTCACAACGCTGGCCACACCCTGGTCATCGATGGCGAAAAAACCGTCTTGCACCTGATCCCGTCGGGTGTACTGCGCGAAGGCGTGCAGTGCCTGATCGGCAACGGCGTCGTGGTTGCACCTGACGCCCTGCTGCGTGAGATCACCAAGCTGGAAGAGAAAGGCGTACCGGTGCGTGAGCGCCTGCGTATCAGCCCGTCTTGCCCGCTGATCCTGTCCTTCCATGTTGCGCTGGACCAGGCCCGTGAAAAGGCCCGTGGCGAGCTGAAGATCGGTACGACCGGTCGCGGCATCGGCCCGGCCTACGAAGACAAGGTTGCACGTCGTGGCCTGCGTGTGGGCGACCTGCTCAACATGCCGCGCTTTGAAGACAAGCTGCGTGAACTGGTGGATTACCACAACTTCATGCTGGTGGGGTACTACAAAGAGCCAGCCATCGAGTTCGAAAAGACCCTGGCCGAGTGCAAGGAATACGCTGAGCTGCTCAAGCCGCTGATGCTGGACGTGACCGCCGAGCTGCACGACCTGCGTCGCGCTGGCAAAGACATCATGTTCGAAGGTGCCCAAGGTTCGCTGCTGGACATCGACCACGGTACCTACCCGTACGTGACCAGCTCCAACACCACTGCGGGTGGCGTTGCGACCGGTTCGGGTGTTGGCCCGATGTTCCTGGACTACATCCTGGGCATCACCAAGGCTTACACCACTCGCGTAGGTTCGGGCCCGTTCCCGACTGAGCTGTTCGACGAAGTCGGTGCGCACCTGGCCAAGCAAGGTCACGAATTCGGCGCGACCACCGGCCGTGCTCGTCGTTGCGGCTGGTTCGACGCGGTTATCCTGCGTCGCGCTATCGATGTGAACAGCATCTCGGGCATCTGCCTGACCAAGCTGGACGTGCTCGACGGTCTGGAAACCATCAACATCTGCATCGGCTACAAAGACGCAGAAGGTAAAGATGTGGCCCCGACTGACGCTGACAGCTACGTAGGCCTGCAGCCTGTGTACGAAGAAGTGCCGGGCTGGACCGAATCGACCGTGGGTGCCAAAACCCTGGAAGAACTGCCAGCGAACGCCCGTGCCTACATCAAGCGTGTTGAAGAGCTGATCGGCGCACCGATCGACATTATTTCGACAGGTCCGGACCGCAACGAAACCATCGTTCTGCGTCACCCGTTCGCTTAATAAGCTGTTGATGTAAAAAGCAAAGGGCTCCTCGGGGAGCCCTTTGTCGTTTCTGTCGTTCGGGCGGCACGACCTTTGCTTCGGTTCTCTCTTTCGCGGTGCTATCAAATTAATGGCACCCGTGGTCGAGGGATTCCCGATGTCTGCCGTTCTCTCATTGTTACAAAGCCGTCTGTTGCGGCCGGTGTTCGTTACCCTAGGTATCGCTCTTTTGGTGCAAGTGCTGGTAGCGGTTGCTCTCACACGCAGCACGGTCACGGCGCTGGAGGCTGATCTGGGCAATCGCCTGGGTATCGACAGCCAGAAACTGTCGGCTGAGCTGGCCCAGGCTGGTAAAGAAGTCACATCCAGCCTGGACAGCTTGTCGACCAGTACCCGTCAGCGTCTGACCGCGGGGCTTTCAACCCGCCTGCAGGAAGAGCAGAAGCAGCTGCGTGCGACCCTGGAAAAAGACCTGCAGGACTCCGCCAATGACATGGCGCAGCTGCTGGCCTCGGTGGCGCCGCGTGCCATGTGGGACAGCGACGTGCCGACGCTGTCGGAGTTCGCCCGGCGTGCCCAGCGCAATCCCAACGTGCTGTTCGTAGTGTATGACGACGCGGCGGGTGAGCATTTGACCCGCTACCTCAATCGTGAAAACCCTATCAACCAGGCGCTGTTGGAAAAGGGCAAGGGTGACCGCGCCTTGGATAAAGTGTTGAACGCGGCGAAAGACGACCCTTCTGTGTTTTATGTCGAAGCGTCCATCAGCCCCAATGGCGTGGAGATCGGCAAGGTGCGCATGGGGGTTTCCACTGCCGCGGTGGAGGCTGACTTGGTGGCGCTGGATAAGCGTTTCGCCGCACTGATCGCCAGTGGTGACCAGCTGGTGGGCGACAGTCTCAAGGGCGCGGCGGCTGATAGCGCTGCCGCCATGGGCGCCCGTCTGCAATCCGCACAGGCCACTGCAACCCAGATGACCGCCAATACCACCGGCGCCGTCCAGGACGCTGCTGGCACCTTGCGCTGGCGTATCGGCATGGGGCTCGCGCTGGTCGGTTTGGGCGTATTGCTGTTGATCGCCATCGTGCTGGGGCGCCGGGTAGTCAATCGCCTGAAGTTGCTGATCGCGGCCATGGATGATTTGGCTGCGGGCGAGGGCGACCTCACCAAGCGCGTGCAAATCAGCAGCAAGGACGAAATCGGCGACATGGCCTCGGCGGTCAATCGCTTTGTGGATAAGTTGCAGCCCATCGTGCGCGAAGCCGGGGATGTGGCCCAGCGTACGGGTGTGGAAATCGGTGCCATGACCTTGCGCAATGCCGGTGCTGATGCAGCGGCCGGCTTGCAGCGCGATGAAGTGGCTGAGAGCTTGCGCGCACTGTCGCAGATGGCCGACGAGGCACAGGCCGAAAGCCATGCGATGCAGGCGGCGTTGCAGCAGGTCGTGGATATTCGCCAGGCGACCGATGAGAACTCGCGCACTTCAGCCGAGGTCGGCAGCCTGATCGAAGCGTTGGCGGGCCAGGTACAGGCGGGGTCCCAGGTGATCGAGCGGCTGGCCCAGCAAAGCGAGCAGATCGAGGTGGTGTTGACCGTGATTCATGGTATCGCCGAGCAAACCAACCTGCTGGCGCTCAATGCGGCAATCGAAGCGGCGCGTGCCGGTGAAACCGGACGCGGCTTTGCCGTGGTGGCGGACGAAGTGCGGGCGTTGGCGAGCAAGACACAAAGCTCCACGGGCGATATCCAGGCGCATATTGTGGCGTTGCAGCAGGGCGCGCGGGAGGCGGTGGACACCATCGGCAAGGCTGGGCGCCAGGCCAGTGAAGGTTTGCTGGTACTGCGCGACAGCGTGCGCCTGCAGCAGACGGTGCAGGCTTCGGTGGAGCAGGTGCATGCCGCGATAGGCTTGGCGACGCGTGCGGCAGAGCACCAGGCCCAGGGTGCCCATGCGGTGCGTGGTCGGGTCGAGGTCATCCATGCCCAGGCCGAACGTGCCGCCCAGGCGGTGCAGGAGACCACCGCCAGTGGCAAGGTGCTGGATGGATTGGCAGCGCAGTTGAAGGCGAGCCTGGGGCAATTCCGGGCCTAGCGTCGCCTGTTACGGCGTCATCGCGGGCAAGTCCAGCTCCCACCTTGGAATGCATTCCAAAGGTGGGAGTCGGGCTTGCCCGCGATAGCGGTCTCAGCGGCTCAGGTATATCCGCGTCGTGAGCACATACACCGGCAACCCGGACACCAGGATCAACAGTGCTGCATAGGGCGCCGCCGCCGCGAATTCCACATTCGAGGTGTGCGCCCACACCGCCGTCGCCAGGGTATTGAGCCCGGTCGGACTGAGCAGCAGCGTCGCCGTCAGTTCTTTCATTGCATCCAGGAATACCAGTGCAAATGCTGCGCCGAGCGCCGGGAAGATAATCGGCAAGGTCACCCGGCAAAATGCACTGAACGACGAGGCGCCCAGCGTGCGCGCAGCGTCTTCAAGCTGCGGCGCAGCCTTGTTCAGCGCTGTGCGAATCGGCGCCTGGGCCAGCGGCAAGAACAGCAGCGCATAAGCAATCAGCAACAGCGCGGAGGTCTGGTACAGCGCCGGCACATAGTGCAGGGCGAAATACACCAGGGTCAGTGCAATCACCAGGCCTGGCAGGGCGTGCAGGAGGTACGGTAGGCGTTCGGCCCAGATCGCCAGCCGGCCCTTGTAGCGCACCACCAGCAACCCGACCGGTACGGCCAATACCAGGCACAGCGCGGCGCCTGCCAGGGACAGCGCCAATGAGGACAGCAACGCCTCGCCGATCTCCGCCACCGGGAATGCTGCGGAAGATCCTACTTCCAACCAGTAACCGAGCATCCCCAGCGGAATCCCGCTGCCGATGATCGCCAACGCCAGGCAATACACCTGGCCCAAGGGTGCCCACTGACCCAGTCGAACCTGCTCCGCATGCCGCGCCGCGCCCTGACCGATACGCACATGCCGGCCCTTGCCGCGGACCCGCAATTCCAGCCATAGCAGCGTCAGGCACATCACCAACAGCACCGCCGAGAGCATCGCGGCGTTGGCATTGCTGAATTCCAGTTCGAACTGCTGGTAGATCGCGGTGGTAAAAGTTTGCAAGCCGATGATCGACAGCGCGCCGAACTCCACCAGCATATGCAGTGCAATCAATAATGCCCCGGCCAGTAGCGACGGCCACAGCAGCGGCAATGTGATGCGAAAGAACACGCCCCAGCGATTCAGCCCCAGGGTGCGGGCCGACTCCTCCAGGGAGGGGTCAAGATTGCGCAGGGTCGCTGCCACCGGCAGAAAAACCAGCGGATATTTCGACAGGCTCATCACCAGGATGGCGCCGCCGAGCCCTTCGAAACTCGCGCTCAGCGACACCCAGGTGAAGCTGCTGACAAACGCCGGTACCGCGAATGGCAGGCACAGGATCACGCCCCAGATGCGTCGCCCTGGCAGGTTGCTACGCTCCAGCAGCCAGGCCAGGGACAGGCCGATTACGGCGCACGTGACCGTCACCCCGACCATCAACGCCAAGGTGTTGCGCAGCAACCCGAACACATACGGCCGCCATAGCAGGTGTACCGCTTCCGCCCAGCCGGCCTGCCAGGCTTTGAGCCCGACATAGGCCAGCGGCAGCAGGCTCAAGCCGACCAAAAACAGCACCGGCAACAACAGCCAGATCGACGGTCGCTTGGGCCTTGGGCTGAAACCCCCGCGCAGGGCGGGGGCGGGTAGCGATGGGTTCATCAGTTCAAGCCAACGTCACGTTCCAGGTCCAGGGCTTCTTCGGCGTTGCCCAGGTCGGCAGGGGTGACTTTCGGCGGTTGCAGCTCGCTGAAAGGCTTGAGGCCGCGGTTGGATTCCATGCCTTTGCGCAGAGGGTACTCGGCCGAGGTGTTGGTGATCACGCGCTGGCCTTCTTCGCTGGCCATGAATGCCAGCAGTTGCTGGGCTTCCTTGGGATGCTTGCTGGACTTCAGCGCCGCCGCCGAAGACACAGTGATCAAGCCACCAGCATCGCCATTGGTGAAGTAATGCAGTTGGGAATCCAGGTTGGTTTTTTCTTTTTTCAGGGCGAACCAGTAGTAGTTGTTCACCAGCACGGTAGTCACTTCGCCATTTTCAACAGCTTTGAGGGCGACCATGTTGTTGCTGTACACCTTGCCGAAGGCGCGCAGGCCGGTCAGCCATTCTTCGGCGGCTTCACGACCGTGCAGCTTGATAATCGCCACGGCCTGTTCCTGGAAAGCGCCGCTGGTGGGCACGAAGCCGACCTTGCCTTGCCATTCGGGGCCGGCGAAATCCAGGACCGATTTCGGCAGGTCTTTTTCAGCGATCAGTTTCGGGTTGAAGGCCACAACGCGAGTGCGCGCGGTCACGCCCATCCAGTCGCCATTGGCGCCGACATAGTCCTTGGGTAATACATCGAGGGTGCTGGCGTCGATTTTCGCCAGCAGGCCTTGCTCGCCGAGTTTGTTCAGCGGTGGCGATTCTTCGGTGTAGATCACGTCGGCAGGCGAGCGGTCGCCTTCTTCAACGACCTGGCTGGCGAGCTGATTACTGCTGCCCTTGCGTACGTTGACATGAATGCCGGTCTTGGCCTCGAAGGCTTTGGCGAGTTCATCGCCGACTTCTTTGTGCTGGCCGTTGTACAAGGTCAGGGAAACCTTGTCGGCGGAATAAGCGGTGGGCGAGAGCAGGGTCAGGCCGAGCAGAGTGAGGGTCAGGCCACGCAGAAGAGATGTCTTGAGACGGGTATCGCGGATGGTCATCCGAAGTTTTCCTCGCTTATGTGCAACAAATCATTGCAAGGATAAACGATAAAGCTTCTCAGGTGCGGGCGAGGGGCAAATCGCTGGGGAAGTTTTTCAGGCCCGGAAACGAAAAAACCCGCTTTCGCGGGTTTGATCTGAATTTGGTGCCCAGGAGAAGACTCGAACTTCCACGACCTTGCGATCACCAGCACCTGAAGCTGGCGTGTCTACCAATTTCACCACCTGGGCATTATCAGCAACGCTTGCGCTGTTGATGGAACGAACTATACGGAGGCCTTTTTGATCTGTAAACCCCTGATTCGAAAAAATAAATCAAGTTTTCCGTTAAAAATCAAAGGGCTGAAACGAAAAAACCCGCTTTCGCGGGTTTAATCTGAATTTGGTGCCCAGGAGAAGACTCGAACTTCCACGACCTTGCGATCACCAGCACCTGAAGCTGGCGTGTCTACCAATTTCACCACCTGGGCATTATCCAACAACGTTGCCGTCGTCGATGGCGCGCACTATACGGAGGGGTCATTAAGCTGTAAACCCCCGCCACGAAAAAATCCTGGAAAATTTCGCCAATGGTCGTGCAAGCTGCTCGTCGGGGGCTGCAAAGGGCTTTTAAAGGCTTGTTGGCGTCTGAAATTTCCCGTTTCAATACGCGTATGCCAAACTAACCCGCATATAGACAAGGTGAAAACTCTCTAATGGCCGATTGGCAGTCCCTCGATCCCGAGGCCGCTCGTGAAGCGGAAAAATATGAAAACCCTATTCCTAGCCGCGAACTGATCCTGGCGCATCTCGCCGATCGGGGTTCGCCTGCTAGCCGCGAGCAGTTGGTTGAAGAATTCGGTCTGACCACCGAAGACCAGCTCGAAGCCCTGCGCCGCCGTTTGCGTGCCATGGAGCGCGATGCTCAACTGATCTATACCCGCCGTGGCACTTACGCGCCTGTGGATAAGCTCGACCTGATCCTGGGGCGCATTGCCGGCCATCGTGACGGCTTCGGTTTCCTGATTCCGGATGACGGCAGCGACGACCTGTTCATGAGCCCGGCGCAAATGCGCCTGGTGTTCGATGGTGACCGTGCCCTGGCGCGGGTTTCCGGCCTGGACCGTCGCGGTCGCCGTGAAGGCGTCATTGTCGAAGTGGTATCCCGCGCCCACGAGTCCATCGTTGGCCGTTACTTCGAGGAAGGCGGCATCGGCTTTGTGGTGCCGGATAACCCGAAGGTCCAGCAGGAAGTGCTGATCACGCCGGGCCGTAATGGCGCCGCCAAGGTCGGCCAGTTCGTTGAGGTGAAGATCACCCACTGGCCAACGGCGCGCTTCCAGCCACAGGGCGACATCGTTGAAGTGGTCGGCAACTACATGGCGCCGGGCATGGAAATCGACGTTGCGCTGCGCACCTACGATATTCCTCACGTCTGGCCCGAGGCTGTGCTGAAAGAAGCCGGCAAGCTCAAGCCAGAAGTGGAAGAGAAAGACAAAGAAAAACGCATCGACCTGCGCCATCTGCCGTTTGTCACCATCGACGGCGAAGACGCCCGCGACTTCGACGATGCGGTCTACTGCGAGGCCAAGCCCGGCAAGCTGCGCCTGTTCTCCGGGGGCTGGAAGTTGTTCGTCGCGATTGCCGACGTGTCCAGCTACGTGAAGATCGGTTCGGCCCTGGATAACGAAGCCCAGGTACGCGGCAACTCCGTGTACTTCCCTGAGCGCGTGATCCCGATGCTGCCTGAGCAGCTGTCCAACGGCCTGTGCTCCCTGAACCCGAAAGTCGACCGTTTGGCCATGGTGTGCGAGATGACCATCTCGAAAACCGGCGAAATGACCGACTACCAGTTCTACGAAGCGGTGATCCACTCCCAGGCGCGTCTGACCTACAACAAAGTCAGCACCATCCTGGAAACGCCGAAGACCAGCGAAGCCAAGGCTCTGCGCAGCGAGTACGCTGGTGTGGTGCCGCACCTAAAACAGCTTTACTCGCTGTACAAGGTGTTGCTGGGCGCACGTCATACCCGTGGCGCGATCGATTTTGAAACCCAGGAAACCCGGATTGTCTTCGGTTCCGAGCGCAAGATTGCCGCGATCACCCCGACCACGCGTAACGATGCGCACAAGCTGATCGAGGAGTGCATGCTGGCGGCCAACGTAGCCACGGCTGAATTCCTGAAGAAGCATGAGATTCCTGCGTTGTACCGTGTGCACGACGGTCCGCCGCCTGAGCGTCTGGAAAAACTGCGCGCCTTCCTCGGCGAGCTCGGCCTGTCCCTGCACAAAGGCAAGGACGGCCCGACGCCGAAGGACTACCAGGCTCTGCTCGCCAGCATCAAGGACCGTCCGGATTACCACGTGATCCAGACCGTCATGCTGCGCTCCCTGAGCCAGGCGGTGTACAGCGCCGACAATCAGGGCCACTTCGGCCTGAATTACGAGGCGTACACCCACTTTACCTCGCCGATTCGTCGTTACCCGGACCTGCTCACGCACCGCGCGATCCGCAGCGTGATCCACTCCAAGCAGAACACGCCGCACGTCAAGCGCGCCGGTGCGATGACCATTCCGAAGGCACGGATCTATCCGTACGACGAAGCGGCCCTGGAACAGTTGGGCGAGCAGTGCTCCATGAGCGAGCGCCGTGCCGACGAGGCCACCCGCGACGTGGTGAACTGGCTCAAGTGCGAGTTCATGAAAGATCGTGTGGGCGAGACCTTCCCTGGCGTGATCACGGCCGTGACCGGCTTTGGCTTGTTTGTCGAGCTGACCGACATCTACGTCGAAGGCCTGGTGCATGTCACCGCCTTGCCGGGTGACTACTACCACTTTGACCCTGTGCATCACCGCCTGGCGGGCGAGCGCACCGGCCGTAGCTTCCGCCTTGGCGATACCGTGGAAGTGCAGGTCATGCGTGTCGACCTCGACGAACGCAAGATCGACTTCGGCATGTCTGACAAGCCAGCCGAATCGCCTGGCAGCCGTAAAAAGCGTGGCAGCGAACCGGCCAGTAAAGGCAAGGCTGCGCCCGCTAAGGCAACGGCCGCCGAGCCTGCGCCAGCCAAGGCCGGTCGTCGCTCGTCGACCAAGGAAAAGGCCCCCGAAGCCTACCGCCCAAGCGACGCTGCGGCGAAAAACGCCGAGCTGCGCAAGAGCCGCGAGTTGAAGCAGCAGTTGCTCAACGAAGCCAAAAGCGGTGGTAAAGCGGCGTCTGGGGGAAAGTCCCGCGGGGCGGAAAATCCGTCGAGCAAGCCTAGTAAACACCGTAAAGGCCCGCCCAAAGCGGGTTCGGCTCCCGCGAAAAGCGGCGGGTCGCGCAAACCTAAGGCCAAGTCATGAGTCTGGAAAAAATCTACGGCGTCCACGCCGTAGAAGCACTGCTGCGTCACCACCCTAAACGCGTCAAGCAAGTGTGGTTGGCAGAAGGCCGCAGCGAGCCGCGCGTGCAAGCGTTGGTCGAGCTGGCGACCCAAAACAAGGTTGCCATCGGCCAGGCCGAGCGTCGCGAAATGGACGTATGGGTCGAGGGCGTCCACCAGGGCGTGGTGGCGGATGTCAGTCCGAGCCAGGTCTGGGGCGAGGCGATGCTCGACGAGCTGCTCGACCGTACCGAAGGTGCGCCATTGCTGCTGGTGCTGGACGGCGTGACCGATCCGCACAATCTCGGCGCCTGCCTGCGTTCGGCGGACGCTGCCGGTGCGCTGGCGGTGATCGTGCCTAAAGACAAGTCGGCGACCCTGACACCCGTCGTGCGTAAGGTCGCATGCGGCGCGGCGGAAGTGATTCCGTTGGTGGCTGTGACCAACCTGGCGCGCACGCTGGAGAAGCTCCAGCAGCGCGGCCTGTGGGTCGTGGGCACGGCCGGAGAGGCCGAGGTCAGTATTTATGACCAGGACCTCACCGGCCCGACCATCCTGATCATGGGGGCTGAAGGCAAGGGCATGCGCCGCCTCACTCGCGAGCATTGCGATTACCTGGTGCATCTGCCGATGGCCGGTAGCGTCAGCAGCCTCAACGTGTCGGTCGCCACCGGCGTGTGCCTGTTCGAAGCCCAGCGCCAGCGTGGCGCCAAGGCCAAGGCCAAGAAGTAATCCCGAGCCTGGCACAGAACCAAAATGTGGGAGGGAGCTTGCTCCCGATTGCGGTGTATCAGTCAGCTGATGTTTGGCTGACACACTGCTATCGGGAGCAAGCTCCCTCCCACATTGGTTTCCGGTGTCAGTAACCATTGTTCAAATAATCACCAATCACCTTGCGCCGCTTCTCCCCCTTCTCTACAATTGCGCCCCTTGCCTTCCAGGCGGGCACCGATGTGCCTCCCCGTGGCAAGATCCATAAGTGTCATTCACTCCTTGTCTGACCGTTTTTGAGCGGCAGGCTACAACCCGTAAGGAGCATTCATGCGTCATTACGAAATCATCTTTTTGGTCCACCCGGATCAAAGCGAGCAAGTCGGCGGCATGGTTGAGCGTTACACCAAGCTGATCGAAGAAGACGGCGGCAAAATCCACCGTCTGGAAGATTGGGGCCGTCGTCAACTGGCCTACGCAATCAACAATGTTCACAAGGCTCACTACGTGATGCTGAACGTTGAGTGCACTGGCAAGGCCCTGGCCGAGCTGGAAGACAACTTCCGCTACAACGATGCTGTGATCCGTAACCTGGTCATCCGTCGCGAAGAAGCCGTTACCGGCCAATCCGAGATGCTCAAGGCTGAAGAAAACCGCAGTGAGCGCCGTGAGCGTCGCGACCGTCCTGAGCACGAAGGCGCTGATAGCGCTGATAGTGATGACAGCGACAACAGCGATAACGCTGACGAGTAATCCACGGACCTTTTAAGGAGCCTATCAAATGGCACGTTTCTTCCGTCGTCGTAAATTCTGCCGCTTCACCGCTGAAGACGTGAAAGAGATCGATTACAAAGATCTCAACACTCTGAAAGCCTACGTATCCGAGACCGGCAAAATCGTTCCAAGCCGTATCACCGGTACCAAAGCACGTTATCAGCGTCAGCTGGCCACCGCTATCAAGCGCGCCCGCTTCCTGGCCCTGCTGGCCTACACCGACAGCCACGGCCGCTGAGACCGGGCAGTCGACAAGTAGTAAGGGATTGAATGCATGCGCGCCTTAGCTGAGTTCATCATGCGCGGTCGTGTGCAGGCCACTCTGGTAGTGGCTGGATGTGCAGCATTGCCGTTGTTGTATTGGTTGGGTGCTGCCGCTGGATGCCTTGTGCTCCTGCGGCGCGGTTTGCAGGATGCCATTGGCGTCCTGGCCCTGGGAGTCGTGGCTGCCTTGATCTGGTGGCTGCAACTGGGCGAACCCAAAGTGCTTCTGGTGCTGCTGGGGTCGTCGAGCCTTGCGTTGGTTTTGCGCGCAAGTGAGTCCTGGGTCCGCACGCTGCTGGTCAGCGTGGCACTGGGGTTGGTGTTTTCGGTGTTGATTGACGCGGCTTTCCGCCCGCAGATCGAGGCGCTGTCGCAAGAGATCGTCAAGATCCTGCCGATGGCCCTCGGGGAACTCTACCAGCAGCTGTCGGTAGAAGAGCGAGCGCGACTGGCAACGCTGATTGCACCGGCCCTGATCGGCCTGATGGCGGTAATGATGCAGATCGTCAGTTTGCTGAGCCTGATGCTTGGGCGTTATTGGCAGGCGTTGTTGTACAACCCGGGTGGTTTTGGTCGCGAGTTTCGCAGTATCAGAATCCCCGTGGGCCCGGCGATGTTGCTGCTGGCACTGATGGTGGTCGGACCGTACTTCGGTTCACACGCCGCCTTGCTGGTGCTGTTTTGCAGCGTACCGCTGGTGTTTTCCGGACTGGCCCTGATGCATGGGCTGGTCGCGCAGAAGCGCCTGGCCAAGTTCTGGCTGGTGGGGATGTACGTAACGATGCTGGTGTTCATGCAACTGATCTATCCGTTACTCGTGGTTTTGGCCATTGTCGACGGCCTGATTGATTTTCGCGGTCGTCTGGCGCCGAAAGACGCCGATAACGCGAACGGTGAAGGTTAAAAGTTAGAGGATTTTCACATGCAACTGATCCTTCTGGAAAAAGTCGCCAACCTGGGCAACCTGGGCGACAAAGTGAACGTTAAGGCCGGTTACGGTCGTAACTACCTGCTGCCATACGGCAAAGCCACCGCTGCAACCGCTGCCAACCTGGCTGCGTTTGAAGAGCGTCGTGCTGAGCTGGAAAAAGCAGCAGCAGACAAAAAAGCTTCGGCCGAAACTCGCGCTGCCCAACTGGCTGAGCTGGAAGTGACTATCACTGCCACCGCCGGTGACGAAGGCAAGCTGTTCGGTTCGATCGGCACCCACGACATCGCTGATGCACTGACCGCCTCCGGCGTTGAAGTGCAGAAGAGCGAAGTTCGTCTGCCGAACGGCACCATCCGCAACGTAGGCGAATTCGACGTAGCCGTGCACCTGCACGCCGAAGTTGAAGCCACCGTACGCGTTGTCGTGGTAGCAGCTTAAAGCAAGCTAACTGACTGGCACCCCCGGTGTCAGGCGGTTAACATCGGGCACGATCCTGTTTACAGGTCGTGCCTTTTGTTTTTCTACACACCCCTAATTCCAAGTGGCCATGAACGATATTTCAGCTCCTGAGCAATACGATCTGCAAACCGCTGCCCTGAAGGTGCCGCCGCATTCCATCGAGGCCGAACAGGCTGTGCTCGGTGGTTTGATGCTGGACAACAACGCCTGGGAACGCGTGCTGGATCAAGTCTCGGACGGTGACTTCTATCGCCATGACCACCGCCTGATTTTCCGCGCCATCGCCAAGCTGGCCGACCAGAACTCACCTATCGATGTGGTGACCTTGGCCGAGCAACTGGACAAGGAAGGCCAGACCTCCCAGGTCGGCGGCCTCGGCTACCTCGGTGAGCTGGCGAAAAATACGCCGTCCGTCGCCAACATCAAGGCCTACGCCCAGATCGTTCGCCAGCGGGCCACGTTGCGCCAACTGATCGGCATCAGCACCGAGATTGCCGACAGCGCCTTCAACCCGGAAGGGCGCACCGCCGAAGAGATCCTTGACGAGGCCGAGCGCCAGATCTTCCAGATCGCCGAGGCCCGCCCGAAAACCGGCGGCCCGGTGGGCGTCAACGAGCTGTTGACCAAGGCCATCGACCGTATCGACACGCTGTTCAACACTGACGCGGCCATCACCGGTATTTCCACCGGCTACACCGACCTCGACGAGAAGACCAGCGGCCTGCAGCCGTCCGACTTGATCATCGTCGCCGGTCGTCCGTCCATGGGCAAGACCACCTTCGCGATGAACCTGGTGGAAAACGCCGTGTTGCGCAGCGACAAGACCGTCCTGGTTTACTCCCTGGAGATGCCAGGTGAGTCGCTGATCATGCGTATGCTCTCGTCCCTGGGGCGTATCGACCAGACCAAGGTGCGTTCCGGCCAGCTGGAAGACGACGACTGGCCGCGCCTGACCTCAGCGGTCAACCTGCTCAATGACCGCAAGCTGTTCATCGACGACACCGCGGGCATCAGTCCTTCGGAAATGCGTGCACGTACCCGCCGCCTGGTGCGTGAACACGGCGACATCGCGCTGATCATGATCGACTACTTGCAGTTGATGCAGATCCCGGGCTCCAGCGGTGACAGCCGGACCAACGAGATTTCCGAGATCTCTCGGTCCTTGAAAGCCTTGGCCAAGGAATTCAATTGCCCGGTGGTGGCGCTGTCCCAGCTCAACCGTTCCCTGGAACAACGTCCCAACAAGCGCCCGGTGAACTCCGACTTGCGGGAATCCGGAGCGATCGAGCAGGACGCCGACGTGATCATGTTCGTGTACCGCGACGAGGTGTATCACCCCGAGACCGAGCACAAGGGCATTGCCGAGATCATTATCGGCAAACAGCGGAACGGTCCCATCGGCTTTATCCGCCTGGCGTTCATCGGTAAGTACACCCGCTTCGAAAACCTCGCGCCAGGCAGCTACAACTTCGACGACGACGAATAACCCGTCTGCTCAATTCCGACCATTACCGTCGGAATTGGTCAAAATTTGTGCTATATTCCGCGCCCGCGATTTTCCATCTCAACACCGGTCACCGTCATGCAAACAGCCAAGCCGTTATTTGACTATCCCAAGTACTGGGCCGAATGTTTCGGTCCAGCGCCATTCCTGCCCATGAGCAGGGAGGAGATGGATCAGCTTGGCTGGGATTCCTGCGACATCATCATCGTCACCGGTGATGCCTACGTTGACCATCCGTCGTTCGGCATGGCGATCATTGGCCGGTTGCTGGAGTCCCAGGGCTTCCGCGTCGGGATCATTGCCCAGCCGAACTGGCAGTCCAAAGACGACTTCATGAAGCTCGGCGAGCCGAACCTGTTCTTCGGCGTCGCGGCCGGCAACATGGACTCGATGATCAACCGCTACACCGCCGACAAGAAAATCCGCTCCGACGACGCCTACACCCCTGGCGGCATGGCCGGCAAACGCCCGGACCGCGCCAGCCTGGTGTACAGCCAGCGTTGCAAGGAAGCCTACAAGAACGTGCCGATCGTACTCGGCGGCATCGAAGCCTCCCTGCGCCGCATCGCTCACTACGACTACTGGCAGGACCGTGTGCGCAACTCGATCCTGATCGATGCCACCGCCGATATCCTGCTGTACGGCAACGCCGAGCGTGCGATTGTCGAAGTTGCCCAGCGCCTGTCGTGGGGTCACAAGATCGAAGACATCACCGACGTGCGTGGCACCGCGTTCATTCGTCGTGATACGCCGGTGGGTTGGTACGAAGTCGACTCCACGCGGATCGACCGTCCGGGCAAGATCGACAAGATCATCAACCCGTACGTCAACACCCAGGACACCCAGGCCTGCGCCATCGAGCAGGAAAAGGGGCCGCAGGATGATCCGGAAGAAGCCAAGGTCGTACAGATCCTGGCCAGCCCGCGCATGACCCGCGACAAGACCGTGATCCGCCTGCCATCGGTGGAAAAAGTGCGCAATGACGCGGTGCTCTACGCCCACGCCAACCGCGTGTTGCACCTGGAAACCAACCCAGGCAACGCGCGCGCCCTGGTGCAGAAGCACGGTGAAGTGGACGTGTGGTTCAACCCGCCGCCCATCCCGATGACTACCGAAGAAATGGACTACGTGTTCGGCATGCCTTACGCACGTGTTCCGCACCCGGCGTATGGCAAGGAAAAGATCCCGGCCTACGACATGATTCGTTTCTCGGTGAACATCATGCGTGGCTGCTTTGGCGGCTGCACCTTCTGCTCCATTACCGAGCACGAAGGTCGCATCATCCAGAACCGTTCCGAAGAGTCGATCATCCGCGAGATCGAAGAGATCCGCGACAAGGTCCCAGGCTTCACCGGCGTGATCTCCGACCTCGGTGGCCCGACCGCGAACATGTACCGCATCGCCTGCAAGAGCCCGGAAATCGAATCCGCGTGCCGCAAGCCGTCGTGTGTGTTCCCGGGTATCTGCCCGAACCTGAACACCGATCACTCGTCGTTGATCCAGCTCTACCGCAGCGCTCGTGCATTGCCGGGTGTGAAGAAGATCCTGATCGCCTCCGGCCTGCGCTATGACTTGGCTGTTGAGTCGCCGGAATATGTGAAAGAGCTGGTTACCCACCACGTGGGTGGCTACCTCAAGATCGCCCCGGAACACACCGAGGAAGGTCCGCTCAACCAGATGATGAAGCCGGGCATTGGCAGCTATGACAAGTTCAAGCGCATGTTCGAGAAGTACACCAAGGAAGCGGGCAAGGAGCAGTACCTGATTCCTTACTTCATCGCCGCCCACCCCGGCACCACCGATGAGGACATGATGAACCTCGCCCTGTGGCTCAAGGGCAACGGCTTCCGTGCGGATCAGGTGCAGGCGTTCTATCCGTCGCCAATGGCCACTGCCACCGCGATGTACCACTCAGGCAAGAACCCGTTGCGCAAGGTCACCTACAAGAGTGACGCGGTGACCATCGTCAAGAGCGAGGAACAGCGCCGCTTGCACAAGGCCTTCCTGCGTTACCACGATCCGAAAGGCTGGCCGATGCTGCGTGAAGCGTTGACCCGCATGGGCCGCGCCGACCTGATCGGGCCGGGCAAGGACCAACTGATCCCGCTGCACCAGCCGGCTACCGACAGCTACCAGAGCGCGCGTCGCAAGAACTCGACGCCAGCCGGCAGCCATAAGGTCGCCAAGGAAACCACCACCAAGATCCTCACCCAGCACACCGGGCTGCCGCCACGTGGTAGCGACGGCAGCAACCCGTGGGACAAGCGTGAGCAAGCCAAGGCCGCGGCCCAGGCGCGCAACAAGCAGGCCGCCAAGGAGCGCGCCGATGCGGCCAAGGGCAAGGGCGGCAAGCCTGCGCGCAAGCCGGTCGTGCCGCGTTGATCGCAGCCTGAACATGCAAAACGCCAGCCTTGTGCTGGCGTTTTGCTTTCTAGCCGGTGGGTAGGCCGTTTGTTAAGGTGGCGCGCACGGCCACCACCCCTTTCAAGGAAGAACACTTATGAGCAACCCCCTGCTCAATATCGGCATGGATTCCAACCGCTCCCAATTCATGGCGCGCCAGCGCATCGAAAGCCAGATCAACCTGCCGCGCCTGTTCGCGGCCATCGACGCCGACCCCGGCATTGTCGGCGCGGGTGTCGTGTATATCGATGCCGATTTCAACGTGATCACCCTGCGCGAGTTCAAGCCTATCTGCAGCATCAGGCCCAAGCGCATTATTTTGCGCGAGGCGCAGAAGTACATTTCGCCTGCGCAGTTTGTGGAACAAGTGAAGACCGATCCTCGGGAAGGACGCCTTCAAAAAGAGGCGTTTGATATGGGCCTTTCCTGTGGTGCGGCGGTAATCGGTTGGATTGTGGTGTTCAGCGGCAGTGTCGCCGTACCGTTCACGGCCGGTGCCAGTGCATTCGTGGTTGGCATTGGTATCACGGCGGCGCTGGCCAGCAGCGCGCAATGTGGATTTGGTGTGGCGCGTACGTATAACGAAGTGCTTGATCCTGATGCCAATGACCGTATGGACGACGCTGAATGGTACGGCGCCGTTTCACCTATCCTCGATGCGGCCTCTTTGGTGGGCATTGGCACGGGTGCGTTGACTACCGTCAGGCTGCTCAAGGCCAACAAGGCCGCAGCATTGGGCAAGAGTTGGTACGAACTGCTCAAGGGCCTGAGCCGCCAGGAACGCAAGAAGTTGACCAGGGAACTGCTTAGCCTCAGGGACCCAAGCCTGACGCCCAAGCTACTCAAATTGCAGCAGCGCGCCGGCAAGATGACAAAGAGCTACAGTTCCACGGAGATCCGTCATGCCACCCTGACCCAACTCAAGGATGCCCTGGGCGGGCTCTTGGGTATCTGGGGCAGCCATAGAACGGGCCACGTAGGCACTGCCGAGACCATCGCCATTGGCCTGTACGAGGACTTGACGGAATGAACGGCTTCCCCGAGATGGGCAGTTTCCTCGCGCGCTATTTCCCCGTATTCATGGGGACGATTTTCATGGCGATCTTCTCCGGCTCCGCTGCGGTTTCCATGGCTGGCGTGACCTATTTGCGCGGCCTTGATCCCGCGCTCAAGGCCAACTATTCAATAGGCGCAATATTGGTACTGGTGGCGGTGCTGGTCTTTGGCAACGTCATGATCGCCCGCGGCTATCCCTGGGCTACGCGGCTGGTGGCGGCTTATTTGGGCGTTTGTCTGTTGTTCGTACTGCCAATGATGCAATACGATCTCAACATGCTGGTCTATGGCTCGGCTGTACTCTTTCCGCTGTTGGGGTTACTGCTGCTCAACAGCAAACGCCACCGCGAAATGCGCAAAAAACTGTTCGAGATACGCCACCTGCGCCAAGCTGCAATCGCAAGGCGCAAAACCCGTTGATTGAGTAGATTCACCACCCATCCTCATACTGGCGCCACAAATGTGTGCGGCTCTTGCACCGTGGCCCGTACGTTGGCGCCGTTTTGGTGCTGTACTGCACCGGGTCTTACGATAAAGCGCAATGACCGCCGCTCTGGCATAAGTCTTGCGCGCTTTGTTCCCATGCCCTGGCTCGCAGGAGGCCGCCGTGTCGATTCATGTCGCGTTGCACCACGTTACGCATTACCGCTACGACCGCGCGGTCGAACTCGGCCCGCAGATTGTGCGTTTGCGCCCGGCGGCCCATAGCCGCACGCGGATTTTGTCCTACGCGCTGAAAGTGCTGCCCGAGCAGCATTTCATCAACTGGCAGCAAGACCCCCAGGGCAATTACCTGGCGCGGTTGGTGTTTCCGGAAAAGACCGACGAGCTACGCATCGAAGTCGACCTGGTCGCCGAGATGGCGGTATTCAACCCGTTCGACTTTTTCCTCGAACCCTACGCCGAAAACATCCCCTTCAGCTACGCCGCCGATGAGCAGCGCGAACTGGCGCCGTACCTGGAAACCTTGCCGCTGACGCCGAGGTTTGCCGCCTACCTGGCCGGAATAGACCGCACGCCGCTGCCTGCCGTGGACTTTCTGGTGGGCCTCAATCAACGCCTGGCGGCCGATATCGGCTACCTGATCCGCATGGAGCCGGGTGTGCAAACCCCGGAGTTCACCCTGGAGAACGCCTCCGGCTCCTGTCGCGATTCGGCCTGGCTGCTGGTGCAGTTGTTGCGCAACCTCGGCTTGGCCGCACGATTTGTGTCCGGCTACTTGATCCAATTGACCGCCGACGTCAAAGCGCTCGATGGCCCGTCCGGTACCGAGGTGGACTTCACCGACCTGCATGCCTGGTGCGAAGTGTATCTGCCCGGCGCCGGCTGGATCGGCCTGGACGCCACCTCCGGGCTGTTTGCTGGTGAGGGCCACATACCATTGGCCTGTAGTCCCGATCCATCTTCGGCGGCACCGATCAGTGGGTTGGTGGAACCGTGTGAGTGCGAATTCACTCACGAGATGTCGGTAGAGCGGATTTGGGAAGCGCCGCGCGTCACCAAGCCCTACACCGAAGAGCAATGGCTGGCGATCCAGGCCTTGGGCCGTCAGATCGATGGCGACCTGCTCAAAAACGATGTACGCCTGACCATGGGCGGCGAACCGACTTTCGTTTCCATCGACGATCCCGACGGCGCCGAATGGAACACTGCCGCCCTTGGCCCGGACAAGCGCCGGTTATCCGCCGAGCTGTTCCAGCGCATGCGCAAGCACTATGCGCCCAAGGGTTTGGTGCACTTCGGCCAGGGCAAGTGGTACCCCGGCGAGCAATTGCCGCGTTGGTCGCTCAACTGCTACTGGCGCCGTGACGGTGTGCCGATCTGGCACAACAGCGCGCTGATTGCCGATGAACAAGAGGATTATGGCGCGGACGGTGCGCTGGCCGGGCGGTTCCTGGCCAGTGTCGCCGAGCGTCTGAAGCTGCCGGCGCGTTTCGTGTTTCCAGCCTTCGAAGACAATTTCTACTACCTGTGGCGCGAGGGTGCGCTGCCGCAAAACGTCAGCGCCCAGGACCCGCGCCTGAGTGACGACCTGGAGCGCGAGCGCCTGCGCAAGGTGTTCAACCAGGGCCTGGATAAAGTCATCGGCCAGGTGCTGCCGCTGGCGCGCACGGCGGCCAATGACCGCTGGCAAAGTGGGCGCTGGTATCTGCGCGATAACCACTGCCGACTGGTGCCGGGGGATTCGCCGCTGGGATATCGCCTGCCATTGGCCTCGCAGCCTTGGGTGACGGCGGCAGAGTACCCGTTTGTGCATCCGACTGATCCTAATCAGGATCAGCCGGAGCTGCCATCCAGTGCGCAGCTGCAACGCCACGGTGAGCCCGCGCCGAGTGATGAGCGCGTGCCCAAGGTGGACGAGTCCGCGGACTGGCTGACTCGCACCGCCCTGTGCGCCGAAGCACGGGAAGGGCGCCTCTATCTGTTCATGCCGCCCCTGGAGCGCGTTGAAGACTATCTGGAACTGGTGGCAGCCATCGAAGCCTCTGCCGAGGAACTGCATTGTCCGGTATTGCTCGAAGGCTACGAGCCGCCAGCCGATACGCGCCTGAGCAACTTCCGCATCACGCCGGACCCGGGCGTGATTGAGGTCAACGTGCAGCCCTCCGCCACCTGGGACGAATTGGTGGAACGCACCGAATTCCTCTACGAAGAGGCGCGGCAAACGCGATTGACCACCGAAAAATTCATGATCGACGGGCGCCATACGGGCACCGGCGGCGGTAACCACTTTGTGCTGGGCGGCGCGACGCCCAAGGATTCACCGTTCCTGCGCCGACCCGATTTGCTGCGTAGCCTGATCAGCTACTGGCATAACCATCCTTCGTTGTCCTACCTGTTTTCCGGTCTGTTCATCGGCCCGACCTCCCAGGCACCACGGGTGGATGAGGCGCGCAACGACGCGTTGTACGAGCTGGAAATCGCCTTTGCGCAAATGCCTTCGCCCGGCGAGGAATGCCCGCCCTGGTTGGTGGATCGCCTGCTGCGAAACCTACTGATCGACGTGACCGGCAACACCCACCGCGCCGAGTTCTGCATCGACAAACTCTACTCACCGGACGGCGCCACGGGCCGCCTAGGCTTGCTGGAATTGCGCGCGTTTGAAATGCCGCCCCATGCACGCATGAGCCTGACTCAGCAATTGCTGCTGCGCGCCTTGGTGGCGCGCTTCTGGCGCGAACCCTACGCGCCGCCGAAGCTGGCACGCTGGGGCACTGAGTTGCACGACCGTTTCCTGCTGCCGCATTTCATTGAGCAAGACTTTGCCGACGTAATCGTCGAACTCAACGCCGCCGGTTACCCGCTGCGCGCTGAGTGGTTTGCCGCGCACCTGGCGTTCCGTTTCCCCAAAGTCGGTGACTACGCCGTCAGCGGGATCGAGCTGGAGCTGCGCCAGGCCCTGGAGCCCTGGCACGTACTGGGCGAGGAGGGCGCGGTGGGCGGTACGGTGCGGTATGTGGACTCCTCTCTGGAGCGCCTGCAAGTCAAGTTGACCGGGCTGCCACCGCAGCGCTACCTGCTGACCTGCAACGGCATCCCGGTGCCGCTGCAAGCCACCGGGCGTGTCGGTGAGTTCGTCGCTGGCGTGCGTTACCGCGCCTGGCAACCGGCCAACTGCCTGCAGCCGACCATCGCGGTGCACGCGCCGCTGGTGTTCGATCTGCTGGATACCTGGATGCAGCGTTCGCTGGGCGGCTGCCAGTATCACGTCGCCCATCCGGGCGGGCGCAATTACGCCAGCTTGCCGGTGAATGCCAACGAGGCAGAGAGCCGGCGCATGGCACGGTTTTTCCGGTTGGGGCACACACCAGGCAAGCTTCCGGTGCCGACGGTTGTGGTGAACGATGAGTTGCCCATGACCCTGGATCTCCGGCGTTTCCCCAATAACAACGACTAAATGCAGTTAAAATGTGGGAGCGGGCTTGCTCGCGAATGTGGTCCATCAGCCGATACATGTATTGACTGGCCCACCGCATTCGCGAGCAAGCCCGCTCCCACATTAGATTGCCGTAATTTGAGTTAATCTGAGCCCCCTTGCCACTGCCGAGCGTTCCATGTCCGACTTGCTCGACCGTTACCCGCTGACCGCGGGCACTTATCACGAACTGCTGGACGACAGCGGTTCGGTGCGTGCCCATTGGCGGCGCCTGCTGGACCACCTGCAACGCAGCACACCCGCGCAACTGGCCCAACGCCAGGCGCTGTTGACCCGGCAGATCCAGGAAAACGGCGTGACCTACAACGTCTACGCCGATCCCAAGGGCGCGGATCGCCCGTGGGAGCTGGATTTGCTGCCCCATGTGTTGGCCGCTGATGAGTGGCAGCACCTGTCGGCCGGTATTGCCCAGCGTGCGCGCCTGCTCAATGCCGTGTTGGCGGACCTGTACGGCCCGCAGCGCCTGATCAAGGAAGGTTTGCTGCCGGCGGAGCTGGTATTCGGGCATAACAATTTCCTGTGGCCGTGCCAGGGCATCCAGCCACCGGACGGCGCTTTCCTGCACCTGTACGCCGTGGACCTGGCGCGCACACCGGATGGCCGCTGGTGGGTCACTGCCGATCGTACCCAGGCGCCGTCGGGTGCCGGTTATGCGCTGGAAAACCGCACCATCGTGTCCCGGGCCTTTCCGGATCTTTACCGTGACCTGCAGGTGCAGCACCTCACCGGTTTCTTCCGCACCTTGCAGGAAACCCTTGCCCGCCAGGCGCCTGGTGATGACCAGCCGCCGCTGATCGTGCTGCTTACGCCCGGCCGGTTCAACGAAAGTTACTTCGAACACCTCTACCTCGCGCGCCAGCTTGGCTACCCGTTGGTGGAGGGCGGCGACCTTACCGTGCGCGACAGCACGGTGTTCCTGAAAACCCTCAGCGGCCTGCGCCGGGTGCACGCGATCATGCGTCGTCTGGACGATGACTTCTGCGACCCGCTGGAGCTGCGCACCGATTCGGCCCTCGGCGTACCTGGATTGCTGGATGCCGTGCGCCAAGGCAACGTGCTGGTGGCCAATGCCCTGGGCAGCGGCGTGCTGGAATCCCCCGGCTTGCTGGGCTTCTTGCCGAAGATCAACGAGTTCCTGTTTGGTGAAGCGCTGATCCTGCCGTCCATCGCCACCTGGTGGTGCGGTGAAGCGCCGGTGCTGGCCGAAGCGCTGGAAAAAATGCCGGAGCTGTTGATCAAGCCCGCATTCCCGTCCCAGAGTTTCGCGCCGGTGTTCGGCCGTGACCTCAATGACGAACAGCGCCAGGCCCTGGCCGAACGTATGCGTGCGCGGCCTTACGCCTATGTCGCCCAAGAGTTGGCGCAACTGTCCCAAGCGCCGGTGTGGCACACCGTGGACGACCACCTGCAACACCGCGCCATCGGCATGCGTGTGTACGCCGTGGCCAGTGCCGAGGGTTACCGCGTGCTGCCTGGCGGCCTGACGCGAGTGGCGGCCGAAGCCGACGCCGAAGTGGTGTCGATGCAGCGCGGCGGCGCCAGCAAGGACACCTGGGTGCTCGGCGAACGCGCCGCCGGTGGCGAACACTGGCGTGCACAGCGCGCGATTGGCGCCCATGACCTGGTGCGCCGCGATCCTTATCTACCTTCCCGCGTGGTGGAAAACCTGTTCTGGTTCGGCCGTTACTGCGAACGCTGTGACGACAGCGCGCGCTGGCTGCGTATCGTGCTGGCGCGTTATGTGGATGGCGACGACCCGCTGGCCTTGCAGGCGGCCGTTGAGCTGGGCGAAAGCCTGCGGCTGCTGCCGGAGGAGGGCGAATTGCCCGAACGCCTGCTGGCGGCGCTGCTCGGTGATGACTGGCCGTCGAGCCTGCGTGCCAACTTGCAACGCTTGCAGTGGGCGGCATCGCAGGTGCGCGGCAAGCTGTCCAGGGAAAACTGGCAGGCCTTGGTCGAGCTGCAACGTGAAGCCCTGGAGCTGGAAAGCGAGTCACCGGATTTTGGCGAGTTGCTGGATTTCCTCAACCGCCTGGTAATGTCCCTGGCGGCGCTGTCCGGGTTTGCCCTGGACGATATGACCCGTGACGAAGGCTGGCGCTTTTTGATGATGGGCCGGCGCATCGAGCGCCTGCAATTTCTTAGCAGTAGCCTGGCAGCCTTTCTGCGTGGCGTGGCGGTATTTGATCAGGCTGGGTTGGAGTGGTTGCTGGAGTTGGGCAACAGCAGCATCACCTACCGCTCCCGCTACCTGGCGGTGCCGCAGTTGATCCCGGTACTCGACTTGCTGCTGCTCGACGAGCAGAACCCCCACGCGGTGTTGTTCCAGCTCAAGCTGGTGAGTCGCACCCTGCGACGCCTCAACGATGACTTTGGTGTGCCGCGGGAAACCGGCCTGGGCCCATTGGTGGAGCGCTTGGCGCGATTCGACCTGGGCTGCCTGGAGAACCCGCTGTTTGGTGAATCCAGCGTGCGTGCGGCGCTGGACGGCCTGGCCGACCTGCTGCAAGCGGTGGCCGATGAGAGTGGGCAAGTGTCGGACCGCCTGGCCTTGCGTCACTTTGCCCACGTGGATGATGTCAGCCAGCAAACGGTGTCGGTGTGATGAGTGCGCGCTACCAGATTTTCCACGATACCCATTACCACTATGACAGCCCGGTGTCCCTGGCCCAGCAGCTGGCGCACCTGTGGCCACGACCGTGCGCCTGGCAGCGCTGCAGCTCGCAGCAACTGGATATCAGCCCGGAACCGACCTCGCGCCGCGACGAGCTGGACGTGTTCGGTAACCCTATCACTCGGCTGGCATTCGAGCGGCCCCATGATGAATTGCTGGTGAACGCCGGGCTGACCGTGGAAGTACTGGCGCGGCCGGCGCTGGATTTCCAGCAATCACCCGCCTGGGACCAGACCCGCGACAGCCTGACCTACAGCAGCCAGGCTATGTCCGATGAGCTGATTGAAGCCTGTCGCTACCGCTTCGAATCGCCCTACGTGCACTTGAAGAAAACCTTCGTCGAATTCTCCGAGAGCTGTTTCCCCGCTGGTAAACCGTTGCTGCTGGGCGTACAGGCGCTGATGGAAAAGATCTTCAGCGAATTCACCTTCGATGCCGAAGCCACCCAAGTCGCCACGCCGCTTGTCGAAGTGTTGGAGCGCCGCCGTGGCGTGTGCCAGGACTTCGCCCACTTGATGCTTGCCTGCCTGCGCTCGCGAGGCCTGGCGGCGCGCTATATCAGCGGTTATCTGCTCACCCAGCCACCGCCCGGCCAGCCACGGCTGATCGGCGCCGATGCATCCCACGCGTGGGTCTCGGTGTATTGCCCGGTATCAGGCTGGGTGGATTTTGATCCGACGAACAATGTGCAGCCGGCACTGGAGCACATCACCCTGGCCTGGGGCCGGGATTTTTCTGATGTGTCGCCGTTGCGAGGGGTAATTCTGGGGGGAGGGAGCCACGACCCGGAGGTGCGGGTGACGGTGATGCCGCTGGAATAACGCTTGATTGTGTCGAGCCGGGCGGGCCGGCTCAGCACAAAGGAATTTATTCAGCCGGATCTTTTGGTGTTTCGGTCTCTTCGCTCGTTTCTTTACCATCAACATCGGCGTTCAGCCCATTGGCCTCTTCTTCTGCAGCGGCTTTCTTGCGTTGCAGTTTTTCCTCTTTCTTCTGCTCCTTGGCCAAGTCTCTCTGACGTTTGGCGAAGGAGTAATTAGGTTTGGCCATGGGCGATCCTCTAAGGTCGAAGGTGAGGGTGGCGGCGCGCAGCTGCCTTGGGACGACATGGTAGCAGCTTCAGGGTGCGCTTGGCCTTCACTTACCGCAGGCGTAGGCGGCCAATAGGCCGTTGAACAGTTGGTCGAGGCGCATGGCTCGGACTCCGATGGGTGATGAGCCGATCATAGGCGGGTAACAGTACTTTGGCTGGTAGATTGTGTTGATAAGTCTGATAGCCTAAAGTTGTATACAATCTGTTGATTCAGATCATAAGAATTCCTGCCTGCTTCAGGCACCCTTGTCGCAATTCGCGTTTTCTAAACCCTGCCTTGGAGATTCACATGTTTGCCAAACTCGTTGCTGTTTCCCTGCTGACTCTGGCGAGCGGCCAGTTGCTTGCTGCAGAGTGCAAGGTCACTGTCGACTCCACCGACCAAATGTCCTTTAACACCAAAGCCATTGAAATCGACAAGAGCTGCAAGACATTCACCGTTGAGCTGACTCACTCCGGCAACCTGCCGAAAAACGTCATGGGCCACAACTGGGTGCTGACCAGCGCGGCCAACATGCAGCCGGTTGCAACCGACGGCATGGCCGCCGGCATCGACAAGGATTACCTGAAACCCGGTGACGACCGCATCATCGCCCACACCAAGATCATTGGTGCCGGTGAGAAAGACTCGGTGACCTTCGACGTGTCGAAGCTGGCCGCCGGGACTGACTACGCGTTCTTCTGCTCGTTCCCAGGCCACATCTCGATGATGAAAGGCACTGTGACCGTCAAGTAAGACCGCGTTATCGTTCTTCGCGAGCAAGC
Organism: Pseudomonas sp. DW-iso3; assembly: GCF_058725305.1. Lineage (NCBI taxonomy): Bacteria > Pseudomonadati > Pseudomonadota > Gammaproteobacteria > Pseudomonadales > Pseudomonadaceae > Pseudomonas > Pseudomonas sp. DW-iso3. The sequence goes on from NZ_JBZXDZ010000006.1 coordinate 472,795, forward strand.
CCGCTCCCACATTCGACCGCGTTCCCATGTTGGAAATCGGTCAAGTGTGGGAGCGGGCTTGCTCGCGAAAGCGGTCTGAAAATCAGTACAAACCTATCGGGTTCACTTCACGGCGCAAACGGCATGACCCGCTTGTGCTCGGTCTTGCGGTACGTGTCGCAGATAATCCTGAACGCTTCCTCACGCACCGGCTCGCCGTGCAGGAATGCATCGATCTCGGCATAGGTCACGCCATGTGACGCTTCGTCCGGCTTGCCGGGTGACAGGTCTTCCAGGTCGGCTGTCGGGACTTTCTCCACCAACGATTCCGGCGCACCAAAGTGCCGCGCAATCGCACGCACCTGGTTTTTCACCAGCCCGCTCAACGGCGCCAGGTCGCACGCGCCGTCACCGAACTTGGTGAAAAAGCCCATCACCGCTTCCGCTGCATGGTCGGTGCCGATCACCAGGCCACCGGCCGCGCCGGCGATGGTGTACTGCGCCACCATGCGCATGCGCGCCTTGGTGTTGCCCAGCACGAAATCCCGGGACACCGCCGCCTTGCCTTCAAACGCGGCCACTTCATTGGCCAGGGCCTTGACCGCCGGACCGATGTTCACGGTGTGGCGCTCGTCCGGCTCGATGAAGTCCACCGAGGCCGTGGCATCGATTTCGTCAAACTGTGTTTCGTAGGGCAGGCGCACCGCGATAAAGCGGTAAGCCTCATCACCGGTATGTTCCCGCAGCTCTTTCATCGCACGTTGAGCCAAGAGGCCTGCGGTCAGGGAATCGACGCCACCGCTGATGCCCAGCACCAACGTCTTGAGCCCGGAATTTCGCAGGCAGTCCTGGATAAAGGTCACGCGGCGGGCAACCTCGGCCTCAAGGGCGGCCTGGTCGTTGAACGGCGCTTGGACCTTGAGCTGTTCAGCAATCTCACGCTGTACGGCTTGCATGATTCACTCCTTGCTAGAGATGGCAGGTACTTTGAAAACATGACGCAAATAGGCGACGAAATTCGGGTCGGTGCAATGTGTCTTGCCCGCTTCATCGGAGATCTTCGCGACGGGCTGGCCATTGCAGGCGGTCATTTTAAGCACGATGCTCATCGGTTCCACACCTGGAATGTCGCACGTCAGGTTGGTGCCGATGCCAAAGCTCACGTTAATGCGACCACGCAGCGCCCGGAATATCTCCAGCGCTTTTGGCAGTGAAAGGCTGTCGGAGAATACCAACGTCTTGCTCATCGGCTCGATGCCGAGCTTGTGGTAATGGGCGATGGCTTTTTCCGCCCATTGCACGGGGTCGCCGGAGTCATGGCGCAGGCCGTCAAACAGCTTGGCGAAGTACAGGTCGAAGTCGCCCAGGAACGCATCGGTGGTGATGCAGTCGGTCAGGGCGATGCCCAGCAGGCCACGGTATTCGCGGACCCAGCAGTCGAGCGCGGCGATCTGGCTGTCGATCAGGCGGGGGCCCAGTTGCTGGTGGGCCATGATCCATTCGTGGGCCATGGTGCCCAGTGGCTTCATGTCCAGTTCGCGGGCCAGGTGCACGTTGCTGGTGCCGACGAAACGGCCGGGGAAGTCGTGCTTGAGTACGCTGACCACTTCTTCCTGCACGCGGTACGAGAAGCGCCGACGCGTGCCGAAGTCTGCCACTTGCAGCTCCGACAACTCGTCACTGCTGGCATTGGCGGTCAGCCAGTCGAATTTGCGGTACAGCTGTTCGCGAGCCTGTTCGAGGACCACGGTCTGGTAGCGGTAGCGGTTACGCACTTCGCTGACGATGGCCAGCATCGGCACTTCAAACAGGATCACATGCAGCCATGGGCCGCGCAGACGAATGAATAATTCGCCGTTTTCGATACCGGTCTGCACGTAACGCAGGTTGAAACGAAACAGCCCGAGGAAGCGCAGGAAGTCCGGCTTCATGAAGCTGATGCGCTCCAGGAAACCCAATTGGTCGGGGCTCAGGCTCAACTCGGCGAGGCGTTCGATCTGGTAGCGGATCTCTGCCAGATAGGGACGCAGGTCTTCGCTGTTACGGCAACGAAACTCCCATTCAACTTCCACGTTGGGGTAGTTGTGCAGCACCGCCTGCATCATGGTCAGCTTGTAGAAGTCGGTGTCGAGCAAGTTCTGCACGATGCGATCGGCAAACACACTCTCGCTCATAACGGGAATCTCCAGACGGGTCGGCGATGGTCGCCGGCCTTTACGCACAATTAAGGAAGGGGGCTAGTGGCGCATAGACCTGTGGGGTTTTGCCAGTGATTTTTTCGGTGAAGCCACTGGCGCCATCGCAGGCAAGCCAGCTCCCACATTTGAAACGCATGCCAAACTGGGGAGCTGGCTTGCCTGCGATGGCGATTTTCCAGGCGCTAAAGCACCTGCTCCATCATCCACTTCACGAACTCGCGAACCTTGGGCACCTCCGCCGAATGCTCCGGGTAGGCCAGGTAATACGCGTCCTCACTCGGCATCGCATGCTGCCAGGGGATCACCAGCTTGCCGTCGGCCAGTTCCTCTTCCACCAGGAATCGCGGCAACAGCGCCACGCCACAGCCGACCTGCGCTGCACGGATGCACATATAAAAGGTGTCGAAACGCGGCCCGTGATAGCTGTGCTCGGTCTGGTAGCCCTGGCTGGCGAACCAGTCATGCCAGCCTTGGGGGCGCGAGGCGTTTTGCAGCAGCACCAGGTTGCTCAGCTGTGTGGGGTCGGTGAACGGCTGTGCGGGCAAGCTCTCCGGCGCGCACACCGGTACAAGTTCTTCGCTGAACAGCTTCTGGCTCTCGGTGCCGGGGCGTGAACCCTGGCCGAAGTAGAAGGCCATGTCGGCCTTGCCTTGCAGCAGTTCGTCCGGCTCCTGCTCGTTGCACAGGTCGAGGTGGATCTGCGGATGGCGCAGCCGCCAGCCCTTGAGGCGCGGCACCAGCCAGCGTGCGCCGAAGGTGTAGGGCGTGGACACCCGCAGCACTTCGGTTTCGCCGCCGTAGGAGCGCAGGTAATGGGTAGACATCTCCACCTGGGTGAGGATCTTGCGCACTTCCACCAGGTACAGGTCGCCGGCCGGGGTCATCTGCAAGCGACGGCGCACGCGACGGAACAGCAGATGCTGCAGCAACTCTTCCAATTGCGCCACCTGCTTGCTCACCGCGCTCTGCGTGAGGTTCAGTTCCTCGGCGGCGCGGGTGAAGCTCAGGTGGCGGGTGGCGGCTTCGAAGCACTGCAGGGCGGTGATCGAGGGCAAATGTCTTTTGTTCAGCACGGCACGCCTCTTTTTATTTTTTGCATGAATAAACGGAATGATATCTCGCCTAATCGTCGTTTGTTAGCAAGTCTTGGGCCAGCTACAAATAAGGTCTGGATCGTCGTGCGGGCCGCGGCGCAATTTTTCTGTTTTTAGTGTGAAGGAGTGACCCATGGTTGCCGCATTGCTTGATCGTCTCGGGGTAAACCCGGCGCTGTACCAGTCGGGCAAGCAGCCCGTGCATTCGCCGATCGATGGCAGCCGTATCGGCAGCGTGCACTGGGAAGGTGCCGCCGAGGTGGAGCAACAGGTCAGTCGCGCGGAGCATGCATTCGAGGCCTGGCGCAAAGTGCCGGCCCCGCGTCGTGGCGAGTTGGTGCGCCAGTTCGGTGACGTGTTGCGCGAATACAAGGCCGACCTGGGCGAATTGGTGTCGTGGGAAGCCGGCAAGATCACCCAGGAAGGCCTGGGTGAAGTCCAGGAAATGATCGATATCTGCGACTTCGCCGTTGGCCTGTCGCGTCAGTTGTACGGCTTGACCATCGCCTCCGAACGCCCAGGCCACCATATGCGTGAAACCTGGCATCCGCTGGGCGTGGTTGGTGTGATCAGTGCGTTCAACTTCCCGGTCGCGGTGTGGGCGTGGAACACCACCCTGGCGCTGGTATGCGGCAACGCCGTGATCTGGAAACCCTCGGAAAAGACCCCGCTCACGGCTTTGGCCTGCCAGGCGTTGTTCGAGCGCGTGCTGAAGAAATTCGACGGCGCCCCTGAGTACTTGAGCCAAGTGATTATCGGTGGCCGCGATGCCGGGGCCGCACTGGTGGACGACCCACGCGTCGCCCTGATCAGCGCCACCGGCAGCACGCGCATGGGCCGTGAAGTGGCGCCGAAAGTCGCCGCACGCTTTGCCCGCAGCATTCTGGAGCTGGGTGGCAACAACGCGATGATTCTCGGCCCAAGCGCCGACCTGGACATGGCCGTGCGCGCCATTCTGTTCAGCGCCGTCGGCACCGCAGGTCAACGCTGCACCACCCTGCGTCGGCTGATCGCCCATGAGTCGGTGAAGGCCGAAATCGTCACCCGTCTCAAGGCCGCCTATTCCAAGGTGCGCATCGGCCACCCGCTGGAGGGCAACCTGATCGGCCCGCTGATCGACAAGCACGGCTTCGACAACATGCAGGACGCCCTGGAGCAAGCCTTGAGCGAAGGCGGCAAGGTGTTCGGCGGCAAGCGCCAGTTGGAAGACCAATTCCCCAATGCCTATTACGTGTCGCCGGCCATTGTGGAAATGCCCGAGCAAAGTGACGTGGTGTGTACCGAGACCTTCGCCCCGATCCTCTATGTGATCGGCTACAGCGACTTCAACGAAGCCCTGCGCCTGAACAACGCCGTGCCTCAAGGCCTGTCGTCGTGCATCTTCACCACCGATGTGCGGGAGGCTGAGCAGTTCATGTCAGCTGTGGGCAGCGACTGCGGTATCGCCAACGTCAACATCGGCCCGAGCGGCGCGGAAATCGGCGGTGCGTTTGGCGGTGAGAAAGAGACCGGTGGCGGGCGTGAGTCGGGTTCGGATGCGTGGCGCGGGTACATGCGTCGCCAGACCAACACCGTGAACTACTCGCTGGAATTGCCGCTGGCCCAGGGCATTACCTTCGACTAAACCACTGACGAAACGCGGTTGAAAATGTGGGAGTGGGCTTGCTCGCGAATGCAGGGTGTCAGTCAATAGATTTACAGCTGATCCACCGCATCCGCGATGCAAGCCCGCTCCCACATTTGATTGGATTAACCAGGCGACACTGAATTTAGTTGTTTGTTAGGTCTCATCGGAGTCTGGCAATGGCACTGCGCGAAACATGTTTGTGGGAACACCTCACCCCCAGCCGGCCGGACCGTGCCGCGCTCAAGGGCGAGGTCAAGGTGGATGTGTGCGTGATCGGCGCCGGAATAACCGGTTTGTCGGCGGCCACGCATTTGCTGGAGCAAGGTAAAAGCGTCGCTGTGCTGGAGGCCCATCGCACCGGCCATGGTGGTTCGGGGCGCAATGTGGGACTGGTCAACGCCGGTATGTGGATCCCGCCGGACGAAATCGAAGCCGGTTTCGGCGAAGCGGTGGGCAGCCAGCTCAATCGCATGCTGGGTGCGGCGCCGTCCCTGGTGTTCAGCCTGATCGACAAATACAACATCGATTGCCAATTACGCCGCGAAGGCACCTTGCACATGGCGCACAACGCCCGTGGCGAGGCGGATTTGCGCAGCCGTGAAGAACAATGGAAGCGCCGTGGCGCGCCGGTGGAGTTACTCACCGGCCAGGCCTGCGAGCAGGCCACCGGTACCAAAAGGATCGCCGCCGCCTTGCTGGATCGGCGTGCCGGTACCCTGAACCCGATGGCCTACACCAGTGGTTTGGCCAACGCGGCGGTCGGTCTGGGCGGGCAGTTGTTCGACCATTCTCCTGTCACCCAGCTGGAACGCCAGGGCGCGCACTGGTCGGTGCAAACCGCGCAGGGTTCAGTGCAGGCTGCACAGGTGGTGATTGCCTCCAACGCCTACACCGAAGGCGAGTGGACCGAACTGCGGCGCAATTTTTTCCCCGGTTATTACTACCAGGTCGCGTCGGCCCCGCTGACGGACGACGCGGCCAGCCAAATCCTGCCGGGTGGTCAAGGTTCCTGGGACACGCGCCAGGTCTTGAGCAGCATCCGCCGCGATGCCGACGGTCGTCTGTTGCTCGGCAGCCTGGGCAATGGCAGCCAGAAACCGACGTGGTTCCTCAAGGCGTGGGCCGATCGGGTGCAGCAGCACTACTTCCCCTACCTCAAATCGGTGCAGTGGGAGTACACCTGGACTGGCTGCATCGCCTTCACCCCGGACCACTTGATGCGCCTGTTCGAGCCGGCGCCCGGCCTTGTGGCCGTTACGGGATATAACGGCCGCGGCGTGACCACCGGCAGCGTGGTCGGCAAGGCGTTTGCCGACTATTTATGTCACCAGAATCCCCAGGCGCTGCCGATTCCCTTCGCGCCGATGCAACCCCTGGCGGGGGTGGGCTTGCGTAGCTGTCTGTATGAGGCTGGATTTTCGCTGTATCACGCGGGCCAATGCCTGAGGATCGTGATCTGATCAGCGAAATACCGCTCAGAAGCCTGCATTTTCTTAGCAGGCTACTAATCTGTATTGGTGCAAGTCGTAGCAATCACGCACTGTAAATGTGCAGTTCCGTTACGCCGTTTGTTACAGCGATAGGAACTGTCGTTTATAGGTCTGGTTGCAGGTGCGACCTGTCGCGGTTGTACTGTTTGGATCCATTGGTTGCACCTTTAGGTGCTAGAGGGTTGCACGTCCTGGCGAATGGAGCCGAAACACCTGCAATAACAATGACACCGTGTCTTTTTGAAGAATAAAAACGTAATGGCACGCGCCTTGCTCTGGGCTTTCAGTGAAAGGTTTGAATGCAAGTTGTCGTGCCAAAAATCAAAAATATCGGAGCACCACTCATGTCCCAGACGTTTTACAAGAAAGGTTTTCTGGCCCTCGCCGTTGCAGCGGCGCTGGGTGTTTCTACGTTTGTTCAAGCTGATGTGAAGATCGGCGTCGCGGGGCCGATGACCGGTGCCAACGCCGCTTTCGGTGAGCAGTACATGAAGGGTGCCCAGGCGGCAGCCGATGTGATCAACAAGGCCGGCGGCATCAACGGCGAGAAAATCGTGCTGGTGGCCGGTGACGATGCTTGCGAACCCAAGCAGGCCGTCGCTGTTGCCAACCGCCTGGCCGACCAGGACAAAGTGATCGGCGTGGTCGGGCACTTCTGCTCCTCCAACACCATCCCGGCCTCCGAGGTGTATGACGAAGCCGGCATCATCGCCATCACCCCAGGCTCCACCAACCCACAAGTGACCGAGCGCGGCCTGGGTGCCATGTTCCGTATGTGCGGGCGTGACGACCAGCAGGGCATCGTTGCCGGCGACTACATCGTCGACGTGCTCAAGGGCAAGAAAGTCGCCGTCATCAACGACAAGGACACCTACGGCAAAGGCCTGGCCGATGCCACCGCAGCCCAGTTGACCAAGCGCGGCGTCAAGCCGGTGCTGGAAGAAGGCCTGACCCGTGGCGAGAAAGACTTCAGCGCCTTGGTCACCAAGATCCGCTCCACCGGTGCAGACGTTGTGTACTTCGGCGGCCTGCACCCGGAAGCCGGTCCACTGGTTCGCCAGATCCGTGAAGCCGGTTTGAAAGACGTCAAGTTCATGTCCGATGACGGCGTAGTGACCGACGAACTGGTTGCCACTGCTGGCGGCGCGCAATACGTCGACGGCGTTTACATGACCTTTGGCGCCGACCCGCGCCTGCTGCCAGACAGCAAGGCGGTGGTGGAAGAGTTCCGTAAAAACGGCACCGAGCCGGAAGGCTACACCCTGTACGCCTACGCGTCGGTCCAGGCCCTGGCCGCCGGCTTCAACGGTGCCAAGTCCAACAAGGGCGAAGATGCCGCCAAGTGGCTCAAGGCTCACCCGGTAAAAACCGTCATGGGCGAAAAAGCCTGGGATTCCAAGGGCGACCTGAAAATCTCCGACTACGTGGTTTACCAGTGGGATAAAGACGGCAAATACCACCAGCTGGAAAAGCAGAAGTAAGACTAATCACCCAAAGACCCTGTGGGAGCAGGGTTTGTGTGGGCGCTGGCTTGCCTTCGATTGCATCACCTCTGTAGCGCTGAAGTACCGAGGCGTGTGCATCGCAAGCCAGCTCCCACCCAAGCCCGCTCCCGGAGGGGAGTGGTGTCGTGATGAATATCTGTTTTTTCCTCCAGAAGCGCCGCACACCCTCCGGTGTGCAGGTGCTCACCGCGTGAGATTGCGTTATGGATGGTATTTTCCTGCAGCAACTGGTCAACGGCCTGACCCTCGGGTCGGTCTATGGCCTGATCGCCATCGGCTACACAATGGTCTATGGCATCATTGGCATGATCAACTTCGCCCACGGCGAGGTTTATATGATTTCCGCTTACCTCGCGGCGATCAGTCTGGCACTGCTGGCTTACTTCGGCATCGAATCCTTCCCGCTGCTCATTCTCGGCACCTTGATCTTCACCGTGGTCGTCACCGGCGTTTACGGTTGGGTCATCGAGCGTGTTGCCTACAAACCGCTGCGCAACTCCACCCGACTGGCACCGCTGATCAGCGCCATCGGTATCTCGCTGATCCTGCAGAACTACGCGCAGATCGCCCAGGGCGCCAAGCAACAGGGTATTCCTACCCTGCTGGCCGGGGCCTGGCGTGTCGACATCGGCAGCGGGTTCGTCCAGCTCACTTATACCAAGGTGTTCATCCTTGTGGCGGCGTTTGCCGGCATGGCGTTGCTCACTTATGTCATCAAATACACCAAGCTCGGCCGCATGTGCCGCGCTACCCAGCAAGACCGCAAGATGGCATCGATCCTCGGCATCAACACCGACCGGGTGATCTCCTATGTGTTCGTCATCGGCGCCGCCATGGCTGCATTGGCCGGCGTGCTGATCACCCTCAACTACGGCACCTTCGACTTCTATGCCGGCTTCATCATCGGCATCAAGGCGTTCACCGCGGCGGTACTCGGCGGCATTGGCTCCCTGCCTGGGGCGATGTTGGGCGGGATCATCCTCGGTATCTCCGAGTCGTTGTTTTCGGGGTTGATCAACTCTGACTACAAAGACGTGTTCAGTTTCTCCCTGCTGGTGGTGATTCTGATTTTCCGTCCCCAGGGCCTGCTTGGTCGCCCACTTGTGGCGAAGGTGTAAACATGTCTGCTGCCAAACCCATCGATATCAAGAAAAGTGTGGTCGATACAGTCCTCGCCGGGCTGATTTCACTGGTCGTGTTCGGTCCGATCGTCGGCGTGGTCCTCGACGGCTACAGCTTCAACCTGGAACCGGCCCGCGTGGCCCTGCTGGTGGCCATCGTGATGGTCGGCCGCTTTGCCATGAGCCTGTTCCTGCAAACCCCCAAGGGCGTGAAGATCCTGCAGGGCTTCGAGAGCACCGGCTCCGGCGTGCACGTACTGGCGCCGGACTACAAGTCGCGGCTGCGCTGGATCATCCCGGCACTGATCGTGATTGCCATCGTGTTCCCGATCTTCGCCAACAAGTACCTGCTCACGGTGGTGATCCTCGGGCTGATCTATGTGTTGCTTGGCCTGGGCCTCAATATTGTGGTCGGCCTGGCGGGCCTGCTCGACCTGGGTTACGTGGCGTTCTACGCCATCGGTGCCTACGGCCTGGCATTGGGTTATCAATACCTCGGCCTGGGCTTCTGGACGGTGCTGCCACTGGCGGCCATCGCGGCGGCGTTAGCGGGATGCATACTCGGGTTCCCGGTGTTGCGAATGCACGGTGACTACCTGGCCATCGTGACCCTGGGCTTTGGTGAAATCATCCGCCTGGTGCTCAACAACTGGCTGTCGTTTACCGGTGGGCCCAACGGCATGCCGGTGCCATCGCCGACCTTCCTCGGCCTGGAGTTCGGCAAGCGTGCGAAGGATGGCGGGATACCTTTCCATGAGTTCTTCGGCATCGACTACAACCCCAACATCAAATTCCTGTTCATCTACATCGTGCTTTTCCTGGTGGTGCTGGCCGTGCTGTACATCAAGCATCGCCTGACCCGCATGCCGGTCGGCCGCGCCTGGGAAGCCTTGCGCGAAGATGAAATCGCCTGCCGTTCCATGGGCCTGAACCACGTATTGGTCAAGCTTTCGGCGTTCACCATCGGTGCCTCCACCGCCGGTCTGGCCGGGGTGTTTTTTGCCAGCTACCAGGGCTTCGTCAACCCGTCGTCGTTCACCTTCTTCGAGTCGGCGCTGATCCTCGCCATCGTGGTACTGGGCGGCATGGGCTCGACGGTCGGCGTGGTGATCGCGGCGTTTGTATTGACCGTCGCACCGGAACTGCTGCGCAGCTTCTCCGAATACCGCGTGCTGCTGTTTGGCGTGTTGATGGTGGTGATGATGATCTGGCGACCGCGCGGCTTGATTCGGATCAGCCGTACCGGTGTGACCCCACGTAAAGGAGTGGCGCCATGAGCAAGGAAGTCGTGCTCTCCGTGGAACATTTGATGATGCACTTCGGTGGCATCAAGGCCTTGAGCGATGTGAGTCTCAAGGTCGAACGCAACTCGATCTTCGCCCTGATCGGCCCCAACGGCGCCGGCAAGACCACGGTGTTCAACTGCCTCACCGGCTTCTACAAAGCCAGCGGCGGCAAGATCGAACTGAACATTCGCGGCAAGCGGACCAACGTGATCCAGTTGCTCGGTGAACGTTTCCAGCCCACCGACTTTGTGTCGCCCAAACGCTTCTTCAGCCGGGTGTTCTACAAGATGTTCGGCGGCACCCACTGGGTGAACCGCGCCGGGTTGGCGCGGACGTTCCAGAACATTCGCCTGTTCAAGGAAATGTCAGTGGTGGAAAACCTGCTGGTGGCCCAGCACATGTGGGTCAACCGCAACATGCTCGCGGGTATCCTCAACACCAAGGGCTACCGCAAGGCCGAAAGCGATGCCCTCGATCACGCCTTCTACTGGCTGGAAGTGGTGGACCTGGTGGACTGCGCCAACCGCCTGGCCGGTGAGCTCTCCTACGGCCAGCAGCGCCGCCTGGAGATCGCCCGCGCCATGTGCACCCGGCCGCAGATCATCTGCCTGGACGAACCTGCTGCGGGCCTCAACCCTCAGGAAACCGAAGCCCTCAGCGCGATGATTCGCCTGCTGCGCGACGAACACGACCTGACGGTGGTGCTGATCGAACACGACATGGGCATGGTGATGAGCATTTCCGACCACATCGTGGTACTGGACCACGGCAACGTGATCGCCGAGGGCGGGCCGGACGCGATCCGCAACGACCCGAAAGTGATTGCCGCCTATCTGGGCGCCGACGAAGAGGAGCTGGTATGAGTGCACCTATCCTCGAAATGAAGGACCTGGACGTGTACTACGGCCCGATCCAGGCCCTGAAAAAAGTCTCGCTGCATATCAACGAAGGCGAAACCGTCAGCCTGATCGGCTCCAACGGCGCGGGCAAATCCACGCTGCTGATGTCGATCTTCGGCCAGCCACGGGCCGAGTCGGGCCAGATTCTCTACAACGGTGTCGACATTACCCACAAATCGTCGCACTACATCGCTTCCAACGGTATTGCGCAGTCACCGGAAGGGCGGCGGGTATTCCCCGACATGACCGTCGAGGAAAACCTGTTGATGGGCACCATCCCCATTGGCGACAAGTTTGCCCAGGAAGACATGCAACGCATGTTCGAGCTGTTCCCACGGCTCAAGGAACGACGTAATCAACGCGCCATGACCATGTCCGGCGGCGAGCAGCAAATGCTCGCCATCGCCCGCGCGCTGATGAGCCGGCCCAAGCTGTTGCTGCTCGACGAACCGAGCCTGGGCCTGGCGCCGATTGTGGTGAAGCAGATCTTTTCCACCCTGCGTGAGCTGGCATCCACCGGGATGACCATCTTCCTGGTGGAGCAGAACGCCAACCACGCGCTGCGCCTGTCGGACCGCGCGTATGTGATGGTTAACGGCGAGATTCGCCTGACAGGCACCGGTAAGGAATTGCTGGTGAATGAGGAAGTGCGCAACGCCTACCTCGGCGGGCACTAATCTAAAGGTTGGCGCAGCCCCCCTGTGGGAGCGGGCTTGCTCGCGAATGCAGTGGATCAGTCAGTACACCTGAAACTGACCCACCGCACTCGCGAGCAAGCCCGCTCCCACATTTGTTTTGTGGCATTCACAACGTCTCCGCCAAATTGTGGAAAACAAATCCAGGCTCCCTCCAAAGCGCGACATATAGCCGCCGCAAATCTCTGTTTTGTCACAGTTTTGACTTGTCCCCATCCGCTGTGGAACCGGCTGTGGGTAACGTGGGAGTAGCTGGCTGAAAGCCAATAACCGCGTGGCTTGTAGCGCGACGGTTGTTTTTTGATCAGCAGGTTTTTGGCAACCGGTAGAGGTCTTTGTCAACCTGTTTATAGACACAGGTATATGACCGAAATATGTCTCGCCAGCCTGTGGATAAGTCTGTGACTAAACTCTGGAAAGACGGCCGCAGAGGCCGGAATGACTGGCCTGGAGCCATCGTTCTGTTTTTTCGAGGGGCGACGGGCCTACATACGCCCCGGCCAAGGTCAAGCAAAAAACTTTCTAAAACCGCCTGTAGCCCTTATGAATAGAGGCCTGAAGCATTGTGTAGTTGCCCCCAAAGACTGTGGGCGCAGTTGTGGATAACCTGCGTGCATATGGCTACAAGCCACGGTCTGTATGGCTTTGCGTGACGTGGTTAAAAAGTGATCAGTCCAGTGTCAAGTTGTGTGCTTAGCGGTTGCCGCAATCGCGGCGTAAGGGCATTCTGCTGGCTGATTTTTTCCCGATGCCCGCAAGGAGAACACCATGTCCGACACGCTGTTTATTACTGGCGCAACCTCAGGTTTCGGCGAAGCCTGCGCCCGTCGTTTTGCCGAAGCCGGCTGGAAACTGGTGCTCACCGGCCGTCGTGCCGAGCGTTTGAATGCGCTGGTCGAAGAGCTGTCCAAGCAAACCGAAGTGCACGGCCTGGTGGTGGACGTACGGGATCGCAAAGGCATGGAAGACGCGATCGCCAACCTGCCGCCGTCGTTCGCCACGCTGCGCGGGCTGATCAACAACGCCGGCCTGGCCGTAGGCACCGACCCTGCGCCCAAGTGCAACCTCGATGATTGGGAAACCATGGTCGACACCAACATCAAGGGCCTGCTGACCACCACCAACCTGCTGCTGCCTCGCTTGATCGCTCACGGTCGCGGCGCGGGCATCATCAACCTGGGCTCGATTGCTGGCAATTACCCGTATCCGGGCAGCCACGTGTACGGTGGCTCCAAGGCGTTCGTTAAGCAGTTCTCACTGAACCTGCGCTGTGACCTGCAAGGTACTGGCGTGCGGGTAACCAATATCGAACCGGGCTTGTGCGAGAGCGAGTTCTCGCTGGTGCGTTTTGGCGGTGACCAGGCGCGGTATGACGCGACTTATGCGGGGGCCGAGCCGATCCAGCCGCAGGATATTGCAGACACGATCTTCTGGGTCATGAATACGCCAGCGCATGTGAACATCAACCGGTTGGAGTTGATGCCGGTGAGCCAGACCTGGGCTGGCTTTGCGATCGAGCGTGGGGCCAAGGCTTAAGACCGCGTCGCCCGCATCGCCGGCAAGCCAACTCCACATTTGAGCGTATTCACACAGTCAAAGGTGGGAGCTGGCTTGCCGGCGATGGCGCCAAATCGGCCAAAACACGACATAAGGTACACTCCACCCGGTAAAACCCCTCCGCACCGTGCGGATTTAAGGTTTTGACGGGAGGAAATGTGAGTAACCGAGGTGAGCAGGCACTGCTCAAACAATCGACCATCCTGATGTTCGCAGTCGCGATCGCCGGGATTGTCACGGGTGTGGTATCCGGCGCCCAATCCATTCTGTTCGACGGGTTTTTCTCGCTGATCGCCACCGCCATCAAGGTGTTGATGTTGATCACGGCCAAGCTGATCGCGAAGAAAAGCAACGAACGTTTCCAGTTCGGCTATTGGCATCTGGAGCCCATGGTGCTGCTGATCGAAGGCAGTTTCCTGTTGCTGATCGCCATTTATGCGTTCCTCAACGGCGTGTTCGGCATTATCAATGGCGGCCGCGAGATCGAGTTGGGGCTGGTGATCATCTACGCGGCGGTGTTTACCGTCGTCGAGTTCGCCTACTTCTTCTACGTGCGTTATCGCAATCGCCAGCTGAAATCATCGCTGATCCAGTTCGACAACATCAGCTGGCTGGTGGACGCGATGCTGTCGGTGGGCTTGCTCATCAGTTTCCTCGCGGCACTGTTGCTCAAGTCCCAAGGCTATGGCGAGTGGGCGGTGTATGTCGACCCATTGATCCTGATCCTGCTGGCCTTGAGCATGCTGGCGCCGGCGTTCAAGATCCTGCGCCCGGCCTTGCGCGAGGTACTGGGGATCGCTCCGGACCAGTTGGACGACAAGGTGCGCGAAGTGATGGATGCGGCCCAGGCCAGGCATGGTTTTGACGACTATGTGTCCTACGTGCAAAAGCACGGACGGGCACGGTTTATCGAGATACATGTGGTGTTGCCGGCGGATTACCCGGTGGATAACGTTGCGACCCTGGACGGGCTGCGCGAAGAGATATCCACAGGGCTCGGCACGCCGGATACGGCGCGCTGGCTGACGATCAGCTTTACCGGAGATCGCAAGTGGATTGCATAAGGCCCTGGTAACAGGTCGCCAAGTGATACGGCGTGGTCGACGGCATGTCTCGTCGGCTCACGACGCCCTTGGCATCCAGGCATTCATTCCAGCCTTTTGCATGCAGGAAGTGCTGTTGCAACGCCAGCAATTGGCGTTGCAGCAGCGCTTCGCTGTCCGGCCGCAAGGTCAGTGCCCGCAGGTACTCGGCCTGGGCCCAGATACGCTGGGTGCCGTCGCGGACCGTGCCGTCCAGCGCCAACATGCCGCTGACCGCACCGCTGACGTTATCCACACCCTTGAGTTCCGCGTAGGCGAAAGCCCGGGTCAGGGACGCATGCAGCGGCGTACCCCGGAGCACTTCCGAAGACTCCAGCAAAAAGAACCATTCGAACTGGTGTCCCGGCTCGAACCAGTTATCCACAGCGCCCAGCGGTTTTTCCATCATCACGCCGTGTTGACGGTCGATGAAACGCTGCTGCATGGCCGTCGCCAGCCCCAGCAGGGCGGCTTGCACCTCGGCGTCTGCTCGTACCGCGAGGGTGGCAAGGAACGCTTCGGCCAAGTGCATCAGCGGGTTTTGCAGCGGGCCGGACTTGAGCGATGACCAGTTGCGCTCCAATACGGCCTCGTACAGGCCGTCGCCTGTGGAAAACCGTTTGGCAACGACTTCCAGAGCGGCATTGAGCACCGATTCCACCAACGGCTCACGCACCTTGGCCCAGTAATGGGCGCAGGCAAAGATGATGAAGGCGTGGGTGTAGAGGTCTTTGCGCTTGTCCAGCGGCTGGCCGGACGGGTCGATGCTGTAGAACCAGCCGCCGTGCTCGGCGTCGTGGAAGTGCCGTTGCAGGGACCGGAACAGTGCCGCTGCACGCTCTTGCGCGAAGGCAGCGCCGGGCTCGTCGATCAGGCTGGCAAACAGGTACAACTGCCGGGCGCAGGCCATGGCGCGGTAGCGTTGCGGGGGCAGAGGGCGATGATCGGCGTCGAGCGCCTCATAGGGCAATGCCAGTTCGGCATTCCAGCCCGGACCTTGCCAGAGCGGCACGATCAGGCTGTGGAAGTGCGAAAGCACGGTGTTCAAGGAGGGTTGGGAAGCGCTGGGCATTGGCTGGCGTCGTCACGGCAGGGGTGTAGGCGCGCATGGTATCAGGCTTGGGTTCGGTGGTGTCTGGTCTACCGCTATCGGGGGCAAGCCCCCTCCCACATCTGGACCGTATTTCAAGGATGTACTCGGTCAACTGTGGGAGCGGGCTTGCTCGCGAAGGAGCCTTCAGCAGCGCTGCAAATCAGCCAGCGAGCAACCAAACCCCAGTCGCCGCCGAAGCTGCCCCGGCAATCCGCACCAACGGCGCCGCTGCCGCCGGCAGAAAGCGCACCACCGCATAACCGGCCGCGTGCAGCACCGCGGTTGCACCGACAAACCCGGCTGCATACGCCCAAGGGCTGGACATGTCCGGCAGCTCCAAACCATGCGCCACACCGTGGAACAGTGCGAACAACGCCGTCGCCCCCACAGCCATGAACAGCGGCGGCCGCACCGCCAGTGCCACCGCCAGGCCCAGGGCCAGCACCGACGCAGCAATCCCGCTTTCCAATGCCGGCAACGCCAGGCCTTCAAAACCCAGTACGCCGCCTATCAACATGGTGCCGACGAACGTGCAGGGCAGGGCCCAACGGGCGGCGCCTTTTTGTTGGGCGGCCCACAAACCGACGGCGACCATCGCCAGCAAGTGGTCGATGCCACTCAGGGGGTGGCTGATACCGGCCACCAGGCCGTTGTCGCCATGGCCAGGGTGAGCGAAGGCCAGGGCTGGGGCCAGCAGCAGGGCGGCGGCGGTGAAGAGTTTCTTGAGGCTCATGGACAGGTTCCTTAAGGGTTGATCAGGCGGCGGTCAGCAGGCCTTGGCGTTCGATGAAGGCGACGATGTCCTCCAGGCCGACCCCGGTTTTCTGGTTGCTGAACACAAAGGGTTTGCCGTTGCGCATGCGGGTGGTGTCGCTGTTCATCAGCTCCAGCGACGCGCCGACCAAGGGCGCCAGGTCGATCTTGTTGATCACCAGCAGGTCGGATTTGCAGATGCCAGGTCCGCCCTTGCGCGGCAGCTTGTCGCCGGCGGACACGTCGATCACGTAGATGGTCAGGTCCGACAGCTCCGGGCTGAAGGTGGCCGAGAGGTTGTCGCCGCCGGACTCCACCAGGATCAGGTCGAGTCCAGGGAAGCGGCGGTTGAGCTGGTCGACGGCTTCCAGGTTGATCGAGGCGTCTTCACGGATCGCCGTGTGCGGGCAGCCGCCAGTTTCCACGCCGATGATGCGCTCCGGCGCGAGGGCCTGGTTGCGCACCAGGAAGTCCGCATCTTCGCGGGTGTAGATGTCGTTGGTGACCACCGCCAAGTTGTAGCGATCACGCAGCGCGAGGCACAGGGCCAGGGTCAGGGCTGTCTTGCCGGAGCCCACCGGGCCGCCGATACCGACACGCAAAGGTTGGGTGTTCATATGTGCTTTTCTCCTAGGAACGGAATAGGCGGCTGTACTGGCGCTCGTGGGCCATGCATGCCAGGGACAGGCCGAACGCGGCGCTGCCGAAATGGTGGGGGTCGATGCGACTGGCGTCCTGCTGGGCTTGTTGCAGCAACGGCAGCAATTCGCTGGTCAGGCGCTGGGCGGCTTGCTGGCCGAGGGGCAAGGTTTTCATTAGCACGGCCAATTGGTTTTCCAGCCAGCTCCACAGCCAGGCGGCGAGGGCATCGGCGGGGCTGATGTGCCAGGCGCGTGCGGCCAGGGCCCAGCCCAACGCCAAATGCGGTTCGGGGCACGCTTGAAGGACGGCGCGGGCGGCTTCATCCAGTTCCGGCAGGCCGTTGAGCAGTTGTTGCAGGGAGTAGCCCATCTGCCGGCTCTCTTGATACAGCTCGCGGGTCTCACGGCTGGCGCGATGTGCCTCGCACAGCTGGGTCAGACGCGGCCAGTCAGCATCGACCGCCGCTTGGCAGTGGGCGAGTAACACCGGGGCTTCAAAGCGCGCCAGGTTGAGCAGCAACTGATCGCTGATCCAGCGTCGCGCACTGGCAGCATCGCTGACGCGACCGTTCTCCACCGCCATTTCCAGGCCCTGGGAATAGCTGTAGCCGCCAATCGGCAATTGCGGACTGGCCAGACGCAACAGCGCCCAGGCTGGGTTCATAGACGCACGCCGAACTGGTGCAGCTTGGGCGGGTAGTTGAAATCTTCATCGCCATGGCGCGAGTGGTGGTGTCCGCCGCCGTAGGCGCCATGTTCCGGCTGGAACGGCGCCTCGATGGTTGCCGTCTGCGCGCCCAGTTGTTCGAGCATGGCCTTGAGCACATAGTCATCGAGCAGGCGCAACCAGCCATCGCCGACCTGCAATGCCACATGGCGGTTACCCAGGTGATACGCCGCACGCGTCAGTTCAAATGCGCTGCTGCAGGTGACGTGCAGCAGGTGTTCAGGCCGGGCGCACACGCGTACGACTCGTCCGTCCTCGGCCTGTAGGAATTCGCCATCGTGCAGCGGTGGCTGGCCGCGCTCCAGGAAAAGGCCGACGTCTTCACCGTCGGCACTGAAACAGCGCAGGCGGCTTTTGCTGCGGGCTTCGAAGTTCAGCAGCAACTCGGCGGCCCAGAGGGCTTGGGGGGCGATTCGGCGGTGGATCACCAGCATCAGGAAGCTTCCAGCTATGAGCGATGAAGCAGCTAGAGCAAGGGGCTTGCCAACCTCGATGGGGAGTAGGAATTGCCTGTAGGCAAGCGCGGCATGCCACTAAACAGGGCGAGGAAAAATGCTCGACGTGCGCCAAAGTGGTGCGCAATGTTGCGTGTTGCACGCGTGATGGGCATTTTCGGATTTTCCCTACACGTTATGGGGAATCGGCGTTCATCACCTTACCTGCGAGATCATTAGGCTGTGCGCCGTGTTTAATTCACTGCGACGTTCATCATGTTCAAATCATTTTGTTGCCTGGTTATTGTCAGCCTATCTCTCGCGCTTTCATCGGCTTCCGCGAATTTGAAGTCCCATCCGTCCTTCAGCACTTCGCTGAAGCAAGCGTCTATCGAGGATGTGGTCGACCGCGCCCACGAACTGCTGGGTACGCCTTACAAGTGGGGTGGCACCTCGGCGGACCAGGGTTTTGATTGCAGCAGCCTGCTGGTCTATCTGTTCAAGACCGAAGCCAATATCCAGTTACCGCGCACCACTGCGGCCATGCAGCGGTCAACAGCAGCCACTATCAGGCGCAATGCGCTCAAGGCGGGTGATGCGGTGTTTTTCAAAGGAAATGGGGGCGGACAAGTCAGCCATGTGGGCCTTTATATAGGCGAGGGCAAATTTATCCATTCACCCCGCGCAGGCAAGCACATCCGCATCGACTCATTGAGCAACAGCTACTGGAACAAGAATTACACCACCGCCAAGCGTTTCCACACGGCAGGGTGATGGCTTTACTCGGTGCTGCCCAAACCCTGCCAGTGCTTCAAGCCGATAAAGATAAAGCGCAATTGCTGGGTGATTTTTGCCTGGGGCGTGAGGTGTTCAGGCAGCGCCTGGGCCGGTGGGTCGATGATGTCGGGAAGGGTGGCGAACACACTTTTGACGATCAGGTCGGCCATCACATGCAGACCTTCGGCATCCAGGTGCTGCAGTTTTGGCATGAGCGTCAGGTCGGCCGCCAGGTCGCGGGTGATGTCTTCACGCAATGCACCGATCGCCTGGCGCACCGCCAGGCAGCCGCCGTATTGCTCGCGGGCCAGGAACAGGAATTGCGAACGGTTGGCCGAGACCACGTCGAGAAAGATCCGCACGGAGGCATCGATAATGCCGCCCATCACGAATTCGTTGTGGCGCACCAGACGGATCGTGGCGCGGAAGGTCTGGCCGACTTCACTCACTAGCACGAGTCCCAATTGGTCCATGTCGGCAAAATGCCGATAGAAACCGGTGGGCACGATACCAGCCGTTTTTGCCACTTCGCGCAGGCTCAGGCTGCCAAACCCACGGCCACACTCCATCAGATGGCGGGCTGCGTCCATCAGGGCGAGGCGGGTCTGTTGCTTCTGTTCGGCGCGGGGCAGCATGGGCGGGCGGGCTTTGTCGGCGAGTACAGCGACGCACTCTAGCAAAACAGTTCTGTTGGCGTCGAACTTGGCGGGGAAGGGCGTGACGCGATCTACAGGAAAGCAAAAGCCCGATCGACAGATCGGGCTTTTTTCTCGGCCACCACGGGGTTAGCTCTGTGCTTGATGCAGTTCTTGCAGACGGTCAGCACCGCCTTCAGCAACGCCTTCGGTGTAGGCGCGTTTGTTGGCTTGTTCTGCACCGCCTTCGACCAGACCTTTCTGTTCCAGGCGATCACGGCCACCTTCGGCAACAGCATTGCGCTCCAGCAGGCGATCAGCACCACCTTCAACCAGGCCTTTTTCTTCCAGGCGGTTGCGGCCGTTTTCGGTCAGGCCTTCGGTGTAAGCGCGTTTGTTGGCGTGTTCCGAACCATTTTCAGCGACAGCGCCTTTGGCGTAGTCACGGTTCTCGTCTTCTTGCGAACCGCTGCGAGCGACGGTCTGGCTGAAATGAATGGCGTCAGCTTTGACTTGGGGTGTGGCCTGTTCGGCGGCTGGCAGGGCGAAGGCACTGGAAGCCAGGATAGATAACAGGGCGGTAGCGAGTAGTTGGCGTTTCATGATGGGTTGCTCCTTGGGAGGGCGATAAAGTGGGTACAGGGCTAATGCTACTCTCGATAAGTCGATATAAAAGTTCATAAACACAATGGTAATAATCAACAGAATTGATTGTTCTAGGCGGAGGCTCTAGAACGGGCCTCTCAAGCACGCGGTTTTGCACCGGGGTGGGTATTTTCGACACGTTCGTGGGTAACAATGGTGCGCCGTCGTAGGCCGAATCTGTCGAGTTGGTCAGAAATTGAGGTTTTTCCAGGCAAATCGGGGATTGGGTTAAACCCCCAGGCGGTTTGCCAGTCGGAGTTCTATAAACTGTCTTAAAAGGCTGTCACCCAGCCAGTCGTATTCAGGAGTCCTGTGCAATGACGCGCACTCGTAAAATTGTCGCTTGGAGCTGCGCCAGCTTCGCTCTGTTAATCGCTGTGGCGGTGTTGGTCCTGGTGTTCTTTGACTGGAACCGCATCAAGCCGCCCCTCAATGCCAAGGTTTCTGAAGAACTGCATCGGCCATTTGCCATCAACGGCAACCTGGCGGTGGTGTGGGCGCGTGAACCCGATGAAGGCGGCTGGCGCGCCTGGGTGCCATGGCCTCATGTGATTGCCGAAGACCTGACCTTGGGCAACCCGGACTGGTCGAAGAACCCGCAGATGGTCACCCTCAAGAAGGTGGAACTGCGCATTTCTCCCCTGGCGTTGCTGGTGCAGCGTGTGGTGATCCCGCGTATCGATCTCACCGAGCCGAGCGCGCAATTGCAGCGCCTGAGCGATGGCCGCGCCAACTGGACCTTCAAGTTCGACCCCAAGGACCCAAACGCCGCGCCTTCCAACTGGGTGGTGGACATCGGTGCCATCGGCTTCGATAAGGGCCACGTGACCCTCGACGACCAGACTCTCAAGACTCAATTGGATGTGATCATCGACCCGCTGGGCAAACCCATTCCCTTCGGCGAAATCGTCGGCGACGCTGATGCCAAGAAGGCCTTGGAAAAAGGCTCCGCCCCGCAGGACTATGCGTTCGGCCTCAAGGTCAAAGGTCAGTACCACGGCCAGAAGCTCGACGGCAGCGGCAAGATCGGTGGCCTGCTGGCCCTGCAGGACGCGGCCAAGCCGTTCCCGCTGCAAGCCCAGGTCAACATTGGCGACACCCGCATCGCCCTGGCCGGCACGCTGACCGACCCGATGAACCTCGGCGCGCTCGACCTGCGCCTGAAACTCGCCGGTTCCAGTCTGGGCAATCTCTACCCACTGACCGGCGTGACCCTGCCAGATTCGCCAGCCTATTCCACCGACGGTCATCTCATCGCCAAGCTGCACGAGCCCAACGGCGCTTCGTTCCGCTATGAAAATTTCAACGGCAAGATCGGCAACAGCGACATCCACGGCAACCTCGCCTACGTCGCCAGCCAGCCACGGCCCAAGCTCAGTGGCGCCTTGGTGTCCAACCAACTGCTGATGACCGACCTCGCACCGCTGATCGGCGCCGACTCCAACGCCAAACAAAAAGCCCGTGGCGGTGACAGCAAACAGCCGGCGACCAAAGTGTTGCCGGTGGAAGAGTTCCGCACCGAGCGCTGGCGTGTCATGGATGCCGATGTGGAGTTCACCGGCAAGCGCATCGTGCACAGTGCCGATTTGCCCTTCACCGACCTCTACACCCACCTGGTGCTCAATGATGGCGAGCTGAGCCTCGAACCCCTGCGTTTCGGCGTCGCCGGCGGCAAGCTGGATGCGCAGATTCGCCTCAACGGCCGTATCACGCCAATGGAAGGTCGCGCCAAACTCACTGCGCGCAACTTCAAGCTCAAGCAGCTGTTCCCGACCTTCGAACCGATGAAAACCAGCTTCGGTGAACTCAACGGCGATGCCGACATTTCCGGGCGTGGCAACTCCGTGGCGGCACTCCTGGGCACCTCAAACGGTGACCTGAAGATGCTGATCAACGACGGCGCCATTAGCCGTGGCCTGATGGAAATCGCCGGGCTCAACGTGGGCAACTACGTGGTGGGCCGCCTGTTTGGCGACAAGGAAGTGAAGATCAACTGCGCGGCGGCGGACTTCGGTATCAAGACAGGCCTGGCGACCACGCGTTTGTTTGTGTTCGATACCGAGAACGCCATCATTTACATCGAGGGCACGGCGAACATGGCCACGGAACAGTTGGACCTGACCATCAATCCGGAATCCAAAGGCTTCCGCCTGTTCTCCCTGCGCTCACCGCTGTACGTCAACGGGCCGTTCATCAAGCCCAATGCGGGTGTGAAAGCCATTCCGCTGGCATTGCGGGGCGCGGGCATGGTTGCGCTGGGTGTGGTTGCCGGCCCGGCGGCCGGGTTGCTGGCATTGGTCGCGCCGAGCGGTGGTGAGCCGAATGAGTGCGCGCCGTTGCTGCAGCAGATGAAGGAAGGCAAGGCGCCGAAAACAGTAAAAGGCTAGCCTCCGGTAGGGATGAAAATCGCGTCTGATATGCAGGAGCCTGAAGGGAAATATCCATTAGCCCTGTTGACGGTAACTCGTCTACTGTCAACGCTAACAGGTAGATGCCCGTTTCTATCGCAGTGATTGCGTATAAAAAAGCCCCAAGTAGGAGCGGTCGCTCCCCTTGGGGCTTTTTTGGCGGCGCCTATCGAGGGTGGCCTACAGGCTTTCGAGAATATCCGCCATGTCGTCGGCGTGCTCTTCTTCCTGAGCCAGGATTTCTTCAAACAGACGGCGCGTGGTTGGGTCCTTATCACCGATGTACTGGATGATTTCGCGGTAGCTGTCGACGGCAATCCGCTCGGCGACCAGGTCTTCGTAGACCATTTCCTTGAGGTCCTTGCCGGCCACGTATTGCGCGTGGGAGTTTTTCGACAGCAGGTCCGGGTTGAACTCCGGCTCGCCGCCCAACTGCACGATACGCTCGGCGAGTTTGTCGGCGTGTTCGGCTTCCTGGGTGGCGTGCTCAAGGAACTCCTGCGCGGCCACTGCAGCCTTGATGCCACTGGCCATGAAGTAGTGGCGCTTGTAGCGCAGTACGCAGACCAGCTCGGTGGCCAGCGAGGCGTTCAGCAGGCGAATGATTTCTTCGCGGTCGGCATCGTAGCCTTCGGTCACGGCACCGTTCTCGACGTTCTGGCGGGCGCGGCTGCGCAGGGTCGCAACGTCAGTCAAGTTTGCTTCGGTCATCTCAATCTCCTGGTACTAATCCGGTTTTGCGCCACGCTCTGCCGGCGTGATCGCTCCAAGTTGTGAGTCCCGCGCAACACAAAAAGTTTTATCGGATTTTACAAGGCGTGACCGGACAGCCTGACTTCCTCCTGCATCCACTGGAAGAATGCTCGCACTGGCGGATGGCGCTCGCGGCCCGGTACGCACAACGCGCTGTAACCCGCCCCGTCCACGCTGATCCGGGGCCGGTAAGGCACCAGTAACCCCGAAGCCAGACTTTCCGATACCAGAATGTTGCTGGCCAGGACCAGGCCCTGACCGGCGATGGCTGCTTGCAGCGCGTAGTGCTCTTCGTCGTATTCGCGCAATATCGGCGCGTCCCGCAACCAGCGTTCCCCAGCCTTCTCGCACCAGGCTTGCCAGCCCAGCGCGTAGAGCTTGGAGTTGTGCCAGCGCACGCTGATCAGTGTGGGAGCTTGCGTTTGGGCCAGCACCACCTGCTCGGGGGAGCCGTATACCGCAAAAGATTCATCGAACAAGCACAAACCATAGAGGTTGGGGTAGTCATCGAGGCTATAGCGGATCACCAGATCGACGCTGGCATCTTGCTGCAAGTCGACGACTTCACACTGCGTATCCAGGCGCAGGTTGATACCAGGGTGTGCGGCGTAAAACCGTCCCAACCGTGGCACCAGCCATAAGGCGGCGAAGGCTGGCGTGGTGGATACGGTGAGGTGCCCGGTGCTGCGTTGCGGGCGCAGGGTGTCGAGGCTTTGCGCCACGTCCAGCAGGGCACCGTGCACGCTGTGGAACAGCCGTTCGCCACACTCCGTCAGGCGCACCTGGCGTGGCAGACGTTCGAACAGCGGCACCCCCAGCCAGGTTTCCAGGCTGCGGATCTGGTGGGAGACCGCCGTGGGTGTGACCGACAGTTCCTGGGCGGCAGCCTTGAAACTGAGCAGGCGCGACGCCGATTCAAAGGTGCGCAGCGCGGTGAGGGGTAGCGAGGCAAACATTTCAGCTCCATGGATGAAATGGATTCATCCGGATCAACTATTGCTCATTTGTCGGAAGTACCCAGCGACTCTAGATTTGCGCTTAAGAACGACGGCTATCCAGACCGTCTGAGTCTAACTCGCGAAGGTCATACAGATGAAAAAAATGCTAGTTATCCACGCCAGCCCCCGTGGCGAACGTTCCCACTCGCGGCGCCTGGCCGAATCCTTTCTCGACGTGTGGCAGGCCGCCAACCCTGGCGCGCAGGTCACGCGGCGCGAAGTGGGTCGAGCGTCGATTCCTCACGTCAGCGAAGCGTTCGTCGCGGCGAATTTCTACCCCGAACCGCAATCCATGCCCAAGGTGATGAAGGCCGACCTGCAACTGAGCGATGAACTGGTCGCAGAGTTGATTGACCACGAAATCCTGGTGATTTCCATGCCCCTGTACAACTTCGGCGTGCCCAGTGGCCTCAAGGCCTGGATTGATCAGATCGTGCGCATGGGCCTGACCTTTGATATCACTCAAGACAGCCAGGGCATCGCGCAGTATCAGCCTTTGCTCCAGGGCAAACGTGCACTCATCATCACCAGCCGGGGCGGCAATGGCTTTGGTCCGGGTGGCGAGTTTGAATGGATGAACCATGCCGACCCGCACCTGCGCACGGTACTGGGCTATATCGGTATCGAGGATGTGCGGGTGATTGCTGCCGAAGGTGAAGAGTCGGACAAGAGCGTATTCCAGCGTGCCTATGCCGACGCCGAGCGCCAGTTGCATGACCTGGCTGGGCACTTCTAAAAAGCCCGGATGTCATGGGGTGGTCACGTCGGTTGATCTAGGATGGACCTATTACTTCCATCGCCCTGGACGCCTGCTCCATGCCGCAATCCCTTGCCACGCGTTACCCCTTGGTGCTGGTCCCCGGCATGCTCGGGTTCGTGCGCCTCGTTTGGTTTCCCTATTGGTACGGCATCGTCCCGGCGCTACAGGCGGGTGGCGCACAGGTGTTTCCTGTGCAGGTGGCGCCGCTGGACTCCAGTGAAGTACGTGGCGAGCAATTGCTGGTGCAGATCGAGCGCATCCGCCGTGAAACGGGGGCCGACAAGGTCAACCTGATCGGTCACAGCCAGGGCGCGCTCACCGCGCGGTATGCGGCGGCCAAGCGCCCGGAGTGGGTGGCGTCGGTCACGTCGGTGGCCGGGCCCAACCATGGCTCCGAGCTGGCGGACCACATTCATCTCAATTACCCAGTGGACGGCGTGAAGGGGCGGATCATGAGCGCGCTGTTTCACCTGGTCGCCTGGGTGATGGGCGTGTTGGAGACCGGCTATCGCGGGCCACGCTTCAAGGCGGACTTGCAGGCCTCCCATCATTCGCTGACGAGTGCGGGCGTGGCGCTGTTCAATCAGCACTATCCACAGGGGTTGCCACAGACATGGGGTGGGCAGGGGGCAGAAGAGGTCAACGGCGTGCGTTATTACTCGTGGTCCGGCACTTTACAGCCGGGCATTACTGACCGTGGTCGCAACCTGTTCGATGGCACCCACCGCAGTTGCCGCCTGTTCGCCCGCAGCTTTGTGCGTGAAAAGGGCCAGTGCGACGGCATGGTCGGACGCTACAGCTCGCACCTGGGATGGGTGATCGGCGATGACTACGCCCTGGACCACTTCGATATCGTCAACCAGTCCCTGGGCCTGGTGGGCAAGGGCGCCGAGCCTATCCGACTGTTTCTCGAGCATGTCCGGCGCTTGAAGGATGCCGGGGTCTAGCGCACCGGGGTGGTCCAGCGTTCCGACAGAATGACCCCACCCAAGGTCAGCAAACCGCCCACCAAGTGATACAGCGCCAACTCTTCCTTCAACACTACGGCGGCGATCAATGCAGTGATCAACGGCAGCAAGTTGAAAAACAGCGTGGTGCGGCTCGGGCCCAAGGTCTTCACCGAATGCATCCACGCCAGTGGCGCCAACATCGAGGCCAGCAGGCACGCATACAGCACCAACGGAATGTTCGCCCAGCCAAGGCCCGCTTTCGCGGAGAACAGGAACAGCGGGAACAGCACCACCACCGCCACCAGCACCTGCAGATACAGCAACACCAACGGCGGCAGGCGCAGCTGCCATTTTTTCAGCAGGGTGCTGTAGACCGCGTAGGCCAGTGTCGCGACCAGCATCATGCCGTCACCCAGGTTGACCCCGTGTTGCAGCAATGCGTCGAGGCTGCCGGCGGAGACCACCACCACGACGCCGGCAAATGACAGCACGGCACCGGTCAGCGCGCCGTAGGTCAGGCGCTGGCCCAGGCTGATGATCGCCGCCGTCAGCGCCATCAACGGCATCAACGACAGGATGATCCCCATGTTGGTCGCCGTGGTCAGCGACGCGGCGTAGTACGCCAGGCTCTGGTACACCGCCATGCCCAGCACGCCGAGGATGAATACCTTGCCCAGGTTCGGGCGGATCAGCGCCCAGTTGGCGATCACCGGCTTGATCATGAACGGTGTAAACAGCAGCGCCGCCAGCAACCAGCGGTAA
Organism: Pseudomonas sp. DW-iso3; assembly: GCF_058725305.1. Lineage (NCBI taxonomy): Bacteria > Pseudomonadati > Pseudomonadota > Gammaproteobacteria > Pseudomonadales > Pseudomonadaceae > Pseudomonas > Pseudomonas sp. DW-iso3. The sequence goes on from NZ_JBZXDZ010000006.1 coordinate 499,664, forward strand.
AAGCCGATTTCTGCAGGGAACAGCGCGCCCACGGCCAGCTTGTTGACGACGGTGTTGCCAGCCCAGATGAAAATGGCCAGCAAGGGATAAGCGTATTGCATCGAAATGAACCAAGTGTGTTGATGAGGCAGGATTATCCATTGTCTGGATCGAAGCCTATACTGCGATCCAGACAAACCACCTCTGTATCCAGACAATATGGCCAAGCACAACGTACGCCTTCCGGATTTTCCCCGGCTGCCGAGCCCGGTGTACTTTCGCTATTCGGATTTCGCGCCCGACACCGAGTGCACCCCGCACCAGCACTTCTGGGGTTCGCTGGACTATTCGGCCAGCGGCGTGATGCGCATGGAAGTGGCCGGTAACCGCTTCATGTCGCCGCCGCAATACGCGGTGTGGGTGCCACCCCACACCGAACACAGCTCCTACAATGCCGAGGCGATCGTCTATCACTCGGTGGGGCTGGCGCCGGAACTCTGTGAGCGGCTGCCGCAACAGCCTTGCACCCTGGCCATCAGCGATATCCTCAAGGCCATCCTCAGCGATTTCGCCCAGCGTGACGTGAACATGCCGCAGACCGACGCCGACATTCGCCTGGCCCAGGTGCTGGTGGACCAGCTCAAGCAGGCGCCGATCCACGATTGCTTCCTGCCTTACGCCCGTCACCCCGGCCTGCTGGGCGTACTGGAAGGCCTGCAGGCCGACCCTGCCGACAATCGCCCCCTGGCTCACTGGGCAGAGCAAGTCCACGTGAGCGAACGCACCCTGGCTCGCCTGTTTGTGCGGGAGCTGGGCATGAGCTTCGGCGAGTGGCGCCAGCGCCTGCGCTACCTGGCGGCCATTGAAGCCCTCGACAGTCAGCGCAGCGTGCAACATGTCGCATTTGATCTGGGCTACAGCAGCGCTTCGGCCTTTATCGCCATGTTCCAGCGCCAGGCGGGCTGCACCCCAGAGCAATACCGGCGGACGCATATCCGTAGTCGGTGAAGATGTAACAGGCTTTGACTACACTACCCGGTAGGCCGTGCCCTCCTGCACGGCAACAGGGAGAAAACTCCATGAAGATGCTGCGAATTCCGTTGTTGATGATGGGCCTGCTGCTGTGTTCCCAAGGTTTTGCCGCCACCGCCCAGCAAAATAAAATGACCACCTGCAATGCCGAAGCGACCACCAAGACGCTCAAGGGGGACGAGCGCAAGGCCTTCATGAAGACCTGCCTGTCCGCCCCGGCGGCCAATGACGCCAAGACCCTGACGCCGCAGCAGCAGAAGATGAAGGATTGCAATGCGTCGGCGAAAACCAAGGCGCTGACTGGCGATGCGCGCAAAACCTTCATGAGCACCTGCCTCAAAGGCAGTTGAGTAGGCGAATCCCCTGTGGGAGCGGGCTTGCTCGCGAAAGCTGTTTTTCGTTCAACACCTCAGTGACTGAACCCCCGCTTTCGCGAGCAAGCCCGTTGCCACGCTGACAAGTTTGCAACACCAAGACCTCTCGCTTGATTCCTTCAAGGCTGGCAGACTGCCCATCCTTTAACGCCGTTCGTTTTGAGGCTGTATGCCAACGTTTTCTCAGCGTCACGTGATATTGCTGGCCAGCTACATCATCATTTTCGGCGGACTGCTGCTGGTGCTGCCGCTCAAATTGTTGCCCAGCCTGCTGGCCGGTCTGTTGGTGTTCGAGCTGGTCAACATGCTGACCCCCCAACTGCAACGGCTGATCGAAGGCCGGCGCGCGCGCTGGCTGGCGGTGGCGCTGCTCGGCACCTTGATCGTCAGTGTACTGACCCTGATCTTCGCCGGTGCCATCAGCTTCCTGCTCCACGAAGCGGAAAACCCCGGGGCTTCCCTGGACAAATTCATGGGCGTGGTCGACCGCGCGCGCGGCCAGTTGCCGCCGTTCATCGATGCCTACCTGCCCGCCAGCGCCGCCGAGTTCCGCGTGGCCATCGGCGACTGGATGAGCAAGCACCTGAGTGAACTGCAACTGGTCGGCAAAGACGCCGCCCACATGTTTGTCACCCTGCTGATCGGCATGGTGCTCGGCGCCATCATTGCCCTGCAGCGCGTGCCCGACTTGACCAAGCGCAAACCCCTGGCCGCCGTGCTGTTCGATCGTCTGCACTTGTTGGTCCAGGCCTTTCGCAACATTGTCTTCGCGCAAATCAAGATCGCCGCGCTCAACACCGCCTTCACCGCCGTGTTCCTCGCCGTGGTGCTGCCGCTGTGCGGGATTCACCTGCCGCTGACCAAAACCCTGATCGTCCTCACGTTCCTGCTCGGCTTGCTGCCCGTCATCGGCAACCTGATGTCCAACACGCTGATCACCATCGTGGCGCTGTCGCTGTCGATCTGGGTGGCGGTGGCGGCACTCGGGTATCTGATCGTGATCCACAAGGTCGAGTACTTCCTCAATGCGCGCATTGTGGGTGGACAGATCAGTGCCAAGTCGTGGGAGTTGTTGCTGGCGATGCTGGTGTTTGAGGCTGCGTTTGGGCTACCCGGGGTGGTGGCGGGGCCGATTTATTACGCGTATCTCAAGAGTGAGTTGAAGCTTGGGGGAATGGTTTAGAGATTGATGTTGCTTGGGCCGGCCCCTTCGCGAGCAAGCCCGCTCCCACCTTTGAACGTGTTCCAACGTTGGAACTCAGCCAAAGGTGGGAGCGGGCTTGCTCGCGAAGGGCGCACCGCCGTTCAAAGCTAACGCTCAGCAGCCGTAGCGCTTACTGGCCTCAATCGCCAACCCGCTGCCGATACTGCCAAAGATATTCCCTTCCACATGCCGCGCATTCGGCAACATCGCCGAGATGCTGTGGCGCAGCGCCGGGATTCCGCTGGAACCGCCAGTAAAGAACACGGTGTCCACCTGGGCCACGCTCACCGACGCATCGTTGAGCAATTGCGTGACGCTGTTGCGCACGCGTTCCAGCAAGCCATCGATGGCCGACTCGAACAGCGCCCGGCTCAGTTCCACGCTCAGGCCCGGTTCAACCCGATCCAGCAGCACATGGCGACTGTCTTCGTGGGTGAGTTGGATCTTGGTTTCTTCCACTTCCATGGCCAACCAGTGGCCGGCGCGCTGCTCGATCAACTTGAACAGACGGTCGATGCCGCCGGTGTCTTCGATGTCATAACGCATGCTGCCCAGCGCCAGCTGGGATTTCTGCGAGTACACCGAGTTGATGGTGTGCCAGGTGGCCAGGTTCATGTGATGGCTGGTGGGCATGTAGGCGCCGCTCTTCATGCGGCTGCCGTAGCCGAACAGCGGCATCATGCCGTTCAACGAGAGCTGCTTGTCGAAGTCGGTCCCGCCGATATGCACGCCGCCGGTGGCGAGGATGTCGCTCTGGCGGTTGTCGTTGTGGCGACGGTCCGGGGACAGGCGTACCAGGGAAAAGTCGGAGGTACCCCCGCCGATGTCGACAATCAGTACCAACTCTTCTTTCTGGATGGTGGACTCGTAGTCGAACGCCGCCGCGATCGGCTCGTACTGGAACGAGATGTCCTTGAAACCGATCTTGCGCGCCACGTCGACCAGGGTGTTTTCGGCTTCCTGGTCGGCCATCGGGTCGTCGTCGACGAAAAACACCGGGCGGCCCAGCACCACTTCTTCGAACTCGCGGCCGGCATTGGCTTCGGCGCGGCTCTTGAGCTGGCCGATAAACAGCGCCAGCAGGTCGGTGAACGGCATCGCTGTGCCGAGCACGCTGGTGTCGTGCTTGATCAGCTTGGAACCGAGCAGGCTCTTGAGCGAGCGCATCAGCCGGCCTTCGTAGTTTTCCAGGTACTCATGCAGCGCCAGGCGACCGTACACCGGGCGGCGCTCCTCGAAGTTGAAGAACACCACCGACGGCAGAGTGATCTTGTCGTCCTCCAGCGCGATGAGCGTCTCCTCGCCGGGGCGGATCCAGCCGACGGTGGAGTTGGACGTGCCAAAGTCGATACCGCAGGCACGGGCTGGGGATGGGTTTTTCATGTCTATCGGGTTCCGGTTGAAAAACGGCCGCGCAGTGTATGCCAGTCGAAGGCGGATGCGTAGGCCGACTATCCGCTAAATCGCGCTTGAAAGTTGGGTATTTGCCCCAACATCTGTTGCATACGGCAAGTGCCGATAACACTTTGACGCATACCCAGGCCACAAGACTCAACAAGTGCAATGCAGCGCACGTTGTGCCCCGGACTGTGCGATCTCGATTAAGGATGGTGAACCGCCGATGGATTTCAAAGACTACTACAAGATATTGGGCGTAGAGCCGACGGCCGACGACAAGGAAATCAAGGCGGCCTATCGCAAGCTCGCGCGCAAATATCACCCCGACGTGAGCAAGGAAAAAGACGCCGAAGCCAAGTTCAAGGATGCGTCCGAAGCCTATGAAGCGCTCAAAAGCGCCGACAAGCGCGCCGAATACGACGAGCTGCGCAAATACGGCCAGCATGGCCAGCCGTTCCAGGGACCACCGGGCTGGCAGAGCCGTGGGGGCTTTGGCGGCGGCGGTGGCGGTGAGGATTTCTCGGACTTTTTCAGTTCGATCTTCGGCTCCCGTGGCGATGCCTTCGGTGGCAGCCAACGCCGCCCTGCCGGGCGTAAAGGCCAGGACGTAGAGATGCAGCTGTCGGTGTTCCTTGAGGAGACGCTGTCAACCGAGTCCAAGCAGATCAGCTTCCAGGTGCCGCAATACGACGCCTCGGGCCGGCATGTGAGCAACACCACCAAGAGCTTGAACGTGAAGATCCCCGCCGGTGTCGTCAACGGTGAGCGTATCCGCCTCAAAGGCCAGGGCGCACCAGGTGTTGGCGGTGGGGCCAACGGTGACCTGTACCTGATCGTCAAGTTTGCGCCGCATCCCAAGTTTGAAGTGGATGGCGAAAACCTGATCATCAACCTGCCGCTGGCGCCGTGGGAATTGGCGCTGGGCGCGGAAGTGGCCGTGCCGACCCTGACCGGCAAGATCAACCTCAAGGTGCCAGCCGGCAGCCAGAACGGCCAGCGCATGCGCGCCAAGGGCCATGGCTTGTTGAACAAGGCCGGGCAGCGTGGCTTCCTGTACGTGCAGCTCAAGGCCGTGATGCCACCGGCAGGCAATGACGAGGTGAAAGCCTTGTGGCAGGAGCTGGCGCAGAAAGCTGCTTTTAATCCGCGCGAGCAGTTCTAAGGCGAAAGCGAACACTGTCCTTGTGGCGAGGGAGCAAGCGCCCTCGCCACAAGTCGTGGCCTGTTGGTTCGAGTCAGAACAGGAAATACCGCTGCGCCATCGGCAACACATCCGCCGGCTCACACCACAGCAGCACCCCATCGGCCTTGACCTGGTAGGTCTGCGGGTCCACCTCGATATCCGGCAGGTAATCGTTGTGGATCAGGTCGGTTTTCTGCACGTCGCGACACCCTTTGACCACCGCGATCTGTTTCTTCAACCCCAGGGCTTCGGGCAAACCGGCATCCTGCGCAGCCTGGCTGATAAAGGTCAGGCTGGTGGCATGCAACGAGCCGCCGAAGCTGGCGAACATCGGGCGGTAGTGCACCGGCTGCGGCGTGGGGATCGAAGCGTTGGCGTCGCCCATCAGGCTTGAGGCAATCGCGCCGCCCTTGAGGATCAGGGTCGGCTTGATGCCAAAGAACGCCGGGCGCCACAGTACCAGGTCGGCCCACTTGCCCACTTCGATCGAACCGACGATATGGCTCACACCGTGGGTAATCGCCGGGTTGATGGTGTACTTGGCGATGTAGCGCTTGGCGCGGAAGTTGTCGTTGCCGGGACCATCGCCAGGCAAGGCGCCGCGCTGTTTTTTCATCTTGTCGGCGGTCTGCCAGGTACGTGTGATCACCTCACCGACCCGGCCCATGGCTTGGCTGTCGGAGCTGATCATGGAGAACGCGCCGAGGTCGTGCAGGATGTCTTCGGCGGCAATGGTCTCGCGGCGAATGCGGCTTTCTGCGAAGGCCACGTCTTCGGCAATGCTCGGGTCCAGGTGGTGGCAGACCATCAGCATGTCGAGGTGTTCGTCGATGGTGTTGCGAGTGAAGGGCCGCGTTGGGTTGGTGGAACTCGGCAGCACGTTCGGGAAGCCGCAGGCCTTGATGATGTCCGGTGCGTGACCGCCACCTGCACCTTCGGTGTGATACGTGTGGATGGTACGGCCCTTGAGCGCGGCCAGGGTGGTCTCGACGAAACCGGACTCGTTGAGGGTGTCGCTGTGGATCGCTACCTGCACATCGTATTGATCGGCAACGCTCAGGCAATTGTCGATGCTCGCCGGGGTGGTGCCCCAGTCTTCATGCAGTTTCAAACCGATGGCGCCGGCCTTCACCTGTTCGATCAGAGGCTCCGGCAAGCTGGCGTTGCCCTTGCCGGTGAAGCCGATGTTCATCGGGAACGAGTCACTGGCCTGGAGCATGCGCGCCAGGTGCCACGGGCCGGAGGTGCAGGTGGTGGCGTTGGTGCCCGTCGCCGGGCCGGTACCGCCGCCGATCATGGTGGTGACGCCGCTGGTCAGCGCCTCTTCAATCTGCTGCGGGCAGATGAAGTGCACGTGGCTGTCGATCCCGCCGGCGGTGAGGATCATGCCTTCGCCGGCAATCACTTCGGTGCTGGCGCCGATGGACATGGTCACGCCAGGCTGGATGTCCGGGTTGCCGGCCTTGCCGATGGCGTGGATACGGCCGTTCTTCAGGCCCACGTCGGCTTTGACGATGCCCCAGTGGTCGATGATCAGCGCGTTGGTGATCAGCGTGTCGACCACCTCATGGGCGAGCAATTGGCTTTGGCCCTGGCCATCGCGGATGACCTTGCCGCCGCCGAATTTGACTTCTTCGCCGTAGACCGTGAAGTCTTTTTCGACTTCGACGAAAAGCTCTGTGTCGGCCAGGCGGACCTTGTCACCGACGGTGGGGCCGTACATGTCGGCATAGGCTTGGCGGCTGATTTTCATGTGTGTGCCCTGAGAAATGTGTGTTGAATGTGAATCCGCTTTCGCGAGCAAGCTCGCTCCCACATGTTGAAATGCCTACTAAATATGGGAGCGGGCTTGCTCACGAAGAGGGCCTAAAGGTCACCCATGACTCGACCTGCAAACCCGAACACCCGGCGACCGCCGCTCAAATCCACCAACTCAACCTCACGGCTTTGCCCCGGCTCAAACCGCACCGCCGTGCCCGCCGGAATATTCAGGCGCATGCCACGGCTTGAGGCACGATCAAACGTCAGTGCGTCATTGGTCTCGAAAAAATGATAATGCGAGCCCACCTGGATCGGCCGATCGCCGCTGTTGGCCACGCTGAGGGTGACCGTACGGCGGCCCACGTTGAGTTCGATGTCACCAGGCTGGATCTGATATTCGCCAGGAATCATGCAGGTTGCCCCAGGGTCTTGAAGTAGATGGCGGTCGGGCTGTAGCGCCCGTCCGGGCTTTGGCAGTAGTCGGGCAGTTCACCGACCTTGATATAGCGCAGCGACTGGTAGAAGGCTTCGGCGGGTGAGCCGGCTTCGGTGTCCAGGTACAGCAAGCCGCGCTTGTGCTGGCGGGCGGCGAGTTCCAGGGTGTTCATCAGTTGCTGGCCGAGGCCATGGCGTCGCGCGCTGCTGTGTACCAGCAGCTTTTGCACTTCGGCGCGGTTGAGTCCGTTGGCTTTTTGGCACAGCGCCAATTGCACACTGGCGATCACGTGTTCGTCGCGCACCACCACCCAGAGCAACAGGCCGGCGTCTTCGATGCTGGCCTGCACGCCGCGCAAATACTCGCGGGCCTGGGCCTCGTCGAAGTCGGCCATGAAGCCGACGGAAGCGCCGTGCCTGACCGCGTCCAGCAACAACTCGATCAAGCCCAGACGATAGTGGGCAAAACTTTCCGCATTGACTCGACGCACTTGCGCGCTATTCATTGGTGTCACTCCTTGGGCGGTTCGGCGCCCGGATTCAACGCCAGTTGCATAAAGGTCAGGTCCAGCCAGCGGCCGAACTTGATACCCACTTGGGGCATCTGCCCGGTGGTGATGAATCCCTGGCGCTCATGCAGTCGGATCGAGGCCTGGTTGCCGCTCTCGATGGCGGCGACCATCACGTGTTTGCCGCAAGCGCGTGCACGCTCGATCAACGCCTCCATCAGTAACGGGCCCAGGCCCTTGCCGCGTTGGTCGCTGCGCACGTACACCGAGTGCTCGACGCTGTAGCGAAAACCTTCGAACGGCCGCCAATCGCCAAACGAGGCGTAACCAGTGACTTCACCATTTTCTACCGATACCAGGATCGGATAGCCCTGGGCGTGTCGCGCACTGAACCACGCCTGGCGGTTGCCCAGGTCCGCCGGTTGTTCGTTCCAGATCGCGGTCGTGTTCAGCACTGCGTCGTTGTAGATATCGCGGATCGCCGGCAAATCATTTTGGGTTGCGTCACGAATCATCATCAGGCCTCACGCAATCGGCTGGTGGACGGTGACCAGCTTGGTGCCGTCGGGGAAAGTGGCTTCCACCTGGATATCCGGGATCATTTCGGGGATGCCTTCCATCACTTGTTCGCGGCTGAGCAGCGTAGTGCCAAAGTGCATCAGGTCGGCCACGGTGCGGCCGTCGCGGGCACCTTCCATCAGGGCGGCGGAGATGTAGGCGATGGTTTCCGGGTAGTTGAGCTTCACGCCGCGTGCGAGGCGACGCTCGGCCACCAAGCCTGCGGTGAAGATCAGCAGTTTGTCTTTTTCCCGTGGGGTCAGGTCCATGGTTCAAGGTCCTTCATAAATTGCATGCTTAAAAACACCAGAGATCAATGTTGAATGGGTTTATGTGGGAGCCGGCTTGCTCGTGAATGCAGTGCGTCAGTCAATGCATCTGTTTCTGATCCGCCGCTTTCGCGAGCAAGCCCGCTCCCACATTTTGATCTTCATGTGCTCCAGATTCGGGGTGGAACAGCTGCGCGTTCAAGTACGGCTGGGCGTAGCAGTTTCCATAGATCAATCAACCAACCTCGCGCCAGCAGCGCTTCGCTGGCCAGGCAACGGGCGACCAGCAAGCCTGGCAGTTGGGTCAGGTCGCCGCGCACCGCGTGGGGCAGGGCGCGGCAAGTGTCGAGTAACTCAGGTTCGATATCAGCCGTCAGCAGCAACGTGGCAAACACCGGTTGCCCGTCCAGGCCGATGGGAGAGTCGAGCAAACCGTCGGCACCCACAATGCGCTGGCGTTCATGCCAGAGCAATTGGCCGTCGCGGCGGATATCCAAGTGGGATTGAAAGTGGCCCTGGTCAAAGCGCTCGCCACTGGCGGGGCGGCCGAGGGCGACCACGTCCCAGTAGAACAGGCGTGCATCGCCGTGCAGCTCGATGCGCGTGGTGAGTTCGGCCTGGGCGGCACTGAATACGATGGTTTCCTGGGGCAGCCATTCCAGCGTAGCGCCGGCTTCCACGGTAAGGTCCAACTGCTGAAACGCAGGACCCTTGGCGCGATACCACTTGGCGGCGCCGGGGCTGGTCAGTTGCGCCCAGGCACCTGCGCCGACATGGGCGCTGATGTCCAGGCGATCACCGCCGGCAATGCCGCCGGGCGGGTGAACAATGATGTGCTGGCACACCTCGGGGCCTTCGGCATACAGGTGCTTTTGCACGCGCAAGGGGCCGAGGTGGCGACGCATCACTGGCCGCGTGGTGTCGCCGAAACGCGCATAGCCGAGCTCCAGCTCGGCATGCCAGCTGGGGGTGAACAGCGCAGGAGTAACGGGCAGGTTCATGGCAGAGTGCTTATCGTTAGGAGGCTACAGATTAGATGGTTACCAAGCCGCGTACACCTTCGCTTTCCATATTTTCACCTCGGCCTTGCTGCACGATCTCACCACGGGACATCACCAGGTAGTGGTCGGCCAACTCGGCGGCAAAGTCGTAGAACTGCTCCACTAGCAGGATCGCCATATCACCGCGCTCCGCGAGCTTCTTGATCACCGCGCCGATCTCCTTGATCACCGACGGCTGGATGCCCTCCGTGGGCTCATCGAGGATCAGCAGGCGTGGGCGGCTGGCCAGCGCCCGACCGATCGCGAGCTGTTGCTGCTGCCCGCCGGACAGATCGCCGCCACGGCGGTGCTTCATTTGCAGCAAAACCGGGAACAGCTCGTAGATGAACGCGGGCACTTCCTTGGCTTCCGAACCGGGGAAGCGCGAGAGCCCCATCAGCAGGTTTTCTTCCACCGTCAGCCGCCCGAAAATCTCCCGGCCCTGTGGCACGTAGGCGATCCCTGCCTGCACACGTTGGTGCGGCTTGAACCCGGTGATGGCCTTGCCTTCCCAGTTCACCGCGCCTTCCTTGGAGGGCAGCAAGCCCATCAGGCATTTGAGCAGGGTGGTCTTGCCCACGCCGTTACGGCCGAGCAGGCAGGTGACCTCGCCGACCTTCACGTCAAAAGACAGCCCGCGCAGGATGTGGCTACCGCCGTAGTACTGGTGCAACTTGTCGACTTGCAGCATGTTCGGTTCTCCTTAGCGGCCGAGGTAAACCTCGATCACCCGCTCATTGTCCTGCACCTGTTCCAGTGACCCTTCGGCCAGTACGCTGCCTTGGTGCAACACGGTCACATGATCGGCAATCGAGCCGACAAACCCCATGTCGTGTTCCACCACCATCAGCGAGTGCTTGCCCGCCAGGCGCTTGAACAGTTCGGCGGTGAATTCGGTTTCCGCGTCGGTCATGCCCGCCACCGGTTCGTCCAGCAGCAACAGTTGTGGGTCCTGCATCAGCAACATGCCGATTTCCAGGAACTGCTTCTGGCCGTGGGACAGCAACCCCGCTTGGCGCTGTGCCGAAGCGGTCAGGCGGATGGTGTCGAGGACTTCATCGATACGGTCTTTCTGCTCGCCACTTAAGCGTGCACGCAGGCTGGCCCACACCGACTTGTCGGTCTTCTGCGCCAGTTCCAGGTTTTCGAACACGCTGAGGGCTTCGAACACCGTGGGCTTCTGGAACTTACGGCCGATGCCGGCCTGGGCGATCTGCACTTCGCTCAGGCTGGTCAGGTCCAGGTTTTCACCAAACCAGGCGGTGCCGTGGCTGGGCCGGGTCTTGCCGGTAATCACGTCCATCAGCGTGGTCTTGCCCGCGCCGTTGGGGCCGATGATGCAACGCAGCTCACCGACGCCGATGTAAAGGTTCAGGTTGTTGAGCGCCTTGAAGCCATCGAAGCTGACGCTGATGTCTTCCAGGCTCAGGATGGTGCCGTGGCGGGTGTCGAGGCCCTTGCCGGCGGCCTGGCCGAGGCCGATGGCATCGCGGCCGGCGCCTGCATCGAAAATAGGTTCAAGCATGACGTTCCTCATTTCTTCAGCAGGCCGATGACGCCCTTGGGCAGGTACAGGGTGACGATGATGAACAGCGCCCCAAGGAAGAACAGCCAGTATTCCGGAAAAGCCACGGTGAACCAGCTCTTCATGCCATTGACTACTCCGGCGCCGAGCAGCGGGCCGATCAGCGTGCCACGCCCGCCCAAGGCCACCCACACCGCGGCTTCAATCGAGTTGGTCGGCGACATTTCGCTGGGGTTGATGATGCCAACTTGCGGCACATACAGCGCCCCGGCCAAACCACACAGCACCGCGCTCAACACCCACACGAACAGCTTGAAGCCACGCGGATCGTAGCCGCAGAACATCAGGCGATTTTCCGCATCACGCAAGGCGGTCAATACCCGGCCGAACTTGCTGCGTGCCAAGCGCCAGCCGATGAACAGGCTCGCGACCAGCAGCGCCACTGTGGCGACAAACAGCACCGCTCGGGTGCCTGGTTCAGTAATACCGAAGCCGAGGATGCTGCGGAAATTGGTGAAGCCGTTGTTGCCGCCAAAGCCGGTCTCGTTGCGGAAAAACAGCAGCATTCCGGCAAAGGTCAGGGCCTGGGTCATGATCGAAAAATACACGCCCTTGATCCGCGAACGGAAGGCGAAGAAACCAAACACCAGCGCCAGTAAGCCTGGTGCCAACACCACCAGGCACATGGCCCAGACGAAGTGCTGCGTTCCGACCCAGTACCAGGGCAGCTCGGTCCATGACAAGAAGGTCATGAACGCCGGCAACTCGTCACCGGACGCCTGGCGCATCAGGTACATGCCCATGGCATAACCGCCCAGGGCAAAGAACAGGCCGTGGCCGAGGGACAGCATGCCTGCATAACCCCACACCAAGTCCAACGCAAGGGCGACGATTGCATAGCAGAGGATCTTGCCCACCAGCGTCAGGGTGTAGGCCGAGATATGAAAGGCGTTGTCCGGTGGCAACAACGACAACAGCGGCAGCGCCAGCAGCACGATCAGGATCAGCGCGCCGAGGGCAATCGTCACCTTGGGGCCGGCCTTTTGCGCGGCCGTAAGCATCAATGGCTGGTTCATCAGTCGATCACCCGTCCTTTCAGTGCGAAGAGTCCTTGCGGGCGTTTCTGGATAAACAGAATGATCAGCGCGAGGATCAGAATCTTGCCGAGCACGGCGCCGATCTGCGGTTCGAGAATCTTGTTGGCGATGCCTAAACCGAACGCCGCCATCACGCTGCCGGCCAACTGGCCGACCCCGCCGAGCACCACCACCAGGAACGAGTCGATGATGTAGCTCTGGCCCAGGTCCGGGCCGACGTTGCCGATCTGGCTCAGTGCCACGCCGCCCAGCCCGGCGATGCCGGAGCCCAGGCCAAAGGCGAGCATATCCACGCGTCCTGTAGGCACGCCGCAGCACGCGGCCATGTTGCGGTTCTGCGTGACGGCGCGCACGTTGAGGCCCAGGCGCGTCTTGTTCAACAGCAACCAGGTCAGCACCACCACGCACAGCGCGAAGGCAATAATCACGATGCGGTTGTACGGCAGCACCAGGTTGGGCAGCACTTGAATGCCGCCGGACAACCATTCGGGGTTGGACACCTCGACGTTCTGCGCACCGAACACCAGGCGTACCAACTGGATCAACATCAGGCTGATGCCCCAGGTGGCCAGCAGGGTTTCCAACGGCCGGCCGTACAGGTGACGGATCACCGTGCGCTCCAACGCCATGCCGATAGCGGCGGTAACAAAAAACGCCACCGGCAGCGCGATCAGCGGGTAGAACTCGATGGCCTGCGGCATGTAGCGCTGCATGAGCAACTGCACCATATAGGTGGAGTAGGCACCGAGCATCAGCATCTCGCCGTGGGCCATGTTGATCACGCCGAGCAGGCCGAAGGTGATTGCCAGGCCCAGGGCCGCCAACAACAGAATCGAGCCCAGGGACATGCCGCTGAAGGCCTGGCCCAGGATTTCACCGACCAGCAATTTGCGTTTGACCTGGGCCAGGCTGGTTTCCGCGGCGGTGTGCACGGCGGCATCGGTTTCAACGCCGGGGGCGAGCAAGGCTTCAAGCCGCGTGCGCGCCAGCGGGTCGCCGGTGCTGCCGAGCAACCGCACAGCGGCCAGGCGCACCACTGGGTCGGTGTCCACCAGTTGCAGGTTGGCCAGGGCCAGGCTGAGGGCGGTGTGGACACCTTCGTCGGTTTCGGCGGCGACACGCTGGTCGAGGAATTTCAGTTGCGCAGGTTGTGCGCTTTTTTGCAGGGTCTGTGCGGCAGCCAGGCGCACCTTGGGGTCGGCGGCGAGCAGTTGCTGGCTGGCGTGTACGTTGTCGATCAGGCCGCGCAGACGGTTGTTCAGGCGTACGGTTTTGGTTTCACCGTTGACGATGAGTTGTCCTTGTTGCAGAGCGTCCACCAGCTCGATGCGTGCCGGGTCAGGTTGGGCGGCCCAGTCCTGGAGGAGCTTGGCTTGTTGCGTCGGATTGGCGTTGATGAAGTCTTCGGCGTCGCTGGCGTGCGCGCCTAAGGGCAGCAACAGCAGGGCGGCGAGGATGTATCGGTAGAGGGCAGTGAGCATAAAAAAATGTCCTGATCATGCGCGGACGGTGTGGGCACTGGCTCTGTGTGGAAGCTGGCTTGCCTGCGATAGCATCGCTGCGGTGTGTCAGGTACACCGAGTTGTTTGCATCGCAGGCAAGCCAGCGCCCACATTGACCGCGCCCGACATCTGGGTTCGGTGGGGCTCAGTTGCTCTTCACGGCGTAATCCGGCTTCTTGTCATTGCCAGGGATGTACGGGCTCCAAGGCTGCGCCCGGATCGGCTCCTGGGTCTGCCACACGACAGAGAACTGCCCGTCGGCCTGGATCTCGCCGATCATCACCGGCTTGTGCAGGTGGTGGTTGGTCTTGTCCATGGTCAGGGTGAAACCGGACGGTGCGGCGAAAGTCTGGCCGGCCAGCGCTTCGCGCACTTTGTCGACGTCAGTTGACTTGGCTTTTTCCGCCGCCTGCGCCCACATATGGATGCCTACATAGGTGGCTTCCATCGGGTCGTTGGTCACGGCCTTGTCCGCGCCCGGCAGGTTGTGTTTCTTGGCGTAGGCTTTCCAGTCTGCGACGAATTTTGTGTTCACCGGATTCTCCACCGACTGGAAGTAGTTCCAGGCCGCGAGGTTGCCCACCAGCGGCTTGGTGTCGATGCCGCGCAGCTCTTCTTCACCCACCGAGAACGCCACCACCGGAACGTCGGTGGCCTTCAAACCCTGGTTGGCCAGTTCTTTGTAGAACGGCACGTTGGAGTCGCCGTTCACGGTGGAGATCACCGCGGTCTTGCCGCCAGCCGAGAACTTCTTGATGTTGGCGACGATGGTCTGGTAGTCGGCATGCCCGAACGGGGTGTAGACCTCTTCGATATCTTTATCCGCCACGCCTTTGGCGTGCAGGAACGCGCGCAGGATCTTGTTGGTGGTGCGCGGGTACACATAGTCGGTGCCAAGCAGGAAGAAGCGCTTGGCGCTGCCGCCTTCTTCACTCATCAGGTATTCCACCGCGGGGATCGCCTGCTGGTTCGGCGCTGCACCGGTATAGAACACGTTTGGCGACATCTCTTCGCCTTCATATTGCACCGGGTAGAACAGCAGGCCGTTGAGTTCTTCGAATACTGGCAATACCGATTTACGCGACACCGAGGTCCAGCAGCCGAACACCACGGCGACCTTGTCTTGGGTCAGCAATTGTCGGCCTTTCTCTGCGAACAGCGGCCAGTTTGACGCGGGGTCGACCACCACTGCTTCGAGCATCTTGCCGTTCACCCCGCCCTTGGCGTTGATCTCGTCGATGGTCATCAACGCCATGTCTTTGAGCGAGGTTTCGGAGATCGCCATGGTGCCGGACAACGAGTGCAAGATGCCGACCTTGATAGTCTCGGCGGCCTGCGCGGTCCAGGTCATGCCCATGGCGGCAATCGATGCGGTGAGTGTGAAAGCCTTGATCAAGCTGCGACGCTTCATGGTGCGATCTCCGTGACCGGTATTTTTTTATGGGTGGCAGGTGAGGGACGTTGCAGAGCTGATTGCAAGGGGTGTGCCGAAGTCTCAAAGCCTTGGAGGGACGGGGATGGATAGGCGTCGGAAACGGCGCCTTGCACCAATGTGATGCTTGATTGCGGGGCGGGGCACGGCGGTGTGCTTTTGTGGTGCCTGTTTTTTAGCGGTGCTTCAACAATATGTAGCACCCCTGAGGAGCGTCCCCCTTTGAAGATGATGAATCTTCAGTGTTCGGCCTTCACTGGCAGTGACTGATTCATCAAATTCTGATTAGCAGGTGCACTCATGGATGAACATTCAAACCGCGACAAGCGTGCCGCCATCCCTCCAGGTCACACCAAGCTCCCCCCACTGACGCCGGCGTTTATCAGCGCCGATGATGCCGCGCGTTATGTACATGAGCGCATCGGTACTACGCGGGATATCGAGTACGGCAGTGTGATCATGCAGCGCCTTTCGGATCAGTTGTACGTGGCGACTGAGCCGGCTCTGGGGCAGGCAAAGAATTTCGATCTCAACCTGATACTTGAGCGTGAAAGAGGCAGCACTTTCCAGTTTGTAGAGCCTCAGGGCTATAAACTCGTCGGGGCGCTGCATTCGCACCCCGATGATTTTGCCGGAACCCAACGGGCGAACCCAACGTGGTCGCCACAGCAGGTAAAGGCCTTCATGGGTTTTTTTTCTACGGACGACATCATCGTCAATTATCGCGTCGGGGTTCAGCTGCCGCTCGCTTATTTGTCGGGTCCCAACGGAGAATTGCTCAGGTACCAAACCCGTTTCTCCAACGCCGAAGACCAGCGCGTGGGCTGGCTTCGCGGAGAGGGCGGATGGACCTCTGTGTACGACGCTGAAGGCACAGAGGAGGGCGCTTACAAAGCGTTGGCTACGGTGGGTTCGATACGCTTTGTGTTATCCAACGCTGCATGGGGTGGATCGGTGGGCGATGTTCCTGGTGATTGGGAACCTTACAAGCCGTTCAAGGCGCCCCCCATGCAACTCAACTGCGGGCCAGTGTTTCCCTCCAGGGACCAAGTACTCAACCACGCTGCCACTCGTATCAAGCGCCAGCCTGAGAACAGGCTGCACGTGTTGATTCTGCAAGGTGCTGTTCAGGGGCGATACGTCACCTGTGAACCGCAACTCGCCGAACTCAGCGGCTGGCCGAGTGGGGGCCTGCTTTCGCGGCTGCCTCCTGGCTTTCATGTGGAGGGTGTCTATTTCCATGCTCAGCCCTCGCCCTCGCAATATCCCACCGTGGAATCGTGGCTGTATCAGAACTTCATCAGCCCGCTTGAGCTGGCGACTCACATCGCGCAGTTTCGCCGCTACAGCCCACAACCCAGGGCGGGAACAACGCTGTACATGCGTATGCGCGATCAAGCGCTGCTGCGCTACCGCTTTTCTGGCTCGGCGCTCGAATCCCAGCTGTTTGCCCAGGCGCCGGGCGGTCCGGTAACCGACAACGGTCAACAGGCCGCGCTGATGGCTGGCACGCTGACCCCCCATGACTTTGTGTTGCAGGTCGCGGCGGCGGGGCAACTGTCAGTCATCGACACCAGCCGCCTCTGGGATCAGGTCGGGGAAGTGGGGCCGCAATGGCGTCCCTTCAGCAAGATCCCGCAACCGACGCTGAGCTCCCCTTTTATCACGGCCGACGATGCGGCTCGATGGGCGCACGAGTGGATCAATCTTCTGGAGGCTGACAAAGAGTACGGCGGCGCGATTCTAAAAAAAGACAGTCGCTACTTTGCTACGACGCCGATAGCTGGCGAGCAACTCACCTTCGATCATCGGATCATGCTGGCTACCGATGCCGACGACAACTTCATCGCGCCCGGCGGTTACACCTGCGAGGCGCTCTACCATTCCCATCCGGCGCACGTCGAACAGGTAAAACTGAGCAATCCGGGGATCAGCGATGATCATGCCTGGATGATGATCAGTTTTTTTTCGCCCGCAGACCTGAGTTTTATCATCGAACATCGAGGTTCGGTGCCCGCTCATTACCTGTGCGGCCCCGAGGGCTCGGTACTCAAGTACGTGAGCAGTGGCTCGGCGACTGAGGTCCTGCTGAGAAAGCGCATTCTTGGCGAGGCACCATTCCCGGCGTCCGAGCATCGGGAGTCATTGATCTGGATGGCTGCCGAGGCTGGCGACCTGCGGGTGGTGCTATCCAACGCTCGCTGGGGCGGCGTATGCGGGCGGGTAAAACAAGGTTGGAAAGTCAACGCGGCCGTGACGCAAGTGACAGAGGAGCAGCCGTTTTTTACACAGGTATTTGAACGCGTTGAGTTGGCGATACTGGCCGCGCTTGCTTTGCCAGCCTCCAAGCAAGCATTCGGCTTTGTGCTCAAACACATCCAAAGCGACAGTTATGTTGCGACCTATCCCGAGCCACCGGGCCCGTTACGATTTGCTCCAGCAGGGCTATTTCCTGAACGATCACCGGGCAAGCTGAGGCTGCCCTCCAACTTTCGGCTGGAGGCGATCTACTGCCGCTCAACATCCGCTACAGCCGACGCTCCTGCCCATGAAAGCTGGTTGCGGCCTTTGTTCTTCTCTCCGGCACAAATAACCGACGCCATTACTCAAGCGCGGGCGACGCTTGAGCTGCAAGACAAGGCCCGTGGCCTGGCGCTCTACCTGTTGTCTGAGGACGATGCGGTGTTGCGGTTTAAATTGCCCGACGCGCAGACGGTCACCGAGCTGGTCAACGAAACCGTCCCCGGCGTTCTGGATGACAACGGTGCCCAGGCTGCGATAAGGGCCGGCACCCTGACACCCCGTCACTATGTCAGGCGGGTCTTGGCGGCAGGGGACCTGTCGGTGGTGGTTTCCGGTCAGGTCTGGCGTCGTTCCGGTCGTGTGGACAGTCGATCCCCGCTGCTTGCGCCGGTTCATCGAGCGGTGCTGAGCCCGGCGTTTCTCTCGGCCACCGACGCGGCGGTGTATGCCCACGAGAAAATCGGCGAGCGGCGCGACCGCGCTTATGGCGGTTACATCCTCAAGGGTGAGGATGGCCGCTTTATCGTCACTGAGCCGATGGAGGCCGGAACCAACCCCTTTGCGGCGGCGCTGTTTTTTCCAGCGGATGATCTAAACCCGTTGATCCCCCCCGAACCCTACATGATCCATGGGCGTTACGGTTCTCACCCGGCCTTGTCCATGGTCGAGCCGAGATGGGTCGCACAGCGACGCTGGACGCGTGAAGAGGCCGAAATCAACCTGCAGGCTTTTACTGTCGAAGAGATCCGCGCCGTGATCCAACAGCAGCGTCCGGCGTATTTGTCGGGGAGTGAAGACTGTTTACTGGCGTACACGCCCAGCGCGTCCAGTCAGGAGGCATTGCTGCTGAACGGCACGGCGCCACAGACTGGCGGCAGCCTGGCCCAGATGCGGCTCGACAGCGGACTGATGAAGCCCGCGCTGTGGGTTGTCATCTTGGCCGAGGCGGGAGACTTGCGGATTGTTCAGGGCAACCCTTTGTGGGGACCGCGCTCGCCGGTGTACGCCGACTGGACCCCCAATTTTGCTTATGCACCAAGATTCGGCCCGCCCGACTATGCCACCTACGGGGCAGTGTTCAGCAGCGCCGATGAAGCTGCCCGCGACCTTCACGCCAGGGTTCATGGCCGCAATCTTGCGGAACAGGCCTACTTTGGTTTTATTCTCAAGCACAAGGATAAGGCCCATTACCTCGCCAGCGAGGTGGTGGGCGTCAATGAGCGCGTCAAGCTGTTCAACCTCAACAGCGTGTTTGCAGCGACAGAAGACAATAGCTACCGGTTTCCGGATGGGTTTGTACTCTGCGGATTGTTTCGTTCGCAGCAGTGGCAACCGGTGGGGTTACCCGCTTCAAGCACCTGGTTAACCCGTTACTTTGTGATGCCCATGGTTTTGTATGGTGCGCTTGTGGACAGCAAGCACAGGGGGGCGAAATACAACAACGGGAACAACCTACCGATCTACTTTTCAACTGAAGAGGGAGCCTTGTTGAGGTACTTGCCGCTGCCATTCAACGTGGGAAGCGGCGGCCTGGTAGACCACGCGTTCGAAGAGATCGAGGTCGCGCTGGCCTCAGGTAAAAAAACGCCGCAAGAGTTTGTCAGGGACTGGGCCAACGCGGGTGAACTCAGCGTGGTACGCACCAGCCAATGCTGGGACAAACAAGGGCGGGTGCCGCGCACGTGGTCCGGTTACGAAAACCTGAGCCGGCGACATGTGGGCCCCGCCTTTGCCAACCCGGACGATGCTGCTCGGTATGCGGCGGCCATTGTCGGTGAGGGCCGTCATCGTACCTATGGCGGTGTGCTGCTACGGCTGCCCGGTGGTGGTTTCGCGGCGACTGATCCGCTGGTGGTGCCTCCCCAGGGTTTTGCACTGAATTGGATTTACCCTGATGCGGCGATTGCGCAAGGGCTGTATCCGCCAGGAAGTACCATCGTCGCCCGTTACCGGTCGGTGGTCAGGCAAGAGACGCAGATATTGTTGTCGGTCACTCAAAAAGCGGTCTACCAGAGCATGTTGCCCACCCACGTGCTGTCGAACCTGTTGCGCCGGGAAGTTCACGTCAAGCGCGAATACCTGTTTGGTCCAGAGGGTTTGATCCTGCGTTACCAATTGAGCGGTTCCGCTGAAGAGGAGGAACTCAAGCAGCAGTTGGCGCCGTTGAACCTGGCCAGGGGGGATGCCGCTGACAATGAAATTGAACGACAACTGCGCGCCGGCACCCTGCTGCCAGTCGACTTCGTGACGCAGGTGGCCAAGGCCGGCGATTTGCAGGTGGTCAAGGGCGATGCGCTGTGGGGCTTCGCACGGCCACTGAGTGGGCCGTTCGTACCGTACGTGACGCGCGCGCCGGCCCTGGAGATCAAGCAGGTTTTTGCCGATGCGCCCTGCAGCCCCATCTTTACCCAAGCCTGTGACGCGGTACGGTATGCGCAGCGTTTGTCATCGCCCCAGGCGCAGGTGCAATTCGGGTATGTGCTCCAGTCGGTAAAACGTAATGCTTACATGACCACCGTGCCGTTGGTACGCGCCGATTATTCCGATTTCAAGCAGGTGTTTGTCGAGGGTCAGTTGCCCCAGGGCTATGCCTTGGATGGCTTGTACTTGTGTGCCTCCACGGTGGCGATTGCTCCAGCAAGCGATGAAATGGCGACCTGTTTCTTCTCGCCCGCGTCTCTGGCGATGGGCGTCAATTTTGTCAGCAATATGGCCAAAAACGGTGTGCTGCCCCTTTACCTGCTGTGTGCCGACGGTGCGCTGCTCAGGTACTTATTCAGAAAAAACGGAGCGCAATCGCTGCATGCCTTGAACTCCGAGATGAAAACCATCGAACCGAAGTTGCTCGATGGGTCCTTGACCGTCGCTTACTACGTGCGGGGGCTCGCGGCCAGGGGCGAACTTTACGTGCGTGTCAGGAGCACCGTATGGGCCAGGGAGGAAGCCGTAACGGCGCAGTGGCGGCCCAAGCTCACTCCCTGGGATTTCGCAGACAACCCACACCTTCTTTCATTCTGTGGGCCGTTGTTCAGTCATGCCGACGACGCCGCGCGCTGGACCGAAAAACAGCTGGGTGGGTTCATGGGGCAGGAATACCTTGGGGCGGTATTGGTGCCGCCTAGTGTTACAGGGTTTGTGGGGCTTGATCCTGTGCTGGACCAACGCACCTTTTGGGAGAGTACGGTTTCGTCAGTGTTCTTGTTTCGCGGTATCGGGCTTGATGTCACGTCCGTACATCCGCTGTTCCTCTACACCCTCAACGCGGTCCACGCATTTTACAAAGTGGCTCCCAGGGTCGGTAACCCGATGTCGCTTGACTTGCAGTTGCTGGGGAATTTTGCCTCCAAGGATGATCTGCGTTCCTACATAACGATCGTGAAGAATAACCGTCCGGTTGCCGAGAGCCTGTACCTGTCGTGCCGAGGCGGCGCGCTGCTCAAGTACGTGCCGGGTTTTACGGCAGGCGAGACGCTTTTGCTGAGCGTCGACTCGTCACCTCTGCCCACTGTGTTGGTCAGTGGTTTGCGAGAGGCCGGCAAGCTTTCCGTTCTGGAAACCGACAGTTTTTGGACGCGCCGGGGGACGCTGGGGGCCGAGTGGCAAGTCAAGGACGTGCAAGCCGCACCTGATCCGCAGGTTGTTCAGTACGGTCGAGACAAAGACGAACTCTGACCAGCAGGGTGAGGGGGGCCTTCTGTCAGCTGAAGACGTGTCAGCGCCTGCGCATCAGCCCGATAAAAAACAGCCCGCCAATCGCCGCCGTGGCCACGCCAATCGGCAAGTCCTCGGGGGCGATCAGCGTGCGCGCTGCGACATCCACCCACACCAGGAACAGGCTGCCGAGCAACACGCACACCGGCAGCAGACGGCGATGTTCGGCACCCACCAGGCGACGGGCAATGTGCGGCACCATCAGCCCGACAAAACCGATGGAGCCGCTGATGGACACCAGCACGCCCGTCATCAAGGAGGCGACCAGGAACACCTTCAGCCGCACGTTGCGCGCATTGAGCCCCAAGGTGACAGCCGTTTGCTCGCCGGCCATCAACGCGTTCAAGGGCCGCGCCATGCCCAGCAGCAACCCCAAGCCCAACAGCACGGTGGCGGTGGGAACCGCCAGCAGTTCCCAGCGCGCCAGGCCTAGGCCGCCGAGCATCCAGAACATCACCGCCGACGCCGCACGATGGTCGCCCATGAACAGCAAGAGGTTGGCCGCCGCCATCATCACAAAGGACACCGCCACGCCACAGAGCAGCAGGCGATCACTCTCCAGCCGGCCATTGCGACTGGCCACCGCCAGCACCACGAGCATACTCAGCAGCGCGCCGATGAAGGCAGCGAGGGGCAAGGTCAGCAGGCCGATGACTTCACCCACGTGCAGCACCACGATCACCGCGCCAAGGGTGGCGCCGGAGGTCACGCCCAGCAGGTGCGGGTCGGCCAGCGGGTTGCGCGTGACCGCCTGCAACACCGCGCCGATCAGCGCCAGCCCGGCGCCGACCAGCGCCCCCAGCAGCATGCGTGGCACGCGGATCAGCCAGACGATATGTTCCTGCCCGGCCGGCCAATTCACTTCGCCGACCCCGAAGGCCTTGTACAACACGATTCGCCACACCACCTCTACCGGCACCCGCGCCGGGCCAAAGCCCAGTGAGAGGACGCAAGAGACCAGCAACACCGCCCCCAGGGCAGCGAGTAGCAAGGCGTAGCGACGCGTAATCATTCGCCGTGGAACCCCTTCGCCAGGGTCTCCACTGCGAGCACGTTATCGATGCCCGGCGTGGCCTGCACGTAGGGAATCACGATAAAGCGCTGGTTCCTGATCGCGTCCACCGCTTGCAATGCCGGGTTGTTCATCAGGAACGCTTGCTTCTGTTCGGCGGTGACTTCGCTGTAGTCGACGATCACGATCACCTGCGGGTTGCGCTCCACCACGGTTTCCCAATTGACTCGGGTCCAGCTGGCATCTATGTCATCGAGAATATTGCGCCCACCGGCGGCGTCGATCAGCGCTTGCGGCATACCCAGGCGCCCGGAGGTCATGGCGCGGTCTTCACCGCTGTCATAGAGGAACACGCGAGGTTTGTCGGCGGGCAGGTGTTTTTGCACCTCGTCGACCTGCGCCTGCATCTGCGCGATCAAGGTACTGGCGCGGTCCTGCACGTCGAAGATCTTGCCCAGGTTGCGCAGGTCGTTATAAGTGTCTTCCAGGGTGGCCGCCGGGCGCTTCATCACGAAAGCGCAGGACTCGGTCAGCTCATACACGTTGATGCCCAACGGTTGCAGGGTGCTCGGCGTGAGGTCGCCGCCCACGCGCATGCCGTAGTCCCAGCCGGCGAAGAAGAAGTCCACGTTGGCGTTGAGCAGGGTTTCCACCGAAGGGTACTTGCTGGCCAGTTCCGGCAGGCCGGCGAGGATCTCGGCCATTTCCGGGGTTACCGACTTCCAGCCGGTGACGCCGCTGTAGCCGGCCATCCGCGGTTTGAGGCCCAGGGCGAGCATCATTTGGGTCATGTTGATGTCGTGGCTGACCGCGTGCTTCGGCGCTTCCTGGAAGGTCACGTCGCGGTTGCAGCTCTTGATAGTGACCGGGTAATGCGTCGCTTCGGCGAGCGCTTGTGCAGTACCGAACAGCAAGGCGAGGGGCAGCAGGGCGCGCAGGATCATGGTTGGGTTATCCAGGTAATTCGGGGGTAGCCGGACAAGGGGTGGGTGTCGATCAACGCGTCCACGTCAAACACGTCACGCAGCAACTCGGCGGTCAGCACTTGATGGGGCGTGCCGCTGGCAACGATGCACCCGTGGTCTATCACGTACAGGCGATCACAGAATGCGGCAGCCAGGTTGAGGTCGTGAATGCTCGCCAGGGTGCCGATGTTCAAGCGCTTGACCAACTTCAACAGCTCAAGCTGATAGCGCGGGTCGAGGTGGTTGGTCGGTTCGTCGAGGATCAGCAGTTGCGGCTGCTGGGCCAAGGCGCGGGCGAGGATCACACGCTGCTTTTCTCCGCCGGAAAGGGTGGCGAAGGCGTGGTCTTCGAAGCCTTGCATGCCGACCGATTCCAGTGCCTGCTGGATCAGTTGCTGGTCGTGCAACGTATCGCCATCGAGCAACCCCTTGTGGGGCGTGCGGCCCATGGCGACCACTTCATCGACACGCAGGCCGAACGCCTCGGGGAATTCCTGCAGCACCACGGCGACGCGTTGTGCACACCACTTCGCGCTTTGCTTCCACACATTCTGGTGGTCGAGCAACACGTCACCGCGCGCCGGCTTACTGAAACGGTACGCACAGCGCAACAGGCTGGTCTTGCCGCTGCCATTGGGCCCTATGAGCCCTACAAACTCCCCTGCACCAACCTGCAGGTTGGCGTCACGCAGGTGGAATTGGTGATGGCAGTGGCCTGTGGGGGACCAGTTGAGGTCGGTGAGGGTTAGCGAAGTCATCGAGTCTCTCAAGTCCAACACCGTTAGAAGGTGTAGTCCGCAGTGACAAAGAACGAGCGCGGCTCACCCAGAATCCACTGCTGCCCGTCGTTGTATTGGCTGACGGCGTAGGTGCGGTCGAACAGGTTGTTCAGTTGCAGGCCCAGGGTGGTGTTGCGCATAGCCTTCCACGACACCGTGGCGTCGACCACGGTGTAGCTCGGTAGCTCATTTTGGTTGGCCATGTCGGCGTAACGTGCGTCGACATAGCGCACCCCGGCCCCGGCGCGGATATCGTCGGTCACGGCCTTGCTCAGCCACAGGTTGGCGGTACGGCGCGGCACATCCACCGGGCGGTTGCCGTCGCGGGAAACCTGCACGCCACCGACGTCCTGTTTGAAGTCGTCGTACTGCGCGTGGACGATGGCCGCGTTGGCTTGCAGTTGCCAGGCATCCGGCAGTTGCAGGGCGAGGCTGGCTTCCAGGCCCCTAGAGGATTGCTGGCCGACTTGTTGCTTGAGGTCCGGGTCGCCCGGCACGTCGGTGAGCAGTTTCTTTTTGACGATGTGGTAGGCCGCCAGCGTCCATTCGCCCCGTTGGTTCCAGAAGGCTTGCTTGATACCGATCTCGGTCTGCTTGGCGGTGGACAGGTCGAACTGCTGCTGGCCTGGGCTCAGGGAGATCAGGCCACCGACGCCGTCGGTGCTGGTAGCGTACTGGCCATAGATCGAGGTGTCGGGCGTGATCGCGTAGACCAGGCCGGCCTTCCCGTTATTGCCGGTGAGGGTCTTGTCGGTTTGGCCGCCGTTGCGCAAATCATCTCGCTCGACATGGGCGTAGTCACGGCGGATTCCGGTGACCAGCGACAGTTTATCGGTGAGTTGCAGGCGGTTTTCCGCGAAGCCGGCGACCGTTTTAGTGGTGGTAGAAAACAACGGCGCGAACGCGTTCTGGCTGTTGAACGCGGCGGGGGCCGGGTGAAGGATGTCGATCGGCTGACCGCCCGCCAACACATCTTTGAACGGTGAGTTGCTGGCCAGGCGGAAGCGGATGCGGTTGTATTCCACGCCGGCCAGGGTCTGGCTGTCGAGACAGAACAGGGTGTGCTTGAAAGTAAAGGTCTGGCGGTCGCCCACCTGCTCCTGGTTGTGCTTGATGCCGAAGTTGCCGCTGCGGGTAAGCTGGCCGTTGGTGAAGTTGTAGTTCTCGGCGTTCTGCCAGCGACGCTGGTTTTTCAGGTAGTACAGTTCATTCGTGGCGCTGATGTTGTCGTTGATCTGCCACGCGCTGGTCAGGCGCGTCCACTGGTCGTTGTAGTGCTGGGTGTCGTTGCTGACGTTGTAGTTCTTGTCGCGCAGGCCCTTGTGCAATTGGCCGTTGATCAGCGGGGTGCCGAAGTAGTTTTGAGGGCGCTGGTCGCCGTAGTCGCTGGCCAGGGTGAAGCTCAGGTTGTCCGCTGCTTGCCAGCGCAGGGCGCCGCTGACGAAGTCGCTGCTGGAGTCGCCACGGTCGATAAACCCGTTGCTGTGCAGGCGGTTGAGGTTCAGGCGATAGCTCAGGGTGTCAGTCAGCGAGCCGCCGCTGTCCAGGGCCTGTTGCTGGCGATCATAAGTGCCGTAGCCCAGTCGGATGTGGTTTTCGATCTCGCCTTCAAAGGGCTTTTTGGCCACGGTATTGATCACCGCGCCGGTAGCACCTTCGCCGTACAGCATCGAGGCCGGGCCACGCAGCACGTCCACGCGCTCCACCGACCAAGTGTCCACCGGAAATGTCGAAGTCCCCATGCCCATGTACATGCGGTTGCCGTCATACAGCTGCATCACCGAGCCCTGGCCGGTAAAACCACGCGCCGATAACGAAGTGCCGCCATCCCCCGGGGTGCCGGTGCGGCTGATACCTGTAGCGCGGGAAATCGCGTCCTGCACGCTGGCATCGCCACGTTCGCGGATCTGCGTACCGGTTTGGCTTTCGACGCTGCCGGGGGTTTGCAGGGCGCTGAGGTTCAGGCGCGAGCCGGCGGTGGTCGGGGTGTTCAGGTCGACGCGTTCGTCATCCATCGCAGGCGCGGTGATTGGACTGGCGGGCAGGGTCAGGGCCTGGGCGCTGTTGTGCAGGGCGAGCAGGCACAGGCCGGACGCAAGGTACTTGTTCATCGGTCGATCAATCGCTTCTTGGGGAGGTGCTCGCCGCAGGGCGCGGCGAGCAACGATAACGCAGAAAGTGTTATAAGTTAACACTTATTCGCTGCGCGGAAAAAGTCCGCGCAAGGCTACAGAACGGCTCTGTGCCGGGCATCTCGCCTGTTTCATGCTGAACCTGAGGCGGATTCACGTTGCCCCAAAAGGCGTGATAGCACCAGGCGATCCAACGCCCACACGAGGATCAAAGAGGCGCCCACAAGAGGGAAAATGATCGCCAATGCGAGCATGATCGCCATCGCGGTTTTCCACTTTGGCAAGTCATGGCGCAGCGGCGGAACACCAAGTCCGCCTTGAGGCCGACGCTTCCACCAGATCACCACGCCGCTGACGGCGCTGAGCAGAATCATCAGGCAGATCAGCAGCACGATCAGTTGATTGACCCAGCCGAACATCTTGCCTTCATGCAGCATCACACCGGTCTCGGTGGCCCGTGCGACCGCGTTGTAGTGTTCCCAGCGCACATCGGCGAGCACCTTGCCGGTGTACTGGTCCACATGCAAGGTGGCGTCATTGCGCGGGTCGTTGGCGAACACCGCGACAGTGAACACGCCTTCAGCGGTGGTGGGGAAGGTGATGCTGTAGCCGGGCTCGACGTGGCGTGCGGTGGCCAGGTCGACCACTTGTTGCAGGCGCAGCGTGGGCGCAGCTGGAGCCGAGTGCATGGCGCCGTGGTTCATGTGTTCGGCATGGTCCCCGGACATCGGCATCGGCGTGTTTTCCATGGCCCAGGGTACGGTCTGCTGGCTGGCCGTATTGAGCACGCGTGCCTGCTGGTCGGACTGCGGCACGTTGTTCCACATCGCCGCCGGGAAGGTGTTCCACACATCAGCGTATTGCTTGCCCCAGAAGCCGGTCCAGGTCATGCCGCTGAGCAGCATCACCAGCAGCAGTGAAGCTCCCCAGAAACCGGTGACCGCGTGCATATCGCGCCAGAATACCCGGCCGCGACTGTTGAAGCGCGGCCACAGCACCCCCGCCGAGGACTTGCCGCGCGGCCACCACAGGTACAGGCCCGACACCACCAGCATCACGCCCCAACCGGCGGCGAGTTCCACCAGGCGATCGCCGACGGTGCCGATCATCAACTCGCCATGCAGGGCGCGGGCGATGGCTTGCAGGTTGTATTTGGCGTCCTGCTCGCCGAGGACGTTGCCGCGATACGGGTCGACGAAGACGGTCACTTCGCGGCCTTGGTTGTGCATCACGAATTGCGCGCTGCTGGTACTGTCGGCAGGCGGCAGGTATTTGCTGATCGCGGCCTTGGGATACGCGGCCTTGGCGCGCTGCAGTTGCTCGTCGGCGCTCAGGGCGTGCTCGGCGGTCTGGACCTTGAGCAGGTCGCCGTACATCAGCGGGTCCAACTGAGGTTTGAACAGGTAGATGATGCCGGTCAGGGCCAGCAGCACCATGAAGGGGGCGACGAAAAGGCCGGCGTAGAAGTGCCAGCGCCAGGCCAGGTTGTAGAAGGAAATCTTTTGAGGGGTCATCATTGGGCTCCGCAAGGCTTTGGTTTTTTTGTGTCTGGTAGGCCGCCATCGGGGGCAAGCCCCCTCCCACAGTTGGAATGCATTTCAAGTGTGGGAGGGGGCTTGCCCCCGATGTTTTTAGAAGGTCATATCGACCTTGGTCCAAAGGGTGCGCCCCGGCTCCTTGATGGCTTGCGGGTCACTGGCCGGGTAGCCGAACCCTGCGTTGCCGGCCAGGTTCAGGTGCTCGGCATAGGCCTTGCCGAACAGGTTGTCGACGCCGGTGCTGACCTTGAAGTGTTTATTGACGCGATACGCCGCATTCAGCGAGAACACACCAAAGCCGCTGCTTTTGTCGTAGTCCTTGCCGACCACGTTGCCCTTGTTCTGGTCGATGCGGTTTTGAGCGGCGACCACACGCCACAGCGCGCCGGCGCTCCAGTCATCCTCGCTGTAGGTGAGGCCCAGGCGAGCATCCAGCGGCGGCATTTGCGGCAGCGCCTTGCCGTCGCTGCTGTTCTTGCCCCAGGCGTAAGCGAGGGTGGCGTCGGCCTTCCAGTTCTGGGTCAGCTTGTACGCCGCGCCCAGTTCACCGCCCATGATGCGCGCGTCGACGTTGCGGGCCTGGGACGTGGTGCCCATCATCCCGGGCCTGTAGTCGAACAGGATGAAGTCCTGCACCCGGCCGATATAGCCCGAAGCCCAGGCTTCAAGATCGTCGGCTTTGTACTGCGCGCCGAAGTCGAGCTGGGTGGTTTTCTCCGGCTTCACGCCGTCGAAGGCATTCACCGAACCGGTCGCACCGGTGTTGGGCGAAAACAGCTCCCAGTAATCGGGGAAACGTTCCGAGTGGCCCAGCCCTGCGTAGAGGGTGGTGGGGCTGTCGGCCAGGTCGTGCTCATAGCGCACGAAGCCCGAGGGCAAGGTGTCGGCACGCGTGTCGTCGGCGGTTGGGTTGGGGTGCTTCATCATTCCGGAGCCGCTGGTTTGCCTGAAGTCCTTGGCCGACGCGCGGTCCAGCCGGGCGCCGGTGATCAGGCGGTCGCGGTCGGCGGCGTACCAGGTCAGTTCGCCAAACACGCCATAGTTGTGGAAGTTGGCGTCCTTGACCCGTGGCAGGTCCTTGTAGGTATCGATACCCATGCTGCTGCGCTGGCGGTGTTCGTTGGTCTGTGCATCCAGGCCGCTGATCAGTTGCACGTCGGCCCAGCGCCAGGTGGCCTTGATCCGCGCGCCGAGGGTGCGGCGATCGACGTTGGACGCCATGGGCCCGGCCATCATGCCGGTGCCCGAGGGCGTGCGCAGGCTGTAGTTGTCCATCACGTGATCGGCGTAGTTGTAGTAAACCTGGGCTTCAACCTTGTCCAGCACGTCGCCGATATTGGATTTTTCGAAACGCAGTCCCAGGCTTTCGCGCAGGAACTGTGAGCCATCCATGCCGCGCCCGGCGTAACGCGCTTCGCCATCGCCACGGCCGGCGGTGAGCTCCAGCAGGGTGTCGGCGTCGGGGGTGAAGCCGACGGCCACGTCGCCGTTCCATTTGTCGTAGCGCGAGGCGACTGTGTCGTTATTGCCGTCCTTGTAGTCGTCGGCGTGGGCCTGGTTGCCGATCACCCGCACGTAGCCCAGCGGACCACCGGCGGCAGCGTCGATGACTTTGTCGAAGCGCCCGTTGGAACCGGCCAGCACACTGGCGTTGAGGCGTGTGCCCAGCTCGCCGAACTGTTCTGGCTCGCGCTCGAACAAGATGGTGCCGGCTGACGCACCAGGGCCCCAGAGCACCGTCTGCGGGCCTTTGATCACGGTGAGCTTGTCGTAGGTTTCCGGTGAGATGTACGAGGTAGGCGCGTCCATGCGGCCGGGGCAGGCGCCGAGCATCATGCTGCCGTTGGTGAGGATATTCAGGCGCGAGCCAAACATGCCGCGCAGCACCGGGTCGCCATTGGTGCCGCCATTGCGCACCAGGGCGAAGCCGGGGATGGTCTTGAGGTAATCGCCGCCATCGCTGGCGGGCACCGGTTGGCGTGGGTCTTTCGGGTTGGTGATCACGGTCAGCGGTGAGCTGGGGGCAACCGCGGTGATCACGGTGGGCGTCAGCTCATGCTCGGTGTGTTCATCGGCCTGAACATGGGGGGCAAGCAGCGCGCCGCAAAAGGCAGCGAGCACAGGGGTATATCCCAAACGGGTGTCAGCAGAAAACCTGGACATGACAAATTCCATCAATCAATCGTAAACAACACGGCCAGCAGCCTGCGGCTGTCTGTCTAAAGTCGGCCGGGGTGAAGTAACGCTGTGAAGTGCTTACGAAGCGATGGGCGGCGCGCGACTGCGGGCGCCGGGGAAGATGCTCTGCCGGGCATGGCCCAGGCGCGTGTCAGGGGTGAGGGCGTTGGCGGGGGGCGGGCTGCTCAGGGTGAAGGTTGAAACGCCGCCGGGCAGGGCGGGGCAGCTGTAGAGCAGGTCGCAATAGCCGCACTTGGACCAGAGGGCGTGGTGTTCGTCAGGGGCCTTTTTGTGATGGGATTCGCCATGGTCCATCGGCATGTCCATCGACATACCGGCGTGATGATCCATCGGCATCGCTTGGGAAATCAGCGGACCGATAAAGATCATCAGCATGGCGAACAGGCTGATCCAACCGCCGCGTCTTACGCGCGTGCGTGGGGAGCACCTGGCGCGGGGGGCGCCCATCGACTGTCAGTCTACTGAGGGTGCTTGTGCCCGTGGCCGGCCATTGGCGGCACTTTCTGTACCGACACTTCCACCTCGACCTTGCCGGCTTTTTCGAAGGTCAGGGTCAGCGGGAATTGCTTGCCGTCGGCCAACAGGCTGCGGTCTTTGATGCCCAACAGCATCACGTGGTACGCCATCGGCGCGAAGGTCAGATCACCCTTGGCCGGCACGGCGACGCTGGGTACTTGCTGCATCTTCATCAGGTCGCCTTGCATGACGTGTTCATGCAACTCGGCCTTGTCCGCCACGGGCGTCTCTACACTGAGCAGGCGGTCCGGGGTTTCGCTGCTGTTATGAATCACAAAATAAGCAGCGACAGTCGGTGCATTCGGCGGCAACTCCTGGGACCAGGGTTCGCTGACCATCAGGTCACCGGCCTTGTAGTCCTCGGCGTTGGCAGCACTGAACACCGGCAGCAGCAACGCCGCCAGAAGCAGGGAAGATTTGAGCATGGCAGTTCTCCAGAACGGTTCTAAAACGCAGTTCACTTGCGAAGACATCAGACCGTTGGAGAGGCGCGCGGGTTGAGGCTCGGCCATTGCTGGCGCGGAGTAGGGCTTTGCAGCTGGGCGGGCGGCAAGCGCTGTGAGGTATTGAATTGGGTGAGATACAACTGCGGCACATGCCCCGGCAACGCCACCAACGGCGCAGCACCCGAACAACACCAGCAATGCTGCATGGTGGAATGATCGTCCTGTTGCGGCGCCGGAATCTCCAGCTTGCCCAGGGCAATGGTCTTCAGGCTCGCACCATTGGCGGAGCAGAAACCGCCCCATAACAATTGCTGCACCGGGTCCTGGGACTGTTGCATCGAACCGGCCATCGGCATGACAAAGGCGTTGAACAGCACTGCAAGGCAGGCGATCCAGGCAATTGCGAAGCGTTGACGGGCCATGGCGGACAATCCGTAGGGTTAAACGATCAGGGGGGTATTTAGCCTGATCGGTGGGGATAAGTAAAAAGGGTGGGTGTGGTTTGGTGTCGCAGTGCTGGGTTTGAGGATAGACGGGAACTGAGCGGTTGCAGATCTCAAATGGCAACGCAGCTCTAAATGTGGGAGCGGGCTTGCTCGCAAAGGCGAAAGACCCGTCCACTCATCCGGTGACTGACACTCCGCTTTCGCGAGCAAGCCCGCTCCCACATTGGAACGATGGAGCTTAAAGAGAGGTGATTGCCTGTTGCAGCGTCGTCAAGGTGGTGAACTCCCGATCTACCGGCGCCAACACTGGCCTCTTCAATACCAACACCGGCACGCCCCGCTCCCGTGCCACTTCCAGCTTCGGTTCGGTGGCTGTGCTGCCGCTGTTCTTGCTGATCAACACGTCGATCTGGCGTCGTTCAAACAACCCACGTTCGTCTTCGATCAGAAACGGGCCTCGCGCGCCAATCACTTCGCAACGCTCATTCCCCGGATACACATCCAGGGCGCGCAGTGTCCAGAACTGCTCCGGCGGGATTTCATCAAGGTGCTGCAACGGCTCACGGCCCAGCGTGAACAGCGGGCGCTTGAAAGGTTTGAGTGCTTCAATCAGCGAGGCCCAATCACTGACTTCTCGCCAATCGTCCCCCGCCTGTGGCTGCCAGGCCGGGCGTCGTAGCGCCCAGCAAGGCACCCCGCAAATCCTTGCCGCCTCGGCCGCGTTGCGGCTGATCTGCGCCGCGTACGGATGGGTCGCGTCGAGAATCAGGCTGATCTGCTCATGTCGAGCAAACTGTGCCAATCCCTCGGCCCCGCCGTACCCACCCACCCGCACCTGGCACGCCAAGTCAGTCGGCACGCGCCCAACACCGGCCAAACTGTAGATATGTTCCGGGCCCAATGTACGGGCGATGGCCAGCGCTTCAGTCACGCCGCCCAGCAGCAGGATGCGTTTCATCGCGGCTTGACCACTTCCAGCAGTGTGATCGGCAATGCCTGGCGCCACGTATCGAACGCTCCCAGCGGCTGGGCCTGGGCGACATGGATACGCGTGAGTTCTCCGCCATAGCGCGTACGCCAGTCCATCAAGGTCATTTCGCTTTGCAGCGTCACGGCGTTGGCGACCAACCGCCCGCCCGGCCGCAGATGGTGCCAGCAGGTGTCGAGCACGCCGTCACGGGTGACGCCGCCGCCGATGAAGATGGCGTCCGGGGCTTCCAGGCCGTCGAGCGCATCCGGCGCTTTGCCGCGAACCAGTTGCAGGCCCGGCACGCCAAGGGCGTCGCGGTTGTGTTCGATCAGGCCTTGGCGACCTTCATCCGCTTCAATCGCCACTGCCCGGCAGCTCGGGTGAGCCCGCATCCACTCGATACCGATGGAGCCGCTGCCTGCACCCACGTCCCACAGCAGTTCGCCGGGCATCGGCGCAAGACGGGCCAGGGTCAGGGCGCGCACATCGCGTTTGGTCAATTGGCCGTCATGTTTGAAAGCTGAATCTGGCAGGCCCGCCAGACGCGACAGACGGGGCGTATCGCCAGAGGCCACGCAGTCGATGGCGACCAGATTCAAATCGGCGACGCAAGCCGGACGCCAATCACTCGCCACGCCGTCGATGCGTCGCTCATCCGTGCCGCCCAGGTGCTCAAACACACTCAGCCGGCTCGGGCCGAAACCGGATTCAGCCAGCAAAGAAGCAATCAACGCCGGAGTTCGGCCGTCATTACTCAACACCAAAAGCCGCACCCCACTGGCCAGATGCGCATTCAGCGCCGCCAGCGGCCGGGCCACCACGGATAACGTCACCACCTCCTGCAACGGCCAGCCCAGCCGCGCCGCCGCCAACGACACCGACGAAGGCGCCGGCAAGACCAGCAACTCTTCAGCCGCCACCTGCCGCGCCAGGCTCGCGCCCACGCCATAGAACATCGGATCACCACTGGCCAACACACACACCGACTCGCCACGCCGCGCCAGCACCGGTTCCAGGGAAAACGGGCTCGGCCACAACTCGCGCTCACCCCGAATACACACCGGCAGCAGGTCCAACTGGCGCTGGCCGCCTATAATCCGCGTGGCGCGCAACAGGGCATGCCGGGCATTCCTGCCCAGCCCCTTGAAGCCGTCTTCACCGATGCCTACAACCGTCAGCCAGGGCGACATAAATATTCCTTGAACGACATCCGACGGGCAGGCTTTTCATGCCGCCGGACAAAGCAGGCATAATACCGCGCCTTTACCCATCAACCGGTAGCCCCGTGAACCCAACGCCCGCTGTGAATACCTTGCGCCCCTCGGCTTGTCCGGGGTTGCTGCGTATTGTCCAGGCGCTGGACGGTGGCATTTGTCGGATCAAATTGGCCGGTGGTTCGATCAGCGCCGCCCAAGCCTGCGCAGTGGCGGACGCAGCCCAGGCGTATGCGGGCGGGGTGATCGAGGCGACTAACCGCGCCAATCTGCAGATTCGCGGGATCGGCGCCGAAGAGGGCGCGTTGATTGCCATGCTGTTGGCTGCCGATCTGGGCCCCAACAACGCTGCCGGCGACGACGTGCGCAACCTGATGCTCAGCCCCAGCGCCGGTATCGACCCGCAAATGCTGTTCGACACCCGGCCGTTGGCGGAGCAGATCCTCGCCACCCTGCAGAATCACCCGCGTTTCCATGAACTGTCGGCCAAGTTCGCGGTGCAGCTGGACGGGGGCGAGGCGCTGGCAATGCTCGAACATCACCATGACCTGTGGCTGTCGGCGTTCGTGCGCAAGGGCGAAACACTCCTCGCGTTTGGCCTGGCCGGGTGTCCGGGTCTGGATGCACCGCTGGCCGCCGTGCCATTGGACCAGGGGCATGCATTGGTGGTGGCTGTGCTGGAAGGGTTTTTGGACATCGCCACCCCTGAACAGACCCGCATGCGCCACCTGCCTGTGGATAACGTGTTGAGTCGTCTAAAACTGCCGCTGCTGCCGGCGGATGGCTTCAAACGCCCGCCCAGCGGCGCTTTGTTGCACCTCGGCAGTTATCCACAAGCACAAAAGAATCAGTTCTACGTCGCCGCCATTGCACCCTTGGGTCGCCTCGATGCGACGATGCTCAAGGGCGCCGCACAACTGGCCAGCGAATACGGCGACGGCACCTTGCGTTTTACCCCCTGGCAGGGCGTGCTGTTGCCCAGCGTTGAAAAACCTCACGCCGTCACCGAACGCCTGGCGCAATTGGGCTTCCTCTGCTCAATCGACCAGCCCCTGGCGCGCATGACCGCCTGCACCGGTTCCAGCGGCTGCGGCAAAGCCCTGGCCGACACCAAGGCCGACGCGGTGCAACTCGCCGCTTTGGACACCGGTCACGACGTGCACCTGTCCGGCTGCCCGCGCTCCTGCGCCGCCGCGCACACGGCGCCGGTCACCTTGCTGGCCGTGAGCCCCGGCCACTACGACCTCTACTTTCGCGAGGCAGCCCAGCCCGGTTTCGGCAGGCTGCACGCGCGCAACCTTTCTATTGAAGCGACGGGCGCCCTGCTGCGCGCTCGCCCACGGAGCAACACCGATGATTGATTACATCCGCGACGGTCAGGAGATCTATCGCAACTCCTTCGCCATCATTCGCGCGGAAGCCAAGTTGGACCGTATCCCGGCTGATTTGGAAAAACTCGCGGTGCGGGTGATTCACGCCTGCGGCATGGTCGACGCGATCGACGGCCTGCAGTTCTCCGAAGGGGCGGGCAAGGCTGGGCGCGATGCGCTGGCCGCAGGTGCGCCGATCCTGTGCGATGCGCGGATGGTCTCCGAAGGTGTGACCCGCGCACGCCTGCCAGCCAACAACGAAGTGATCTGCACCCTGCGCGATGACAGCGTACCGGCGCTGGCGCGTGAGCTGGGCAACACCCGGTCCGCTGCCGCCCTTGAGCTGTGGCGCCCGTACTTGGAAGGCAGTGTGGTGGTGATCGGCAACGCTCCGACGGCCTTGTTCTATCTGCTGGAAATGCTTGACGCCGGCGCACCGAAACCGGCGTTGATCCTCGGTTTCCCGGTTGGTTTTGTCGGCGCCGCCGAATCCAAGGCGATGCTGGCCGCCGACAGTCGCGGTGTACCGTTCGTGATCATGCAGGGCCGTCTGGGCGGTAGCGCCATGGCCGCCGCTGCGGTGAATGCGCTGGCCACGGAGGTCGAATAATGCAGGCACGTGGACGTTTGATCGGCCTGGGCGTAGGCCCCGGTGACCCGGAATTGATCACCCTCAAGGCCCTGCGCCTGTTGCGCGAGTCGCCAGTGGTGGCGTACTTCGTGGCCAAGGGCAAGAAGGGCAACGCCTTCGGCATCATCGAAGACCATCTGGTGCCGCAACAGACCTTGATGCCGCTGGTGTACCCGGTGACCACCGAAGTGTTGCCGGCGCCAATGTCCTACGAGCAGGTGATCAGCGATTTCTACGACGCCGCCAGCGTGGATGTCGCCGCACATTTGGACGCCGGTCGTGATGTGGCGGTGATCTGCGAAGGCGACCCGTTCTTCTACGGGTCCTACATGTACCTGCACGACCGCCTCGCCGAGCGCTATGAAGCCCACGTGATTCCGGGCGTTTGTTCGATGCTCGGCGGCGCCTCGGTGCTGGGCGCCCCGCTGGTCTATCGCAATCAGAGCCTTTCGGTACTCTCGGGCGTGTTGCCCCATGACGACCTCAAGCGCCGCCTTGCGGATGCCGACGCGGCAGTGATCATGAAGCTGGGCCGCAACTTCCCGAAAGTGCGCCAGGTGCTGGAAGAACTCGGCCTGGCCGAGCGAGCGCTGTATGTCGAACGCGCCACCATGGCGAATCAAAAGATCGTGCCGCTGGATCAGGTGGATCCAGCGTCGTCCCCGTACTTCTCGCTGATCATCGTGCCCGGTGAACGGTGGCAAGGTTGATGAGCCCGGCGATTGTTATTTTGGGTCAGGGCAGCCTGGCCACGGCACGCAAGATCCAATGTGTGTACCCCGACGCGACGGTCCACGGCATGGCCGGACGGGTCGACGGTGCGGACCAGGTCTACGGTGAGTTCGGCGCGACCCTGCGTCAGTTGTATCAGCAAGGCACACCGCTGATCGCGCTGTGCGCCGCGGGTATCGTTATTCGGACCTTGGCGCCGCTGCTGCTGGAAAAAGGCGAGGAGCCCGCCGTGCTGGCCGTCGCCGAAGACGGTAGCGCCGTGGTGCCGTTGCTTGGCGGCCTTGGCGGTGTGAACGTGATGGCTCGCGAAATCGCCGCTGCGTTGAACGTGGCTGCTGCGATCACCACCAGTGGCGAGTTGCGCTTCGGCACCTGCCTGCTCAACCCGCCTGCGGGTTATGAACTGGCCGATCTGGAACTGGGCAAGCGTTTCGTCTCCGACTTGCTGGCCGGCGAAAGCGTACGCATCGAAGGCGCTGCGCCGTGGCTGGACCAGGCCAATCTGCCCCAGGATCAACAGGCACGCCTGGCGATTCATGTGGGCAGTGCCGAGCGCACGCCTGCCGCCCATGAATTGTTGATCTACCCGAAGAACGTCAGCGTGAGCTGCAAGCCAGGCGCGCAACTGGCTGAGCGGGTGCGCGCGGCGTTGCATGAGGCGGGCATCGCTCTGCAATCCCTGGCGTGCCTGCTGGCCAGTGATACGCAGATGGCCGAAGCCACATTGCATGAAGCAGCGTTGGAATTGGGTGTACCGCTGCGTTTTGCCAGCGTGGCCCAGGACGCGGATATCGTCATCAATGTTGCCGAACTCCCTCTGGACCTGTCGCAAGTCGGTCGCGTGCGTGGCCGCCTTGCCGTGATCGGCCTGGGACCTGGCGCTGCCGAGTTGATGGTGCCTGCGGTAAAAACCGAACTGGCGCGTTGCACCGATGTGCTCGGCTACGAAACCTACGTGCGCATGGCCGGCCCGTTCCGAGACGACCAGGTGCAGCATTGCACCGATAACCGCGAAGAAATGCAGCGTGCCCGCCATGCCTTCGAGCTGGCGGCCCAAGGTCGCTCGGTGGTCGTAGTGTCGTCCGGCGACCCGGGCGTGTTCGCCATGGCCGCTGCCGT
The DNA here is from genome assembly GCF_058725305.1 of Pseudomonas sp. DW-iso3. NCBI lineage: Bacteria > Pseudomonadati > Pseudomonadota > Gammaproteobacteria > Pseudomonadales > Pseudomonadaceae > Pseudomonas > Pseudomonas sp. DW-iso3. The sequence continues at coordinate 537,265 of NZ_JBZXDZ010000006.1, forward strand.
GATCGAAGCCCTGCACGAATCCAGCGACCCGACCTGGCATCAGGTCGACCTGCAAATCCTTCCAGGGGTCTCGGCGTCGCTCGCCACCGCCGCTCAGGCCGGTGCACCGTTGGGCCATGACTTTTGCGTGATGTCGCTGTCGGACAACCTCAAGCCTTGGTCGATCATTGAAAAACGCCTGGACCTTGCCTCCCAGGCCGACCTGGCGCTGGCGTTCTACAACCCGATCTCGCGCTCGCGGCCGTGGCAGCTGGGGCGTGCCCTGGAAATCGTCGCGCGGCATCGCACGCCTGAAACGCCGGTGGTGCTGGGCCGTGATATCGGTCGGCCGGGTCAGACGCTGCGTGTCACCACGCTGGGGCAATTGACGCCGGATCAGGTGGACATGCGCACCATGGTGCTGATCGGCTCGTCCACCACCGTCACCTTCCCGCGTGCCGGTGGCGGTGAGTGGGTGTACACGCCGCGCTGGTACGGCGAGAAACCGGCCTCCTGAAAACCGCCCCTCAGGTGCCTGAAAGCTCCGAATGACCCAGGGATTTTCCTGGCGTTGTCCGGGGCTTTTTCTTTTTTCTACGACGAAATTCGGAAGCCCGCCAGGCGCGCCGCATTATTGCTGGGCAGCACGGTTTGATGCGCTGCGCCAAGGAATGTTTGTCGTCTGGAAAAGGCTTCAGTCAGTGAACTAGGGTGGACATAAGCCCCGAGTCGGGGTGCTTGTGGAGAACTAAAATGGAGCGACATCACAGAAGGATCAGCAGTACAAAAAGGCGCAAGTTGATTGCCGCCTACACACTACCGGGAGCGTCAGGCAAGCGCGCGGCCTTGCCGCTGGACATCGAGGACGACTTCAACGCCGCGGTGGTCAACAACAGCGTCATCTCGTTTGCCGAAGGCTTGTCCGGTTTAAATCGGGAATACGTGCGTAAGAGCTATTTGCTGGCCAGCAGCTATGTCAGCGATGTGTTGAAAGTCCCACGCGGCACCGAACGTTGGTACGACGAATTCATCAGGGTGATGGTCAGCCTGGGGTGGTTGCCGGTGCGCAGCCGCTTCGAACGGATTTCACGTTCCGGCAAGGGCCTGACCGTGCAATCGGCGGCGCTGAATATCATCGCGGCCCTGCTGGCGTCGACATCATTGTCTGCGCACTTGCTCAGCGTATTGCCGAAACTGGCGGCCGATGCAGTGGAGGCGTTGAAGCAGATACCTGGGACTTTCGAGCTGTTCAAACGCAACAGTGCCGTACACCAGGGCGGCGACTTCGGCCTGGCGTCCTGTGCGCAAACAGAGGGGGAACTGATGATGGTGCTGGTGACCTACAGCACCCAGGGAGTGAGCAAGCAGGTAGGGTTGCCATTTCTGGAATGGGACAGTTCCTCATTCGAGGCCTTCAGCGGGCAGACGTGCCTGGTGCTGAACACCTCGGTAGTCAACGAAAAGACGATCCAACTGATGCGCGAGAGTGCGGGTGACAAGGTGCAATTGGCGATCGCCAAGTACCGGATTTAAGGCACCAGGTAACCGCGCACACCGGTGAAGATGATTTGCGCGGCCAGGGCACACACGAACAACCCCATCAACCGACTGACAATCTGCAAGCCCTGGTCGCCCAAGATGCGTTCGATCCGGTTGGACAGGTACAGCACCACGCCCACCGTGAGGCTGGCCAGGGCGATGCTGAGGATGGCGGTGATTTTGTCATCCCAATGCGGCTGGCTCACGCCCATCACCAACAACGCACCGATGGTGCCGGGGCCGACGGTGAGGGGAATGGTCAGCGGTACGATGGTCACGTCCTGCTGTACGTTGTCGGTCTGCACTGCGGACTTGCCCTGGGCCATGCCCAAGGCGGAAATGAACAGCACACTGCCGGCACCGATGCGGAACGCGTCGACGGTGATGCCGAACACGCTGAAAATGATGCGGCCGAACAGGTAGAGCAACACGCTCGATACCAGGGTTGCCAACGCCACCTTCCACGCCAGGCGCCGCCGCTCTTTGCTGGAATAGCCACGGGTGAGGCTGATAAAGCAGGACAGCACGAAGAACGGGCTGTAGAGCACCAGCATTTTCAGGTAGACGCTGAATAACACGTGGAGCATGGGGGCGGCTCGCGGCGGAGGAAGTGTTGAGAGTCTATCAGGCGGCAGAGACCAAATGTGGGCGCGGGCTTGCTCGCGAATGCGATGGATCAGTTAAGGATGCATTGACCGACACACCGTATTCGCGAGCAAGCCCGCTTCCACATGGGTTCTGCATTACACGTCAGGAGGGGGCGTGCTCTGGCCGCTGTTGCCGCTGCGCCACCCAGAACTCCACCAGCTCACGCAACTGTGACAACTCAACGGGCTTGGCCATGTGCCCGTCCATCCCGGCCTGGCGTGCGCGCTCCTTGTGCTCGGACAGAATGTGCGCCGTCAGCGCCACCACCGGCGTACGAACGCGCTGGTGGCTGACTTCCCACGCGCGCAATTGCTGGGTGGCCGAGAAACCATCGAGGATCGGCATTTCGCAATCCATCAACACCAGGTCATAGCGCTGGGCCTTCATCGCCTCCAGGGCTTCTTCACCATTGCTGGCGGTGTCCGGGTTGAGGTTGAGCTTGCCGAGCATGCCACGGATCACCTTGGTGGAGATGCTGTTGTCTTCTGCCACCAGGATGCGGAAATCCGTTGGCACGGTGATGGCCGCCGGCGTGTTGAGGACGGGGCGTGGTGGGACGTTACCCTTGCTGCGCTGGGTCAGTTCGTCGGCCAGGGTGGTCTTGAGCGTATAGCCGGCCACGGGCTTGGCGAGGATGCGCTTGATCCCGCAATTGCGCGCGATGATCTTGCTCGGCGCATTGCTGATGCCGGTGAGCATGATCAGCAGGATGTCGTGGTTCAGGCTTGGGTCTTCCTTGATCTTCGCCGCCAGTTGCATGCCGGTCATGCCGGGCATGTTCTGGTCCAGCAGCACCACGTCGAAGTAATCGCGCAGGTGCGCCTTGGTGCGCAGCAACGCCAGGGCTTCCTTGCCCGAAGGCACGGCGCTGACGTTGAGGCCCCAGGCCGAGCATTGCTGCACCAATACTTTGCGACAGGTGTCGTTGTCGTCCACCACCAGCACCCGTGCGCCCTTGAGTGGGCCGTCGAGGTCGGAGGTGGGGTGTTCCAGGCGTTCCGGGTCCAGCGGTAACGTCAGCCATAAGGTGCTGCCTTGGTGGCTGCCGCTCTTGATGCCGAATTCGCCGTTCATCAATAGGATCAATTGGCGGGCGATGACCAGGCCCAGGTGGCCGTTCAGTCGGGTGGCGGAGAAGAAGTTCTTGCTGTGCAGTTCGCTGTGCAGCAGAGCGTCACGCTCGGCGGCTTCCATCGGCAAACCGCTGTCCTGCACGGCGATGCGCAGGCGCGGCTTGGTGCTGCGGTCGTCCAGCGCGACGACGATCAGCACTTCACCTTCGTCGGTCTTTTGCAGGGCGTTTTCCAGCAGGCTCAACATGGCCTGGCGCAGGCGCGTCGGGTCGCCACTGATCACGCGAGGCACCTGGGGCTGGATAAAACTGATCAGCTCGACGTTCTGTTGTTCAGCCTTGGCGCGGAAGATACTCAGGCAGTCTTCGATCAGTGCATTGAGGTCGAACTGCACGTCATCCAATTCGATCTGGCCGGATTCCAGCTTGGAGATATCGAGGATTTCGTTGATCAGCGTGAGCAGTTCATTGCCGGCGCTGTGGATGGTCTGCACGTAGTCACGCTGTTTCACCGAGAGGGGCGTGCCCAGCAGCAGCTCGGTCATACCCAGCACTCCGTTCATGGGGGTGCGGATTTCGTGGCTGATCTTGGCCAGGAACTCGGCCTTGGCGGCAATCTCGGCATTGCTTGCCGCCAGGTCGCGGCTGAGGCTGAAGCGCGCTTCGACAATTGCGCGCTGGCGTTCGCCCAGCGCCAGGCTCATCAACAGACCACTGAGGCAGATAAACGCCAGCAGCGTGACGATCAGGCCCTGGGGCGAGACCATCGTCAGGCCCAGCAGTGCCGGCAGGATGATCAACGTACCGATGTTGAACACCACCATCGCCGCCACGAACAGGCGCGCCGGACGGTAGCCTTTCTGCCAGTGATAAGCCGAGACGAACAGCATGCTCAAGCCGGCCAGAGCCACCAGGGCATAGGTGATGATGTTCAGCGGCAGGGTGTTGACGAACAACAGCAGCAGGCCGCACAGCACGATGAACAGGATATCCGCCATCAACAGCTTGTTCAGCGGATGTGGGCCCAAAGGCATGAAGAACCGATAGGCAAACATCAATCCGCACGGCGCCGTCAGCAGCAGCGCCAGGTAGGCGCCCGGCGTCTGGATCGCGTGCCAGTTCGGCAGCCACGGGCCGATCAGGTTCAGCAGCAGCGCGAGGCTGAGCATCAGCAGGATTTCGCAGGCGGCCAACCACAGGCTGCTGCGCGAGCGGTGGTAGGCGAAACGGGTGAGGTTGTGCAGGATCAGCATCAGCAGGCAGCCGAACAGCAGGCCGTAGATCAGCGTCTGGGTCTGGTCGGCGGCGGCGAGCACGGCCGGTTCCAGGGTGATATAGGGGCGCAGTTCGTGTTCCGAGACCAGGCGCAGGTAGACCTCTAAAGGCTTCTGGCTCTGGGGCATGGGCAGCATGAAGTCGCTGCTGGGCAACGGACGCTCGGCCTGGGGCTGACGTGTGCCGGTGCTCTGTTGTTCCACCAGGGTGTCGCCGTCCAGTACATAGAGGCTCAGGTGGGACAGGTCCGGGGCAAAGACCCGCAGCACTTGTTCGTGCTTGCCGGGTTGCAGTTTGAAACGCACCCACAACGCACCGTCCGGTTCCGCGGCGGTAATGCGGTCCAGTTCGGTGGGGCTGAATTGATTGGTGTAGCGCGAGGAACGGATGTCGCTCAGTTGCAGGTCGGCCTGTTCATCAAGCAATACTGCCCAGCCACTGCCTTGCGCGGCGGCCTGGGCCGGGAACAAGCAGAGCAGTGTCAGCAGGCTGACAGTGAAACCTATGGCGATCCTGAGCCAGCGCACGGCGAAATCCCTTCGTAGGTTGATGCACAGTTAACTATGCGCGGGTAGACCTGCATACGGCAAGGGCCAGAGGCCCTTGCCTAGCCGAACGGATAGCTGCTTACTGGCTCTCGCCACGCTCCCGCGCAATGGCGCGATAGCCAATGTCCTTGCGATAGAAGCAGCCTTTCCAGTCGATCTTCGCAGCCAACTGATAAGCCTGTTGCTGCGCGGCGTCGACACTGGCGCCCATGGCGGTGGCGCACAACACACGGCCACCGGCGGTCACGACCTGGCCATCCTTGAGCGCAGTGCCTGCATGGAAGACTTTGCCTTCCAGCGTAGCAGCCGCGTCGAGACCTTCAATCACGTCACCCTTGGCGTAATCGGCAGGGTAGCCACCGGCCGCCAGCACAATGCCAACGCTCGGACGCGGATCCCACTGTGCTTCTACCTTGTCCAGGGCCTGGGCCAGGGCGGCTTCCACCAGCAGCACCAGGCTCGATTGCAGGCGCAGCATCACCGGTTGGGTTTCAGGGTCACCGAAGCGGCAGTTGAACTCGATGACTTTCGGGTTGCCGGCTTTGTCGATCATCAGGCCGGCGTACAGGAAACCGGTGTACACGTTGCCTTCGTCAGCCATGCCACGCACGGTTGGCCAGATCACCAGGTCCATGACGCGCTGATGCACATCGGCGGTGACCACCGGGGCAGGGGAGTAGGCACCCATGCCACCGGTGTTCGGGCCGGTGTCGCCGTCGCCGACGCGTTTGTGGTCCTGGCTGGTGGCCATCGGCAAGACGTTCTTGCCGTCGACCATCACGATAAAGCTGGCTTCTTCGCCGTCGAGGAATTCCTCGATCACCACGCGCGAACCGGCGTCACCGAATGCGTTGCCGGCAAGCATGTCGCGCACGGCGTCTTCGGCTTCCTGCAGGGTCATGGCGACGATCACGCCTTTGCCGGCGGCCAGGCCATCGGCCTTGATCACGATCGGCGCACCTTTTTCACGCAGGTAAGCCAGGGCCGGCTCGATCTCGGTGAAATTCTGATAGTCGGCGGTCGGGATCTTGTGGCGTGCCAGGAAATCCTTGGTAAACGCCTTGGAGCCTTCCAGCTGCGCAGCGCCCGCGGTTGGGCCGAAGCAGTCCAGGCCACGGCTGCGGAACAGGTCTACCACGCCGGCAACCAATGGCACTTCCGGACCGACGATGGTCAGGGATACATTCTTTTCAGCAAAATCGGCCAGTTGCTCAAGGGCCAGCACGTCGATAGCAACGTTCTCGCATTTGGCTTCAATGGCGGTACCGGCGTTGCCGGGTGCAACGAACACTTTCTGGACACGCGGGTCTTGGGCAACTTTCCAGGCCAGGGCGTGTTCACGGCCACCGCTGCCAATGATCAAAACATTCATTTCAAAAACCTCGGATGACGCTGAATCAGGGAGAGCACTGTGGACGGTGCTTTTCTGTGAGGGCTGGGCTTGCCGGCGATGCAGGCACCTCGGTCGTCCAGTCAGACCCGGGTGATGCTATCGCAGGCAAGCCAGCTCCCACATGGAGCCGGTGCCCACAGGCGATCTAATCAATCAGTGGCGGAAGTGGCGCATGCCGGTGAAGACCATGGCGATGCCGGCTTCATCAGCGGCAGCGATGACTTCAGCATCACGCATCGAACCACCCGGTTGGATCACGGCGGTGACGCCGGCTTTTGCGGCGTTGTCCAGGCCGTCACGGAACGGGAAGAATGCGTCGGAAGCCATTACCGAACCCGCCACTTGCAAACCCGCGTGTTCGGCCTTGATCGCGGCGATACGCGCCGAGTTCACGCGGCTCATCTGGCCGGCGCCGACGCCGATGGTCTGGCGATTCTTGGCGTAGACGATGGCGTTGGATTTAACGTACTTGGCGACTTTCCAGGCGAAGATCAGGTCGTTGATCTCTTGCTCGGTCGGGGCGCGCTGGGTCACGACTTTCAGGTCTTGGCTGCCGATCATGCCGATGTCACGGCTCTGTACCAGCAGGCCGCCGTTGACGCGTTTGTAGTCCCAGGCAGCGGCACGCTCAGCCGACCACTCTCCGCAGGCCAGTAGGCGCACGTTGGCTTTGGCCGCCACGATGGCGCGGGCTTCTTCGCTGACGGAAGGGGCGATGATCACCTCAACGAACTGACGCTCGACGATCGCTTTGGCGGTCTCGGCATCCAGTTCACGGTTGAAGGCAATGATGCCGCCAAACGCCGATTCGGTGTCGGTGGCGTAGGCCAGCTCGTAGGCCTGGCGGATACCGCCTTCAGCGTCCGGGCTTACAGCCACGCCGCATGGGTTGGCATGCTTGACGATCACGCAGGCTGGCTTGACGAAGCTCTTCACGCATTCCAGTGCGGCGTCGGTGTCAGCCACGTTGTTGTAGGACAGCTCCTTGCCTTGCAACTGGGTCGCGGTGGCGATGCCCACTTCGGCTGGCTTGGCTTCCACGTAGAACGCCGCACTCTGATGCGGGTTCTCGCCGTAGCGCATTTCCTGGGCCTTGATGAACTGGCTGTTGAAGGTGCGCGGGAACTGGCTGCGGCCGGAGGTCGACAGGGTTTCAGCGGTTTGGTCAACGGTGCCCATGTAGTTGGCGATCATGCCGTCGTAGGCGGCAGTGTGTTCGAACGCCTTGAGCATCAGGTCGAAACGCTGGGCGTAGGTCAGGCCGCCGGCTTTCAGGCTTTCAAGCACATTGGCGTAGTCGCTGGCGTTGACCACGATGGCCACGTCTTTGTGGTTCTTGGCAGCCGAGCGCACCATGGTCGGGCCGCCGATATCGATGTTTTCGATGGCGGTCGGCAGGTCGCAGCCTGGCTTGTTGATGGTGGCTTCGAACGGGTAGAGGTTAACGGCTACCAGGTCGATCGGCTTGATGCCGTGCTCGGCCATGATCGCGTCGTCGGTGCCGCGACGGCCGAGGATGCCGCCGTGGATTTTCGGGTGCAGGGTCTTGACCCGACCGTCCATCATCTCTGCGAAACCGGTGTAGTCCGCCACTTCCACTGCGGCCACGCCGTTGTCCTGCAGCAGTTTGAAGGTCCCGCCCGTGGAGAGGATTTCCACGCCCAGGGCTTCCAGCTCCCGGGCAAATTCGAGGATCCCGGTCTTGTCGGAGACACTGATCAAGGCGCGGCGGATCGGCAGGCGGGTAGTCTGGTCGGTCATTTCAATTTCCATCAAAAGCAAAGGAGTCAGCAAAAAAGGCGACCGTTTTTTACGCGGGCGCCTTTCTGGTTTGATTGAATGCTTACAACAAATCGTACTGCTTGAGCTTTTTGCGCAAGGTGCCACGGTTGAGGCCCAGCAGCTCACTGGCTTTGGTCTGGTTGCCCTTGACGTAGTTCATCACGCTTTCGAGCAAGGGCGCCTCGACTTCGGAGAGCACCAGGTTGTACACGTCCGTGACGGAAGCGCCCTCAAGGTGGGCGAAATAATTGTGCAGCGCCTTCTCGACACTCCCGCGAAGGGTCTGGCCTTCTTCGCTCGGCGTGTTGAGGTGCTGTTTCAAATTGACGTTGTCGCTCACGGGTGTTGTTCCACTCACTAAAGTCTCGGTCATCATCGTCATGCGGCCACCCCCTCTCCGTCCCCTGTCCCCAGGCTCTTGTAACGCTCGCTGAAGAACTCTCGAACGTTGGCGCACTGTGCTTCCGTATCATCCAAACGATTGAAGTGGGCGCGAAACTCCCTGGCGCCCGGCAGGGTTGCGAGATACCAGCCGACATGCTTGCGAGCAATGCGTACTCCCATCACGTCTCCATAGAAGGCGTGCAGGGCGGCCAGATGCTCTAGCAGAATACGTTCCACCTCGACCAGCTCCGGTGCCGGCAACACTTCACCGGTACGCAGAAAATGCTCGATCTCACGGAAAATCCATGGCCGCCCCTGGGCTGCCCGGCCAATCAACAAACCATCGGCACCGGTGGCGTGCAGTACGCGCCGGGCTTTCTCGGCGGAGTCGATGTCGCCATTGGCAAACACCGGCATCGACACTGCCTGCTTGATCGCAGCAATGGTGTCGTACTCGGCTTCACCGGTGTAAAGGTCGGCGCGGGTGCGGCCATGCACCGCCAGCGCTGTAATGCCTGCCTGTTCAGCGATCTTCGCCACTGTCAGGCCGTTCTTGTTGTCCCGGTCCCAACCGGTACGAATCTTCAGGGTGACCGGCACATCCACTGCGGCGACAACGGCCTGCAGGATCTCGGCAACCAACTGCTCATCTTTCAACAGGGCGGAACCGGCGGCCTTGTTGCAGACCTTCTTGGCCGGGCAGCCCATGTTGATGTCGATGATCTGCGCCCCCAACTCCACGTTGGCGCGGGCCGCATCCGCCAGCATCTGTGCATCTCCACCGGCGATCTGGACCGAGCGGGGCTCGGGATCACCTTCGTGGATCATGCGCATCCGCGATTTGCGGGTGTTCCACAAGCTCATGTCGCTGGTGACCATTTCCGAGACAACTAGGCCCGCGCCCAAACGCTTGCATAGCTGACGAAAGGGTTGGTCGGTGACGCCCGCCATCGGGGCGAGAATCAAGCCATTCTGTAATGTATATGGGCCGATGCGTACCGCCGACATAGGACTTCCCTGTTGTGGGGCCGGATCATTAGAGTTCGAAAAAGGGTTGGCATGATACCCGCTCTCGATGACTGGATAAAGGCTGAATTGGATAAAATCTGAACAGTTATTTCTTTATCGCTACCGGTTTGGTTGCGCAGGGGAAAGTCAATAACCTGCCGTCAAATCTCAACCCATGCACCGATTCACTCGGGCGAGTGAAAGCTCAGGCTGTAATTCACGGCTTTATTGCCCGGGTCGAGGATATCCAGGGAGATATGGATCGGGGTTTGCGATGGCATTTCGCTAACACCGGCCAATTCACCGCTGAGGTATTCGGCGGGTTTGAAGCGACGACTGGCAATCAGGCTGCCATTCAAATCGGCAAAACGCAGCTCCAGCAGCGGGAAGGGCTGGGAGAAGGTCGCGCGGTTATAGATGATCGCGTCCACCACCAAGGCCCCGGCGAAGTCCGGGTGACTGCGCACCACCAGGTTGCTGCTCTTGATGTGGGCGATATCGACCCGTGATGGCACCGTGCAGCCCAGTGTGGGGCACAGTTGCTGGAACCACGGACGATAGGCGTCCTGGCGAGCCAGGTCGTCGAATTGATAAGCGATGTACTGACCCGCCAGGCCGCCGGCAGCCATCAACACCAGCAACAGCCAGACCAGGCGGCGGCCCCAACCCGATGGGCGTTTTTGCGCGTACAGGTGCAGCGGGTCGTCTTCCAGGTCCTGGAGCACATCGTCATGCACACCGGCCTCAGGGCGCGGGCGTTTGCGGCGAGGTTGCAGGCGATCTTCGGGTTCGGCCGCTTTGGTCAGCGGGGTGAACGGCGGGTCGATGTCATCATCGACTGGCGTTGAGCGCAGTGGCGGCTCCTCGTCGAGTTCGTCGGTGTGGAACGACATTGACGGTTCGGTGCGCTGCCTGGTCGCAGGTTCAGGCTCGTCCTCAGTGACGTGGAGGCGCTCTTCAGGCGGCTCGCTGAACAGGCTCGACGCCCATTTTTCCTCTTCGGCCTTGACCGTGTCGCGGCTGGCGCTGAAGGATTCTTCCTTTTGGCGGCGGTCGGTGCCGGGCTGGCGACGATCTGCGCCAGCCGGCAGCGTGTGCTGAATCTCGCGGCGTTCCAGCTTGGCCAGTTCTTCGTCCAGGTCCAGGTTGTCCAGGTCCAGCTCTTCGGCGGTCCACTGCTTCTGGCTGATGGCCCGCGCAGGCTCAGGCGTCAGCGCCAGCGGCGCCTCTGGCTCCGGCGCGGACGCCTTGCCGCGCTGCTCCAGCAATTGACGAGCGGCGTTGAACACTTGCAGGCACGAACCGCAGCGCACCACGCCACGGGCCACGCTCAATTGAGCGTGGTTGACGCGAAAGCGTGCTTGGCAGTGCGGGCACTGGGTGACGAAACTGTCGGTCATGCGGCCATCCGATTCAGGCAAGCGCTCATTCTAGCGCCGACGCCCGCTGATGCGTACCCAGCCATCACGGTTGGCGATCGGATCCAGCTCGAAATCCTTCGCGTAGGCGGCGGCAACGTCTTCGCCTTGCTCGGCCAGGATACCTGACAGCGCCAGGCGGCCGCCCGGCTTGACCAGGCTCGACAGTTGCGGTGCCAGGGACACCAGCGGGCCGGCGAGGATGTTGGCGACCAGTACATCGGCCTGCACCTGGGGCAATTGCTCCGGCAGGTAGAGTGGGAATTTGCCCTCAGGGATGTTGTTGCGCCCGGCGTTATCGCGGGAGGCTTCCAGGGCCTGCACGTCGATATCGGTGCCCACGGCTTCCTTGGCGCCCAGCAACAGGGCGGCAATTGCCAGGATCCCCGAGCCGCAGCCGAAGTCCAGCACGTGGCTGTCGGTCAGGTCCTGGCCGTCCAGCCATTCCAGGCACAGCGCGGTGGTGGGGTGGGTGCCGGTGCCGAATGCCAGCCCTGGGTCGAGCAGCAGGTTGACGGCGTCCGGCTCCGGGGCGGCATGCCAGCTTGGCACGATCCACAGGCGCTGGCCGAAACGCATCGGCTGGAAGTTGTCCATCCAGCTGCGTTCCCAGTCCTGGTCTTCGATGACTTCGCTGTGATGCTCCGGCAACGGCCCACCTGTCAGCAACTCCATATGGGCCAGTACGGCGGCGGCATCGGTGCCGTCTTCGAACAGGGCCAGCAAATGGGTGTGGGACCACAGCGGCGTGGTGTTGAGCTCCGGCTCGAAGATCGGCTGGTCTTCGGCGTCCATGAAGGTGACCGAGACAGCGCCTACTTCGAGGAAAGCGTCTTCATAGGTTTCGGCTTGTTCTGGGCTGATGGCGAGACGGACTTGCAGCCAAGGCATGGCGGGCACCTTTGAAAAAAATGAGTGTGCAGCGGGGTGGGGCTGCGAAAGGGCGCAAGTTTACGCGAGCGGCGGGCAGAAGACGACACCACTGACTGCACAGGGTTTAAATGTGGGAGCGGGCTTGCTCGCGAATGCGGCGTGTGAGTCGACAAACTCATCACTGACCCACCGCATTCGCGAGCAAGCCCGCTCCCACATTTAGAGTGTGTGACCACAAAATCCAGGTGATCCAGAAACAACAAAGCCGCCCGAAGGCGGCTTTGTTGAGCGGAGCACTTACTGGTTGGCCAGTTTGTGTTCCAGGTAGTGAATGTTCACACCACCTTCGCAGAAGCCTTCATCGCGAACCAGATCCCGATGCAGCGGGATGTTGGTCTTGATGCCGTCGACCACGATTTCGTCCAGGGCGTTGCGCATACGGGCCATGGCCTCGTCGCGGGTCGCGCCCCAGGTGATCAGCTTGCCGATCAGCGAGTCGTAGTTGGACGGAACCTTGTAGCCGCTGTACAGGTGCGAATCGACGCGAACGCCGTTGCCGCCCGGAGCATGGAAGTGCTTGACCAGGCCTGGACTCGGGATAAAGGTTTTCGGGTCTTCAGCGTTGATGCGGCACTCCAGGGAGTGGCCGTGCATCTTCACATCGTCCTGGGTGAAGGACAGCGGGTTGCCGGCGGCGATGCTGAGCATCTCCTTGACGATGTCGATACCGGTGACCATCTCCGACACCGGGTGCTCTACCTGCACGCGCGTGTTCATCTCGATGAAGTAGAAACGACCGTTCTCGTACAGGAACTCGAAAGTACCCGCGCCACGGTAGTTGATGTCGATGCACGCCTTGACGCAACGAGCCAGTACTTCCTGGCGCGCTTTTTCGTCCAGGCCCGGTGCTGGCGCTTCTTCCAGGACCTTCTGGTGACGACGTTGCAGCGAGCAATCGCGGTCGCCCAGGTGGATGGCGTGGCCCTGGCCGTCGGACAGTACCTGGACTTCCACGTGACGTGGGTTGGTCAGGTACTTCTCCAGGTAGACCATCGGGTTGCCGAACCAGGCGCCCGCTTCGGAGCGGGTCTGCTTGGCGGCTTCGATCAGGTCTTCTTCCTTGTGCACCACGCGCATGCCGCGACCACCACCGCCACCGGCGGCCTTGATGATCACCGGGTAACCGACTTCGCGACCAATGCGCAAAGCGGTTTCCTCGTCTTCAGGCAGCGGGCCGTCGGAGCCTGGCACGGTTGGCACGCCAGCCGCGATCATGGCGTCCTTGGCCGAAACCTTGTCGCCCATCAGGCGAATGGTTTCGGCTTTCGGGCCGATGAAGGCAAACCCGGATTTTTCCACCTGTTCGGCGAAATCGGCGTTTTCCGCGAGGAAGCCATAGCCAGGGTGGATGCCATCGGCGCCGGTCACTTCCGCGGCCGCGATGATGTTCGAGACTTTCAGGTACGAGTTCGTGGCCAGTGGCGGGCCGATGCAGATGCTTTCGTCCGCCAGTTTCACGTGCATCAATTCGGTATCGGCCGTCGAGTAAACAGCGACGGTCTTGATGCCCTCTTCCTTACAGGCGCGCAGGATACGCAGCGCGATCTCGCCGCGGTTGGCGATCAGGACTTTTTGCAGTTTCTTCGCAGGTTTCAACATCGAAGGCGCTCCGCGGTTCAAACGATGGTGAACAGCGGCTGGTCGTACTCAACCGGCTGACCGTTTTCTACCAGGATGGATTCGATGACGCCGGCTTTTTCAGCGGTGATGTGGTTCATCATTTTCATCGCTTCAACGATGCAGATGGTGTCGCCCACTTTCACGGTTGCGCCGACTTCAACGAAGGCTGGCGAGGTCGGTGCCGGGGTGCGGTAGAACGTACCGACCATTGGCGACTTGACCACGAAGCCGTTCAGCGCAGGAGCAGCCGGGGCGGCAGGTGCCGCGGCAGCAGCAGGTGCGGCGGCCGGCGCAGCAGCGGCTGGAGCCGGTGCTTGCATCTGTGGCGCGTAGAACTGTTGGGCCGGGGTCTTGCTGTGACGGCTGATCCGTACGGACTCTTCGCCTTCCTTGATTTCCAGCTCGTCGATACCGGATTCTTCCAGCAGTTCGATCAGTTTCTTAACTTTACGGATATCCATGAATCATCAACTCCCAAGGGTCGGTCAGGGGCGCTTGGCCGGTTGTTCAAGTTGTTCCAGGGCGGCCTCCAGGGCCAGTCGGTAACCGCTGGCGCCAAGGCCGCAGATCACACCTACCGCAACGTCGGAGAAGTAGGAGTGATGGCGGAAAGCTTCGCGTTTGTGCACGTTCGACAAATGCACTTCGATGAATGGGATGCTCACCGCCAGCAATGCGTCACGTAATGCAACGCTTGTGTGTGTAAAAGCGGCGGGATTGATCAGGATAAAGTCCACGCCTTCGCCACGCGCGGCATGGATGCGATCAATCAATTCGTACTCGGCATTGCTTTGCAGGTAGAGCAGATGGTGGCCGGCTTCACGCGCCCTGCGTTCCAGGTCGAGGTTGATCTGGTCCAGGGTGACTGCCCCGTAGACGCCCGGTTCACGGGTGCCGAGCAGGTTCAGGTTGGGTCCGTGAAGAACCAGTAAGGTCGCCATCGGCTGTTCCTTGTTATTGATGTGGGTACGGCAGAACCCGGCGACTATGCCGCAAAGCCTTTGTGACTGTCCAGTTCTATGCAGTAGGCGGCACGATTAGCGAGGATAGCGCAAAGTATGTGACCAAGTCGTAGGATCTGGTCATTGGTGGCACGTCTTCGAAGCTGATGGAGATTCAATGTGGGAGCTGGCCTGCCTGCGATGGCGGTGTGTCAGTACCGGATGTGTTAACTGGCCCACCGCGATCGCAGGCAGACCAGCGCCCACAGTTCTGATCTGCGCATGGCTTGTGATTGATGAGGTGGGAAGTCGGGTCACACGCGGAAGGCCTGCACCGCAGTGTTGAGCTGCCCACCGAGCACCAACAGATGCTCGCCCTGGCTACGCCCTTGGCCAATCCGCAGCAAGTTGTCCTCACCCATCTGATGAATCCGCTCACTGTTATCGCGAATCTCACTCACAGCCCCACTCTGTTGCGCCGTCACATCAGCGATGCGCACGGCAGTCTCGGAAATGGTCTGTATCGCGCCGACGATCTCATCCAGCGCGCCGTCTGCTGCCTGGGCTTGCTGGGCAGTGGCTTCGGCGTGTTCGACCTGGGCGCGCATGCCTTGGACCGATTGATGGGCGGCACTTTGCAGGCCGGCGATCAGGCTCTGGATCTCTGCGGTAGCGCCAGCGGTGCGCTGGGCCAGGGAGCGGACTTCGTCGGCCACCACGGCGAAACCACGTCCTGCTTCACCGGCACGGGCCGCCTCGATGGCGGCGTTGAGGGCGAGCAGGTTGGTCTGATCGGCAATCGAACGGATCACCGTCAGCACGCCGCCGATGGTGGCGGATTCTTCGGCGAGTTTTTCGATCATCTGCGCATTCTGCTGCACTTCGCCCACCAGGGCATGCAGCCCGGTCAGGCTCAGGCCGATCACGCGTTGGCCCTGTTCCACCGCCTGACCGGCGCTGCGACTGGCGCCTGCTGCCTGGCTGGCATCGCCCGCGACTTGCTGGATGGTCGCTTCCAGTTCACCCAGCGAATCACGAATCTGCGCGGTATCTCCGGCCTGGCGTTCGGCGCCGTCGTGCAGGCCGCTGCTCAGTTCGGCCAGCGCACGGCTGCTGCCGACAACTTCCTCGGCATTGCCACGAATGGTGCCGACCAAGTCCACCAGGTAAGCCCGCAGACGGTTCAGGGAGGCTTCAATATCGTGCAGTTCGCGATTGGTCTTGCCCAGGGCGATCGGCTGGCTGAAATCGCCCTCTGCCCAGGTCGACAGGGCCGGTGCCAGGTTGGTCAGTACACGTGCCAAGCGGCGTTGCAGGGTGTCGATCAGCAGTGCGATCAGCAGGATCAGGCCGATCATCACGCCTTGCATCAGGCGCACTTCGCCCTGGATCTTGCCATGCTGCGCGCGCACCACAGGTTCCAGTCCGGCGATGGCGTGTTGCACGGTGTCGATTTTCTGGTGGGTCTGGGCGGCCAGGTCGGTGCGCTGCTGGATCTGTTCGCGGGTGCGCTTGAGTTCGGCCGGGTAACGGGTCAGCAGGCTGTTGAGCTCACGCTTGAGGTCGACGCCGGTGTCCTGGGCTTCGGTTTTTCCGGTGTTTTCCAGGCCCATCAGCGCGGAAAAGTCGTCGGCGCTGGATTCGGCGCTGGCTTTCACGCCCAGCAACGGCAGTTGTTCCAGCAGGTCAGCCTGGCTGCGAATGTTGCTGACTTCGCGTTCCACATCGTCGGCCAGTTCCGCGCGCCCGCTGGTGACCAGTTTGTCGCGGGCCAGAGACAGTTTGCCCAGGTGCTGGGACGCTGCCAGCAAAGGCGGTAGATAGCGGGCGGCCTCGGGAGAGTTCACGCTGATGGCGTACTGGCTCAACTGCTCCAGGTTCGCGCCCAATTCGCGCTCGGCCTGCAGCAGCAAGGCTTGCGGGTCGCCTGCCAGTTTGCCGGCTGCCAGCAAGGCGGTCTTGCTGAACGCATCCAGGTCCACCAGGCTGGGGCGCAGGTTTTGGGCGAGGTCCGCCGGCAGCTCATCCAGCTGCTGCAACAAGCTTTCGAGGCTCTGGCTGGCACTGCTCAGGCGTAGGGCGTCGCCACTGGCCAGGTAGTCGTCGATATTGCGCGCGGCCTGGTTCTGAAAGGTCTGCGACAGACCCAGGTAGCGCTCCATCAGCAGATAAGGCCGCTCCAGGGCGCGCTGCGACCACCACAGCGTCGCCCCCAGCGCCAGGCACACGGCCACCAACAGGAGGGTATTGAGATTGGTCAGCAGCTTCAGGCGCATGCGTGGTTTCAACCGACGACAAAAGATAAGTGCCTGAAGTTATTGCGTTTTCATTACAAGGTTATGACGGAATCGGTGGATTCTGGTGAAAAGATGGCACTTTGCTTTGATGTGCGCGCGGCCTGCACGCGGTTACGTCCGGCATCCTTGGCGCGGTACAGCGCCTCATCGGCCTGGGCCGCCATCATCAGGCTGTCGGAGCCGTCGCACAGCTCCACCAGCCCAGCGCTGAAGGTGCACCACAAATCCTGGGGTTGGGCGGGATAGTGGATTTCGGCAAAGCGCCCGCGGATTTCATCCAGCACTTGGCACGCCGATTCCAGATCGGTGTCGGGCATCACGATGGCGAATTCTTCGCCGCCGTAGCGCCCGATATAGTCAGTCTTGCGCAAGCGCTGCTTGAGAAACAGCGCCAGGCTCTTGATCACACGGTCACCCATGGGGTGGCCATGACTGTCATTGACCCGCTTGAAGTGGTCGATATCCAGCATGGCAAAGCTCAGCGGCTTGTTCTCGCGGCGTGCGCGGAAGCTGCAGTCTTCGAGCAATTGCAGGATGTGGGTGTGGTTGTAAAGGCCGGTGAGGCTGTCGCGCACCATCCGTGCCTTGAGGTGGCGCGCGCGTGCCGCACGGTTGCGCACGGTGGTGATCAGGTGACGCGGCTTGATTGGCTTGGTGAGGAAGTCGTCACCGCCTTCGCTCATGGCGTCCAGCTGTTTGTCCAGGTCGTCCTCGGCCGACAGGTAGATGATCGGCACGCTCACATAACGGTCGTTATGGCGGATGACCTTGGCCAGCTCGGTGCCGGTGCACGCGGGCATGTACATGTCGAGGATGATCAGGTCGGGCTGGAAATCCGCCAGTTCGGCCATGGCCTGAATCGGCTCGATCAGGGAGCGAGTGACGATGCCGGCACTGTTGAGCAGACGCTCTGTGTGCAGCGCCTGGGCCCGTGAGTCGTCGATGATCAGCACTTTGTACGGTTCGTACTGGGCGACGCAGGTCAGCACTTCGATCTTTTCCAGCAGGCTTGAGGCTTCCAGCGTGCCGGTAAGAAATTCCTGGCCACCGGCACGCACGGCGGCGAGGCGGGTGGGGGTATCGGTTTCGTGCAGGCTGAAAAACAGCAGCGGCAGCTTGTGCTCCAGGCCTTCCTGGGCTTCGGCGGCGAGTTTGAGGCCCAGGCCGGTGCCGCAGAAATCCACATCCATCACGATGGCCGAAGGCAAGCGCTCGGCCATTGATGCGCGGAACGCCGCCACGCTGTCCAGGGATTGGGCGCTCATGCCAAAGAATTCCAGCTGCTTGGCCAGGCGCTCGGCGCGGTCGTGATCGGCCAGCATCACGTAGATCGGCTTGCGCATTGGCGGCAGAAAGGTTTGTTCGAGCTGGTCGCCCTGGCGCAGGCCGGTGCGGGACAGGCGCTGCATCAAGCGATTGAGTTCGGTGATCAGGTGGCTGCTCAGGCGGCCACGGTTCTCGTCCACGGCCTTGAGGGAGTCGCCGATGTGTCGCGCCAACTGGCTGTGTTCCGGCTGTTCGAAGCGCTCGGCAAAGCGCAGCAGGCGCAAGTTGGCCTCGCTGAGTTCGGCGAGGTCTGCACTGGACCATTCGCTGCGTTGCAGGCGCTGCCAGATCTCAAGAATTTGACGTGCCTGATGAATTACCCGCTGGGCAAAATGCTGCTTGAGGCGCTCACGGCTGGGGTCTTCTGGCTCGGTCATATCCTGACTACTAGTTAGGGCGCATGCTGAGGTCGACTGATGGCTCTATGCTAGCACCTCTTTTCAATGGGATGAGTGTCATACGTCAATAAACTGCGTGCCCGTCGCATTCAGTTGCTGACTGGGTGGTCGCGCAGCGTAAAACGCGTGCATCCTTTATAGTCGAACGGCCTCAGTGCGCCAGTTTGGCGAAAAGCCCCGCATGGGCGGGCACGATGGGGTAGGGTTGTGGTCGGAGTGTTTGAACGCACGCCATCAATTCAAGTGCATGAACTCAAGTGATTGAAAGGATATCGCCATGCTGGACTGGAAAAACCGTGCAGGCAGCGCCAAAGGCCCCGCGCCTGAGCCCAAGTCGACCAACCGCGGCTATTTTCGTACCGTGCTGATGAGCCGTGCCGTGCTCAGTGTGCTCGGCCTGTACTTGTTGGTCACCGGCGCCCTGGGCTGGTACTGGAGCGAAGAGCCGGCGCTGTTTCCGGTGCAGCAGAATGCGCAGCTTGCCGCCGAGAAGGAAGGCAAGCAGATGGTGGTGGGCTATACCACGGTCGAAACCCTCAAGACCGTAGTCGGCACCTTGCTGAACAAGCCCGGTGGCTACATTTCCAACGATCGCTTCCCGCCAGGTCTGTGGATGGACAACATGCCGAGCTGGGAATACGGCGTGCTGGTGCAGGTGCGTGACCTGACCCGCGCCTTGCGTAAAGACTTTGCCCGCTCTCAATCGCAGTCGGCCGAAGACGCGGATCTGGCCAAGGCCGAGCCACGTTTCAACTTCGACAACAAGAGCTGGGTGCTCCCGTCCAGTGAGTCGGAATACCAGGAAGGCATCAACTCCCTGAGTCGCTACGAAGCACGTCTGTCTGACCCTAACCAGCGCGGTGCGCTGTTTTATGCGCGTGCCGACAACCTGAACAACTGGCTGGGCGACGTCGCCACGCGCTTGGGTTCGTTGTCGCAACGCTTGTCGGCCAGCGTGGGCCGGGTGAAGCTGAACACGGCATTGAAAACCGAAGCCCTGGCGCCGGGTGAAGTGCCGCAGGTCGATGAGGAAGTGGTGGAAACCCCATGGATGCAGATCGACAACGTGTTTTACGAGGCCCGTGGCCAGGCTTGGGCCTTGTCGCACTTGTTGCGTGCCATCGAAGTCGACTTTGCCGACGTACTGGCCAAGAAGAATGCCACGGTCAGCGTGCGCCAGATCATTCGTGAGCTGGAAGCCTCGCAGGAGCCGGTTTGGAGCCCCATGATCCTTAATGGCAGTGGCTTCGGCGTACTGGCGAACCATTCGTTGGTGATGGCCAACTACATTTCCCGGGCAAACGCTGCAGTGATCGACTTGCGTCAGCTCCTCAACCAGGGTTGATGATGGACGCTACCCAAAAGGAGGCCGCGCACCGCGCGGCTTCCGATGCTGAATTGATCTGTTGGGTCGACGAGCAGGACAACCTGCTCGGTCACCTCGTCAGGTCCGACCTTCGCCAGCGTGGCCTGATTGGCCGTTGCACCTTCATATTCCTGTTCAACTCCAACGGTGAGCTGTGTGTGCATCGGCGCACCCTGAGCAAAGCCTTGTACCCGGGTTTCTGGGACACGGCGGCGGGCGGGATGGTGGCGGCGGGTGAGTCGTATGCCTTGTCGGCGGCTCGCGAGCTGGAAGAGGAGTTGGGTGTCAGCGGAGTGGAATTGGTCGAACATGACCACTTCTACTTCGAAGATGGCGACAGCCGGCTCTGGTGTAAATCCTACTCCGCCGTCTGGGACGGGCCGCTGCGTTTGCAGCCTGAAGAAGTCATGGAGGCGCGCTTTTTACCCCTTGAAACAGTCCTGCAGGAGGCTGCGCAAAAGCCTTACTGCCCGGATGCCCAGGAAGGGTTGCGCCGTTATCTGGCCTTGCGTCGCTAAAGTTGCATAAATTGGCGCCATTTGGCTCTTAGCAAGTCGGCTTTTTGTGGTTACACTGCGCGACTTTTCACCCGAACCACCTTGGCGGTTCGGTAGCGCTGCCCCTGCCTGAGTGGGGCTTCGCGGTCGGTACTCCCCTTTGCGGGTGCCGATCAGTCTTCATCCTCCCAAGAGGATTGCCGGTGGCCAAAAAAGCCGCATCCTTCGCCGCCCTTGGTGGCCTGGTATTTTCCACCGACGCAGGTCGACACTGCCCGGACTGTCGTCAGCCCGTGGATTCGTGTACCTGCAAACAGACCCTGATCCCAGAAGGCGACGGTATTGCCCGCGTGCGACGCGAGAGCAAGGGCCGTGGCGGCAAGACGGTGACCACCATCACCGGCGTGCCATTGGCCGAAGAGGCCCTGAAGGAACTGGCCACGACGCTGAAAAAACGCTGTGGCACGGGTGGCGCGTTGAAAGACGGCGTCATTGAGATTCAGGGCGATCACGTCGAGTCGCTGTTGGCCGAGCTGATCAAGCTCGGGTACAAGGCCAAGAAGTCCGGCGGCTGAAAGCCTCTTCCGACCTGTGTCTAAACTCTGTCCTGCGCGTGGGGTCCTACCTTGCACGCAGGCAAATCGTCATTTTCATTCTTTAGACTGCGCCAGCCTCTGATAGGGGCGGTGCCTTCGACTTCATTTATAGGGGACTTCGATGTCCGTACGACGCACACGCAAAGACGATGGCAGCCAATGGACAGTTGCGGACAGCCGCAGTGTTTACGGGATTCGCCATTGGGGGGCCGGGTATTTCGCGATCAATGATGCCGGTCGCGTTGAAGTCCGTCCGAACGGCCCGAACAGCACGCCAGTCGACCTGTACGAGCAAGTCGACGAGCTGCGCAAGAGCGGCCTGTCGTTGCCGCTGCTGGTGCGCTTCCCCGACATCCTGCAAGACCGTGTACGCCAACTGACCGGCGCTTTCGATTCGAACATCGAGCGCCTGGAATACCAGAGCAAGTACACCGCGCTGTACCCGATCAAGGTGAACCAGCAGGAAGCGGTGATCGAAAACATCATCGCCACCCAAAACGTGTCCATCGGCCTCGAAGCCGGCTCCAAGCCCGAGCTGCTGGCCGTGCTGGCCCTGGCGCCGAAGGGCGGCACCATCGTCTGCAACGGCTACAAGGACCGTGAGTTCATCCGCCTCGCGCTGATGGGCCAGAAACTCGGCCACAACGTGTTCATCGTGATCGAGAAAGAATCCGAAGTTGAACTGGTGATCGAAGAGGCTGCCAGCCTCAAGGTCAAGCCACAGGTCGGCCTGCGCGTGCGCTTGTCGTCCCTGGCGTCGAGCAAATGGGCGGACACCGGTGGCGAGAAGTCCAAGTTCGGTCTGTCGGCGGCGCAGCTGTTGTCCGTCGTCGAGCGCTTCCGCGCCGCCGGCCTGGACCAGGGCATTCGCCTGCTGCACTTCCACATGGGCTCGCAGATCGCCAACCTGGCCGACTACCAGCACGGTTTCAAGGAAGCCATCCGTTACTACGGCGAACTGCGCAACCTCGGCCTGCCGGTGGACCACATCGACGTCGGCGGTGGCTTGGGCGTGGACTACGACGGCACCCACTCGCGTAACGCCAGCTCGATCAACTACGACATGGACGACTACGCCGGCGTGGTCGTGGGCATGCTCAAGGAATTCTGCGACGCGCAGAGCCTGCCGCACCCGAACATCTTCTCCGAAAGTGGCCGTTCGCTGACCGCCCACCACGCCATGCTGGTGGTGCAGGTGACCGACGTCGAGAAGCACAACGACGACGTGCCGGTGATCGAGAACAAGGAAGCCCTGCCGGAAACCGTGCAGTGGCTGGTGGACCTGCTCGGCCCGACCGACATCGAGATGGTCACCGAAACCTACTGGCGCGCCACCCACTACATGAGCGACGTGGCTACCCAGTACGCCGACGGCAAGCTGACCCTGGCCGAGAAAGCCCTGGCCGAACAATGCTACTTCGCCGTGTGCCGCCGCCTGCATAACTCGCTGAAGGCCCGCCAGCGCTCGCACCGCCAGGTGCTGGACGAGCTCAACGACAAGCTGGCCGACAAGTACATCTGCAACTTCTCGGTGTTCCAGAGCCTGCCGGACACCTGGGCCATCGGCCAGGTCCTGCCGATCCTGCCGCTGCACCGTCTCGACGAAGAGCCGCTGCGCCGTGCCGTACTGCAAGACCTGACGTGTGACTCCGACGGCAAGATCAAGCAATACGTCGACGAGCAGTCCATCGAGACCAGCCTGCCGGTTCACGGCTTGAACGAAGGCGAGGACTACTTGCTGGGTATCTTCCTGGTCGGTGCTTACCAGGAAATCCTGGGTGATATGCACAACCTGTTCGGTGACACCGACTCGGTGAACATCTACCAGCGTGAAGACGGTTCGGTGTACAGCGCCGGTATCGAGACCCACGACACGATCGAAGACATGCTGCGTTATGTGCACTTGTCGCCGGAGGAGTTGATGACGCATTACCGTGATAAATGTGCGAGCGCGAAGATCAGTGCCAGTGAGCGTACCCAGTTCCTGGATGCGTTGCGTCTGGGGCTGACGCGCTCTTCGTACCTGTCGTCATAAGTGACGTGACCCGGCTCTAATGGGGAGCCGGGCTTGTCGAACCGCCGCGATGGCGGTGTGTCAGTGCTGGAATGTTGTCTGACCCACCGCCATCGCAGGCAAGCCAGCTCCCACGCCGGGATCTTATTCTTTCAGCTACTACCTAGCCATAGCCCCTGCCGATTTAGGCGCCAGGCAATCGCCCAAAGGGTGAGACTGCGCACCGTCATAAACACCAGGAAGGTTATCCACAGCCCGTGGTTGCCCAATCCTTGCAACGCCCAGGCAATGGGCAGCACCAAAACCACCGTCAACAGCATGCCATTGCGCATTTCCCGCGCGCGCGTCGCGCCGATAAACAAACCATCCAGCAAGTAACTCCACACCGCAATCAACGGCAATACCGCGAGGTAAGGCAGGTAGATATCGGCGGTTTCTCGCACGCTGGGAATGTCGGTCTGCATGGCAATAAACAGGTGGCCGGCGACGGTAAACAGCAGGGCAAAGCCGACGCTGGCGATCAGCGACCAACCGCCGGCCACCACCAGCGAGCGGCGCAGCGCTTGGCGGTCATGGGCGCCGATGGCGTGGCCGCACAGGGCTTCGACCGCGTGGGCCAGTCCATCCAGGGCATGGGCAGTCAGCAATAGGCCGTTGAGCAGCAGCGCGTTGGCGGCCACGGTGGCGTCGCCCAGGCGGGCGCCTTGCACGGTGATCATGAAAAACACCGATTGCAGCGCGAGGCTGCGGATGAAGATATCGCGGTTGACCGCCAGCAGTGGCCGCCAGCTTGCCCACCATTTCAGCGCAGCCCAGGCGATATGGCCGGGGTAGGCGCGCAGGGCTTTTTGCGTCATCGCCAGGCCGAGCAAAGCGCCGGTCCATTCCGCCACGACGGACGCACGCGCCGAACCGACCACCCCCCAATCCAGCCCGAGTACGAACCACAGGTTCAGGGCGATGTTGACCAGGTTGGTGGTGAGCAGGATCGCCAAAGGCGCGCGGGCGTTTTGCGTACCAAGGAACCAGCCGACCAGCGCATAGCTGGCCAGCGCGGCGGGCAGGCCGAACAGGCGGGTGTGGAAAAAATCTTGGGTCAGTTGATTGAGTTCGGGAGAGGGCTGCATCCATTCCAGGGCCAGATGGCTCAGCGGAATGCCGACAGTGCCCAATAGCATTGCCAGGCCCAGTGCGAGCAGCAGGCCTTGCAGCAGGATCTGCCGCAGCGCCGCCCCATCATTGCGTCCGGCAGCCTGGGCGGCGAAGCCGGTGGAGCCCATGCGCAGGAAACCCATGGCCCAGGCGAGAAAGGTATACAGGCTGGCGCCGACCGCGACGGCGCCCAACTGGTGCGCGTGGGGCAGATGGCCGATCACCATGCTGTCGACCAGGGCCACCAGCGGCACCGAGATGTTCGACAGGATCATCGGCGCGGCCAGGGCCCAGACGCGTCGGTGGGTGGGGCGGTGGCGCCAGTCGGTGAGTAGGGTGGGCATGCAGGCTCCTTGGGGGAGCGGCATTGTAACTGGCTGCCCTTGGCTGTGGGATTTGGCTTGATCCAGGATGACATCAGAACCAAACCACCCTCCGTCGGTCAATGTGACCAGCACCACATCGACCCCCCGCGGGCTGATATATAGTTCACCTCTCGGACCCCCTCACAACGAGTGCCCCATGCTTAACAAAGGACTGTTCCTTGCTTGCGCGCTGGCCCTGCTGAGCGCCTGCGATTCCTCCGATAAACCGGCGGCCCCGACCGCTCCCGCAGCGGCGACAGTGGCGCCCAAACCGGCCAAGGCCGCGGTGGATGTGGCGGCGCTGAAGCAACGTTACGCCGGACGTGAGTTGAGTGTGGTGGACGTGTCCGAAGTACAACTCGACGGTGCCAGCACGCTTTCCGTGAGTTTTTCCATTCCGTTGGACCCCGATCAGAAATTTGCTGACAAGCTTCACCTGGTGGACAGCAAGTCCGGCAAGGTCGATGGTGCCTGGGAGATCTCCGACAACCTGATGGAGTTGCGCCTGCGCCACCTCGAACCGCAGCGCAAACTGGTGCTGACCGTCGACGCTGGTGTGAAGGCCGTCAACGACAACAAGCTTGCCGCCGAGTACACCGCCCGCCTGGAAACCCGCGACCTGCAAGCCACTGTCGGCTTCGCCAGCCGTGGCACCTTGCTGCCAACCCGCCTGGCTGAAGGGCTGCCGGTGATCGCGCTGAACGTCGACAAGATCGACGTCGAATTCTTCCGCATCAAACCCGAATCCCTGCCCACATTCCTCGCGCAGTGGGGCCGCAACACCAGCCTGCAAAGTTATGAATCCCGCGAACTGCTGCCCCTGGCCGACCTGGTCTACGGCGGACGTTTCGACTTGAACCCGGCGCGCAACACCCGCGAGACCCTGCTGCTGCCGATCGCCGGCCTCAAGCCATTGCAGCAACCGGGCGTTTACCTCGCGGTGATGCGTGCCTCGGGCACCTACAACTATTCGCAGCCGGCCACGCTGTTTACCCTGAGTGATATCGGCCTGTCGGTGCACCGCTACGCCAACCGCCTGGATGTGTTTACCCAGGCGCTGGAAGGTGGCAAGGCGCTGGATGGCGTCGACCTTGAAGTGCTCGACGCCGAAGGTCGCGTGCTGGGCCAGGGCAAGACCGAGAAGGGCGGCCACGCCGAATTGCCATTGCCGAAAAAGGCCCAGGTGCTGCTGGCCAAGCAGGGGGAACAGACCAGTATGTTGCGCCTCGACAGCGCGGCACTGGACTTGGCCGAGTTCGACATTGGCGGCCAACCCTCCCACCCTTTGCAGTTCTTTGTGTTCGGTCCGCGTGACCTGTATCGCCCTGGCGAAACCGTGCTGCTCAACGCCTTGCTGCGCGACAAGGACGGCAACGCGGTCAAACCGCAGCCGGTGAGCGTCGAAGTGCGTCGCCCGGATGAGCAGGTCAGCCGTAAATTCGTCTGGGACGCCGACGCCTCCGGCCTCTATCAATATCAACTGCAACTGGCCGGCGAAGCGCCGACCGGGCGTTGGCAGTTGGTGTTCGACCTGGGCGATGGCAAGCCACAGCTCTATGAGTTCCTCGTCGAAGACTTCCTGCCCGAGCGCCTGGCGCTGGAACTCAAGGGTAGCGACACCGCGTTGAGCCCGGCGAATGACGCGGTGATCCAGGTCAACGGGCGTTACCTGTATGGCGCGCCCGCCTCGGGCAATCGCGTCAGCGGCCAAGTCTATGTGCGACCGTTGCGCGAAGCGGTCAAGTCGCTGCCGGGCTATCAGTTCGGCTCCGTGACCGAAGAAGAGCTGAGCCAGGATTTCGAACTGGAAGAAAGCGTGCTCGACGCCAAGGGCCAGGAAACGCTGACCCTGGAAAGCAAGTGGGCCGAGGCCAAGTCGCCGTTGCAACTGATCGTGCAAGCCAGCCTGCAGGAGTCCGGCGGGCGACCGATCACGCGGCGTCTGGTGCAGCCGATCTGGCCCGCCGAGCAGCTTCCGGGCCTGCGCGGGTTGTTTGACGGCCAGGAAACCAATGGCGATGGCCCGGCGGAATTCGAAGTACTGCTGGCCAACCAGGACGGGCAGAAACTCGCCGCGCAAAACCTCAAGGTGCGCCTGGTGCGCGAGCGCCGTGACTACTACTGGAACTACTCCGAGAACGATGGCTGGAGCTATCACTTCAACGAGAAATTCCTCAACCTCGACGAACAGACCCTGAACATCAAGGCCGGCGACACCGCCAAGGTCAGTTTCCAGGTGGAGTGGGGCCCGTACCGCGTCGAAGTGGAAGATCCGCAGACCGGGCTGGTCAGCAGCCTGCGCTTCTGGGCGGGTTACCAGGCTCAGGACAACACCGAAGGCGGCGCCGTGCGCCCTGATCAGGTCAAGCTCGCTCTGGATAAACCAGCCTACGGCGATGGCGATACGGCCAACGTGACCGTCACACCGCCGGCGGCCGGTAAGGGCTACCTGCTGGTGGAGTCTGCGGAAGGCCCGCTGTGGTGGCAGGAAATCGATGTGCCGGCCGAGGGCAAGAGCTTCGCTGTGAAACTCGATCCGAAATGGTCGCGGCATGATTTGTATGTCAGCGCCCTGGTGATTCGTCCAGGCGAGCGCAAGGCCAACATCACCCCCAAACGCGCCGTGGGCCTGCTGCACCTGCCGCTGGATCGCACCCAGCGCAAACTGGGCGTGACCCTCACTGCGCCGGAAAAAATGCGCCCCAAACAACCGCT
The DNA here is from genome assembly GCF_058725305.1 of Pseudomonas sp. DW-iso3. Lineage (NCBI taxonomy): Bacteria > Pseudomonadati > Pseudomonadota > Gammaproteobacteria > Pseudomonadales > Pseudomonadaceae > Pseudomonas > Pseudomonas sp. DW-iso3. The sequence continues at coordinate 564,531 of NZ_JBZXDZ010000006.1, forward strand.
GACGGTGAAGATCGCGGCTAAAAATGCCGACGGCAGCGTGCCGAAACAGGTGCACGTGCTGGTGGCGGCAGTGGACGTGGGCATCCTCAACATTACCGAATACCCGACGCCGGATCCGTATTCCAGCCTGTTCGGCCGCAAGGCCTACGGCGTGGACCAGTTCGACATCTACGGCCAGTTGATCGAAGCCGGCCAGGGCCGTCTGGCCAGCCTGGCATTTGGTGGTGACGCGGCGCTGGCCAAGGGCGGCAAGCGCCCGGACACCAGTGTGACCATCGTCGCCCTGCAAAGCGCGCCGGTAACCTTGAATGAGCAAGGCGAGGGTGAAGTCAGCGTCAACATCCCCGACTTCAACGGTGAACTGCGCCTGATGGCCCAGGCCTGGAGCGACGATCGCTACGGCATGGCCGAAGCCAAGACGGTGATTGCCGCACCGCTGATTGCCGAGCTGTCGGCGCCGCGCTTCATGGCGGGGGGCGACCAGACCACGTTGGCATTGGACCTGTCCAACCTGTCAGGCAAACCGCAGAAACTCGATGTACAGCTGAGCGCCGATGGGCAGTTGGAGTTGGTCAACAGCGGCGTGCAAAGCGTCGAACTCAAACAAGGCCAGCGCACCACCCTGCGGATCCCGGTGAAAGCCTGGGGCGGGTTGGGACAGGGCAAGGTCAAGGTGACAGTGAATGGCCTGGATCTGCCGGGAGAGAACCTGCCGCCGTTCACGCGCGAATGGACCCTGGGTGTGCGTCCGGCCTATCCGGCGCTGCTCAAGCACTATCGTGCGGTGCTGAAGGATCAACCGTGGAGCTTGCCGGCGGGGACGCTGGATCAGTTCGACGCCTCGGGGCGACAGGCGCTGCTGAGCCTGTCGAGCCGGCCGCCGCTGAACCTCGGTGCGCAAATCAGTGCACTCAAGGCCTACCCTTACGGTTGCCTGGAGCAGACTGCGAGCGGTCTATATCCGTCGCTGTATGCCGACGATGCGTTGCTCAAGCGCCTGTCGATCAAGGGCGAGTCGGACAGTGAACGTAAACGCAAGATCGAGCTGGGTATCGAGCGCCTGCTGGGCATGCAGCGCTACAACGGCAGCTTCGGGTTGTGGGGCGCGGACGGTGAAGAAGAATACTGGCTGACGGCTTACGTCACCGACTTCCTGCTGCGCGCTCGCGACCAGGGTTTTGCGGTGCCGCCTGAAGCGTTGAAAAAGGCCAGTGAGCGCCTGCTGCGCTACGTACAGGAGCGTAACCTGATTGACGTCGACTACAGCGACAACGCCGACCACACCCGCTTTGCCGTGCAGGCCTACGCCGGTATGGTCTTGGCGCGTAGTCAGCAGGCGCCGTTGGGCGCATTGCGCAGCATTTTCGAACGTCGCAGCGATGCGCGCTCTGGCCTGCCGCTGGTGCAGTTGGCCATCGCGTTGCAGAAGATGGGCGACCAGCCGCGTGCGGACCAAGCCTTGCTCGCCGGCCTGGCGGCACAGCGCAATGCCAATGAATGGCTGGCCGATTACGGTAGCCCGTTGCGCGACCAGGCGATGATCCTGGCGTTGCTGGAAGAGAACGACTTGGCCAAGGGCAAGCGTGAGGAGCGTTTGTTTACGCTGTCGGATCAATTGGCGGCCAGCCCGTACCTGTCGACCCAGGAGCGCAATTCGCTGTTCCTGGCCGGGCGTCTCGGGTTTGCCAAGCCGGACTCGAACTGGCAGGTGTCATTGACGGGCAGTGGTGGTGCGCAGGAACTGAGCAATCAACAGCCGACGCTGGAGTTGGAAGGCAAGCTGCTGTCCAGTGATTTGACCTTGAGCAATCAGGGCGAGACGCCGGTGTATCAGCAACTGACCATTTCGGGTTATCCACAAGTACCGCCTGCACCGGGCGGCGACAACCTGAGCATTCGCCGCGAATACCTGGGCATGAACGGCCAGCCGTTGAACCTGCGCAGCCTCAACAGCGGCGATCTGGTGTTGGTGCATTTGGCGGTCAGTGCCAAGCAGCGGGTGCCGGACGCGTTGGTGGTGGACCTGTTGCCGGCCGGCCTGGAGCTGGAGAACCAGAACCTGGCCCAAAGCGCCGCCAGCCTGGAAAACGCCAGCAGTCAGGTGAAGGAGTGGCGTGAGTCGATGCAGAACGCATCGCTCAAGCATCAGGAGTTCCGCGATGACCGCTACGTAGCGGCGATCAACCTGGAAGGCTCCGGCACGACGCACTTGCTGTACCTGGCGCGTGCCGTGACGCCGGGCACCTACCGCGTGCCACCGCCGCAAGTGGAGTCGATGTACCGGCCGAACTGGCAGGCGGTGGGTGAGACGCCGGCGGACCTGGTGATCAAGGGGCGCTGATATTTCAATGTGAGATGGAGTCTAAATGTGGGAGCGGCGGTGCGACGATTCGACTTGCTCGCACCGCCGCTCCCACAGTAGTTTGGGGATACTCTGGGGTTAGTGGACGACCCAGCTCAGGAGCCACAGGCCGAGCAGTAGCCAGATGATGCCCATGATGATCGACGCCCGCATGAAGGCGCGCACTGCCGAGTACAGCAGCATCAGGCCGATGATCAGGGTGATGATGCTGATGATCGAGGTGTCCATGCCCAACGTGCGAGACAGGCCATCGATGAAGTTGCCACCCGCATTGGTCAGCGCACCGAACAGGCCGCTGAGCCCGTCGACGATAAAACGGATGATGGAACCGAGCGCCTGGCCCAACCATTCGAAAAAGCTTTCTACCTGCATATGTGTGTCCTGATGAGAAGGTGGGCGTGTCTGTGCCTTTGGTTGTTATTGCAACAGGCTAGTTCCCTATCAGCATAGAGGTTTGCCCGTTTGAGTTTGCGATTAAGTTGTGTCATTTGCGGGTGTACGCGTACCAATGTGGGAGCGGGCTTGCTCGCGAATGCGGTGTATCAGTGACGAATGCTCTCACTGACCCACCGCATTCGCGAGCAAGCCCGCTCCCACATTTACTGCGCTGGGCTTTGGGGGCAGTGGTGTTGGTGGTGGTGGTGTTGTGGGGGGCGGATCGGGTTTGGCCGTTGCCGTTGCCTCAGGATGACCTGGCGCGAGTGGTGCTGGCCGAGGATGGCACGCCGTTGTGGCGTTTTGCCGATGCCAATGGCGTGTGGCGCTACCCGGTACAGACCCACGAAGTGTCACCGTATTACCTGGACGCATTGCTCACCTATGAAGACCGTTGGTTCTACCAGCACCCTGGCGTGAACCCGCTGGCGCTGGCGCGGGCGACCTGGCAGAACCTCACCGGCGCGCGCGTGGTGTCGGGGGGCAGCACCTTGTCGATGCAGGTGGCGCGGTTATTGGATCCGCATTCGCGCACCTTCCATGGCAAGTTGCGTCAGCTGTGGCGCACGGCGCAGTTGGAATGGCACCTGTCCAAGGCAGAAATCCTTAACCTCTACCTGAACCGCGCGCCGTTTGGCGGCACGTTGCAGGGCGTGGCGGCGGCCAGTTGGGCATACCTGGGCAAATCCCCTTCGCAACTGACTCACGCCGAAGCGGCCTTGCTGGCCGTACTGCCCCAGGCGCCCAGTCGCTTACGCCCGGATCGCCATCCCCAGCGCGCCCAGGAAGCCCGCGACAAGGTGCTGCGGCGCCTCGCGGAGTTCCAGGTGTGGCCACAGTCGGCCGTCGATGAAGCCCTGGAAGAACCGTTGCTGCTCGCCCCACGCCTGGAACCGAGCCTGGCGCCGTTGCTCGCGCGCCGCCTGAATCGCCCCGACAGCCCGCCGCTGATCCGCACCACCCTGGATGCCACGTTGCAACGCCGTCTTGAAGACTTGCTGCTGGGTTGGCGCGCGCGTCTGCCGGAACATACTTCCGCCGCCATCCTGGTGGTGGAAGAGGAAAGCATGGCCGTGCGCGCCTACCTGGGGTCGGTGGACATCAACGATGCCAAGCGCTTCGGCCATGTAGACATGATCAGCGCCTTGCGTTCGCCGGGATCCACCCTGAAGCCGTTCCTCTACGGCATGGCCCTGGATGATGGGTTGATCCACTCCGAATCCTTGTTGCAGGACGTGCCCCGGCGTTATGGCGATTACCGGCCGGGCAACTTCTCCATGGGCTTTACCGGCGCGGTACCGGCGAGTACGGCGCTGTCCAGTTCGCTCAACCTGCCGGCGGTGCAGTTGCTGGAAGCCTATGGGCCCAAGCGCTTTGCCGCCGAAATGCGCATCGGCGGCGTGCCTCTGGCGCTGCCGGCGTTGGCCGAACCGAACCTGGCGCTGATTCTGGGCGGTGCAGGCAGTCGTCTCGAAGACCTGGTGAGTGGCTACAGCGCCTTCGCCCGGGACGGCAAGAGCGCGACCCTCCGATTACAGCCGGACGATACGCTGAGGGAACGGCCCTTACTGTCGCCAGGGTCCGCCTGGATCGTGCGGCGCATCCTCAGCGGCCAGGCGCGGCCCGACCGCGACCCGCGTGCCGAGCTGGTGCAGCGCCCTGTACTGGCCTGGAAAACCGGCACCAGCTATGGTTTTCGCGATGCCTGGGCAATCGGCGTGGGCCCGCGCTATTTGATCGGTGTGTGGATCGGCCGCCCTGACGGCACGCCAGTGCCGGGCCAGTTCGGCCTGGCCTCGGCAGCGCCGTTGATGTTGCAAGTGCACGATGTGCTGACCAACCGCGACAGTCAGCGCGGCATCAGCGCCCCCGTCAAGCCGGTGCCGGCCAATGTCGGCGTGGCGGCGATCTGTTGGCCGCTGGGCCAGCCCATGAGCCGCAGCGATCCCAATTGCCGCCGCCAGCGTTTTGCCTGGACCCTGGATAACACCACGCCGCCGACGTTGCAGGCACTGGACCAGCCGTTGAGCGTGGGGTTGATGGAAAGCGTTTGGGTCAATGCCAAGGGCTTGCGGGTCGACGCCCAGTGCCCTGGCGCCGAGCTGAAAAACATCGCCCTGTGGCCCGCGCCCCTGGAACCCTGGCTGCCACGGGTCGAGCGCCGCGAAGCACGCATCCCGGCCGCCGACCCCGATTGCCCACCACCGGCGTTGGCCGCGTCGTCACCGCTGTCGATTGTCGGCGTGCGCGAAGGCGACCAACTGCGCCTGCCCGCCGCCAGCCAACAGGCCCTGCGCCTGAAAATCTCCGCCTTGGGCGGGAGCGGGCGGCGCTGGTGGTTCCTCAACGGCGCGCCACTGGGCGACAGCGCCAACCAGGACTTTATCAACGCCAGCTTCGAACACCTGGGCCGCTACCAACTCAGCGTCCTCGACGAAGCCGGCCAGACCGCCCGCCTAGAATTCAGCGTCATCGACTAGAGCCTTATCGCAGGCAAGCCTACCTTTTGATTTGCAAACCCATTCCAATGTGGGAGCGGGCTTGCCTGCGAAGGCGTCCTCAAGCACACCAGAGATTCACTTGCCTTAACCGCCAATCCCCCCGAAGCTACCCACCTTCAGGAGCCCCCGCATGAACCTCGAACACTTCACCGAACGCCTGCACCGCATTCGCGATACAAATAATTGGAAACAATTCCACAGCCCGAAAAACCTGGCCATGGCCGCCAGCGTGGAAATGGCCGAACTGGTGGAAATCTTCCAATGGCTGACCGAAGACCAGTCGCGTCAATTGCCGGCCGACAAACTCGCCCATGCCGGGCAGGAAGTCGGCGATATCGTGCTGTACCTGCTGTTGCTGTGCAGCGAGCTGGGCCTGGACATGAACGAAGTGGTGCGCGCCAAGTTGGCCGACAGCGAACGGCGGTTTGCCCATGAGTGATCGTCATTTCGACCAACTCGCCACGCGTTTCGCCGAGAAAATCTACGGCGGTGCCAAAGGCGCGATTCGCCTCGCGGTGCTCCAGGCCGACCTGACCGAAGCGCTGCCCAAACGCCCCTTGCGCGTGCTGGATATCGGCGCAGGCCTGGGCCATATGTCGCTGTGGCTAGCCGAACAAGGCCATGAGGTCACGCTGGCCGAGCCTGCCGAGCCGATGCTCGAAGGCGCCCGCCAACGCTTCGCCGACGCAGGGCAGACCGCCACCTTTATTCATGCGCCCTGGCAAGACCTGCTTGGCCAACTCACCGAGCCCTATGACTTGGTGCTGTGCCACGCGGTGCTGGAATGGCTGGCCGAACCCCATGCGATCCTGCCGGTGCTGCACCAGCTCACGGTGCCGGGCGGCTGGCTGTCGCTGGCGTTCTACAACCGCGATGCGCTGATTTACCGCAACCTGCTCAAAGGCCACTTCCGCAAAATGCGTAAGAACGACATGGCCGGCGAAAAACAGAGCCTTACGCCGCAACAACCTCTCGATCCACGTGAGCTGGCGGCGCAACTCGAAGGCCTTTGGCAGGTCGAAAGCCAAAGTGGCGTGCGGGTGTTCCACGACTATATGCCAGTGGAGTTCCAGGCCCGCGCCGATTTGCAGGACCTTTTGGAGATGGAACTCGCTCACCGTCGTCACCCAAGCTTTGCCGGACTTGGGCGTTATTTACACTGGATCTGCCGTCCGGTTTAAGCGGCCCAGTCTGCGGAGGTCGAAATGCGTCGTCTCTGTTTGATCCTGTTGTGTCTTGGTCTGGGCGCGTGTTCCAGCCCAAACCCCTATGTTGCCGCTTCGGCGCCGATTCCTCCAGCGCCGCCCCAGGCTGCCACCACCTTTGATGCCAGCGCCTACCCGGCGCCCGTGCGCGACTATGGCGCCTACCGTAATTGGGCCTGGCGCAACGGCCAGCTGCCGGCGGGCACGGCCTGGGCCGACTCGGCGCAGATTGCCGAAGCGGTCAGCGGTGCCCTTGACCAACGGGGGCTGCGCCCGTTGCACGATAATCGTCCGGCAGACCTCTTTGTCAGTGCCGATGTGCGCCTGGAGAAGCGCCTCAAGCAGGTCCAGGATGACTACGGCTACGGTTACGGCGGTTACAACCGCTATGGAAATGGGTACGGCATGTACAACTCGGTGCCGATCGTGCGCACCTATGAAGTGCAGGTCGTGGTGGTTCGCGTCAATCTGTTCGATGCCCGCACCGGCCAGCCGGTGTGGAGTGCCAGCGCGGAAACCGGCAGCCAGGGAAGTCTCAGTGAGCGGGGAGATGCTTTGCGCCAGGCGGTGCAAAAGGCAATGACAGCGTATCCTCCCAGTTAACGGCTACTCCCATCTTCAGTGCGGCTCGCTCTTTGGAGAACAATCATGTTTCGTCGTATCGCTACGCTTGCAGTTGCAGTGCTGCTGGGCGGTTGCCAGACCAGCCAGGTCAACCACGATTTTGACCCCAGCCGGGATTTCGGCGCCTACCGCAGCTGGGCCTGGAAAGACCCGGCCCTGCAATACCGCCCGGATGACCCACGCATCAAGAGCGACCTCACCGAACAGCGCATCCGCCAGGCGGTGGGCGAACAACTCGACCAGCGCGGCCTGCGCCCAGCGGCGCCGGGTAGCAAGGCTGACGTGAACGTGCAGGCCTACCTGATCGTCGAAGACCGCCAGCAACAAGTCACCACCAATTACGGCGGCGCCTGGGGCGGCCCATGGAATGGCTATTGGGGCGCGCCGATGTACAACGAAACGCGCAACATCAGCTACAAAGTCGCCACCCTCCAGATCGACCTGCTCGACGGCAAGGATGGCAAGTTGGTGTGGCGCGGCAGCGACGAACAGATAATGGCCGCCTCGCCCAATCCCCAGGATCGTGACAAGGCCATTCGCAGCACCGTCACTCGCGTCCTCTCCAGCTACCCACCCCGCTAAAACCCGGCACAGATTCTATGTGGGAGTGAGCAAGCCCGCTCCCACATTGGAACGAGGTCAGCCAATAAATCTCTGTCAGTCATTCATCTGGCGACTGGCCAGCCCTTGTCTACACTCAACACCAACTAAGGAGAGTAAGCGCTAAGGAGTGCCTGATGTCTCCCCGACTTGGTTCCAGTCAGCGTGGTGCGATTGGCCTGATGGCAGCGGGCACCCTGGCGGTGGCCTTGGTGTTTATGTTGCTGGCGGTGGACAGCGGTCGCCTCTACCTGGAAAAGCGCAAGTTGCAATCTATCGCCGACACTTCGGCCCTCGAAGCCGCCAGCCGTGGCGGCCTGTGCACGCCCACCACCACCGCGAATGACTATGCCAAGGAAAACGCCGCCCGCAACGGCTTCACCGTGGTCGCCGGCGACAGCAGCCGTGGGCTGGCCGTGACCTGCGGCACATTGGCCAGCAATGCCAGCAATATCCGTGTGTTTACCGCAGACGCCACCAAAAACGACGCCGTGCGCGTGGTCGCGACCCGCACCGTGATGGCGAGTATCGCCAGTGGAATCTGGAGCCTGTTTGGCGGCGCGCCTGTGGCGGCGCAAACCGTCCTGACTGCAACGGCGGTGGCGGCTTCTGCACCGCCTGTGGCGCAGCTGACGATCCGCACCGCTCTGGCATCGGTGAACTCGGGTAACTCTCCACTCTTGAACATGGTCATCGGCAATCTGTTGGGCGGTAGCCTGTCGCTGACGGCCGCGGGCTGGAACGGGCTGTTGACGACGAACGTGAACCTGCTCAGCTATCTGGATCAGTTGGCGATTGAATTGAACGTAAAGGCGGGTGACTACGATGCGCTGCTGAGCACCGCCGTATCCGCCAGCCAGTTGCTCGACGCCGCCGTGAAGGTCCTGCAAAAAAACGGCGCGGTCGCCACGGCGGTCATCAACGATTTGATTACAGTGAAGGCCATCGCGCCGAATACCCAGCTTCTGAAGGTTGGAGACTTGCTGAAAGTCGCTACCGGAACGCCGGCGGCGGCCTTGAACACCAGTGTGCAGTTGTTTCAGTTGCTGGAGACCGTGGCGCAACTCTCCAGTAGCAAAAGTGCGGTCAGTGCCGCAGCCCAGGTGAATATTCCGCTGGTAGGCACCGTCTCGATCCAGACCAAAGTCATCGAGCCACCGCAACTGTCGGCGATTGGCAATCCGGCAAAGGCCAAGGCGGGGCTTTTGAATAATCCGCCGACGGATCAGATTGTTGTGCGAACTGCCCAGGTACGCACGTTGGTCAAGATTGACGCGCCGATCATCAAGGCAGTGTCTGGGGTTACATCGATTCTGACCGGGCTGGCGACGCCGGTATCCAAGGTGGTCGGTGGTTTGTTGAACTTGAATCTTCTCGATGTGGTGGCCGGTGTCGTGTGCTTAGTGGGCTGTAATGTCGCTGACGTGGATATCAACCAGACCTTATCCATCTATATCGAGGCGGCCAGTGCAGAGAGCCACGTGACAGACTTCAATTGCGCCACGCCGGCCACTAAGTCGTTGACGGTGCGAGCCACCACTTCACTCGCCACCTTGGGCGTTGGTTACGTTGAGCCGGTGTCGGCCTTTTCATCGTCTGCGGCGGTCAATGTGCAGCCGGTGCGGCTGATTGATTTTGGCCAGCGCTTTTGCCTGCTGACATTGGTGTGCGGTCCGCGTACTGCCGGCGTCGGTGGCGGCTTGAATCTGAGAGCGTTGTCCACCGTAGGCGCGCAAACCAATACGTTGGTGTTTTCTCCGGTAAATGACATCAACGCGGCAACGATCTACAAAAGCCCACCCGGCACTGCCGATATCCTGTTCAGCCTGGGAAATACCCTGAACGGTCTGCAGGTCACCTACGTACCGCCAAGCGGCAGCACACCCAACCCGGCGAACGGCACCGTTACCAATGCGCTGGCGACCATCATCAGCTCGGTGGTCGGCCTTGTCCAAAACGTCCTGGCGCCGATACTCGACCCCATCGTCAACACACTGCTCTCGGCGTTGGGCATCAGCCTCGGCAACGCCGAAGTCGGCGCCAACCTCAGTTGTCACATGGGCCGCGCCTACCTGGTGATCTAGCTGATCGGCAACTCCACACAAAACCTCGCGCCTTGCTCTGCATTGGCGACGCTCAAGCGTCCGCCCATGTTTTCCACAATCCCGTAGCTCACCGACAACCCCAGCCCCGTGCCCACGCCAATCGGCTTGGTGGTGAAGAACGGTTCGAAAATCCGCTCCAGTAACCGTGGGTCTATGCCGTCACCGTTGTCCTCCACCCAGATCCGCACATGCCGGCTGTCATGCTCGCAGTGCACCGCGATCCAGGGGCGGAACTCAGGGTCTTTTTGCCGCTTGCTCAACAGCGCATCACGGGCATTGACCATCAGGTTGATCAGCACTTGCTCCAACTGGTCGACGTGACCTTTGACCTGCACCGTAAAATCCGCCGGCGTGATGCGCACGTCCACACCTTTGCCGCGCAAGCCGTCACCGAGCAGCGACAGGGTGCCTTCCACCGCCTGCGACGGGTCGAAGGGCTGTTGTTCGATTTCCGAGCGGCGGCCGAACACGCGCATATGGTCGACCACGCGCGCTGCGCGCTGCACCTGGGTGTCGATGCGTTGGAGTTTTTCGGTGAGGTAGTCGATTTGCGCATCGCCGTTGCTCAGGCGTTTGAGCACATTGACGATAGCCATGCGCATCACATTCAAGGGCTGGTTGATCTCATGGGCGAGGCCCGTGGCCATTTCGCCGAGGGTGGCCATCTTGGCGCTTTGGGTCAGTTGCTGTTGGGAGCGGCGCACTTCGGTGTTGTCGCGGCCCACGGCTTGTACTTCCACCAGCGCGCCCTGCTCGTCGAACACGCCCCGGTCCGACCACACCCACCAGGCATGTTCGCGCCCGGGCAGTTCCAGGCTGATTTCGGCGGTGCTGACCGGGAATTCAGGACTCAACTGGCCGATGCGGTGCGCAAAGGCCTGGCGCTGTTCGTCCGACAGCCAATCCCCCAGGTTCAGTCCTGGCAGTTGCTCGGGTGGGCATTCCAGGTAGTTGGCCAGCGGTGTGTTGCCGAACGTCAGGGTCAGGTCCGGGCGGTAGCGGCAGATCATCGCCGGGGAGTCCTCGACCAGGATGCGGTAGCGCTCTTCGCTTTGTTTGATGTGCTCGGCGGCCAAGGTTGCGTCGGTGACATCCAGCCAGAGCCCGACGGCTTCCAGCGGCAGTCCAAGGTCATCACGCAGCAACTTGGCTTCATCCAGCAGCCAGTGGTAATGGCCCTGTTTGTCGCGCAGGCGGTAGCGACTGCGCACGCTACCCTCGCGCAATAGCTGGCGACTGCGCTCGAAGTACAGCTCACGGTCCTGCGGGTGGATCAGCGATGCCAGGCTGTCGTGGTTGCAGTCGGCCAAGGTCCAGCCCAGCAGTGGCAACAGACTGTCGCTGAAAAACGCCGGGTGCAGGGCGCCGCTGACGTAGCGCTGCACATAGATCACCGCGGGGGAACTGGCGATGAGGTTATCGAGGCGCGCATGGGCGGCGGCGGCTTGCAGTTGCTGGTTCTTGATGTCGCTGATGTCGAGCATGAAGCCGATCCAGCGGCGGTTATCACCGACCCCCAGCACTTGGCCTTGCACGCGATACCAGAGGGGCTTTTGTTCGGCGTCGCTGCGTTGCAGGCGTACGCTGGTCAGCAGCGGTTTACCCAGGGCTTGCAGGTCGTGCAGGCGGCTGGTGAGTGCCTGGCGATCGGCGGGGTGGATCAGCGCCAGCCACTGACTCAACGCCTGGCGGGTCGGGCTGTCTTCCAGGCTGAGGCTGTGCAGCAATTGCGGGGCGAGCTGGATCTCCTGAGTGGCTGGCAGCAGTTCCCACCAGCCGGTGCCGAGTAAACCTTGCAGGGCTTCCGTGCGTTCGAGCTGTTGGTGGTAGCGTTGTTCACGCAAGCGGCTCAGCAGGGGGGCGGCGAGGGCGGCCGTGAGGTTCAGCCAGTCCCGCTCGCTGGTGTGTTGTTGGCCACTGTAGAAGCCGCAGAGCAACCAGGCGGCGACACCCTGGCTGTCACGGTAGGGCACCAGGAACCCATCAGAGTTGCCGAAAATGCTGTGCAGTCGCGGGTTGTCGTCGCGTCCTTGGGCCAGGCTCAGTGGCGTGTTGCCGCTGGCACTGTCCAGGCTGGTGCCCAGGTGCTGGCCGGCCTGCCACAGGGCCGGGGCGTCGTGGGCCGCATACTGGTTGTAGACCCGCCAACCCTGGTCATCTGCATCGAGCAAGGCCAGGGCCACACAGGGGATTCGCCAGCGCTGGGCGAGGCTGCGCAGGTGCTCGTTGAGCACCTCGGGCAGGCGGGTCAGGCTGCACACCCGCAATTGCTCGCTCATCTGGCAGGCCAGTTGATGGTTCTGCTCGCGGTGCTGGGCCAGTTGCCTGCCGGCCAGCAAGTCGCCAACGTCCTGCAGGCGCAGGTACCAGCCGTCCTCCTCGGGTTCGATCCAGCCACGTGTGTGCAGCACTTGGCCGGTAGCGCCCTGGAAGTCCAGGTCCAGGCTTTGGTGTTGCCAATCAGCCGGGCTGCCTTCAATGCTCAGGGCGCTGCTGGCGCACAGCAGTTCACGCAGCAGCGGGCGCGGGTCGCCCACCCTGTAGGGCGTCAGTTGCGGGCTCAGCGTGCCGCCAACGCTCAACACGTGTCCTTGAGGATCCAGGCGCAGGTGCAGCCCGGGGATGGGCACGCCGGGCGTATCGAGGTGCGGGGCGCTGGTGCGGCCGAGCAGTCGCCCGAAGAGCTTGTCTCCAGAGGTCAAAACTTGAGACTCGAACGGGCGGTCAAGTTGGCCGGCAGATTTGGGACGGGGCCTATGCCCGGTACCACCAGTGCCGGGAATACAGAGTAAAGGTTGGTGGTGGGGTAGGTGATCTCCACGGTCAGCGTGGTGCCGTCGTAGGTGGTGCTAATGAAGCTGGAGGAGAACTGAAAGCTGGACGGGATCCAGTTCAATTGGTTGATCACCGTGGTTTTGGCGCGGTCTTTCACCTGGGTGGAGTAAGCGGTGCCGGCGGCCACCGGGTCCACGGACAAGGCCTGGCGCACTCCCTCCGCCGCAGCCTGGTTGAACGACTGCATCAACAGCAGCGGCAGGCTGTAGCTGATCAACCCATAGAACACCGCAAAAAAGATCCCGAAGACCAGGGCGAACTCAATCGCCGCCGCACCTTTTTGCTTTCTAGGCAGGCCTGTTTTCATGACTGCGTCTACCCTGACGGCTACTACTTGATATCAGCATAGAATCAATCAGCGAAAAGGGATGTTTTTTACGTGATCCATGGCGTGGTGATACTGGTCTGGCTGGGGCTCTGTGCATTGCAGGATATGCGTCAACGGCAAATCGCCAATGGCTTGACCCTGGGGGTGGCGCTGCTGGCGTTGGCTTACTTGGTGTGGAACGGCGCTACCTGGCTGGGAGCGCCCGCCAGTGAGGGGGGCTGGGCCTTTGCCGTGGCGCTGCTGCTGACCTTGCCCGGCTATGCGCTGGGCCGTTTTGGCGCCGGGGACGTGAAGCTGCTGGCCGCCCTGGCCCTGGCCAGTACGTGGGATGCGTTGTTGTGGTCTTTGATTGGTGCTGCGGTGTTCCAAGGTGGCTGGGTGCTTATCCGTCAACGGCTTAGGGCGCGTCAGCACAATGGGCTTACTGCAGCGTCAACCAAGCAGCCTTTTGCCCCCTTTGTACTGACCGGGTTTGCGCTGTATTGGCTTTGGATTCATTAATCGCACAAGGTTTCTATCGCTATGTACATAGTCGGAAAGTAGGTCTACGTTTATTGCATAGATATGTAGGATTCTTCGCCAAAAGGATAGGCCAATCTTTTGGTTTGCCAGGCATGGAGTAGCGCGTGAACAAGCTTACCTCGGCGGTAAAAGTGCTCGTCGTCGACGATCAACCTTTGATTGTGGAAGAGCTCTGTGAATTTCTCGAAAGCAGTGGTTACCGGTGCGTCCCGTGTGGTTCCAGCCGGCAGGCGTTGCAGCGCTTCAGCGAAGACGCCGAAATCGGGCTGGTGTTGTGCGACCTGCATATGCCAGACATGGACGGCATCGAGTTGGTGCAAGCCATGCAAAAAGTGGCCGGTAAGGCTCGGGCGTTTGAGGCGATCATGCTCACCGGACGGGCCGACAAACAGGACGTGATCAAGGCCCTGCGCACGGGGATCTCGGATTACTACCAGAAGCCGATCAATCTCGACGAATTGCTTGAAGGTCTCCAGCGTCAGGAAGCGGCATTGGAAGAGCGGCAGAAAGAGCTGCAACTGGGGCACTTGAACCAGAAGCTGCAATACCTCTCGGAATCCATCAATGACCTGTACCAGGATCTCGACAAGGTGCGCCGCAGCCCTGGTGCGGGGGGGACGGATGATGGTGAGCTGGTCGCCGAAGACGCCGGGTCTGTGGAGATTCCGACTATCTTCAACCAACTCTCACCGCGCCAGTTGGACGTAGCGCGCCTGGTAGGCAAAGGCCAGACCAATTACCAGATCGCTTGCGAACTGGGGATCACCGAAAACACGGTCAAACTATACGTGTCCCAGGTGTTGCGCCTGACCCATATGCATAACCGCACCCAACTGGCGCTGGCCCTTTCACCGAGCAACTCGGCGATGCGTCAGCGGGTGACGGCGCACTAGTTATTACTCCCTCCGCCCGGCGATTTCCCGCCGACATCCTGTTCAAAGAACTCGGGAATCGGGTGCTTGTAACTGTCCAGCCACCGCTGCAAGGACTGCTCCCGTTCCGCGGGTGTGGCCCTTTGCGGCGTCGGCGAAGCCACCGGCCCGTTGATCTGCAGGGCCATCCAGTTTTCCGTTTCCGCCTGCTGCGGGGACGACGGGCCCGGTTCGATGGCCATTGCGGCCAGCGGTAACAGCGCCAGGCCGATCAGGTAATGTGCGTTCATCGATCACTCCTTACTTGAGACTCACAGGCAGGGCATCGCGGACCGCCGCTACTTTGCGCACCGTCGCGCCAGCGCCCTTGAGTTTTTCCGCGCGGGCCTGGGCATCGGTGAACTGCTCGCGGCTCAGCCCCAACTGGCTGACGACCTTGGCCGCTTGCCCCCAGTCGTCTTGGTAGATCAACAGCGTTACCAGGTTGACGGCGGCCAACGGGTCGCCCTGCTTGAGTTCGATGGCCGTCATGAATTCAAAGCGCGCGTCTTCCAAGCGCAATTGGTTGAGGTACACCACGCCCAAGTCATTGCGGATCTTTTCGTCAGTGGGCGCCAGCTGCGCCGCCCGTTGCAGGTGGGTCATGGCCAGGGCGTTGTTGCCCTTGGCGGCCGCCAATTGCCCCAGGCCGTGCTCGCCCTCGGCAGTCATGCAGGTGCCGAGCAGGCTGCGGTACAACGGTTCGGCTTCGCTGCGCCCGAGCAGGCGGTAAGTGCGGGCCTTGCGTTGCCGCACCTGGGGCAAGCCGTCGGGCAGGCTTTGCAGGTTGGCCAGGCTGGCGTGCAACTTGCCTTCGTTGGCCAAATCATCGGACAGGTTGAGCGCCAGTTCCTGCTCCGAACTCGGCTTGGCGCAACTGCCCGGTGAGGTCAACGCTGCCCAGGGTGATTGGCCATTGGTGGCGCAGCCGCTGAGCATCAGCAGGGCCAGGCCGGCAATCAGTACTTTCATCAATGTCTCCTCAAAAGTGACTCAACGCGCGGGCGATGCCGATGAAGGCCGGGCCGCCAAGCACAATCAGCAAAGCGGGGAACAGAAACACCATCATCACCACCGACATTTTGGCCGACATCTTCGAGATGTATTCCTGCAGGCGGGTCAGGCGGCGGTCGTCAAGCAACTGCTTGAGGGCCAGCAAGGACTTCATCGCGCCGCCGCCCTGGTGGATCAACTGCTGGAGGATGATGCAGGTGTCGGTGAACTCATCCACTTCCAGCAAACGGGCGGTCTTGCCCAGCTCTTCGCCAAGCTCCAGCCCGGAATCGACCCGTGCCAGGATCAAGCGTAATTCGTGTGTCAGCGCGGGAAGCAGGCGCTGGGCTTCGTTGCTCAGTACGCGCAGCGACTGTTCAACCGCCATGCCGGACTCGAACAGAATGCGCAGCAGTGGAATGAAGGTTGAGACCTCTTTGGCGATGGTCTGCTGGCGATGCTTGGCGGCAGCGGCCAGCACACGTTTTGGCAGCAGGTAGCCAATGCCCAAAGCAAACATCGAGGCAATCCATACCGGGGTTGCGTGGGGGAAGAGCAGTTGCTGGCCGAGGAGGGTCAGGCCCAGTGACACGATAGGCGTACCGATCTGGAAGGCTGCGAACAACGAGCGCTGACTGGCTTTGCGCCAACCGACCCGGTTGAGCAGGGTCTGCGTCTCGTTGTCCAGACTGACCGAGCGCTGTGCCAGGGCGCTGCCGCCCAGCTGGCGCATAAGGCTGCCGAGCCGGTCTTCGCCGGCCATCCGCCCCTGCAAGCGTTCCGCCACTCGCCGTTCGCGCCGGCGGTTCTCGAGCAATTGGCCCCCCACCAATACCGCAGCGGCGAGGAGCAACAAGGCGCAGGCCAGAAGTGCCATCTCAGACACTCCTCAGCATGCGCCACATGACAAAGGTGCCGCCCAGGTCCATGGCCAGCGCGCTGAACAGCATGATGCGCCCCGTGTCGTCGTTCCACATGGTCATCAAGTAGCTGGGGTTGACCATCATGAAGTAACCCACGATCAGCACTGGCAAGCCGCCCAACACATACGCGGTCATGCGCGTTTCGCCAGTCATGGCCTTGAGTTGACGGGCGCCCTGTTCCCGCTCGCGAATCATTTTGATCAGGTTTTCCAGCAACTCGCTGGCGTTACCGCCATAGCGGTGATTGACCTTCAGGCCAAGTGCGAACAGGCGGAATTCGTCCTGTTCGTAGAACTCGGCGAAATCGCTGACTGAATCGGGCAGGCTCACCCCCATGCGCACGTTGCGCTGCACTCGTCCCATGGCGTCCTTGAGGGGCGCTTCGACGCCCTCGATCCCCCCCAGTACGGAGTCGGCCAGGGTTCTGCCGGATTTGAGGCTACGGACGCTGTGGTCCAACAACTGCGGCAATTGCTCGACCATACGCTGCACGCGGCGCTGATAACGCCAACTGATGTACACGCGAAGTAGCAGGGGTGGCCCAACGATCATCGCGATCAGGCCCAGCCCGTCCGCGAGCAGCCAGCCCAGCAGCACGCCGACCACCCAGGCGCTCAGCCACAAGCCCAGGCGGTCCGTGGGTTTGCCCAGCCCGGCGCGCTGGAACATGTGCTCAAGGCCGGTCCAGGTGGTACTCGGTTCCTGGGTCTCGGGCTGGCCGTCGCCGAGCCGTTCCAGCACGCGGTCCGTCCGGGCCTTGCGCAGGCCATGGTGAAACTGCCAGAACGACAGGGCGATCAGCAGCAGGCAGATAAGCAACAACACCGGTCCTGTCATCCAACGCTCCCTATGACTGCAAGGTCGATTCGCGGCGCAGTTTGTCGCCGGCCGGGTTGAGGGCTTCGCGCAGGAAACCGAAGCCGGTGCGCCGGTCGAGGCGGAACAGGGTATTGGTGACATACACGTCATCGCGCACGCCCACGACTTCGACCACCTCGCTCACACAGCGACGGCCATCGGGCATGCGTGTCAGTTGGATGATCACGTCCAGCGCGGCGCAGATCATCTGGCGCAGGGTTTTCTCCGCAATCACCCGGCCAGTCAGCCCCACCAGGGTTTCCAGGCGCAGCAACGCATCCTGGGCATTGTTGGCGTGCACGGTGCTCATGGAACCGTCGTGGCCGGTGTTCATTGCGGTCATTACATCGAGCACCTCCACACCGCGGATCTCGCCCAGGATGATGCGATCGGGGCGCATCCGCAGGGCGTTGCGGATCAGGTCGCTGGAACGTACCTCACCGTGGCCTTCGGCATTCGGCGGGCGGGTCTCCAGGCGAACTACATGGGGATGACCCAACTGCAGTTCGGCCACGTCTTCGATGGTCACCAGGCGTTCGTGGGGGTTGATCAACTGACTGAGAATGTTCAGCAACGTGGTCTTGCCGGTGCCGGTGCCGCCGCTGATCAGGATATTGCAGCGCTTGCCCACGGCCTCCTGGAAGAACTCGAAGATGCTCTGATCGATGGTTTGCATGGCGACCAGGTCGGTGCTTTTGAGCATGTCCTTGCGGAATTTTCGAATCGACAGGCAGGGCCCATCCAGGGCAATCGGCGGGATGATCGCATTGACCCGGCTGCCGTCGGGCAAGCGCGCATCCACCATCGGCGAGGACTCGTCCAGGCGTCGGCCCAGCGGTGCGAGGATGCGCTGCATCACGCGTTCGACGTGATGATCGTCAATGAAACGCAAGTCACTCTGGTGCAGCAGGCCGTCACGTTCGATAAACACCCGGTGTGGGCCGTTGACCAGGATCTCGGTCACCGACGGGTCACGCAGCAACACCTCAAGCGGGCCGAAACCGGTGAGTTCATCGACGATTTCTTCGGCCAGGCGTTCCATCTCATAGCGCGAAATCGCCAGGCGCATGCGTGTGATGTACTCGGAGACCTTGTCGATGACAAATTGCGCCAGGGATTGGCGAGTGCCTTCGAGCAGGTTCTTGCCCGACTCCTCGATGGCGTCAATGATGTAGCGATGCAACACCAGTTTGAGGCCGTCGTTATCGGTGCTGCCGCTTGTGCTGCGGGCGGGGCCGCCAAATAATTTTTCGCCGTTCATTGTCCTGACCCCAGGAGGCGTTCAAACCAACGCATTGACGGTTTTGCAAGCCCCTCGGAACGTTTAGCCAGGAGCTCACCCAACGTGCGCACGGCTTGGGTCAGGGGTTCGCGTGGGGCCAGGGCAAACAGGGGCTGGCCCTGGTTTTTCACATTAAGGCGCAATTCCGCGCTCAGGGGCAGTACGGCGATGCACGCAAGACCGAAGCTTTTTTCCAGGGCTTCGATGTCCGGTGCGCAGGCTTTGATGTAGCGGTCCACCACCAGTTTGGCATGATCAAGCTTCATGCCTTTTTCGCGCCAGCGATTGAGCACTGCGAGGTTGCGCCGGCAGTCCAGGACGCTCTGGTCGGTGCACCACAGCAGTTTGTCGCAGTGGCTGACGAAGGTGCGCAACGCTTCGCTGTCGGGCTGCCCGGTAATGTTCACGACGATGTGCTGGAAATGTTGGCGCAGTGCGCTGAGCAGCATGAACAATTCGGCGGCGCTGGTCAGTTTGAGCGGTTCATCACCGGTGGCGTACGCCAGGATGCGCAAGCCGTCCAGCGCTGTGGTGAAGGCGCTGTTGATCAAGGTGGAATCGAGGCGGCGCAAATGCCTCAGCGCGTCGCCGAAATTGAACGTGCTTTCCAGGCCGAGCAGCGCCAGGCTGTCACTGCGTGGCAGGCCCAGGTCGAGCAGCAACGTTTGCTGCCCGCTTTTCTGCACCACCAAGGCCAGGTGCGTCGCCAGCATCGCTCCGTCGGCATTGCTCTGGGTGCCAAACAGCACGGTCAGGCCGCCCAGTTGCGCGCTGTGGGCGACGGCTGGCAAGCGCTTGCTTAGGCGTCGCACCAGGCCGGCCACTTCGCTTGAACGTGAGCCGTAGGCCACGAAGTCGCGGGCGCCGGCGCGCATGGCGTTCAGGACCAGCTGGTTATCCATGCCATCGCCCAGGGCAACCACGGCGAGCATCGGCTTGGCCTCCAGGGCACCTTCTATCAGTGCGCTCTGGGCCACGAGGTTCTCACGGTCCAGGCCCACGAATACCAGGTTGGCGAAGGTGACGTCGACCAGCGCGAGCAATTCGTCCAGGCTGCCGGTACCGGCGCTCACGACCTGGCCAAGGGGCGCCAGGGCGCCCTGCAGCCACTCCAGGTCAGTGGTGTTGCGGGTGATGGCGAGAAAGGTCTGGCTCAGGCTATCGCTCATTGGGAAAGTCCACTACGGCGGTCGAAATTGCCGTTTTCCAGGAAAAACAACCGGTACCAGTTCGGGTCGTAGCTGCGCAGTTTTTCGCCGGGCAAGGACGGCAGTTGGGCGTTGGCGGCCAATGGCTGTACCAGGTGCGGTGTGACGATCATCAACAGCTCTTTTTCTTCGCGGCTGATATTGGAGTCGCGGAAAAACGCCCCGAGGATCGGGATATCGCCCAGCCCTGGAAACTTGTTGATGGTGGAGCGGTTGTTGCTGCTGATCAGGCCGCTGATCACAAAGCTTTCACCATCGGCCAGGGACACGCTGGTGTCGGTACGGCGCACCGTCAGGGCCGGCACCTGGATGCCTTGGATCTGCACGGCGTTGCTGTAGTCCAGCTCGCTGACTTCGGGTGCGACCTTGAGGGAGATGCGGTTGCGGTCAATCACTGTCGGCGTCAGCGTCAGGCGAATGCCGAACTCCTTGTATTCGATGGAGATCGTGTCGCTGCCCGCGCTGGGCACCGGGATCGGCACCTCGCCGCCAGCCAGGAAGGAAGCACTCTGGCCGCTCATGGCCACCAGGCTGGGACGTGCCAGGGTATAGGCGAAACCACTGCGCTCCAGCGCGTTGATCATGGCTTTGACCCGACCGCCACCGAAACCGACGTTGAAGCCATCAGTGCTTACCGGCAGCTTGAAAACGCCTTCCGAAGGGGACAGCAGGTTGGGGCTGCCGAAGAAAAAGTTTGTGCCTGAGCCCAAAAGTCGGGTGCTGGCTTCCTTGAGCTTGGTACGGCTGACCTCGACAAAGCGAATATCGGTCTGCACCTGGCTGGGCAGCAGAGGGTCTTCCGACGGCGACAGCGACAGGCTGGTCAGCGCCGACGTGGCCTTGCCCTTGACGAACACCATGCTCTGGCGCGGTGAACGGGCGCAGGCGGTCCACACCAACAGGCTGGTGGCGCCGGACGAGACACCGGTCAGCAGGAAATTACGGTCGCCATTCACGCGCACATCGGCGATTTTTGGGTCGCCGATGGCCAGCCGGGTGATGGCCACGGGCGATTGCAGCTCTTGTTGCAGACCTTCTCCTACCTCGACCACGGCAGGCAACTGACCCAGGGCGCTGCAATTGCCTGGCGCCGCCAAGGCCACGCCGAACGGCAGGCTCGACAGCAGGAAGGCCCAGGCCATTTGCGTGAACACGGGTGCGTAGCGCTGGCTCATTCAAGGCATCCTTGTTCGATTACGGGGTGAGGGGAGCCGCCTGGGCACCGCGAATGACTTCAATGCCACGCCGAACGCCAGGCTCACTTGCGGCGGACGTGACTCGCTTGGGCGGCCCGGTCAGGGCCAGTTGCGTGAATTGGTAGAGGTCGCGGTTGGCGCTTTCCAGCCTTTGTGATGCGTCGCTTTCGCCGGCCCAGTAGCGGCTGAGCAGTTGCTCCTCGGCGCTGCGTACGGCCAGGCGCAACGTGCCTGCTTGGGCGGCGAGCATCAGGCGGCTCAATAGCGGCTCCGGCACCGCCAGCACCACGGTGCGCGCGGCGGCCCGACGTTGTGCTGCCTGGGCGCGTTCTTCGACCGTGGCCGGCGGTGGCACCGCGGGGGTGCCATCGTTGGCCAGGCCCAACTGGTCGCCAACGCTGAGCAGGCGCATCGCTGGAAGGACGATCTGGGCTGATTGTTCGGCGTTGCTGGCATCCTGGCGCAGGAACAGCAATACATCCACGTAGTCGCCGGGGGTCAATTGGCCTCCAGCGCCGCTCACCTCATCCACCGCCACGGCCAGGGCCCGCTCGTTCGGGCGAATCATGCGAGCGAGCGGACCGCCGCTGCTGAAGCTTTCTTCGGTGAGCCAAGTGCCCGCCCCCAAGGTGCGAAGGGGGATACGACCGATGGCTTGGTCAAGCTGGGACAGGCTGCCGGCGGGTACGGTGCGCAGTTTTTCTATGGCCAGGTCAGCGGCGGTCAGTGGCGTAAAGGCGGACACTTCGTGCACCAGCACCACCACCGGTTGGCGGGTCTGGTCTTCAACGGCAGCGACGGTGTTATCCACGGAAACGACAGGTGCAACGGGGGCGGCGACGGGCTCCGGTGCGCGGCTCAATACAAGCCCCCAGTACCCGGCGATCAATGCCCCAATCAGCAACAAGCCGGCCAGGACCATGCTGATGCGACTGTTCATGACGGCTCTCCCTTTCCCCGTTGCACTGCATGCCCGTTTAATCCAATCGGGTTAATCCGCAACCTGGCTGTAATGAACATCTAACGATTTGGCTATTTGAAGGTAGCTCAGCTAGGACAAAATGCCATTAACCCGGAAAAAAATTATCTGAACTGGAAGCGCAACCGTTTAAAGGCCGGGGTCATTGCGTCAACTTTGCGACTAATACTTTGTGATTAATCCGTTCTTACAGTTGTGAGCCCGAGGTTTGTTGACAATGCTCTAACGGCACGCCGCGATCATCTGGTACTAGAGCCGTTCCGGCTTTTAAAGGCGTTTTAGGGAGAAGTCTCATGTTCCTTGAGCTGATGTTGAAGATGTATGTCCAGACCCAACTCTTTTTTCAACGTAAAGATGGCGCGTCGGGTATTGAGTACGCGATTATCGTGGCAATGGTTGCACTGGTGATCGTGGGGGCCGGTACAGGGCTTGGAGATAAGATCAAGTCTATCTTCGATAGCGTCGCGACTAAAATGACGACGTGAACGCCCCTTTGTACATGTGGAAACTGCCTATCAAAGTTCTTTCTGTTCAGGTACAGCCATGAGCGCCTCTTCGCCTAACCGCCAGCAAATTCTTTTGGTGGACGACGAAGAGGACGCCCTGATCGAACTTGCCGAGTCCCTTGAAAATGAGGGGTTTGTCTGTTTTACCGCCACCTCCGTCACCTTCGCCCTGCAAGAATTGACACTCCACCCCGATATTGCCCTGGTCATCACCGACCTGCGTATGCCCGAAGAAAGCGGCATCTCCTTGATCAAACGCCTGCGTGAGCACACCTCACGTTCTCACCTGCCAGTGATTGTGATGTCCGGTCATGCCGAGATGGATGACGTGAGCGATATGCTGCGCTTGCAGGTGCTGGACTTGTTTCGCAAGCCGATCTACCTGGTGCGGTTGATTGATACGCTGAACAACCTGTTTCCCCTGCCGAAATCCAGGCTGTAGGCGCCAGGCCGGCGCCTACAGGGCGGGATCAGAGCTGATAACTGAAGCTCAACGTGTACCGTGGCCGCCGGTTGAAGCTGTCCAGCGCGATATCCGACATCGGCTTGGCCGCTTCCAGGGCGATGTTGTAGTACTTGTTGTCCCCGAAGCGCAGCCCTACGGCAGCCGATGACATATCGTTGCTCTTGACTGGCAGATCGTTGAACCAGCTCTTGGCGCGGTCGAACACGACATAGGGCTGCAGGATCCTCACCCAGTCGCCGGCGCGGTTGTAGCTGTAGTTGAACTCATAAGCCACCCCCCAACCCTTGTCACCGGAGCCTTGATCGTCAGGGTAGCCACGACCGAAGTTCTGCCCGCCGAACGTGGCGCGTTCGCTGTCGGGCAGGGTGTCATTGCTCCAGTAAAACGCGCCCGACAGTACGCCTTGCCAGTTATCGAAGAACTTGTCGCTTTGTACGCCGGACAGGCGCAGGCGGAAAAAGTCCAGGTCGGGCTTGAGCCCTTCAAAATCACTGTGGGTCCTGGCGCCCAGGCCATTTATTCCCTGATACAGGCCGGCGCTGAGGATACGCAGTTGGCGGGTGTCGGATTTGCGCCAGTCACCTTCGAACGCCAGGGCACGCAGGTTGGTTTCGATGTCGAAACGTTGGGGGTAACCCACGAGTTTGTAGCGTGTGGTCTGGTCCACTGCGTAGAGCCGCGTACCGAGGGTCAGCGACTCAGTCGGTGAGGCTACCAGCGGGTGGCTGAGGCCGATGGAGTAGCGATCGATGGACTGGTGCGGCTTTAGCTCGAAGCCGCCGTCCAGTTGCAGGTTGGCGTTGGGGTCGGCGCGGTAGCGTTCGGCGGCGAGCGCCAACTGGGTGCCTTCGGCATTGATGAACTGGCTGTAGCCCACGCGGTAGTAGTGCTCTTTATCTTCGCCAGGTGGGAACAGCCCGCTGATATTGAGCTGCTCGCCCATTGAGGTTTGGGAGTTGCTTGTGCCAGTGAGCAAGGCCTGCAGGCCACCGCGGTTGTCATCGGTCATGCTCATGCTGCTGGTGAAGGGCTTGCGGCTGGCGGTGATCTGCATGCGTGTGCCACCGTCGGTAGTGCCTGGCGGCGGTACTTGCGCTTGCAGGGTGACACCGGGGATACGGCCCATGAGCGTGGTGTAGCGCTCGAAGGTTTTGCGAGTCAGTGGGCGTTCGGCCAGGAGTTTATTGGCCAGTTTGTCGACGTAAGCCGAGACCGAGCCGATATCGCCACTTTGCTGGTAGTCCTTGATATAGCCTTCCACCAGCACCACGCGCACCAGGCCATTTTCGAAGTCTTGCTGGGGCAAGAATGCGTAGGACAACAGATAACCGTCTTGCTGGTAGCGACGTGTAATGCCACGGGTGGCTTCGATCAGTTGCGCCAGGTTGGTCTCATGGCCAATCAACGGTTCGTAGGCCTTGGCGGTCTCGGCGAGCGGGTAGACAGTGCCACCCTCGATCTGCAGCTTGCGAATCGTGACCTTGGTGTCCATCAACAGCGGCTGGCCCTGAGTGGGCGGAGCTTCGGGCACCTGGGTTTGCGGCGTGACCGGTCGATAGGCGTCGGCGGGGAGGTTGGGCACTGGCAAGTTGCGAATGGTGTCGTTGCTGTTGAGGAAGTTGGGAAGGGTCTCGGCCTGTGCGTAGGCACTGAGGGTAAGCACTAACATCGGCGTCAACACGCGCATAGGACACTCCATGGTCAACTGCAGCAGCGTTTCGGGCCCGCCGGGTTCTGGGACTCGGTTCGGGAGGGCATGATTCCAGCCCCATAAAAAAGACGAGAGACTTATTGGGGTCTCTCGTCTCAACCAAGCGTAGGCGCTGTAGGGGAGGCCGTCTAATCGGCCAGGTGCAATTCTATTTTTTGCCGGTCAGGCCGTTCAGTAAGCCGCCCAGCCCACTGCCGGTGTTGGTGTTTGCACTGCCACCCGCCGAGGCGTTGGCGCCTACGTTCAGGCCGCCAAGCAGGCCTCCACTGGTGCCGGTGCCGCCTGTGACCAACCCACCGACCGAGCCTACGGTGCTGCCCACCGCACTGACGGTGCCTCCGAGGGCATTGGTGATCGGGTTGGCGTTGGCGGCTGTCAGGTTGGCACCGATACCGCTGACGGCGCCGCCCACTTGTGTCACCAGACCGTTGACCGGCGCGCCGATGCCCGTGGTGGTTCCGATATTTTGCGTCAGGCTGGCGACGCCGGAGGTCACTGGGTTGAGGGCCGCACCGACCTGAGTGGCCAAGCCGGCAACGGGCGATGTGGCTGCCGTGTTGCTGATGCCATTGCCACCGATGACCGTGCCCAGGGAGGCAACAGTGCCGCCGAGGGCGCCACCGGTTACACCGGCGGCACTGACAGTGCCATTAGTGTTGCCGACATTCAGACCGTTACCGACGTTGGCGATCAGGCCGCCCACCAACTCGGGCAGGCCGGATTTCGCGCCGCCGCCCGCTGGGGCAACATAGCCGCCGGATTTGTCGAGCACGCCACCGACGCCGGTCAATGCGCCACCTACGATGTTGGTAACCGGATTGCCGGTGCCGCCCGCGCTGGCGACCTGGCCACCCAGGCCGGTCACCGTCGAGCCGACCTTATCCAGCAGGCCATTGACCGGGTTGCCAAGGCCGGTGGCCTTGCCGAGGTTGCCGGTGGTGTTTTCCACCAGCGAGACCACGGGCACCAACACTTTGCCGCCGACCGTGTTAGTGAGAGAACCCAGCGGTCCGGTGGTGCTGGCGGTGCTCAATGTATCGCCCAGCATGGTGACGGTCTGACCTACCTTGTCGACCAGGCCGCCGGCAGCACCGCCGACACCGCCGGTCAAGCCGCCCACCACTGGAATACCGCCCAGTGTGGTCGACAGGGATTTGCCGGTGGTCGAAAGGCCGTCACCCAGGTCGGCAACGCCGTTACCGACGCCCGCCACGGTGATGCCGAGGGAATTGCTGTTGGTGCCCAGGGAGCCCAGGCCGGCAGTCACGCCGGTACCAATGCTGGTGACGGCGTCGCCGGTAGCGGTGACGAGACCGCCAGCGGTGGTGCCGACGATGGGAACGTTGTTCAAGGTGTCGCCAAGGTCGCCAACCGCAGCACCCACATTACCGACAGTACCGCCCAGAGTGCCGACAATCTGGCCAGTCACCAGGGGAGTGGTTGTCGAGCCTGTGCCACCGCCTGTGCCGCCACCGGTGCCACCGCCTGTGCCGCCACCGGTGCCACCGCCGGTACCGCCACCAGTGCCTCCGCCAGTACCACCATCTGTGCCACCGCCAGTACCGCCACCAGTGCCACCACCGGTTCCACCATCACCGCCACCGGTGCCACCACCCGTTCCCGCACCCGCATCCGGTGAGGACGATGCCACGCTGGATTTATGCCCACCACCACCGCTGCTGCAGCCGCCGAGTGCCAGTGCTACTGCCAGGGCCAGCGCGGTACTTGCTTTCCAAAACACTACTTGAGTTTTCATGATTGAGTTCCTTGCACCTGTACAACCTTGGTTGTCTTCAAACACTCACTGCTTCTCGAGGTCGTGATGTGTTTGTCCGTGTGGCTATAACAGCCCCGGCGGTGCCTTCTCTCAATGCTCTACTTGGTATTAACGATTTATATACCGCAGCAGTGTATCGGCTAAGCGACTAATACCAAGGGCGTAAGGGGAGGATGTATCAAGATGTTTATTTATTAAAAAACAATAAGTTAAATAAAAAAGCGGACTTAAAAAAGTCCGCTAGTACTTAGGGTGTATATATACAATTAATCAGTTTATTTCAGGCGATCGGTTGCCAGTTGCCAACCATATGTTCAATACCGCCCGCGCCTTTTAACCACAACTCGCCGCTGGACCCGGCGGCGCTGGCCAATAACGTTACTTCTCCGGGCAGGCGCACGGGTTTTTTGAACTCAACGCTGATCTCGATATTGGCGGCGGGCAAGTGTTCGCCAAGGGCGGCGAGGGTGTGCGCCTTGTTCCACAGCCCGTGGGCGATGGCTTGGGGAAAACCGAACAGCTTGGCGGTCAAGGCGCTGAGGTGGATGGGGTTGTAGTCGCCGGAGACCCGGGCATAACGGCGGCCAATATCGGCGGGGGCCTTCCAGCGGGTCAGTTCGCTGACCTGAGTGGGGGCGGGCTGGGCGTCATCCTCGGGTTCACCTTGCAGTTTTACGCCTCGGCACAACATGCGGCTTTCGGCTTCCCATAGCAGGCCGAGTGAGTCCTCGACGGTGGTGATCAGATCAAAGGTCGCGCCCTTGGGGTGGGGCTTGAGGTTCTGCGTGTGGACACCGACGGACAATTCGCTCACCCCACCCAGCGGGCGATGAATGCGGATGCGGTTACTCAGGTGAATCAACCCCAGCAGTGGGAACGGAAAGTCTTTGTCCGTCAGCAACTGCATCTGCAATCCGAACGCCATGATATGGGGATACGTCGCCGGCAAGACCGGGCTGTCGGAAAAACCGCAGACCTTGCGATACGCCGCCACGTGCTTGGGATTGATGCTCACCCGACAGCGCAATCCCTGTTCGGGCAACGTGCTGCCGGTGATCTTGCGTTTGAGCGCTGCGCGCCAATACAGCGGCGGCAGAAAGGGAGTAGTGCCTAGCGTCTTCCATTGCATGCTTATGCTCCCAAGAGGCTTTGCCCACACACCCGCAACGCTTGCCCGCTGACCGCTCCGGAACCCGGTTGGCCCAGCCAGGCCACGGCCTCTGCGACGTCTTGCGGCAGGCCGCCCTGGCCCAACGAACTCATGCGCCGCCCGGCCTCACGCAACGCGAAGGGGATATGCGCGGTCATCTGGGTTTCGATAAAACCGGGGGCCACGGCGTTGATACTGATACCGCGTTCCTTGAGCAACGGTGCCCACGCTTGTGCGAGGCCGATCAACCCGGCCTTGCTCGCGGCGTAATTGGTCTGCCCACGGTTGCCGGCGATGCCGCTGATCGACGCCAGCAACACCACGCGGGCGTTGTCATGCAGGGTGCCGCTGTCGAGCAGCGCCTTGGTCAGCACCTGTGGCGCATTGAGGTTGACCGCCAGCACCGCGTCCCAGTATTCCGGCGTCATGTTGGCCAAGGTTTTGTCACGGGTGATCCCGGCGTTGTGCACCAGAATGTCGAGGCCATCGGGCAACTGTTCGATCAATTGGCTGGGAGCGTCTTCAGCACAGATATCCAGCGCGACGGTGCGTGCACCCAGGCGCGCGGCCAGGGCTTCGAGGTCGGCCTTGGCCTGGGGCACGTCGAGCAGGATCACTTCGGCACCGTCGCGGGCCAGCGTTTCAGCGATGGACGCGCCAATGCCTCGGGCGGCGCCGGTGACCAGTGCCTTGCGCCCGGCCAGTGGCCGCGTCCAATCCTCAACCGGAGTGGCGCACGCTTGCAGGCGAATCACTTGGCCGGAGATATACGCACTTTTCGGCGAGAGAAAAAAGCGCAGCGCGCCTTCCAGTTGGTCTTCGGCACCGTCGCCGACGGAGAGCAATTGCAACACGCCGCCATTGCGCAGTTCCTTGGCCAGCGAGCGGCTGAAACCTTCAAGAGCGCGCTGGGCGCTAGCGGCAAACGGGTCGCTGAGGGTTTCCGGCACGCGACCGAGGATCACCAGATGGGCGCTGTTATCGAGATTTTTCAGCAGCGGCTGGAAGAACTCGCGCAGTTGTTTAAGTTGGTCTGTGTGTTGCAAATGGCTGGCGTCGAACACCACGGCTTTCAGCTTGGGGCCGTGGCCGGGAATCCACGTCGACGTCTCGCTGCCGTACGTGTAAATGGCGTCGGTGAGTCTGTTGGCAAATGCCTGCACATGGCTCACCAGCGCACCGCCGCCCAGCAGCAGCGCACCTTCCACCGGACGCAGGCGCCCGGCTTGCCAGCGTTCCAGGCGTACCGGTGACGGCAGGCCAATGGCGGCGACCAGGCGATGGCCGAGGCTTGAGTTGGCGAAGTCGATATAACGGTCAGACATGGAACGCTCTCCGAAGGCTGGGGTTCAAAGGGTTGACCACCCCAGGGTGGCAGTCGTTCGATTGAGCCTAGGCTAGGCTTGGTGATTCCACCCACAACCATCAGGGAGCTTTCCATGACTCAATTGCGCCGTGTAGCGATCATTGGCGGTAATCGCATTCCTTTCGCCCGCTCCAACGGCCCCTATGCCACGGCGAGCAACCAGGCGATGCTGACAGCTGCCCTGGAAGGCCTGATCGAACGCTACAACCTGCACGGCCTGCGCATGGGCGAGGTGGCTGCCGGCGCGGTGCTCAAGCATTCCCGTGACTTCAACCTGACCCGCGAATGTGTGCTCGGCTCGCGCCTGTCGCCGCAGACCCCGGCCTATGACATTCAACAGGCGTGTGGCACGGGGCTGGAAGCGGCGTTGCTGGTGGCCAATAAAATCGCCCTGGGCCAGATCGAGTGCGGGATTGCGGGTGGAGTGGACACCACCTCCGACGCACCCATCGGTGTGAATGAAGGCCTGCGCAAGATCCTGCTGCAAGCCAACCGCAGCAAATCCATGGCAGCCAAATTAAAAGTCCTGTTACAACTTCGTCCTCATCATCTCAAGCCGGAACTGCCGCGCAACGGCGAACCCCGCACCGGCTTGTCCATGGGCCAGCACTGTGAATTGATGGCACAGACCTGGCAGATTCCCCGTGCCGAGCAGGACCAGCTGGCGCTGGAAAGCCACCAGAAAATGGCCGCCGCCTACGCCGAAGGCTGGCACAACGATTTACTTACCCCGTTTCTGGGCCTGACCCGCGACAACAACCTGCGGCCCGACCTGACCCTGGAAAAACTCGCCGCCCTCAAGCCTGCCTTCGAACGCAGCGACAAGGGCACGCTCACTGCCGGCAACTCCACGCCGCTCACCGATGGCGCCTCGCTGGTACTGCTGGGCAGTGAGGCCTGGGCCCAGGAGCGTGGTTTGCCGATCCTGGCGTATCTGCGCGATGGCGAAGCGGCGGCAGTCGACTTCGTCAACGGCGCCGAAGGCTTGCTGATGGCGCCGGTGTACGCGGTACCGCGCTTACTGGCGAGGAATGGTCTGACGCTGCAGGACTTCGATTACTACGAAATCCACGAAGCGTTCGCTGCCCAAGTGTTGTGCACGCTCAAGGCCTGGGAAGATGCGGACTATTGCAAGACGCGTCTGGGACTTGACGCGCCCCTGGGCGCCATCGACCGTAGTCGACTCAATGTGAAAGGCAGCTCCCTGGCCGCCGGGCACCCATTTGCCGCCACAGGTGGACGTATCGTCGCCAATCTGGCCAAGTTGCTCGACGCGGCAGGCAAGGGCCGAGGGCTGATTTCCATCTGTGCAGCGGGCGGGCAAGGGGTGACGGCGATCATTGAGCGCTGAAACTGGCATATTGGATGCATTCTTAAGTGATCAACGGTCGGTAGCCCCTCCCACCGGCGAGCTGATTGCCGTATAACGAGTGCCATACGCGTATTTGGTAATAAAGGACCCACAATAAAAGCTGATGAAGACTCCTAAACGCATTGAACCCCTGATCGAAGACGGTCTGGTCGACGAAGTGCTGCGCCCACTCATGAGTGGTAAAGAAGCAGCTGTTTATGTGGTGCGCTGCGGCAACGAATTGCGTTGCGCCAAGGTTTACAAGGAGGCGAACAAACGAAGTTTTCGTCAAGCGTCCGAATACCAGGAGGGCCGTAAGGTCCGTAACAGCCGGCAGGCCCGGGCCATGGCCAAGGGGTCCAAGTTCGGCAAGAAAGAAACCGAAGATGCCTGGCAGAACGCCGAAGTCGCGGCGTTGTTCCGCCTGGCCGGTGCGGGCGTTCGCGTGCCCCAGCCGTTCGACTTCCTCGAAGGCGTATTGCTGATGGAATTGGTGGCCGACGAGTACGGCGATGCGGCACCGCGTCTGAACGACGTGGTACTGGAGCCGGACCAGGCGCGCGAATACCACGCCTTCCTGATTTCCCAGATCGTGCTGATGCTGTGTACCGGTCTGGTGCACGGTGACCTGTCCGAGTTCAACGTGCTGCTCACGCCAACCGGTCCGGTGATTATCGACCTGCCCCAGGCGGTAGATGCTGCGGGTAATAACCACGCTTTCAGCATGCTGGAACGGGATGTGGGCAACATGGCTTCCTACTTCGGGCGCTTTGCTCCGGAGTTGAAGAAGACCAAGTACGCCAAGGAAATGTGGGCGCTGTACGAAGCCGGGACCCTGCACCCGGCCAGTGTATTGACCGGCGAGTTCGATGAGCCTGAAGAGCTGGCGGATGTCGGCGGTGTGATTCGTGAAATCGAAGCGGCGCGGCTGGATGAAGAGCGTCGCCAGGCGATTCGGGCGGAGGATGATGCGCCGCAGAGCAAGAAGGCGGAAGAACCGCCACCGCCTTGGATGCAATGATCTTTGGGTAGTTGAAGCGCAAAAATGCGGGAGCGGGCGTGCTCGCGAAAGCGGAGTGTCAGTCGATACGTGTGCTAACTGATCCACCGCTTTCGCGAGCACGCCCGCTCCCACATTGGGTTCGCCGGTATTCAGATAGATTCCATCAGGCGCAGCAGCTACCGGACGCCAACTCCTTGAGAATCGGACAATCCGGCCGATGATCGCCCTGGCAGTGCTCCACCAGGTCCTGCAAAGTGTCGCGCAGTTGCCCCAGTTCCAGAATCTTCTGGTTCAGCTCCTCGATATGCTGGCGTGCCAAGGCCTTCACATCGGCGCTGGCCCGTTGCCGGTCCTGCCACAGGGTCAGCAGCTTGCCCACCTCTTCCAATGAAAACCCCAGATCCCGCGAGCGCTTGATAAACGCCAGGGTGTGCAAGTCATCCTGGCCGTACACGCGGTAGCCACTGTCGGTGCGATGGGCGGCTTTGAGCAGGCCGATGGATTCGTAGTAACGAATCATCTTGGCACTCAACCCACTCTGGCGTGCGGCTTGGCCGATGTTCATGGGCGTTGATCCTCCAGGTGCTCCGGTTTCCAAGTCTTCAACAGTAACGCATTGCTCACCACGCTGACGCTGGACAAGGCCATCGCCGCGCCGGCCAGCACCGGGTTGAGCAGGCCGAACGCCGCCAGGGGGATGCCGATCAGGTTATACACAAAGGCCCAGAACAGGTTTTGGCGGATCTTTGCGTAGGTCTTGCGGCTGATCTCCAGCGCGGCCGGCACCAGGCGCGGATCGCCGCGCATCAGGGTGATACCGGCGGCGTGCATGGCCACGTCGGTGCCGCCGCCCATGGCGATGCCGATGTCGGCAGCGGCCAGGGCCGGGGCATCGTTGATGCCGTCACCGACCATGGCCACCACGCCGGTCTTTTTCAGCTCCGTGACAGTGGCGGCTTTGTCGGCGGGCAATACTTCGGCGTGCACGTCTTCGATACCCAACGCCTCGCCCACCACGCGGGCACTGCCGCGATTGTCACCGGTAAGCAGGTGGCTGCTGATGCGCTGGGCCTTGAGTTGCTGCACCGCTTCCAGCGCACCGGGTTTGAGGGTATCGCCAAACGCGAACAGCCCAAGCACTCGGGGTTGTGCGCCTTGCTCGATCAGCCAGGACAAGGTGCGGCCTTCTGCCTCCCAAGCCTTGGCGAAGTCGGCCAGATTGCCTGCGCTCAAGCCGCTTTCTTCCAGCAGGCGACGATTGCCCAAGGCCAATTGCCGGCCATCCAGCGTGCCGGCAATGCCGCGCCCGGTCAGGGATTGGCTGGCCGTCACGTCGGCCACTGCCAGACCTTGTTCGTTGCAGGCATCCAACACGGCCTTTGCCAACGGGTGTTCGCTGCCGCGTTGCAACGCCCCGGCCTGTTGCAGCAACAAGGCCTCGTTGCCATCCACTGCCGTCAGGTGGGCGATCTTCGGCGCGCCGGAGGTGAGGGTGCCGGTCTTGTCGAAGACCACGGCGCTCACTTCATGGGCGCGTTCCAGGGCTTCGGCGTCTTTGATCAGGATGCCGTGGCGCGCGGCAACGCCTGTACCGGCCATGATCGCGGTGGGTGTAGCAAGGCCCAGGGCGCAAGGGCAGGCGATCACCAGCACGGCGACGGCATTGATGATCGCGGTCTCGAGGGGCGCGCCATACAGCCACCAGCCCGCCAATGTCACCAATGCCAGCACCAACACGGCTGGGACGAACACCTGGCTGACTTTATCCACCAGTTTCTGGATCGGGGCCTTGGCGGCCTGGGCGTCTTCAACCAGGCGGATGATCCGCGCCAACACGCTCTCAGCGCCGAGGGCCAGGGTGCGTACCAGCAGGCGGCCTTCGCCATTGATGGCGCCGCCGGTGACGTTATCGCCGGGTTGTTTGGGGACGGGCAGGCTTTCGCCGCTGATCAAGGCTTCGTCCGCATGGCTTTGTCCTTCGACCACTTCACCGTCTACCGGGAAGCGTTCGCCGGGCTTTACCAGCACGAGATCATTGAGTTTCAGGGCATTGATGGCGACATCTTCTTCACGGCCTTCAATCACCCGAACCGCCCGCTCCGGACGCAGGGCTTCCAGGGCGCGGATAGCGCTGGCGGTCTGGCGCTTGGCGCGGCTCTCCAGGTATTTACCCAGCAGCACCAGGGCGATCACGACCGCGGAGGCTTCGAAGTACAGGTGCGGTGCCATGCCGGGGTGCGCGGTGAGCCATTCATAAATACTCAGGCCGTAACCGGCACTGGTGCCGATGGCCACCAGCAGGTCCATGTTGCCGGCACCGGCACGCACGGCTTTCCAGGCGGCAATATAGAAGCGTGCGCCGAAGATGAATTGCACGGGGGTTGCCAGGGCAAACTGTGCCCAGGCGGGCAGCATCCAGTGCAGGCCGAACGGCTCCACCAGCATCGGCAGCACCAGCGGCAATGCCAGCAGGATCGCCAGCAGCAGCGACCAACGCTCGCGTTGCAGGCGCTGGGCTTGATTCGCGTCGGTGGCCTTTTCGCTCTGGGGGAGGGTGGCGGTGTAGCCGGCTTTGTCGACGGCGGCGATCAGCACGCCCGGGTCCATCTGGCCGAGCACTTCAACCTGGGCGCGTTCGTTGGCCAGGTTGACGCTGACGCTTTGCACCCCCGGCACCTTGCCCAGTGCACGCTCGACCCGGCCGGCACAGCTGGCGCAGGTCATGCCGCTGATGGGCAGGTCAAAGGTGGTGGATCCATTCATGGGGCAGTCCTCCAAGAGAAGTTGCCCCTAGGATCAACCTTGACCTATGGGGAAGGTCAAGCGCCTTTAATATTCCAATGCGGCGGGCTTGAGATACATGCCATCCGAGCCTTGGGCAATACGCAGTTTGCGTACATCCCCGGCCTTGAGCGTAATGTTCTGCGCCGGCGGCGCCAGCATCCCCGGCAGGCAGCCAGGCGATTGGCCCGGCAGCAGCTTCAGGCGCAAGGACAGGTTTCCCGCCGGCAGGTTGAACGAAGTGGCCTGTTCCTGGAACAGCCGGCCTGCCAGCTGGTCATTCAGGTACAGGCCGATTTCGCAGTTGGTCGGCACTTCCAGGCGTTCCCTGGAAATGATCAGCACCGCATAGTCTTCTGCGGCGAGGGCTTGGGGCGCAGCGGCCGACAAGCTCATCAGGCCAGCAAGGGCAAAAAACGACCAGCGCATGGCGAATGCTCCGTGGTGTGAATCAAAGATGGGTGAAGCTTGGCCTTTGAAGCGGCCAAATACCAGCCCGGCAGATGTTTTCAGAACTTGACCTTGCCATCGTGGCAAGGTCGAGACTGGGTCCAACCTCATCAAAGGAGTCATGTCATGCAAGTATTCAGCGTTGAAGGAATGACCTGCGGCCATTGCGTTCGAGCGGTGACCCAGGCAGTGCAGAGCCAGGATCCGGCGGCCAGTGTGAAAGTCGACCTGGCGGCAAAGGAGGTGGGCGTCGAAAGCCGTTTGTCTGCCGAACAAGTGATCCAGGCGATCACCGAAGAGGGCTACAGCGTCAAGCTTGCCTGACGCGGATAAATAGTTAGCGAGCTATCGTGTTCAATGCGCCCAAGCGCGGCTAGACTATCGGGCTGCCGTCTCACTTGGGTGCCCGATGAACCTCCGCATAATTCTGATTCTGGGTGCCTTGAGCGCCTTCGCGCCATTGGCGATCGATTTTTACCTGCCCGGCTTTCCGGCCATGGCCAAGGCCTTCGCGACCGATGAAAAACACATCCAGCTGACCCTGGCGGTGTATTTCGGTGGGCTGGCCCTCGGTCAGTTGATCTATGGCCCACTGGCTGACCGCTTTGGCCGCCGCGGCCCGCTGCTCAGTGGTGTCACCCTGTTTACCCTTGCGTCCTTTGCCTGCGCCTTTGCGCCGTCCCTGGAATGGCTGATCGGCGCGCGTTTTGTGCAGGCCCTCGGTGGCTGCGCCGGTATGGTGATTTCCCGCGCGGTGGTCAGTGACAAATGCGATGCGGTTGGCTCGGCCAAAGTGTTTTCCCAGTTGATGCTGGTCACCGGCCTGGCGCCGATCCTCGCACCGCTGGCCGGCGGGCTGATGGTTGGGCTGTGGGGCTGGCAGTCGATTTTCCTGGCGCTGTCGATCTTCAGCGTGATGGCGGCCATCGCCGTGGCGGTCGGGCTGCCGGAAACCTTTCCGGCCCATCAGCCGCGTCAGCCGTTGTCCGGGTCGCTGCGTCGCTATGCGGCGTTGTTGTCGGACCGGGTCTACCTGGGCTATGCCCTCACCGGCGGTATCTCGATTGCCGGGATGTTTGCCTACATCGCCGGTTCACCTTTCGTCTTCATCCAGCTCTACGGCGTGCCGGCTGAGCATTACGGCTGGCTGTTCGGTTCCAATGCCGCAGGCTTTATCCTGGTGGCGCAGGTCAACGCGCGGTTGCTGTCCAAACGCGGCCCGGCGTTCCTGTTGTCGCGCAGTGTGTGGGTCTACCTGTTGGCGGCGTTGAGCTTGCTCGGTATTGCATCGTTGCGCACCGATGCGCTGTGGCCATTGCTGGTACCGCTGTTTATCTGCATTGCCAGCCTGGGCTGCATTTTGCCGAATACCTCGGCCTGTGCCATGAGTGGGCAGGGCGCACGGGCCGGTAGCGCCTCGGCGTTGCTCGGTTGCATTCAGTTTGGCGTCGCGGCGGGGGCGGCGTCGTTGGTTGGGGTTTTGCACGACGGCACGGCGATGCCGATGGCGATGGTCATCAGCTTGTGCGGTGTGTTGGCGGTGACGATTGCGATGTCTACCCAGCGCCTGCAACGTAAACGGGCGTTGCAGGCTCAGGTCTGAACAGCGGGTCAGCCAGCGGCGGAGCGTTGCTGACTGTTCGGAAAACGGTGGGGCGCCTGGATACGGGCTTGCAGGGTGTCGGCAAAGGCACGGGCTTCGGCCTCGGTGCGGAAGGTGAAAGCGTCTTGGTCGAGACGGACCTGCCATTTATTGCCTGCGGATTTTGCTAACGCTTTTATCAGGATTTTCATTGCTGACTTCCTCACGTAAAAGAATCGTGGCAAAGGCGGCCAATATAAACCCGAATACGCTCACAAATATGACAAAGGTCAACTCTCTGACTAGCGGTGTCGTCCATTACTCACATGAATAATGGACGACCCTGACAGCTAGTTGTTCAGAAGCCTTCCAGCACGATCTTGCCCTTGGCCTTGCCGCTTTCCAGCAGCGCATGGGCACGCCGCAGGTTCGCGGCATTGATCGCACCGAAGTGCTCACCCACCGTGGTTTTCAGGGTGCCGGCGTCGATCAGTTCGGCCACTCGGTTGAGCAGGTTGTGCTGTTCGATCATGTCCGGGGTCTCGAACATCGAGCGCGTGTACATGAATTCCCAATGCAGCGACAGGCTCTTGCGCTTGAGCTTGCTGACGTCCAGCGTCTTGGGATCGTCAATCAGCGCCAGCTTGCCCTGGGGCTGCAGGGCTTCGACCAACTGGTCCAGGTGATGATCTGTCTGGGTCAAGCTGGCGACGTGGGTCACCTGCGGATGGCCGGCGGCTTTCAGCGCATCGCTCAGCGGTTGGCTGTGGTCGATCACCAGGTCGGCGCCGAGGGCCTTGGTCCACTCTTGTGTTTCCGGACGCGAAGCGGTGCCGATCACTTTCAACCCGGTGAGTTGGCTGGCCAGTTGAGTCAGGATCGACCCCACGCCACCGGCGGCACCGACGATCAACAGGCTCTGGCCGTTGTCCTGTTGACCTTCCTGCACTTGCAGGCGTTCGAACAGCAATTCCCAGGCGGTGATGGCGGTCAGCGGCAACGCGGCAGCTTCGGCAAAACCCAGGCTTTTCGGCATATGCCCGACGATGCGCTCATCCACGGTATGCAGTTCGCTGTTGCCGCCCGGACGCACCAGGGAACCGGCGTAAAACACGTTGTCACCCGCCTTGAACAGCGTCACGTCGCTGCCGACGGCCTTGACCACACCGGCCACGTCCCAACCCAGTACCTTGGCCGCACCCTTTTCCGGGGCGACGTTCTGGCGAACCTTGGTGTCCACCGGGTTGACCGAGATGGCTTTGACTTCCACCAACAGGTCACGCGGGCCGGCGACAGGCGCTGGCAGTTCGATGTCTTGCAGGGCATTTGGATCGTTGATCGGCAGTGAGGCGTAGTAGGCAATGGCTTTCATGATGTCTCCAGAAAACAAGGTTAACCGACTGTAGGCGCGAGCTTGCTCGCGAAACACTCAAGGGCGCCGCGTTAAACCAGACACGCTGCGTTTTCGTTGACGATTTTCGCGAGCAAGCTCGCGCCTACAGAAAAATGGTGATGATCAGGCGAGAAATTTCAGACGCTTGAGTTCGAAGTGTTCGATCACATCAGCGGCTTTAGCGCGAAAGCTCTGGATATGCGCGCTCTGGTCGTGGTCGGCCAACGCCGCGTCGTCGCTCCAGCGCTCGAGCATGTAGAACGTTTCGGGGTGTTGCAGATCCTGGTGCAGGTCGTACTGCTCGCAACCGGCTTCCAGGCGAGTGGGTTCCAACAGGCCGCGCAGCAAGGTTTCCAGGGTGGCCTGTTGGCCGGGTTTGGCGATCAGCGTGGCGATGACGTTAAAGGCAGTGGGCATATTCAATTCCAGACACGTGATGAACGGGATGCGTAGATGATTGGCTATTTCCCGCGCAGATAAAAGCGGCTAAAACAGCAGTCTGTTTCAACAAAATTTTGATAATGGACAGTAATGCATGCTGCGTTTTGATGATTTGCAGTTGTTCGTACGTGCGGCAGACCTGGGTAGCCTGTCGGCTGCGGCACGGGTGATGGACCTGTCGCCAGCGGTGGCGAGTGCGGCGCTCAAGCGTATCGAACAGCAACTGAATACGCGTTTGCTGGCACGCTCCACTCGCAGCCTGCGCCTGACCGCTGAAGGTGAAGGCTTCCTGGAATATGCCCGTGCTGCCTTGAGCTCGCTGGATGAAGGGCGACGCTTATTGGCCAGCGGGCAGGACCATGTCAGTGGTGTGCTGCAATTGTCGGCCCCGTCGGATTTCGGGCGCAATCAGCTGTTGCCCTGGCTGGATGAATTCCAGCGTGACTACCCGCAACTCACGGTACGGCTATTGTTGGGCGATCGGATTGCCGATCTGTTCCGTCAGCCGGTGGATATCGCCCTGCGCTATGGTGAACCTGAAGACTCCAGCCTTATCGCGCTGCCCGTCGCCCCGGACAATGTGCGTGTGTTGTGTGCCTCTCCCGGCTATCTCGCACGTTATGGTGAGCCCCGGCATCTGGGACAACTGGCCCAGCACAATTGCCTGCTGTATATGCTCGGCAGCCGGGTCCACGATCACTGGACCTTTCACGACGGCAAGCGTGAAGTCAGCCTGACGGTTACCGGCGACCGGTTCAGTGACGATGCCGATGTGGTCCGCCGCTGGGCGGTGGCGGGTGTCGGCATTGCCTACAAGTCGTGGCTGGATGTGAGTACCGACGTGTTGGCCGGGCGCTTGCGCCTTATCCTGCCGGAGCTGCGTGGCGAGCGCACGCCGCTCAATCTGCTGTGTGCCCATCGGGCGCAATTGAGCAAACCCGTTAACTTGTTGCGGGAAATGCTCGTGTCCCGCTGTGCGACATTGACCGCCCAATTGCCAGAGCGATCCGGTGCAACGTAACGGACTCCATCAAAGCAGGAAATTTCACTCAGATCTTGTCCCTCTCTACGCTGTCAGACGCCGTGGAACCGGCGGTTTGCGCCCCTATACTTTGGGGCCTACTTCAGCAGAAAAATAAATCGACAGGGAGTGAAAAGATGGAAGCTGCACTTTGCATCAGTCAGATCGCCAGCTTGCTCGCCGAACCCAAACGTACCGCCATGTTGTGGGCCTTGATGGATGGCTCGGCCAAATCACCCGTCGAGTTGGCGACGCTTGCCGGGTTGTCACCGACATCCGCCAACGCGCATCTGGCGCGACTGACGGCAAGTGGTGTGTTGCGAGTGGAAGCCAGGCGTGGCAAGCGTTTGTTCCGTGTTGCGGCGCCTGATGTCAGCGCCGCTATTGATGCCTTGGCCAGGACCACCATGGCGTGCGCCGCACGCAGAGCGCCGGAGGCACTACCGCCAGCGCTGGTTGCTCCGGCGTTGTTACGCCATGCGCGGTTGTGCCATGGCCACCTCGGCGGCGAATTGGGCGCGCAGTTGTATCAGCATCTGCTGGAAGAGGGTTGGATAGAACGTCATGAGCAGCGTGCCGATGTCACGGTCAAGGGCGCGCAGCGCCTGGCAAACCTGGGGATTTTTACCCAGGCCCTGGCGTCGCCGCTGGTGTGTAATTGTTTTGACTGGAGCCAGCACCAACCTCATCTGGGCGGCGCGTTGGGCGGGGGGTTATTGCAACTGTTTCTGCAGTCGAACTGGATCAGTGTGATCAATGAGTCCCAGGCTTTACGGGTCAACGCCGTAGGACACAGGGAAATCACCCGATTGGCCATGTCTGCGTGACATCGCCAATCGTTATTGACTCAGTTATGGCTTTACAAGCCGCGCATCCAGGCTGTTCTGCGCCAGGCGTTTGGCCTGGTCCTGGGTCATGCCCAACGCGGTGTGCAGCGCATGGAAGTTCTCGGTCACATAACCGCCGAAGTACGCCGGGTCATCGGAGTTCACCGTGACCTTCACGCCACGCTCGAGCATGTCGAGGATGTTGTGCTGGGCCATGTCATCGAACACGCACAGCTTGGTGTTGGACAGCGGGCACACGGTCAGCGGGATCTGCTCGTCGATGATGCGCTGCATCAGGCGTTCGTCTTCGATGGCGCGAACGCCATGGTCGATACGCTGGATTTTCAGCAGGTCGATGGCCTCCCAGATGTACTCGGGCGGGCCTTCTTCGCCGGCGTGGGCCACGGTGAGGAAGCCTTCGTGGCGAGCACGATCGAACACGCGCTGGAACTTGCTCGGCGGGTGACCCATTTCCGAGCTGTCCAGGCCCACGGCCACGAACGCGTCACGGAACGGCAAGGCCTGGTCCAGGGTTTTTTCCGCTTCGGCTTCGCTGAGGTGGCGCAGGAAGCTGAGGATCAAGCCGCTGGTGATACCCAGTTGCTGCTCGCCATCTTTCAGCGCAGCGGCGATGCCGTTGAGCACCACTTCGAACGGAATGCCACGGTCGGTGTGGGTCTGTGGATCGAAGAAGGGTTCGGTGTGGATCACGTTCTGCTCTTTGCAGCGCAGCAGGTAGGCCCAGGTCAGGTCGTAGAAGTCCTGGGAGGTGCGCAGCACATCGGCGCCCTTGTAATACAGGTCGAGAAACTCTTGCAGGTTATTGAAGGCGTACGCCTTGCGCAGGGTTTCGACGTCGTTCCACGGCAGCGCAATCTTGTTGCGCTCGGCCAGGGCGAACAACAGCTCAGGCTCCAGCGAGCCTTCCAGGTGCAGGTGCAGTTCAGCCTTGGGCAGGGCGTTGAGCCAATCGTACATTTTCTAAAATCTCATCAGGTGCAATGGCGGCATTCTACAGCCCATGGCCGAAATAATCGGCAAAACCTGACCAGCAGGATCGTTTTCGTTGCATTCGCGCAAGGGCCACTTGAACTAAGGTGTAACGAAACGTTAGCGGCGTGACGCAGTCTGTACCCCATCAATGACTGATTTGCCGCACTAAAAGGCCCGGAATGCTCACATCCCTCAAGCAAGAAAAATTTATGCTGCTGGCGCTGATTGCTGCCATCGCCGCCTACCCGTTGGAGCACTGGATGCTTCACAGCGGGCAAATCACGGCGTTGCTGGCCGGCGTGGTGTTGATCGGCTTTATCGTGGTGGCGTCGATGCGCGTGGCCCACCATGCCGAGCAACTGGCGGAAAAAGTTGGTGACCCCTACGGCACCATGATCCTCACCCTCGCCGCCGTCCTGGTGGAAGTGGTGATCCTGGCGATCATGATGAGTAACGAGCCGTCGCCCACCCTGGTGCGTGACACCATTTATTCGGCGGTCATGCTCGATATCAACGGCATCCTCGGCCTGGCCGCGTTGATGGGGGGCATCAAACATGGCGAGCAGTCCTACAACGATGATTCGGCACGCACCTACAGTGTGATGATCCTTACCGCCATGGGCGTGTCGATGGTCGTTCCGGAATTCATCCCCGAGGCCGACTGGAAAATTTACTCGGCCTTCACCATTGGCGCGATGGTGGTGTTGTACACCCTGTTTCTGCGGATGCAGGTGGGGCCGCACAGTTATTTCTTCAGCTACAGCTACCCGGAAAAACGCCGCAAGAAACTGCCGGAAGAAGAGCAGGCGCCGCCGGTCAACCTGGCGTTTTCCATTGGCACTCTGGTGTTTGGGGTGATTGTGATCGGCGCACTGGCCGAGGTGATGTCCAAGACGCTGGATCTGGGGTTGGAAGGCACGGGGGCGCCGCCGGTGATTACGGCGATTGTGGTCGCGGCGATTTCAGCGGCGCCGGAGATCCTGACGGCGTTACGTGCCGCGTTGGCTAATCGCATGCAGTCGGTGGTGAATATTGCGTTGGGTGCTTCGCTGTCGACGGTGATCCTGACGGTGCCGGTGATGGAGGCGATGGCGCTCTACACCGGTCAGCCGTTCCAGATGGCAATGACCCCGGTACAGACCGTGATGGTGCTTATCACGTTGATTGTCAGTGCGATCAACCTCAACGATGGCGAAACCAACGCCATCGAAGGGATGACCCATTTTGTGCTGTTTGCGACCTTTATCATGTTGTCGCTGCTGGGGTTGTAATCAGCCGGCGATCAACTGGCGCGCGGCCTGGGTGTGATCGGCGATCAAGCCTTGCAGGTCCAGTCCTTCGACCTGACCGTCGATGACGCGCCATTTGCCTGCAATCATCACCCGGTCCGCACGGTCGGCGCCGCACAACAGCAGCGCCGAGATCGGATCGTGGCTGCCGGAGAAGCGCAGCTCATCGAGCTTGAACAGCGCCAGATCGGCCTGTTTTCCGACGGCCAATTCACCGATATCCGTACGGCCCAACAACTGCGCCGACCCTTTGGTTGCCCAGCCCAATACGCCTTCCGGGGTAATCTTTTCCGCGCCGTAGCGCAGGCGCTGGATGTACAAGGCCTGGCGGGCTTCAAGGATCATGTTCGACGCATCGTTGGAGGCTGAACCGTCCACGCCCAAGCCGATAGGCGCGCCCGCAGCGAGCAGATCCAGCGTAGGGCAGATGCCGGACGCCAGACGCATGTTCGAGCTTGGGCAATGGCAGATACCGGTGCCGGCGGCGCCCAGGCGCTCGATTTCATCCGGGTTGAAGTGAATGCCATGGGCCAGCCAGGTGCGC
The DNA here is from genome assembly GCF_058725305.1 of Pseudomonas sp. DW-iso3. Classification (NCBI taxonomy): domain Bacteria; kingdom Pseudomonadati; phylum Pseudomonadota; class Gammaproteobacteria; order Pseudomonadales; family Pseudomonadaceae; genus Pseudomonas; species Pseudomonas sp. DW-iso3. Next base: position 607,049 of record NZ_JBZXDZ010000006.1, read on the forward strand.
GGGCCGAGCCAGCCGACACTGTCGAGGTAGTCCACGGTGCGCAGGCCGAAGCGCTGCAGGCAGAAGTCTTCTTCGTCGAGGGTTTCCGCCAGGTGGGTGTGCAGGCGCACATCCAGGCGGTTGGCCAGCTCGGCGCTGGCTGCCATGATTTCCGGGGTGACGGAAAAAGGTGAGCAGGGTGCCAGGGCGATCTGGATCTGCGCGCCGTCACCACGCTCATGGTATTCGTGGATCAGGCGCTGGCTGTCTTCAAGGATGACTTGGCCTTGCTGCACGGTCTGTTGCGGTGGCAGGCCACCGTCGGCTTCACCCAAACTCATGGAACCGCGAGTGAGCATGGCGCGCATGCCCAGCTCGCGCACGCTTTCTACCTGTACGTCGATGGCATTTTCCAGGCCGTCGGGGAACAGGTAGTGGTGGTCTGCTGCCGTGGTGCAGCCCGAGAGCAGCAATTCGGCCAACGCAACTTTGCTGGCGAGGCCGAGTTTTTCCGGGGTGAGCCGCGCCCAAACCGGGTACAAGGTTTTCAACCAGGGAAACAATGGCTGATTGACCACCGGCGCCCAAGCGCGAGTCAGGGTTTGATAGAAGTGGTGGTGGGTGTTGATCAGCCCCGGCAGGACCACATGCTCACGCGCATCGAACACTTGGGCGCAGGGCTGTGCGGGCTCTTGGCCTTGGGCCAGCAGTTCGGTGATCACACCGTCTTGCAGCACCAGGCCGCCACGGGCGTCGAGGCCGTTGGCAGTGAAAATCGCGAGGGGGTTTTTTAACCAGATACGGGTCGCAGGCATTGGCCGGCTCCTCTGAATGATGGGTTCAGGTTTGCCAGCTCAGTGTTGCCCTGTCTGCTGATCCAGGGTCGCCGGTGAAGGCGAGGTGCAAAGTTTACTTGTAGTCCATGTTCGGGTCTATCTGTAGGAGCACGATGCCCTTGAGACCATCGCGGGCAAGACCGCTCCTACAGCGTACGGGCATTTACCAGGCGATGGTGTCGCCTTTGTAATCGATGAAGTGATGGCCGCCTTTGCCAGTGTAGGCGTTCACCTGTTCCACCAGGCCGCGTACGCTGGTGTCGACGTCGATGTGCGCGTTTTCGCCGCCCATGTCGGTCTTCACCCAGCCCGGGTGCAATGAGAGCACGGTCAACGTGTGATCGCCCAGTTGGGTGATGAAGCTGTTGGTCATGGAATTGAGTGCCGCTTTGCTGGCTTTGTACAAGGCGAGGTCAGAGCCGTCGGGGATGGTCACACTGCCCAGTACCGAACTCATGAAGGCCAGCACGCCCGTGTCCTTGCGGATTTGCCCGACAAAGCGCTGGGCCAGGTTGATCGGTGCTACGGCGTTGGTGAAGAACAGTTGGCCGACTTCTGCCAACGTGGCGTGGCCCGGCTCCTGATTGGCGGGGCCCTTGACGCCGGCGTTGACGAACAGCAGGTCGAAGGTGCGTTCTTTCAGGCGTTGGTTCAGGGCGATCACGGCTTGTTGATCGTCCATGTCGAGCTTCTCGATCTGTACCGGGCCCACGGCCTTCAGGGCGTCGGCCTTGCTTGGATCACGCACGGTGGCGGTCACGTCCCAGCCTTGCTGGAGCAGTTGCTTGACCAGGCCAAGGCCCAGCCCACGGGAGGCGCCGATGATCAATGCGGTTTTTGGCGTAGACATGAAAAGCTTCCTTTAAGAGTCGCGGTTCAGGGTGTTCAGCGTTGTAGCAGGATACGCCCACGGCTGAGGTCGGCGAGTTGAATCTGCAGGGTGTCAATATGTGCTTCGCCCAAGGCGAGCTGCAACTCGACGCCGTTGGCGGTGAAGGTTTCTTCAACCACCAGTCCACCGAGGTCAGCAACGCGCAGCTTCACCAGGTTCAGCTCGGCGAAACCGCAAGCGCAACTCAAAGGCACGCGGCTTATCAGTTCGATGCGTTCGGCCGTCTGCAGGCATTTATTGGCGCCACCGCCGTAGGCTCGGGCCAGACCGCCGGTGCCCAACTGGATGCCGCCGTACCAGCGAATCACCAGCACCGCGACCTGATCAAAGCCCTGTGCCTCGATGGCTGCCAGTATTGGCCGGCCAGCGGTGCCGCCGGGTTCGCCGTCGTCATGGCTGCGATATTGGTCGGCGAGCTTCCAGGCCCAGCAGTTGTGTGTGGCATTCAAGTCGCTGTGCTGCTCGAAAAACGCCTGTGCGTCCTGCGGGCTGGTGATGGGAGCCGCGAGGGTAATAAAGCGGCTTTTGCGTATTTCTTCGCGAAACTCGCAAAGGCCGGTGAGCGTGAAAGGCATAAGTCGCTTCGTCTACGGGGCCGGCTTGATGCCGCACCCCTTGAGAATGATGTGAATCAGGTTAGTGCCAGCGTCTTCCATATCCTGCTTGGTCAGCTTGGTGCGACCGGTGACGCGGCAGATCTGGGTGGCGAAATCGGCGTAGTGCTGGGTGCTGCCCCACAGCAGGAAGATCAGGTGCACCGGGTCGATCGGGTCCATCTTGCCTGCGTCGATCCAGGCCTGGAACACCGCCGCACGGCCACTGAACCAGGCACGGTAATCCTGGCTGAAATACTCGGTAAGGCATTCGCCACCGCTGATGATCTCCATCGCGAAAATCCGCGAGGCCTGGGGTTGGCGCCGCGAGAACTCCATCTTGGTGCGGATGTAGCGGGTGAGTGCTACGGCAGGGTCATCCTCGGCGGTCAGGGTGTTGAAGGTGCTGTCCCACAGTTCGAGGATGTTACTGAGCACCGCAATATACAGGCCCAGCTTGTTGGTGAAGTAGTAATGCAGGTTAGCCTTGGGCAGCCCGGCGCTGGCAGCAATGGTGTTCATGCTGGTGCCTTTGTAGCCATGGCGCGCGAACTCATCTTCAGCAGCCTGGAGTATCGCTTGTTCGTTCTTTTGCCGAATGCGGCTGGCGGGCTTACCGGCGTGATTGCTGTGGGCAGGAACTTCGAGGCTCATGGAGGTTTCCGTGCTGATCGATAGAGACGACGTGTGCACAGATAACCCACCCTCAAGCCTCAGACAAGTCCTGATGCAATAAAACCGTCAAAGCGGTTCCAGTGTGTCGCTTTCCGGTGTGTGGTTTTCGGCGGTCTCGGTTGTTCCGGCTTCGGGCAATAACAGGCACAACACAATGGCGGTCAGCCCGCCGCTGGTGATGGCGGAGTCGAACAGATTCTGTACCAGCGTCGGCATGAGGTGCAGCAGGTTCGGTTGGGCGGCGATACCCAGGCCAACGCCGAACGAAGTGGCGATGATCAGCATGCTGCGCCGGTCCAGGGGCGCCTGGGCGAGGATGCGCACGCCGGCGGCGGCCACGCTGCCGAACATCACCAGGGTGGCGCCGCCCAATACCGGCTTGGGGATTTGCTGCAGCACCGCGCCAATCATTGGAAACAAGCCGAGGCAAAACAACAGCGCGCCGATATATAAGCCGACGTAACGGCTGGCTACACCGGTCAGTTGGATCACGCCGTTGTTCTGCGCGAAGGTGGTATTGGGGAAGGCGCTGAAGGTGGCGGCGATCATGCAGCTCACGCCATCGCCGAGAACGCCACTTTTAAGCCGGCTTATATAAGAAGGGCCGCTGATGGGCTGGCGGGCGATCATGCAGTTGGCGGTGAGATCGCCGACGGTTTCGATGCTGCTGATCAGATAAATCAGCGCAATCGGCAGGAAAGCGCTCCAGTCGAAGTTGAAACCGAAGCGGAATGGGACCGGCAGGCTGATCAGGGGCAGGTCGGGGAGGGCTTGAGGCACGAGCTTGCCGCTGAACCAGGCTGCAAGACTGCCGAGGGCCAAGCCGATGATGATTGCCGAGAGGCGTACCCAAGGTGTGTTGCAGCGGTTGAGCAGAATGATCGTCAGTACGACGAACAGGCCCAATGCCAGATTGGTGGGGGCGCCGAAGTCGGGGGCGTTGAAACCGCCGCCGAGGTCAGTGATACCCACCTTGATCAAACTGATGCCGATCAGGGTGATGACAATCCCGGTAACCAAAGGCGTGATGACTCGGCGCAGCTGTCCGATAAAGCGGCTCAGCACGATCTGCACCACGGCGCCGAAAAAGCACACGCCGAAGATCATCGCCATGATGTCTTCCGGACTGCCACCGCGTTGCTTCACCAGGAATCCCGCCGACAGTACCGCGCCGAGAAACGCAAAGCTGGTGCCTTGCAAACAGATCATCCCGGCACCGATGCCAAATGGCCTACGCGCCTGGATGAAGGTACCTACACCGGAAACCATCAACGCCATGCTGACCAGATAGGGCAAATGATCGGCCAGGCCCAGGGTGGAACCGATGATCAGCGGCGGGGTGATGATGCCGACAAATGCGGCGAGTACATGTTGCAGTGCGGCGAGAAAGGCAGGGGCGGGTTTCGGGCGATCGTTGAGGCCGTAGATCAGGTCGCTGGGGCTGGTGGATTCTGGTGGCATGGTGGGCAAACTCGCGTCGGACGGTTCAAGGTCCTTGTGCTTCTGCAAAAAACTGTCCAACTGCTCAGCTTTTTGGCTTGGAGCCGAGTTAGCGGGTAGCCGCGAGACTTTCCAGAAAGCTTTCCAGCACCAAATGAGGGCGGCGTCCCTTGCGCGTGACCGATGCGAGGCTTAAATCGTAAAAACGTGTAGCGGGTTTCAGCGCTCGCAGGCGGCCTTGTTGCACCCACAGGCTGGCGTAGTGGTCGGGCAGGTAGCCGATGTAGCGGCCGGTGAGAATCAGGAACGCCATGCCTTCACGGTCGGAAGCGCTGGCGGTGCAGTTGAGCGCCTGGTAGTGGGCCTGGATCTCGGCAGGCAGGCGGAAGGTCGGGGCGATGGCGTCCTGGGCATCAACGCGGGCATCGTCCAGCTGTTTATTGTCGGCATAGAACAGCGGGTGGCCAACGGCGCAGTAGAGCAATGAGCGTTCGCTGTACAGCGGCTGGTATTCCAACCCCGATAGGGCGCTGGCCTGGGGCACGACCCCCACATGTAGGCGTCCATCGAGTACGCCTTGTTCGACTTCGTTGGGGGCGATCATGCGAATTTGGATCTGCACATCCGGGCCGCGCTCCTTCAGCTGTGCAAGTGCGTGGGTGATGCGCATGTGGGGCAGGGTGACGAGGTTGTCGGTGAGGCCGATGATCAACTCGCCGCGCAAATGCTGGTGCAGGCCGTTGACCTCGGTGCGAAAGCTTTCCAGGGCACTCAATAGTTGCAGCGCCGACTGATAGACCTCGCGGCCTTCTTCGGTCAGGGAGAATCCGGCGCGCCCGCGCTGGCACAGGCGTAATCCCAGGCGTTGTTCCAGGTCGCTCATCTGCTGGCTGATGGCCGAGCGCCCGATGCCGAGCACAGTCTCCGCCGCCGAGAAGCCTCCGCACTCCACCACACTGCGAAAGATGCGCAGCAGGCGAATATCGAAGTCGCTGACTTGGGCCAGCGGATCGGGTCGACGGATGCTCATAGTTTAGTAGAGGCCTGACTGAAGGTTAGAAAAGTTGGATTTCACCGACTTTATCCCCGTGGCAACTTAGCTGCAAGAACGCTTTTCAATCCCGACGCTGCCTTTTGCCTTGCGAGGTTTTGCTGATGAACATGCCCGAAAACGCCCCTTCGTCCCTGGCCAGCCAATTGAAGCTGGACGCGCACTGGATGCCGTACACCGCCAACCGTAACTTCCAGCGTGACCCGCGCCTGATCGTGGCGGCCGAAGGTAGCTGGTTGACTGATGACAAGGGTCGCAAAGTGTACGACTCGTTGTCGGGCCTGTGGACCTGCGGCGCCGGGCATACCCGCAAGGAAATCCAGGAAGCGGTGGCCAAACAATTGGGCACGCTGGACTACTCGCCGGGCTTTCAATACGGTCATCCATTGTCCTTCCAATTGGCGGAAAAGATCACCGACCTGACCCCTGGCAATCTGAACCATGTGTTCTTCACTGACTCCGGCTCCGAGTGCGCCGATACGGCGGTGAAGATGGTGCGTGCTTACTGGCGTCTAAAAGGTCAGGCCACCAAGACCAAGATGATTGGCCGTGCCCGGGGTTATCACGGAGTGAACATCGCCGGTACCAGCCTGGGCGGCGTCAACGGCAACCGTAAGATGTTTGGTCAGGCGATGATGGATGTTGACCATCTGCCGCATACCTTGTTGGCGAGCAATGCATTCTCCCGTGGCATGCCGGAGCAGGGCGGTATTGCGCTGGCCGATGAACTGCTCAAGTTGATCGAGCTGCATGACGCGTCGAACATCGCCGCCGTGTTTGTTGAGCCGATGGCCGGTTCGGCCGGCGTGTTGGTGCCTCCACAGGGTTACCTCAAGCGTCTGCGTGAGATCTGCGATCAGCACAACATCCTGTTGGTGTTCGACGAAGTGATCACCGGTTTCGGTCGTACTGGCTCGATGTTCGGTGCCGACAGTTTCGGCGTGACCCCGGACCTGATGTGCATCGCCAAGCAAGTCACCAACGGCGCGATCCCGATGGGCGCGGTGATTGCCAGCAGCGAGATCTATCAGACGTTCATGAACCAGCCGACGCCTGAGTACGCGGTGGAATTCCCCCACGGCTACACCTACTCGGCGCATCCGGTCGCTTGCGCGGCCGGGCTGGCGGCATTGGACCTGCTGCAGAAGGAAAACCTGGTGCAGAGCGTAGCCGAAGTCGCACCGCACTTTGAAAATGCGCTGCACGGCCTGAAGGGCAGCAAGAACGTCATTGATATCCGTAACTACGGCCTGGCCGGCGCGATCCAGATTGCTCCGCGTGACGGCGATGCGATCGTGCGTCCATTCGAGGCCGGCATGGCCTTGTGGAAAGCCGGGTTCTACGTGCGTTTTGGTGGCGACACCCTGCAGTTCGGCCCAACCTTCAACAGCAAGCCGCAGGACCTGGATCGCCTTTTCGATGCGGTCGGCGAAGTGCTGAACAAGATCGACTGATTTCTCCTTCTATATAGAACAATTTTTCAGGAGCCCTGCATGAGCCTTATCCAGCATTTGATCAACGGTGAGTTGGTCAACGACAGCGGTCGCAGTGCCGACGTGTACAACCCGTCCACCGGCCAGGTGATCCACCAGGTGCCGTTGGCCAGCCGTGAAACCATCCAGCAGGCAATTGACTCGGCCAAGGCGGCGTTCCCTGCCTGGCGCAACACCCCTGCGGCCAAGCGTGCGCAGGTGATGTTTCGTTTCAAGCAATTGCTGGAGCAGAACGAAGCACGTATCTCGCAATTGATCAGCGAAGAGCATGGCAAGACCTTGGAAGATGCCGCCGGCGAATTGAAGCGCGGCATTGAAAACGTCGAGTACGCGTGCTCGGCGCCGGAGATTCTGAAGGGCGAGTACAGCCGTAACGTAGGACCGAACATCGATGCGTGGTCGGATTTCCAACCACTGGGTGTAGTTGCTGGTATTACGCCGTTCAACTTCCCTGCGATGGTGCCGCTGTGGATGTATCCGTTGGCGATCGTGTGCGGCAACTGTTTCATTCTGAAACCATCGGAACGTGATCCGAGTTCGACGTTGTTGATCGCACAACTGCTGCAGGAAGCCGGTCTGCCTAAAGGCGTATTGAGCGTGGTGCATGGCGACAAGGGCGCTGTGGATGCGCTGATTGAAGCACCGGAAGTGAAAGCGTTGAGTTTCGTGGGTTCGACGCCGATTGCCGAGTACATCTATTCCGAAGCGACCAAGCGCGGCAAACGCGTTCAGGCGCTGGGTGGTGCGAAGAACCATGCGGTGCTGATGCCGGATGCGGACCTGGATAACGCCGTCAGTGCCTTGATGGGGGCAGCATACGGTTCTTGCGGTGAGCGCTGCATGGCGATCTCGGTGGCCGTGTGCGTGGGCGACCAGGTGGCGGATGCGTTGATTGCCAAGCTGGTGCCGCAGGTCAAGGCGCTGAAGATCGGCGCGGGCACGTCCTGCGGCCTGGATATGGGGCCGCTGGTGACGGGGCAAGCACGTGACAAAGTCAGTGGCTATATAGATGACGGTGTGGCGGCGGGTGCTGAGTTGGTGGTTGATGGTCGTGGCTTGAGTGTCGCCGGACATGAGGAGGGTTTCTTCCTCGGCGGCAGCCTGTTTGACCGTGTGACGCCTGAGATGCGCATCTACAAGGAAGAGATCTTTGGCCCGGTGCTGTGCGTGGTCCGGGTGAATAGCCTGGAAGCGGCAATGCAACTGATCAACGATCACGAATATGGCAATGGCACCTGCATCTTTACTCGCGATGGTGAGGCCGCACGTTTGTTCTGTGACGAGATTGAAGTGGGCATGGTGGGCGTGAACGTTCCACTGCCGGTGCCGGTGGCGTATCACAGCTTTGGTGGCTGGAAGCGTTCGTTGTTTGGCGACCTGCATGCCTATGGGCCGGATGGGGTGCGTTTCTATACCCGTCGCAAAGCAATCACCCAGCGTTGGCCGCAACGTGCCAGTCATGAAGCGTCGCAGTTTGCTTTCCCTAGCTTGTCTTAATGCAAGTAGAAAGCCGGCCCCTCGGGGCCGGCTTTCGCATTTTTGGGGTTTTTTGACCGATATGACAGAAATATGAAAAAGGTGTTGACGGCAGATTCCAGACGTCTATAATTCGCCCCACTTCCGGCGCAGTCGAAA
>NZ_JBZXDZ010000007.1:0-394864 GCF_058725305.1 Pseudomonas sp. DW-iso3
AATAACCTGCGCCCAAGGCAGCTGCAAAAACCGCTGCTGCAAAACCAGCCGCCAAGCCAGCTGCCAAACCTGCTGCTGCAAAACCAGCCGCCAAGCCAGCTGCTAAAACCGCTGCTGCAAAACCGGCCGCCAAGCCAGCCGCTAAACCTGCTGCGGCAAAACCCGCTGCAAAGCCAGCCGTTGCCAAGCCAGCTGCCGCAAAACCAGCAGCGGCCAAGCCAGCAACACCTGCTGCTGCCCCGGTAGCATCCACCGCCCCAACTGCACCGGCCAGCAGCACCCCTGCTCCGGTAGCGCCAAGCACCAACCCAACCAGCGCTTCCTAAGTGCTGGTGGCCACGGGGCGCAGCTGATGCAGCGCGCCGTGGTCAAGGTTGGCGGCATCCTCAGCCGCCAGTCCTTCCAGCCACAGTTGCGGGTCCATCGCATCGCCTGCCGGCCACGATTGTGCCAGTGCTTCCAGTCGCGCCAGCAACTGCCGTTCGGCGTCCAGCTCCAGGGCCTTTACCCGCTCGCGTAACCCCGCCAGATCTTCATCCTGCTGCGCCATGCCACGCCATTGTGTGCGTACTCGACGTAACGGTTCGATCACTTGTGTCCGCCACGGCCTGGCAATCTGTCTCAGCGCTTGCAGACGCTCGGTGGTTACTGCCACAGCGCGCTGCTCCAACCACGCACCACACAGCAACAGGCACACATCTGCACCTTGCTCCTGCAAACGCAGGCATGCGGCTTCGACACCCGGACGGGCGTAGGTCGTGAGGGCAAAGCTCCACAGGTCAGCGTTCATATTCACACCCAAGCCAGCGGCCAACGAAGCTGGTAGACTCCGCCGCCATTATGATCCGACTTCAAAGCCTAACATTACAGCGTGGCCCGCAACGTCTTCTCGAAGACGCCGAGCTGACCCTGCACGCCGGTCACAAAGCCGGCCTGATCGGTGCCAACGGCGCCGGCAAATCCACGTTGTTCGCCCTGCTGCTGGGTGAGCTGACCCCGGATTCCGGGGACTGCTTGCTGCCCGCCGACTGGCGCATCGCCCATATGCGCCAGGAGATCGACACCCTGGACCGCATCGCGATCGACTACGTGCTCGATGGCGACCTGCGCCTGCGCCAGGTGCAACACGACCTGGCCGAGGCCGAGAAAGCCCAGGACGGCGCCGCCCAGGCTCGCCTGCATTCCGAGTTGGACAGCGCCGACGGCTACACCGCCGACGCCCGCGCCCGCAAGATGCTCGCCGGCCTTGGTTTTACCAACGAACAGATGGACCGCCCGGTCGCCGACTTCTCTGGCGGCTGGCGCATGCGCTTGAACCTTGCACAGGCGCTGATGTGCCCTTCGGACCTGTTGCTGCTCGACGAACCGACCAACCACTTGGACCTCGATGCGATCCTGTGGCTGGAAGACTTCCTCAAGAATTATCAGGGCACCTTGCTGCTGATCTCCCACGACCGGGATTTTCTCGACGCCGTGGTCGACAACATTGCCCACGTCGAACAAAAGAAAATCACGCTCTACCGTGGCGGCTACACCGCGTTCGAACGTGCTCGCGCCGAACGCTTGGCCCAGCAACAACAGGCCTACGAGAAGCAGCAGGCGCAGCGCGCGCACATGGAAAGCTACATCGCCCGCTTCAAGGCCCAGGCCACCAAGGCCCGCCAGGCCCAGAGCCGGATCAAGGCGCTGGAGCGCATGGAGGAACTGTCGGCGGCGCACGTCGATTCGCCGTTCGACTTCGTGTTCCGCGAGTCGGTGAAGATCTCCAGTCCGCTGCTGGATCTTTCCGATGCACGCCTGGGTTATGGCGACAAAACCATCCTGGAAAAAGTGAAGCTGCAGCTCACGCCGGGTGCGCGCATCGGTTTGCTCGGCCCCAACGGTGCGGGTAAATCGACACTGATCAAGAACCTGTCGGGCGAGCTTTCGCCTCTGGCCGGCCGCCTGACCCGTGGCGAGAATACGGTGGTGGGCTACTTCGCCCAGCATCAGCTGGATTCTCTCGATTCCAAGGCTAGCCCGTTGCTGCACCTGCAGCGTCTGGCGCCGACCGAGCGCGAGCAGACGCTGCGCGATTTCCTCGGGGGGTTCGACTTCCGTGGTGCGCGCATCGACGAACCAGTGCTGAACTTCTCCGGCGGCGAAAAAGCCCGCCTGGCCCTGGCATTGATCGCCTGGGACCGTCCGAACCTGTTGCTGCTCGACGAACCGACCAACCACCTGGACCTGGAAATGCGCCTGGCGCTGACCATGGCCCTCCAGGAATTCAGCGGTGCGGTACTGGTGGTGTCTCACGATCGCCACTTGCTCAAGAGCACCACGGACAACTTCCTGCTGGTGGCGGACGGTAAAGTCGAAGAGTTCGACGGTGACCTGGACGACTACGCGCGCTGGCTGACGGATTACCGCCTGCGCAACGCGCCGGTCAGCAATACCCCGGTCAACCCCGACAAGACCGACAAGAAAGCCCAACGTCAGGCTGCCGCTGCGTTACGCCAACAATTGGCGCCGCACAAGCGTGAAGCCGACAAGCTGGAAGCCGAGTTGGGCAAGGTGCACGAGCGCCTGGCCAAGATCGAGACCAGCCTGGGCGACAGCGCCGTCTACGAGGCTGCCCGCAAGGACGAGTTGCGCGACCTGCTGGCTGAACAGGCCAAGCTCAAGGTACGCGAAGGGCAATTGGAGGAAACCTGGATGGAAGCCCTCGAACTGCTCGAAACCCTGCAAGCGGAGCTGGAGGCGCTGTCCTGATGGAAGCGTTGCAACTGCCAATACCGACGCAGTGGGTCGAACCCGTCTGGGTCGGCGTGCAAATCCTGCTGATCCTGCTGGCCGGCTACCTCGCCCAGCGCTTTGTCGCCAAGGGCCTCACTCGCTTGGGTGAGCGCTACCCGTTTCCGCCGCAACTGCTGATGCCGCTGCGCGGGGGCCTGCGCTGGCTGATCATGGGCAGTGCGTTGATTTTTGTGCTGGGCCGCCTGGGTGTGTCTGCCACGGTGTTGTGGACGGCGCTGTCGGGGTTTGTCGCGGTCGCCGCGGTGGCGTTCTTCGCCATGTGGTCGGTACTGTCCAACCTGCTGTGCGCCATTCTGATCTTCACTGTCGGGCCGTTTCGCCTGGGCGATATCGTCGAATTGGTGGATACCGTCGACAAACCGGGGGTGAAGGGTCGTGTCGTGGCGATCAATCTGCTCTACACCACGTTGATCGAAGTGGCAGAGGCGGGTACTGACAGCGCGATGGTGCAAGTGCCCAACAGTCTGTTTTTCCAGCGTTCTGTTCGGCGGTGGCCAGGTACCCACGTGTTTCCGGGCGACCGCTAGCATTCACATCTTGTAAAAATCTATAGCCAGCCTTTGGTCGGCGGAGTTAGCTTAAGGCACAACAGCGAACTCCCTTCCGAGGTGTGCAATGGCACTCGATACGTGGCTGGCCTTTTTCCTGGCCAGTTGGATCATCTCCCTTTCTCCTGGCGCTGGCGCCATCGCCTCGATGTCCAGCGGCCTGCAATACGGTTTCCTGCGTGGTTACTGGAACGCCATCGGCCTGCAACTGGGCCTGGCGATGCAGATTGCCGTCGTTGCTTGCGGCCTGGGTGCCATTCTGGCGACGTCTTCCACCGCCTTCTATGCGATCAAATGGTTTGGCGTGGCGTACCTGGTGTACTTGGCCATCAAGCAATGGCGCGCTTTGCCCATGGACATGACCGATGAAGCGGCCGTGCGCCCGATCGGCAAGCCGATGGCGATGATGTTCCGCGGCTTTCTGGTGAATGCCAGCAACCCCAAGGCCCTAGTGTTCATGCTGGCGGTGCTGCCGCAGTTCGTGAACCCGCAGGCGCCGCTGCTGATCCAGTACCTGATCCTGGGTGCGACGATGATCTGCGTCGATATGGTGGTGATGGCGGGTTATACGGGGTTGGCGTCGAAGGTGTTGCGCCTGCTTCGTACGCCTAAGCAACAGAAACGTCTGAACCGTACGTTTGCGGGGTTGTTTGTGGGGGCGGCGGGCTTTCTCGCCAGCCTGCATCGCGCAACGGCATAACTGACGAAACCGGATCAAACATGTGGGCGCTGGCTTGCCGGCGATAGCATCACCTCGGTGTTTCTGAAACACGGGGGTGTCTGCATCGCAGGCGAGCCAGCGCCCACATTTGATTTGTGTTGCGTGCGGTAAACGCCGAGATCATCTCCTGTCGCCTGCCACTCGATGTGATAGTGCCCACTCTAAAAACGCCAAATCACTTACGCCTTGAGTCAAACCCGTTAAAGCCTAACAATGTGTTACTTCGTATTTCCATTTGAGATTCGTTCATGACTGCCCCCTTCCGTTTTCTCGTCTGGCTACTGTTGCCGGCGTTGATGTCGTGCAGCTTCAACCTGTTGGCCGCGACTGCCGAGGGCGCCCCACAAGCCCTGCATTTGCTGGACTACATTGGCGCTGACTATCCACCGACGGTGGAGGCGGGCAAGGTGATCGATGAATCCGAATACCGCGAACAGCTTGAGTTTCTCGGGGTGCTGCAAGGCCTGGTGGCAGAACTCCCTCAGCGGCCGGAGCGCGCTGCGTTGGTCAACGGCGTCGATGAACTGTTAGCGGCTGTCACTGCCCGTCAGGACGGTGCGACAGTCGCCCGGCAAGCCCGTCAATTGGGCGCTCAACTGGCCGTGGCCTATGAGGTCAGCCAAGCCCCGGCGATTACCCCTGACCCAACGCGCGGCGAGCCGCTCTACGCCCAACATTGCTCGGTGTGCCACGGCACGACGGGGGCCGGTGATGGCCCGGCCAGCGTCGGTATGACGCCGCCACCGGCCAATCTGCGTGACCCTGTGCGCCTGGACCGCCTGAGCCTCTATGCGGTCTACAACACCCTCGGTCTGGGCGTTGAAGGCACCGACATGCCGTCCTTCTCCGACCAACTGGACGACCGCCAGCGCTGGGACCTGGCCACCTATATCGCCGGCTTCACCGCAGACCCGACCGCCGCGAAAAGCGAGCAACCGTTCAACCTTGCGGACCTGGCACGCCAGACCCCCAATGAAGTACTGGCCGCGAGTGGCCCTGCTGCTGCCGCGACGTTCCGCGCCCAGCGTGCGCAACCGCCGCAGGTCAAGCGTGGCCCGGCGCAGTTGCTCGATTACACCGCCACCACCCTGGACAAGAGCCTGGCCGCATTCCGCAACGGCGACCACGAACAAGCCTACGACCTGTCGGTAGCCGCGTACCTGGAAGGCTTTGAGCTGGTGGAAAGCTCGCTGGATAACGTCGACGCCAACGTGCGCAAGGACACCGAGAAGGCGCTGATGGCCTACCGGCAGTCGTTGCAGGACGGTTTGCCGGTGGAGCAGGTGCAGCAACGCCTGGATGTGGCCAAGGGCAAACTCACCGAGTCCGCCGGCTTGCTGGGCAGTGATGGCCTGAGTTGGTCGCTGAGCTACATCTCCGGCTTGCTGATCCTGCTGCGCGAAGGCCTGGAAGCCATTCTGGTGCTGGCGGCGATCCTCGCGTTCCTGCGTAACACCGGCCAGCAGTCGGCGGTGCGCAGCGTCAACGTGGGTTGGGGGCTGGCGCTGTTGGCGGGTCTGGCGACCTGGGCATTGGCCGCGTATGTGATTGACGTGAGTGGCGCCCAGCGCGAGTTGCTTGAAGGCTGCACGGCGCTGTTTGCCAGTGTGATGGTGCTGTGGCTCGGCGTGTGGATGCACGACCGCCGCCACGCCGCCGCCTGGCAGGACTACATCAAGAGCAGCCTGGTAGGCGGCGGCGGGCGTTTCGGCTTCGCGATGCTGGCGTTCTTCTCGGTGTACCGCGAGCTGTTCGAAGTGATCCTGTTCTACGAAACCCTGTGGCTGCAAGCCGGCCCGGCTGGACACAACGCCGTGCTGGCGGGTGGTGCGACGGCGCTGGTGCTGCTGGTGGGCCTGGCGTGGGTGATCCTGCGTGGTTCGGCGAAGTTGCCGCTGGCGCTGTTCTTCGGCATCAACGCGGCGTTGCTGTGCGCGCTGTCGGTAGTATTTGCGGGGCATGGCGTGAAGGCGTTGCAGGAAGCCGGCATCTTCGGTACTCGCCCGGTGGCGTTCTTTGACTTCGACTGGCTGGGCATCCACGCCGATGCATACTCGCTGAGTGCGCAGGCTGTGGCGATCCTGGCGATCGTGGTGCTGTACGGCCGCAGCCGAGTGGCCGAGAAGCGCCGAGTGGCGGCCTGACATGCGGGTGTGGATCGATGCCGATGCCTGCCCTCGTGCAGCCAAGGGCCAGGTGGTGAAGTTCGCCCTCAAGCGCCAGTTCGAGGTCGTGCTGGTGGCCGGTCAGAGCCAGATCAAGCCGAGCTTTTCGTGTGTGAAGCTGATCGTAGTGCCCAGCGGCCCGGATGCAGCGGATGACTACCTTGTAGAGCACGCGGTGCCTGGCGAGTTGGTGATCTGCAGCGACGTGCCGCTGGCCGACCGCCTGGTGAAAAAGGGCGTCACCGCCCTCGATCCACGGGGTAAGGAGTTCAGCCCGGCGAACATGAGCGAACGCCTGGCGGTGCGTAACCTGTTCACTGACCTGCGTGAACAGGGCCAAATGGGCGGTGGTCCACCGCCCCATGGCGAGAAGGAAAAGCAGGCCTTTGCCAATGCTCTGGACCGCATTCTCACTAAGTTGATGCGTCCGGCTTGACCTCGGTAGGGGAGCCTGCGCACCACGGTTGAATGATTGGCTGCCCGTCAGTCGTTTTCGTGGGTGAGTTCCAACACCCGGTCCACCAGCTTGTTGATCCCCGAAGCGACCTCACTGATGTTTTTGCCGAGCATATAGGCCGGCGTGCTCACCAGCTTGCGCGCCTTGTCCTCGACGATATCTTCCACCGTGCACTCCTGGTGGGTGGCGCCCATTTTGTCCAGTGCGGCAGCCGTGTCGGCACAATTGCCGATGGTGCAGGTCACGCCCGGGCCATAGATCTTCGCCGCCAGGGCCGGTGAGATACAGATCAGCCCCACAGGCTTGCCGGCTTCGGCAAAGGCCTCGGCCAGCTCCAATACCTGCGGGTTGACGCTGCAGCCGGCGCCTTCCACGGCAAAGTTCGACAGGTTCTTCGCCGCGCCAAACCCGCCGGGCACGATCAGCGCGTCGAAGTCTTCGGCATTGGCTTCGCGGATGTCTTTCACATCACCGCGGGCAATTCGGGCCGACTCCACCAGTACGTTGCGTGACTCGGGCATTTCTTCGCCGGTGAGGTGGTTGATCACGTGCAGTTGCGCGATGTTCGGGGCAAAACATTGGACTTGAGCGCCGCGCTGGTCCAGGCGCAGCAGGGTGATCACGCTTTCTTGGATCTCTGCGCCGTCATACACGCCGCAGCCGGAAAGGATCACTGCAATCTTTTTGCTCATGGGCATTTCTCCTGGGGTCTTGGCGTTAAATGTCTACTAATTTGTCATCTGTTGCCAATGGGATCTCGCGTCGCTGCACCTAATCTTGATGTAACAAAAATAGACCGGACCAGACCATGGACTTCGTGCCTTACGCGGTACCGTTTTTCATCGCCTTGATCGTGGTAGAGCTGCTTGCCGACCGCTGGCGCGGCGAGCGCAACTACCGGGTGGCGGATGCCATCAACAGCCTCAGCACCGGCGTGCTCTCGACCACCACGGGGCTGCTGACCAAGGGCGTGGGGCTGTTGACCTACGCGTTCGCCCTCAAGCATCTCGCCGTGTTCGATCTGCCGGCCCAGAGTGTCTGGACCTGGGTGTTCGCCTTCGTGTTCTACGACTTCTGCTACTACTGGCTGCATCGCATGGGTCACGAACGCAACATCCTGTGGGCCGCGCACTCGGTGCATCACCAGAGCGAGGACTACAACCTCAGCACCGCCCTGCGCCAGACCAGCACCGGTTTCCTGCTGAGCTGGGTCTTCTACCTGCCCCTGGCCGTACTCGGCGTGCCATTGGTGGTGTTTATCAGCGTGGCATCGCTCAATTTGCTCTATCAATTCTGGGTACACACCCGGCATGTACCGAAGCTCGGCTGGTATGAGTGGTTTTTCGTCACGCCGTCCAATCATCGGGCCCACCATGCACAGAACGCTCTCTACATGGATCGCAACTACGGCGGGGTGTTCATTTTTTGGGACCGGCTGTTCGGCACCTTCCAGGAAGAAGACGACAACGAACCGGTGATTTTCGGCGTGACCACGCCCTTGGCCAGCTGGAATCCACTGTGGGCCAACCTGCAGTTTTATGCGCAGTTGTGGAGTGATGCGCGGCGTACCGAGCGTGGGTGGGACAAGTTGCGTATCTGGTTCATGCGCACTGGCTGGCGCCCGGCGGACGTGAAGGCCAAGTACCCGTTGGCCAAGCATGACCTGACGCAGTTTCGTAAATTCGAGGTGCCGCTGGATGTACGTCAGCAGATCTATATCGCCCTGCAATTTGCGGCGTATGTGGGTTTTGGCAGCTATTTGATGAACGTCGGCGAAGGGCTGCCCACGGCTGCGCTGGTCCTGGGCTGGAGTGCCATGGCGCTGGGGTTGTTTACCTTGGGTGTGGCCCTGGAGAATCGCCCATGGGCGCTGAAGGCCGAGCTTTTACGGCTGGTGCTGAATGTGCCGCTGGTTTGGCTGGCGCCGCTGGTCGGGCTATGGCCAGCCAGCCACCTGGGCTGGCTGGGCCTGCTGAGCTACAGCCTGCTCAGCGTGATTGGCCTCTACTGCTGCAGAAGCCGGTTTACTCGACTGGTGTCTTAGGCGTTTCGACCGGGACCGGCTCGGCGGCGAGCCGGGCCTTGGCACAGGCCTCGCGGGCAATGCGCGCATTCTTGATACGGCGGCGCAGCCACAGGCCGAAGCCCAGTAGCAGCAACGCGCCCAATACCCACAGCTCGTATTTCTTGATGCTGCCCAGCATGCCTTCCAGCACTGCCCCGAAGTGATAGGCCGCAGCGCCTAAGGCCAAAGCCCAGATCGCGGCGCCAATACCGTTGAGGATCAGGTAGCGCAATGGCGGATAGCCAGAAAGGCCGATCGCCACCGGCATGACCGTGCGCAATCCGTAGACGAAGCGGAAGCTCAACACCCAGATATCCGGGTGCCGGCGGATGTGCTCCAGAGCCTTGTCACCCATTAATTGCCAGCGCGGCTTGCGCGCCAACAGCTTACGGCCGTGCTTGCGGCCCATGTAATACCAAAGCTGATCGCCGGCATAGCTGCCGAAAAAGGCAACGACCACCACCAGGTTGATATCCATGTAGCCACGGAACGCCAGGAAGCCCGCGAGAACCAGAATGGTCTCGCCTTCAAAGAAGGTGCCCAGGAAGAGCGCAAAGTAGCCGAAGTCATGCAGAAATTGTTGAAGCATGGTCTGGGGTGCTGGCGAAATGAACGCGCAGCCTACGCCTTCATGAAGATTCATGAAAGTATCGAGATGTGTCACGAAGTGAACAATTCCTACAGAAGTGACGAATGCGACTTCAGGTCGCATCCTTAAGCACAACTGTCATACCTTCGTCATAATGGCCGCTTATAACTGCAACGCTCGCCCGTAAACCCGGGCTCAGGAGTCTGTCGTGAGCTTTACCCCTGCCAATCGCCTGTTCCCCGCCACCCGTCTGCGTCGCAATCGTCGTGATGATTTCTCTCGCCGCCTGGTGCGGGAAAACGTACTGACGAGCAACGATCTGATCCTGCCGGTCTTTGTACTGGACGGAGAAAATCGTCGGGAAGCGGTGGCATCGATGCCCGGTGTGGAGCGTTTGACCATTGATCTGCTGCTTGAAGAGGCCGCCGGTTGGGTCGAGCTGGGAATTCCTGCATTGGCGCTGTTCCCGGTCACGCCTTCTGAACTCAAGTCCCTGGATGCTGCCGAAGCCTGGAACCCGGAAGGGATCGCCCAGCGTGCCACCCGCGCCTTGCGCGAGCGTTTCCCGGAGCTTGGGGTGATCACT
The DNA here is from genome assembly GCF_058725305.1 of Pseudomonas sp. DW-iso3. NCBI lineage: Bacteria > Pseudomonadati > Pseudomonadota > Gammaproteobacteria > Pseudomonadales > Pseudomonadaceae > Pseudomonas > Pseudomonas sp. DW-iso3. The sequence goes on from NZ_JBZXDZ010000007.1 coordinate 9,928, forward strand.
GACGTGGCGCTGGACCCGTTCACCACCCACGGTCAGGATGGCATTCTTGACGAAGACGGCTATGTTCAGAACGACATCACCGTCGATGCACTGGTCAAGCAGGCCTTGTCCCACGCAGCGGCAGGTGCCCAGGTGGTTGCGCCGTCGGACATGATGGACGGTCGCATCCAGGCGATTCGCGAAGCCCTGGAGCTGGCGGGTCACGTCAATGTGCGGATCATGGCCTACTCGGCCAAGTACGCCAGCGCCTATTACGGCCCGTTCCGCGACGCGGTGGGTTCGGCGCTGAACCTGGGCAAGGCCAACAAGGCTTCGTACCAGATGGACCCGGCCAACAGCCATGAAGCCCTGCACGAAGTAGCGGCCGACCTGGCCGAAGGCGCTGACATGGTGATGGTCAAGCCGGGGATGCCGTACCTGGACATCCTTTATCGGGTCAAAGAAGAATTCAAGGTGCCGACGTTTGTCTATCAGGTCAGCGGCGAGTACGCGATGCACATGGCTGCAATACAGAATGGATGGCTGAGTGAAGGGGTGATCCTTGAATCCCTGACAGCCTTTAAACGCGCCGGGGCTGATGGCATTCTGACCTACTTCGCCGCCCGCGCCGCCCAATTGCTTAGAGAGCAACAATAGCCCTCACAGGAACATTCGATGAATACCGAAGGACTCTCAGAAGTTGCCGTAAAAGACGCTCACCCGGTGGTTGAACAAGTCACCGAGACCCCGCCGGAGCATGAGCCCGCCGCGCCTGCCGTGGTGGCCGAACCGCCCGTGCCGGCCCCGGTGGTCGCCGTGACCAACCTGGATGACAGCAGCCTGTACATCCACCGTGAGCTGTCACAACTGCAATTCAACATCCGCGTGCTGGAGCAGGCGCTGGACGAGTCCTATCCGCTGCTGGAGCGGCTCAAATTCCTGCTGATCTTCTCCAGCAACCTGGATGAATTCTTCGAAATCCGTGTCGCCGGCCTCAAGAAGCAGATCACCTTCGCCCGCGAGCAAGCCGGCGCCGACGGCCTGCAGCCGCATCAGGCCCTGGCACGTATCAGCGAGTTGGTGCACGGTCATGTGGACCGCCAATATGCGATCCTCAACGATATCCTGTTGCCGGAACTGGAAAAACATCAGGTCCGCTTCATCCGTCGTCGTCACTGGACCACCAAGATCAAGACCTGGGTGCGCCGTTACTTCCGTGACGAGATCTCGCCGATCATCACCCCGATCGGCCTCGACCCGACGCACCCGTTCCCATTGCTGGTGAACAAGAGCCTCAACTTCATCGTCGAGCTGGAAGGTATCGACGCCTTCGGTCGCGATTCTGGCCTTGCCATCATCCCGGCCCCACGCCTGTTGCCACGCATCATCAAGGTACCGGAAGAGGTGGGGGGGGCTGGCGATAACTATGTATTCCTCTCGTCGATGATCCATGCCCACGCCGATGACCTGTTCCAGGGCATGAAGGTCAAGGGCTGCTACCAGTTCCGCCTGACCCGTAACGCCGACCTGGCACTGGACTCCGAAGATGTCGAAGACTTGGCCCGTGCCCTGCGCGGCGAGTTGTTCTCGCGGCGCTACGGTGATGCGGTGCGGCTTGAAGTAGCGGATACCTGCCCGAAACACCTGTCGGACTACCTGCTCAAACAGTTCAACCTGGCCGAATCCGAGCTGTACCAGGTCAATGGTCCGGTCAACCTGACGCGCCTGTTCAGCATCACTGGCCTGGACAGCCACCCGGAGCTGCAATACACGCCGTTCACCCCGCAGATCCCGAAACTGCTGCAGAACAGCGAGAACATTTTCAGTGTGGTGAGCAAGCAGGACATCCTGTTGCTGCACCCGTTCGAGTCCTTCACACCGGTGGTCGACCTGCTGCGCCAGGCCGCCAAGGACCCGCATGTCCTGGCCGTACGCCAGACCCTGTACCGCTCCGGCGCCAACTCGGAAATCGTCGATGCCCTGGTCGACGCCGCGCGTAACGGCAAGGAAGTCACGGCGGTGATTGAGCTGCGTGCGCGCTTCGATGAGGAATCCAACCTGCAACTGGCCAGTCGTCTGCAAGCGGCGGGTGCGGTGGTGATCTACGGCGTGGTGGGCTTCAAGACCCACGCCAAGATGATGCTGATCCTGCGCCGTGAGGCCGGTGAGATCGTGCGCTACGCCCACTTGGGCACCGGTAACTACCACGCCGGCAACGCCAAGCTCTACACCGACTACAGCCTGCTGACCTCCGACGATGCCTTGTGCGAAGACGTCGGCAAACTGTTTAGCCAGTTGATCGGCATGGGCAAGACCTTGCGCATGAAGAAGCTGCTGCACGCGCCGTTCACCCTCAAGAAGGGCATGCTCGATATGATTGCCCGCGAGACCCAGTTCGCCCTCGACGGCAAGCCGGCGCACATTATCGCCAAGTTCAACTCGCTGACGGATCCGAAGATCATCCGCGCGCTGTACAAGGCCAGCCAGTCCGGCGTGCGCATCGACCTGGTGGTGCGTGGCATGTGTTGCCTGCGCCCTGGCATTGTCGGGGTGTCGCACAACATTCATGTGCGCTCGATCATCGGCCGCTTCCTGGAGCACACGCGGGTGTTCTACTTCCTCAACGGCGGTGAAGAGCAGATGTTCCTCTCCAGTGCCGACTGGATGGAGCGCAACCTCGATAAGCGTGTCGAGACGTGCTTCCCGGTGGAAGGCAAGAAGCTGATCATGCGGGTCAAGAAAGAGCTGGAAAGCTACCTCACCGACAACACCCACAGCTGGAGCCTGCAGTCGGACGGCCGCTATGTGCGCAACACGCCGACCGGCAACCAGAACCCGCGCAGTGCGCAGGCGACGTTGTTGGAGAAGTTGGGTAGCCCGATTCTCACCGTGAATTAAAACCCAACGCGGTCAAAAAAATGTGGGAGGGGGTTTGCTCCCACATTGGTTTTCGATGTGTTTCGGTTAAGGCATTAGCAATAAATCTTTGTTATTACATCGCCAGGACTCACGCGCCCCCATCGGTAGCCACCTTTGCAAACGGCAGGATTAGGGGCATTTTTCTCTGCAGGGGACCCGGCTCCTGTTCGCTCGGTGGGTTTTTCTTTGCGTTCGAATAACTCTTCCAAAAGTCTCCAATTATTTGGATATGAGCCTCCTAGGTAATAAGTTCCGTTTACCCAAGTTCCAGCCTCAGCGGGTTTTGGCATCATTACTTGGCTAACGGCCCACATACACAGGAACCCACTGACAACCATTTTGAATTTCATGAGTGCAACTCCTTCCTTAGTACAAGCAGCGGCATAACCATTACCCAGGTCAGTTTTCACGGACTGCCGCCAATACGCAGCAGTGCTGGCGTCATAGCGCTAACCCTGTTCAGTCTTTACACGCCATGCATCCCCCGCTTTTCACGGAAGCGTCGCCGTTACAGCAATAGCGGTTTGCGTGGCATCCATGACCACACCGGCCATATGCGCGCCGTTTTTGGAGATAGCCGTCACCCGGTTGTTTTTGCCTCCGCCAATCGACGGCAGGCACACGCTTCCCGTCGTCTGCGTCCAGGTGCAACCCAGTGAGTATTGGTCGTTGGTGAGGATATTCAGCCCAACGACATTACCGCCGACGATTGCACCGGCTTCGCCCCATACGCTTCCACTCGGAAAAAGAATGAATGTGATGATCGGGATGGGAAGTGTTGAGGGTAGCCAGGTCATGTACTGGTTTCGTCCATCGGCGGTGTTCTGGGAGACCAATACCTGGCCTATCTCGTTGATATTGATAACCATGTTTTTAGACCCCGAGGATAAGGTCAGCACCAAGGGGGTGGCAGTTTTGCTGCTCCAGAATGCACTTTTCGCCACATTCACCGCCGAGTTTGGATAGAGGCATGTGCCGACGAAGCTTGAGGCCTTAGTGGCACTGTTGACTATGCAGTTAGTGGCGCCAGGGGGCAGGGGCAGGTTGGTCAGGGTATAGAACGATCCGGTTTTTTCCGCGACTCGTGCGGTGGTGTTGCCGGCATTGTTCGGGCAATTGAGCGCGATTTGGGGGGTGCCGGTGGCGGGCAGGTTGAGGTCCGCGACGGTGCAATTATCGCCCCAGTCGGACACGCGTTCCGGGGTGCTGCTACCGGTCGCATAAAACACCACGGTACCCCGGCTATCGGCGTTATAGCTTGACCCCGCCACGTCGCCTTGGTCATTGATCGCAACGCCTTCGGTGGCGACATCTTGGGGGCGTAGCAGCGGAATTAACCACGTGGAAGGCAGCGGGTTCAGTTTGGTGGGCGCGGTACTGGGGGATGTGGCTTCCCAGGTCGTCCCGAAATGCGAGTTGCTGGCGTCCCTGCAATCGCCCACTACTTTCCCGGTGTTGGACACTGCCCAAACGCGGCACGGTTGGCCGGTCGCCAGGGGCGGGAGCGCGACCTGGGATCCGCTACCGACGGCCACCCACGGAATATCGTTGGCGGTAGTGCTGGCCGGCGTGCAGTTGCCCACGGTGATGCCGCTATCATTGATGTCGATCGGCGCGCATTGCGCACCTACGGTTACGGCGAAAGGCGTCCATGTGGCTGCATGGGCGACACTCAGGCCTGTCGCATAGAGGCCTAAGCCCAGAAGGGTGATAGCCGATAATTTCATAGTGAGTCCTTCCTTGGGGTGATGCGGTCTACGGGTGCTCTGCGTTACTGCCTGTTACGCGAGAGGGGTGAGCGGGAGTAAAGATTGATCAGCAGATATGCACAACTGTCATATCTGACAGGTCTGCATGAGTGGCTAACGGGAGGGGCAAGGTGTTTTTGCGCGGGCCAATGTGTGAAGGGGCCTGCTCCCGATTGCGGTATGTCAGTCACTGGATACGTTGACTGAACCACCGTAATCGGGAGCAAGCCCCCTTCCACATTGGTTGTATGGTGTTGTCTAGATCGGGTCAGCGCAGGTTCAGGTTGAACCCCACCCGCGTCAGCCACTCGGCTTCCTGACCAAAATCCGCCTGGGTCAGTTGGTTTTCATCCAGCCAGCCTTTCGGGAACACCACGTCCAGGCTGTCGCCGTTGGCACGCAGGGTCACTTGGGGCATTTCCTGGGTACCACGAATATGGTGGAACAGGATCGCAAAGCGCAGCAGCACGCACAGGCGGATCAGCTTGATGCCTTCGTCACCGAATTCAGCGAATTTGTCCTTGGGGATGTTACGACGATGGCCGCGCACCAGCAGGGCGAGCATTTGCTGGTCTTCGCGGGAGAAGCCGGCCAGGTCCGAGTGCTCGATCAGGTAAGCGCCGTGCTTGTGGTAATGGTAGTGGGCGATATCCAGGCCCACTTCATGCACCTTGGCGGCCCAGCCCAGCAGCTCGCGCCATACGCCGTCTTCCAGGTCCCAGTCTTCGGCCACCTGGTCGAAGGCGTGCAGGGCTTTGCGCTCCACACGGGCGGCCTGTTGCAGGTCGACGTGATAACGCTCCATCAACGAAGTGAGCGTGCGCTCACGCACGTCTTCATGGTGGTGGCGGCCTAGCAGATCATAGAGCACACCTTCGCGCAGGGCGCCGTCACAGTGGTCCATGCGTTGCAGCTCAAGGGCGTCGAAGATCGCTTCGAGAATCGCCAGGCCGGCCGGGAAGATGGTGCGACGATCGGGCTTGATGCCGTCAAAGTCGATTTTCTCGGCATCCCCCAGCTTGAACAGCTTGCGCTTGAGCCACGCCAGGCCTTCGGCATTCACTTCGCCAGTGCCGTGGCCGCCGGCTTTCAGGGCCAGGCCGATCGCGCGGATGGTGCCGGACGAGCCGATGGCTTCATCCCAGGTCAGGCGGTGCAAGGCGTGCTCGATGCTCATGATCTCCAGCCGCGCCGCCGTATAGGCCTGGGCATAGCGCGCCGGGGTAATCTTGCCGTCCTTGAAATAGCGCTGGGTGTAGCTGACGCACCCCATTTGCAGGCTTTCGCGCAGCAACGGTTCGAAGCGTTGGCCAATGATGAATTCGGTACTGCCGCCGCCGATGTCGGCGACCAGGCGTTTGCCGGGGGTGTCGGCCAAGGTATGGGACACGCCTAGATAGATGAGACGCGCCTCTTCTCGGCCGGAGATGACTTCGACCGGATGCCCAAGGATCTCCTCGGCGCGGCGGATGAAATCGCCACGGTTGCGGGCTTCACGCAACGCGTTGGTGCCGACGATTCGCACGGCACCCAAGGGCATGCCGTTGATCAACTGGGCAAATCGCTTGAGGCAGTCGAGCCCGCGCTGCATGGATTCTTCGTTGAGCTGACGCTCGTCGTCGATGCCGGCAGCCAGTTGCACTTTCTCGCCGAGCCGCTCAAGGATGCGGATTTCGCCGTTCTGGGCCTTGGCCACGACCATGTGAAAGCTGTTGGAGCCCAGGTCGATGGCGGCGATCAGGGACAGATTCTTGGCTTGGGATTGCGGCATGGTAAGGGGGTCTCGGTCGATAACCCAGCCATCGTGCCACGATCGACCTTTGGTGCCAACGCGTACCGCTTCGGTAATTTTCCTGCAGGTGTCTGTGAGGAATTCTTGTGGGAAATGTAGGGCGGTTTTCTAAGTTCAAAGAGAACGGGGATTTATCTTTGTAGGAGTTATTAACATTTTGTTGTTTTTATACTGTTTGTGATTTTGCCTACAAGGAAGCGATTAATAGCTTGTTGGTTTTGTATTTGCGCCTACTTAGTCGTTCGGCTTGGCTCACTATTTGTTTTTACAGTTCCCACAATGACTGATGCCTAATCTGATTCTTTAGTCAGGTACAAAAACGACAGACTGTCATCCGGCAATTACGCCGTGGTGTTATTTATTTAGGCTCGGAATTTTCGGCCGTCGTAAATGCACCTACTCATTAGAGATGACAGGTTGAATATGAAAAAAATGCTTGGTGTGACAGTGGGTGCTCTTTGCTTGGCCGCCAGTATCGGGGCTCATGCAACGAATGTTGCTGAACTGATTGTACGAGGGACTATCAAACCGGTGGCGTGCAACCTTAGCCTCGCCGGTGGCGGCATCGTCGATTACCAGACAATTCCCGCCTCAAGCTTGTCGCCGACGCAGTTCACGCCTCTTGCAGCAAAAACCGTGGGCTTGAACATCAGTTGCGGCCAAGCACCGGCGCAGTTTCGAGTGATGCTGAGCGACCTGCAATCCGCCAGCAAGGTGACAGGCATCCTCGGTGCCGGGTTCACCGAGGCTCAGAACTATGGCCTGGGCCTTGCCAATAGCAAGCGTACCGGTGGGTACTCCGTAACTCTCAAAAACCTGCAATCTTCCAGCGGGACCCTGACCCCTATCATGCGCAGCAGTCAGGGGGCGGCCTGGCAGAACAGTGACGGTAAAGTCGCCCAATCGCCTTCCCAGTATTCATGGCGTAGCGGCACCACTGTGGTGCCGGCATTCGTTAACAGTATTACAGGCACGCTTGAAGTGAAAGCCGTTATCAACCGCACGCAGGATTTGGACCTGACCCGTGATGTAACGCTGGATGGTCGCACCAGTCTGTCAGTGGATTACATCTAAGTACGTCATTAATAGCCGACATAAACGCAAAGGCACTTACTTGCCTTTGTTAAGTGTCGGCTGTTTTAGCGTGTGCGTTTGTGGGTGTTCAACTTTATGGCTGTGGGGAAAATCGGTGAATGTTCTATCAATAATCGTGACGTCGTTGCTGCGCTATATAAGCTTTTGCCTTTTTTTGTGCGGTATGGCAGTCGCGGACGGAATGCAGCCCGAGACAACCGTTGTCATACTGAATGAAGAAGAAGGTGAGGCGACACTTAATGTTAAAAACACGGACCCCCGCCCTGCGTTACTTCATTCAGTCATACAAAACATACCGGAAGACCTCGAACCCTTGTTGATCGTGACGCCTCCGATTACGCGGGTGGAGGCGGGCGACACTCAACTGGTTCGCTTCATCAGTACCACGAAGAAACCGCTCAAGACCCAACGCCTGAAACGAGTTTCCTTTGAAGGCATCCCCGAGGCACGTGCGCCTGGCGGTGCGACCATTGGTATCACCCTGCGCCAGAGCCTGCCATTGATCCTGCACCCCAAAGGCTTGGCCAGGCATGACGCGCCCTGGCAGTTGCTGACATGGAAGCGTGAAGGGGATCAGTTGCGGGTCCACAACAACAGCCCTTACGTCGTGCGCCTGGGGATGGAAGTACAACTGCATCCGCAGGCAAGCGTTGCAACGTTGCCGCGAACGTACATCCTGCCGGGCGAAGTGCTGACGCTCGCGTCGGAAGGCTCGGTGGCGGGCGTGGTGGCCGTGGGGATTCAACCGGCCACGGTCTACGGGTTTACGGTGGACAGTTACCGCGCGCCCGTTACGGCTGAGGCGGATTGACGGGCCTATGAAAAAAATCAGGCATACCCGTCGCTCTGCCAATAGCGTGCCGAGCACTATTTCCCAGGCTCGCTCCAGAATTCTGCTGGGGCTTGCGACGCTGTGGAGTCTGCCAGGTAGCAGCGCAGCGGTTGGGTTGGGGGAAGGCTTTGATCTGGCCGCGCTGACCTCCCTTGGGATTGATCCGCAGGTGTCTGAATACTTCCGTAGCGCAGCGCGCTTTCGCGAAGGTGTCCATGTGGTCGGACTGCGAGTCAATGGCACGCCGCTGGGGTTGGTTGACGCCCGTTTCGATTACCAGGGGCAGTTGTGCTTCACCCCTGCGTTGCTGGCAAAAGCCGGTCTGGTTACCCCGTCCAAGGTTCTGCGCGAGGGCATCACCCCTGACCAGGCCTGCCATGATTTCGTTGGGGAATATCCGGCGACCATGGTGCGACTGCGCCCCAGCAGCGACGAGGTCACACTGGTGGTGCCGACCCAGTCCCTGCGTGCGCCGGAGTGGGAGGGCGGGAGTTTTTCCGAGGGTGGCGCGGCCGCGCTCTTCAACTACGACGTATTGGGTTTCGATACCCACGCGCGCAGTGGGTCAAGTCGTTTCGTGTCGGCCTATACCGAGGCGGGATTCAACCTGGGTAATTGGATTGTACGCAGCCGCCAGTTTTATGTGTCCGACAATGGCAAGACGCGCACCGAACAGGTGAATGCCTATGCCCAGCGTGATATCGCGGCGTTGCAGTCGACCTTCCAGGTGGGGCAAATTTCCACCAACAACCCTATATTCGGCGGGGTACAACTGACGGGCTTGCAGTTCTTCCCGGATGGCCAGCAGCGCTCCGGTGCGGGCGACAGCAATGTCGTCGTTGAAGGGCTGGCTCAAAGCCAGTCACGCGTCGAAGTCCGTCAGTCGGGCGCATTGATCCACTCCACCCTGGTGCCGGAAGGTCCGTTCAGGCTGACCGGTTTACCGTTGCTGAACAGCACCAGCGACCTCGACGTGAGCGTGATTGACGTGCGTGGGGCAAAGCGCAGCTTCGTGGTGCCCGCTGCGTCCTTTCTTGGTGGGGCTCCGGTGGAGCCGGGGTACTATTTTTCCCTCGGTAAGGTGCGTGAGACGACCCTCGACAACCAGCAATCCCCAGTGGTTGCCATGGGCAGCGGCACCTGGGGGTTGGGCCAGCGCTCGTCGCTGGGTTTCGGTTTGCTGAGTACCGACGAATATCAGTCGGCAGGCGGATCCCTGAGCAGTGTGTTTTTCCATCAGGTGACCGTGGGCGTGCGCCATAACCTGTCCCGTGATGCTCAAGATGAGGTAAGAGGTGCGCGGAGCACGCTGTCTTTGGGGATTCCGTTATTTGCCAACCTTGATATCAACCTGAGTGCCTCGGCACAGAGCCGTGGTTACCGGGAGGTACTGGACGCCGGCCAGGCGTCGCGGGGGTACGACCTCGATGCGCGTTTCAAGCGCCAGTACACGGCCGGTTTGAGCTGGGCGGCCCCGTCCCTGGGTGGTTTCTCCCTCGGTTTCACCCGTAGCTCGCAATTTGACGGGCAATCCAACGATCACCTCTTTGCCTCGTGGAACAACACGTTCAACGGCGTGGGTGTCGCACTGATCGCCGACGCTCAGGTAGACGCGACCGCGCCTCGGAGCCTGGAGCCGATTCGGGGCGGCCGCCGCAACGATCGGCTGGACGAGGGCACGTCTGTCAGGCTGCAAGTCACGGTGCCCCTCGGGACTGATCGGAGTATGAGCACTTACGTCAGTCGTCGAGGTGACCGGCTGGATGCCGGTACCGCCCTCAGCGAGCGGGTCAACGACTATGTGAACTACGAGGTCGGTGTCGATCGGGACATGAAAGAGCGAGAGCAAAGCGTGCGCGGCCGTGTGGACGTCTTGCCGCTGTATACCCGCGTGAGCTTGGGCGTCGACCGTGATCCGTCGAACACCCATTACTCCGGCCAACTGCAAGGCGGCATCGTGGCCCATGAGCACGGCGTGACCTTCTCGCCGTATGCGGTGCAGGACACGTTTGGCATTGTCTCGGTGGGCGATATCGGAGCGGCCAAGGTTTCGACACCCCAAGGGCCGGTATGGACCGATTTCAGCGGCCAGGCAGTGATCCCCGGGCTGCAGGCCTACAGCAACAACCATCTGCAGGTGCAGACCCAGTCGCTGCCCAAGCGCGTCGACTTGAAGAACGGGACCAAGGTGCTCGCTGCCGGTCGGGGCTCAGTCAATATTCTCAACTTTGACGTGGTGAAAGTCCGTCGCCTATTGCTTGAAGCCCAGGACGAAGAGGGCCGACCACTGCCTCAAGGTGCCGCAGTGTTCGGTGAAGACAACAACTTTGTGACCAGCGTAGTGGGTGAAGGCATGGTGTTCCTGAGCAATATCGATGGGCCGCAAACCCTGACAGTTTCACTGCCGGACGCCAAATCCTGCCGGCTGCAAGTCAATCCTGAGCAAGAGCCTGACGATGACACACTCTACGAAACCGCACCGGTGGTCTGCCATGTTCGCTAAGCGCAGGAGCCTGTGGCTGTTGTGGGTGGCCGTTGTGGCGAGCCAGGCGCAAGCCGACAACTGCCGGATGACCTTGAGCGAGCCCCGGGTCGACTATGGGGTGATTCGTCCTTCGCAAGCGACCTCCGGCCGGGCGACAGTGACGCTGGACACGCCACGTACGCTGCACCTGAGCGTGCTTTGCACGAATGCTTCGACGATGGCGCTGCGTTTCAGCGGTGTCGCCGCCGATGCCCAAGGCTTTCAGTTCGGGCGGCAAGGGCGTTTTACCTTGAGCCTGAGGCAGGCTCAGGTCGACGGCAGGCCGGTATCGTGGCAGCCCGATGAAGCCGGCAACGGGCAGCTGTTACCGGGTCGTGCGTTGTATGCGAGCGCAGGCGGTGCGCCGGTGACGGGCCGTCGGTTGACGGCCCAGGTGGAAATAGCGGTTCAATTGCCGGCCAATGCCCTCTCGGTCCGTCGAGAGGTGCTGCTGGAGGGGCATGGCCAGTTCGAACTGGTCAGTGCGACTGTTCCGTCGAACCAATGAAGTTGGCCAGCTCGGCGGTTTGCGGGCTGGCGAACAACACTTTGGGGTCGCCTACTTCATGCACCTTGCCCTGGTGCATGAACACCAGCTTGTCGCCGACTTCACGGGCGAAGCGCATTTCGTGGGTCACCATGATCAGGGTCATGCCATCCTTGGCCAGTTGGCGCACCACGCTGAGCACTTCGTTGACCAGTTCCGGGTCGAGGGCCGAGGTGATTTCGTCGCACAGCAGCACCTTGGGCGACATGGCCAGGGCACGCGCAATCGCCACGCGTTGTTGCTGGCCGCCGGACAGGCGATCGGGGAAGGCGTCGAACTTTTCGCCCAGTCCGACGCGCTCCAGCATTTGCTTGGCCAATTGGGCCGCCTTGGCCTTCGGCACTTTCTGCACCACTTGCGGCGCAAGCATCACGTTTTCGCCGACGGTCAGGTGCGGGAACAGGTTGAATTGCTGGAACACCATGCCGACTTTCTGCCGCAGGCTGCGCAGGTCGGCGCGGGCGGCGTCGAGGTATTCGCCATCGACTTCGATCACCCCGTCGTTGATCGACTCCAAGCCATTGAGGGTGCGCAGCAAGGTGGATTTGCCCGAACCGCTGCGGCCGATGATCGCCACCACCTGGCCTTCTTCGACGGTCAGGTCGATGCCCTTGAGTACATGGTGATCGCCGTAATACTTATGCAGGGCGGAAATTCTAAGCAGAGGCATGCAGTCTCCTTTCCAGGTAGCGCGCACTGAGGGACAAGGGGTAACAGAGCAAAAAGTAACCAAGGGCCACCAGGCCGTAGACCATGAAGGGTTCGAAGGTAGCGTTGGCGAGCATGCCGCCGGTCTTAGTCAGTTCCGTGAAGCCGATGATCGAGGTGACGGCGGTGCCTTTGACCACCTGCACCGAAAACCCCACGGTAGGCGCGACGGCAATCCGCAGCGCCTGGGGCAGGATTACGTAGCGCAGTTGCTCCAGCGGGTTAAGCGCCAGGCTGGCCGAGGCTTCCCATTGCCCGTGGGCGATGGAGTCGACGCAGCCACGCCAGATTTCGGCGAGATAGGCGCTGGTGAACAATGTCAGGGCAATCGCCGCCGCCAGCCAGGGCGAGATATCCACACCGAGCAGGGCGATACCGAAAAACACCAGGAACAGTTGCATCAACAGCGGCGTGCCCTGAAACAGTTCGATATAGGTGCGCGCAAGGTTGCGCGGGAAGGCCTTGCGGCTGATGCGCATCGCCATCACCAGCAAACCGATCACACCGCCGCCGACAAAGGCCACCAATGACAGCAGCAAGGTCCATTGCAGGCCCGTGGCCAGGTTGCGCACGATGTCCCAGAAGGAAAAATCACTCATCGGCTGTTCCTCATCACGAAGCGGCGGCCGATCCAGTTGAGCAACTGGCGAATCATCAACGCCATACACAGATACACCAGCGTGGTCAGGGCATAGGTTTCAAAGGCGCGGAAGTTGCGCGACTGGATAAAGTTGGCGGCAAAACTCAGTTCTTCAGTAGCGATCTGGGAGCACACCGCCGAGCCGAGCATCACGATGATGATTTGGCTGCTCAGGGCCGGCCACACTTTGCCCAGCGCCGGCAGCAGCACGACGTGGCGGAAGGCTTCGAAGCGTGTCATGGCCAGTGCGGCGGCGGCTTCAAGCTGTCCGCGCGGAATAGCCTGAATACCGGCGCGGATGATTTCAGTGGAATAGGCGCCCAGGTTGATCACCATTGCCAGCACGGCGGCTTGCCACTCGGTGATCTTCAGCCCCAGGGACGGCAGGCCGAAGAAGATGAAGAACAACTGGACCAGGAACGGCGTGTTGCGGATCAACTCGACATACACGCCGAAGCACCACGCAAACGGCTGGATCTTCCACGCCCGCACCACGGCGCCGACGGTGCCCAGGGCTACACCGAGGATGGCGCCGATGGCCGTCAGCTCAAGGGTGAACAGCGCGCCACGCAACAGCAGATCGGTATTGGCCAGCACTGGCACGAAGTCAAATTGATACGCCATGAGTCAGCTCCGTCGCTTCAGAGATCGGCGGGCAGTGGCTCTTTCAGCCATTGCATAGCGTTCTTTTCCAGGCTGCCGTCGGCTTTGGCCGCGACCAGGATCTGGTTGACCTTCTCCAGCAGCGCCGGCTCGTTTTTGTTCACGCCCACGTACACCGGCGAGTCCTTGAGTTTCACTTTCAGCGCGGGCACGCGTTTCGGGCTGCGCTCGCTGATAGCCACCATCACTACGTTGCCGCTGGCGATCAGGTCGACTTGGCCGGCGAGGTAGGCGGCGATGGTGGAGTTGTTGTCTTCGAAGCGCTTGATGGTGGCCTCCTTGGGTGCCACGGCGGTCAGCTCGATGTCTTCAATGGCGCCACGGGTCACGCTGATGGTCTTGCCCTTGAGGTCGTCGGTGCTGCTGATGGCCGCTTCAGGCGGGCCGAACACGGCCAGGTAGAACGGTGCGTAAGCCTTGGAGAAGTCAATGACCTTTTCCCGCTCGGCGTTCTTGCCCAGGCTGGAGATCACCAGGTCGACCTTGCCCGTGGTGAGGAAGGGAATACGGTTGGTGCTGTTGACCGGGGTGAGTTCCAGCTTGACCTTGAGTTGGTCAGCCAGCAGCTTGGCGGTGTCGATGTCCAGGCCGCGGGGCTTCATGTCAGGGCCGACCGAGCCGAAGGGCGGGAAGTCCTGGGGCACGGCGACCTTGAGGGTGCCACGGGCGACGATGTCGTCCAGACCGTTGGCCTGGGCGGGTGCCTGGCTCAGCATCAGGCTGGCAAACAGGGCAGTAAGCAGGGCGCTGTAGCGCTTGGTCATGGCAACTCTCCGAGAAGGGCGAAGGAATTTTCTGGATTTGCTCAGTGCACAGCCCATGCCATCACTCTCAATAAAGCCTGCAAGCCAGGGATTTATTGCGTTGCGATGGTCGGACTGGTCTGAACAGTTCGCGGGTTTTTCGCACCCTTTTCGAGCGTCGGCAAAACCTCGCGAGCCCCTTTGGGGCGTGGCTTGCCGCCGACGGCGAATAGCTTTACAACTAGCCGCTCAGTTGACTGGAACCTTGAGTTTTCTATGAATTCCATCGCCCAAGCCGTACCGGAAGCGGCCCTGCAGGCCATTCGCAAACTGATCAAGGACCAGGGCTTCGGGCCGGGCGATGCCTTGCCGTCGCAACGGGATCTGGCAGTGCAATTGGGGGTGAGCCGAGCGTCGTTGCGCGAGGCGTTGTCGTCCTTGAGTGCCCTGGGTGTGGTCAGTGTTCAGCCTGGCAAGGGTGTGTTCGTGCAGGCGGCCGAGGAGTCGCCGGGGTTTACCTGGCCCTTTGCGGCTCAGGCCACGCCGCTGGATATCTTCCAGTTGCGCTATGCGCTGGAAGGGTTTGCGGCGGGGTTGGCGGCGGTGACGCTGACTGTCGATGAGCTGGACAGCCTGGAAGATAACGTTGAGGCCATGCGCAAGGTGCTCAAGGCCGGCGACTTTGAAGCCGCTGCCCGGCTGGACTTCGAATTCCACCAGCGCGTCCTGCTGGCCAGCGGTAATCAGGCGATGGTGAGCATCCTGAGTGCCAGCGCCGAGGTGTTCCTGGAGAGCCAGAAGCTACCGTTCATCCGGCCGGAGCGGGCCATGGAAACCTGGCAGGAACATCGCAGGATCCTGCGCGCCCTGGCCCGGCGCGCCAGTGCGGCGGCGCAGAAAAGCATGCAGGAACACGTGCGCAATGCGGCGTTGCGCACGGGCATTGCCTTCGTGACTCCCGTCACGCCGTGAGTTGGGCTATACCCAAACTCATGCACCGCCATAGCAAGACTCAATCAGAGGCGGCTTCCTGAACGGTGGAAGGGCGGCTATGATGGGCCACGTTTTTTTTGCTTACAATCCGGAGACATCCATGAGCAACGATCTTATCAAGCACGTCACCGACGCGACCTTTGAGGCCGAAGTACTCAAGGCTCAAGGCCCGGTGCTGGTTGACTACTGGGCTGAATGGTGCGGCCCTTGCAAAATGATCGCTCCAGTCCTGGACGACATTGCGACCACCTACGAAGGCAAGCTGACCATTGCCAAGCTGAACATCGACGACAACCAGGAAACCCCGGCCAAGCACGGCGTGCGTGGTATCCCGACCCTGATGCTGTTCAAGGACGGTAACGTCGAAGCGACCAAAGTAGGCGCGCTGTCGAAGTCTCAGTTGCAAGCGTTCCTTGACGCGAACATCTAAGCGTCGTCAAAAAGGCCCCGCAAAATAGCGGGGCTTTTTCGTGAAACAGGGCTAGACGCTCCGAAACTCAGGTGGTACATTCGGCCCCGCACTGGTTTCTCCACTGCCCCCTGCATGCCGTCGCCGACGCACTCCTTTTCGATTAGTACGCGATCCTGTCGCCTTCTCTGCGGCGCGGCCTCATTAAGCCAAAAGCTTAATTTCCCCCCTCCATAAATGATTACGTCATTCCTATATGAATCTGACTGAACTCAAGCAAAAGCCGATTACCGACCTGCTCCAGCTGGCCGAAGAAATGGGCATAGAAAATATGGCCCGTTCGCGCAAGCAGGACGTGATTTTCTCCCTGCTGAAAAAGCACGCGAAAAGCGGCGAGGAAATCTCCGGTGATGGCGTGCTGGAGATTCTCCAGGACGGCTTCGGCTTCCTCCGCTCTGCTGACGCCTCCTATCTTGCCGGCCCAGACGATATCTACGTCTCGCCGAGCCAGATCCGTCGCTTCAACTTGCGCACCGGTGACACCATCGTTGGCAAGATCCGCCCTCCGAAGGAAGGCGAGCGTTACTTCGCCCTGCTCAAGGTCGACACGATCAACTTCGATCGTCCCGAGAACGCGAAGAACAAGATTCTCTTCGAGAACCTGACCCCGCTGTTCCCGACCGTGCGCATGAAGATGGAAGCCGGTAACGGTTCCACCGAAGACTTGACCGGTCGTGTGATCGACCTGTGCGCCCCGATCGGCAAAGGCCAGCGTGGTCTGATCGTTGCACCGCCGAAAGCCGGTAAGACCATCATGCTGCAGAACATTGCAGCGAACATCGCGCGTAACAATCCTGAAGTTCACCTGATCGTGCTGTTGATCGATGAGCGTCCGGAAGAAGTGACCGAAATGCAGCGCACCGTGCGCGGCGAAGTGGTTGCCTCCACGTTCGATGAACCGCCAACCCGTCACGTACAGGTTGCCGAAATGGTGATCGAGAAGGCCAAGCGCCTGGTCGAACACAAGAAGGACGTGGTGATCCTGCTCGACTCCATCACCCGTCTGGCCCGTGCCTACAACACCGTGATCCCGAGCTCCGGCAAGGTATTGACCGGTGGTGTCGATGCCCACGCCCTGGAGAAACCGAAGCGTTTCTTCGGCGCCGCGCGGAACATCGAAGAAGGCGGCTCGCTGACCATTATCGCCACCGCATTGGTTGAAACCGGTTCGAAGATGGACGAAGTGATCTACGAAGAGTTCAAGGGTACCGGTAACATGGAACTGCCCCTGGACCGTCGCATCGCGGAAAAACGCGTGTTCCCGGCGATCAACATCAACCGCTCCGGCACCCGCCGCGAAGAGTTGCTGACCGCCGACGACGAACTGCAGCGCATGTGGATTCTGCGCAAGCTGCTGCACCCGATGGATGAAGTGGCTGCCATCGAGTTCCTGATCGACAAGCTGAAAACCACCAAGACCAACGACGAGTTCTTCCTGTCGATGAAGCGTAAGTAATACGACGTTTCAGGTCCGAAAGAATGGCGCCCTCAGGGGTGCCATTTTTTTTGTGCCGTTTTTTAAGCATTCTCCGTAACCAAATACATCGCGATAAGCTGCCAGCCGCCGCCATAGCAGGTAGGATGTACGCCTATTTTACGGGTGGCATGGTTAATGAAATTCAAGGATCTTCGGGATTTCGTGCAGCAACTTGAGCAGCGCGGAGAGTTGAAACGTATCCAGATGCCGATTTCCCCGGTGCTGGAAATGACTGAGATTTGCGACCGTACCTTGCGTAACAAGGGCCCGGCGCTGCTGTTCGAGAACCCGACCGGCTTTGATATCCCGGTGCTCGGCAACCTGTTCGGTACGCCCGAACGCGTGGCCTTTGGCATGGGCGCCGAGTCAGTCAGCGAATTGCGCGAGATTGGCAAGTTGCTGGCCTTCCTCAAGGAGCCCGAGCCGCCCAAGGGGCTCAAGGATGCCTGGTCGAAGCTGCCGATCTTCCGCAAGATCATTGCCATGGCCCCCAAAGTGGTCAAGGACGCGGTGTGCCAGGAAGTAGTCATCGAAGGCGATGATGTCGACCTGGCCATGCTCCCGGTGCAAACCTGCTGGCCTGGCGACGTCGGCCCGCTGATCACCTGGGGCCTGACCGTCACCAAAGGTCCGAACAAGGATCGCCAGAACCTCGGTATCTACCGCCAGCAAGTGATCGGCCGCAATAAGGTGATCATGCGTTGGTTGAGCCACCGTGGCGGCGCGTTGGACTTCCGCGAATGGTGCGAAAAACACCCCGGCAAGCCGTTCCCGGTCTCCGTGGCACTGGGTGCCGACCCGGCCACCATCCTCGGCGCCGTGACCCCGGTGCCCGACAGTCTGTCCGAATATGCCTTCGCCGGCCTGTTGCGCGGTAACCGCACCGAACTGGTGAAGTGCCGCGGCAACGACCTGCAAGTACCGGCCACTGCCGAAATCATCCTGGAAGGCGTGATTCATCCGGGTGAAATGGCCGATGAAGGCCCGTACGGCGACCACACCGGCTACTACAACGAAGTCGACAGCTTCCCGGTGTTCACCGTCGAGCGCATCACCCACCGGATCAAGCCGATCTACCACAGCACCTACACCGGCCGTCCGCCGGATGAGCCGGCTATCCTGGGCGTGGCGCTCAACGAAGTGTTCGTGCCGATCCTGCAGAAGCAATTCCCGGAGATCACCGACTTCTACCTGCCGCCGGAAGGCTGCTCGTACCGCATGGCCATCGTGACCATGAAGAAGTCGTACCCAGGTCACGCCAAGCGGGTAATGCTCGGTGTGTGGTCGTTTTTGCGACAGTTCATGTACACCAAGTTCGTTATTGTCACCGATGACGACATCAATGCCCGCGACTGGAACGACGTGATCTGGGCCATCACTACGCGTATGGATCCCAAGCGCGACACGGTGATGATCGACAACACGCCGATCGACTACCTCGACTTCGCCTCGCCGGTGTCGGGCCTGGGTTCGAAGATGGGCCTGGACGCCACCCACAAGTGGCCGGGTGAAACCACCCGCGAGTGGGGCCGGGTGATCGTCAAGGATGAAGCCGTCACCGCCCGTGTCGATGCGATCTGGAAAGAATTGGGAATAGATTGATGCGAGTAACCCTGCAACCTTCCGGCGCCGTGCTGGAGCTGGTCCCTGGCGAGCGAATCCTCGAAGGCGCGCGCCGCCTGGGCTACGAATGCCCCCAGGCCTGCCGCAACGGCGTGTGCCATGTGTGCGCCGCGCTCTTGGTGGAAGGCCGGGTGCAGCAGGCCGGTGAAGTGCGTGATCACGGCGAGTTCTACACCTGTATCGCCGAGCCGCTGGAAGATTGCATTGTGTTGTGGGATGGCGTGCTGGCGCCGGGAGAGTTGCCGTTGCGCAAGTTGTCGTGCCAATTGAGTGAATGCGTCGAGGTGGGTGGCGATGTGTGGCGCGTGCGCCTACGTGCGCCGGCCGGCAAGGCGGTGCGTTACCACGCCGGGCAATACCTGATGATCGAGCGCGAGAGCGGTGAGCAGTCCGCGTTCTCCCTGGCCTCGGCACCCCATGCCGGGCGCGAGCTGGAGCTGCATGTGCTGGCCCGCGAGGACAGCGCGCGCACCTTGCTTGCGCAACTGCAACGCAACCAAATGGCTCGCGTAGAGCTGCCTTTTGGGGATACTCACCTAGCCGAGCTGCCGGACGGGCCGCTGGTGTTGATCGCCGCTGGCACCGGCATGGCGCAGATGCACAGCCTGATCGAGCATTGCCGCGCCTCCGGCTTCAAGCACCCTGTCCACCTGTACTGGGGCGTGCGCCGTCCGGAAGATTTCTACCAGATCGAACACTGGGACCAGTGGCTGCAACTGCCCAACCTGTTCCTGCACAAAGTCGTCAGCGACCTGTGCGGTTGGGAAGGGCGCTGCGGGCTGTTGCATGAAGCGGTGTGCGAAGACATTGCCGACCTCAAGTCGGTGCACGTCTACGCCAGCGGTTCACCGGCGATGATATACGGCACCCTGGATGCGCTGGTGGATGCCGGTATGGACGCGCACCAGATGCGTGCGGACGTGTTTGCTTACGCCCCTCGGCCCTGAAGCGATCACCTGCATCACGGATGTACGCTGATCAAACTGTGGGAGCGGGCTTGCTCGCGAATGCATAGTGTCAGTCAACATATTTGCACACTGATACTCCGCATTCGCGAGCAAGCCCGCTCCCACAGTGGACTGCGTCGTGTCTGTGTCAGAAGCGCACGCCTGTGGTCACCATCGCGGCATTGAACCCCAGCAACACTAATTCCGCCGCCACTGGCCCGTAATGGGTGCCCACCGACGGAATGATCACCGGCGCTACGCCAAAACGGTTCAACGGGATCTTGTCGCGGTACTTGCCGCGATAGCCCTGGATCGCCCCGCCCGTCAGCTTCACATACACCGGATAGTCGGCCATATCGTAGCGCTTGCCTGCGTACGCATAGTACGAGCGCTGCCGGAACGAGTTGCGAAACGTCGCCCCGCCATACACAAAGCCTGACGCTTCATTGCGCTCCAGGCCGATCAGGTCCTGGTTGTTGTTGTGCTCGGGGTCGGGCGCAAAATGCCGGGTGTAGACGCTCGTCTGTGCGTACCAGAAGCCTTTGTCGTCATCGGTTGCGGGTATTTCGCCCGCCAGTGCGGTGGTGGCCTGGGCCAGGAACAGCAGGCCAGGCAGTCGGAATCTTTTCATGGGTACGACCTCGATAGTCGGTGTGATGGACGGCTAGGTGGGTCGTGATGGGTGTGCACTATGTTGACGGTTTGGTGCGCTCCCAGGCTGAACCGGGGCTGAAAGTGACGGAATTGGCACGCGTAATGCTGACGAATGGCTGTCGGGCATATATCCGTACTTATTCACTTACGGTATTTAGTGTCTTATACAAATGTCCTTAAGCTATATCTGAGACAGGCGGCTTATTGCTGCAGGTTTTATTACGGTAAAGTTGCTTACAACTGGTAATACATAGGAGGCGTAACGCTCTTCGTCATGACCGCCATTGAAACTGATCTTTTGCAATTGGCTTACCCTCCGCGGCTCGATCTTGGGCCGCAACTCACTCACGAACAGTTAATGAGCTCGATGCAGGCCACCATGGCCCTGCATAAGGGTGGGCCGGTCTGGCTTTTCGCTTATGGTTCGCTGATCTGGCGCCCTGAATGCTCGTCGACCGAGCGGATGCGGGCACGGGTTCATGGTTATCACCGGGGCCTGTACCTGTGGTCCCATGAGCATCGGGGAACACCGGAAATTCCGGGGTTGGTCTTTGGGCTGGATCGCGGCGGCTCCTGCAGCGGGTTTGCCTACCGCTTGCCGGAAGATCAGCTGGAGGCCTCGCTCTACGCTTTGTGGCAGCGCGAGATGCCTTATCCCTCCTACCGGCCGCATTGGCTCAGTTGCCGTCTCGAAGATGGCAGTACGGTGCAGGCGTTGGGATTTGTCTTGGAGCGGCACTTGCCCAGCTATGCCGGCAACTTGCCCGACGTTGTGCTGAACCATGTGTTGCAGAGCGCTTGCGGGCGTTACGGCACGACTCGCGATTATGTCGAGCAGACCGTCAACGCCCTGCGTAGCCACGCCATGCCAGATAAGAACCTGGAGGCGCGGCTCAAGCGTTGTGCAAAGAGTTGCTCAGGCGGTTAGCGCGCCGAGCTGACGCTGTTGGTGTGCCACAGCGTTGGGATCAAGAAGGCGATGGCCAATAGACACGCGCCGATCAGCAGCACGAAACCACCGTCCCAGCCGAAATGGTCCACGGTGTAGCCCATGGCCGCACTGGCCGCCACCGAACCCCCCAGATAACCGAACAGACCGGTGAAACCCGCGGCGGTGCCGGCGGCTTTCTTCGGTGCCAGTTCCAGCGCCTGCAGGCCGATCAGCATCACCGGGCCATAGATCAGGAAGCCAATGGAGAACAGCGCGATCATGTCGACCATCGGGTTGCCCGGCGGGTTGAGCCAGTACACCAGGGTCGCCACGGTCACCAGTGCCATGAACACAATGCCGGTGAGGCCACGGTTGCCACGGAAGATCTTGTCCGACATCCAGCCGCACAGCAGGGTGCCCGGAATACCGGCCCACTCGTAGAAGAAGTACGCCCACGACGACTTGTCGACCGTGAAGTGCTTGGCTTCTTTCAAGTAGGTCGGCGCCCAGTCCAGCACGCCGTAGCGCAGCAGGTAGACGAATACGTTGGCGAAGGCGATGTACCACAGCATTTTGTTACGCAGCACGTATTTGACGAAGATTTCCTTGGCGCTGAATTCGTCTTCGTGGCTGGCGTCGTAACCTTCCGGGTAGTCGTTCTTGTACTTCTCGATAGGCGGCAGGCCTACCGATTGCGGGGTGTCGCGCATGGTAATGAAGGCAAACGCCGCCACCAGCAATGCCACGGTGGCCGGCACGTAGAACGCCGCATGCCAGTCGTTGAACCAAGCCATGCCCAGCAGGAACAGCGGACCGATCAGGCCGCCGCCGACGTTATGCGCCACGTTCCATACGGAAACCACGCCGCCGCGTTCTTTCTGCGACCACCAGTGCACCATGGTGCGTCCACTTGGCGGCCAGCCCATGCCTTGGGCCCAACCGTTGATGAACAGCAAAATGAACATCATGGTCACGCTGGACGTCGCCCAAGGTGCGAAACCGAAAATGAACATCACCCCGGCGGAAACCAGCAGGCCGAAGGGCAGGAAGTAGCGTGGGTTGGAGCGGTCGGACACCAGGCCCATGAGGAACTTGGACAGGCCGTAGGCAATCGCAATAGCCGACATCGCCAGGCCGAGTTCGCCTCGGGTATAACCCTCGTCGATCAGGTAGGGCATAGCCAGGGAGAAGTTCTTGCGCAGCAGGTAGTACCCGGCGTACCCGAAGAAAATGCCGGCGAAGATCTGCCAGCGCAGGCGTCGGTAGGTACTGTCTATTTTTTCTTCAGGCAGGGGCGCCTGATGTGCGGCAGGACGAAAGAAAGCAAACATTCAAGAGCTCCAAATTTCTTGTTTTGACTGCGGATGCGAATGTTACAGTTTCGTTACCGAAAATAGCATCGCCTCTTATCTGCAAACACAGGAAATGAGAGCAATTGCATGTTCTCTTATGAACATGTCGCGATTAGATAAGTGCTGGTCGTGATTGAGTTTGTGAGACGCTGGAGATCCAAAGGTGGGAGCGGGCTTGCTCGCGAAAGCGGTGGGTCAGCCAGTGCATGTGTCACTGAACCACCGCATTCGCGAGCAAGCCCGCTCCCACATTGACCGCATTTCACATCGTTTAGCGAGTTTGCACGACTACCTTGCCCACCGCCTTGCGCTGTCCCAAATCATTAATTGCCTGGGCGGCCTGTTCCAGCGGATACACCTGGGACACCAACGGCTTCAACTTGCCCTCGGCATACCACGTGAACAGCTGTTGGAAATTCGCCGCATTGTCCTGCGGCTGGCGCTGGGCAAACGAGCCCCAGAACACCCCAACCACCGCCGCGCCCTTGAGCAGCGCCAGGTTCACTGGCAGCTCCGGAATGCGCCCGCTGGCAAACCCCACCACCAGCAAACGGCCGTTCCAGGCAATGGCGCGGATCGCCTGATCAAACAGGTCGCCACCCACCGGGTCGTAGATCACATCGGCGCCGTTGCCGTCGGTGAGGCGCTTGATTTCGTCTTTCAGGCTGGCTTCGCTGTAGTTGATCAGCTCATCGGCGCCAGCGGCCTTGGCCACTTCGAGTTTATCGGCGCTACTGGCAGCAGCGATCACCCGTGCGCCCATGGCTTTGCCGATTTCCACGGCGGCCAGGCCCACGCCACCGGAGGCGCCGAGTACCAACAGGGTTTCGCCGGGTTGCAGGTTGGCCCGTTGTTTCAGCGCGTGCATGGACGTGCCGTAGGTCATGCTGAAAGCCGCTGCAGTGTTGAAGTCCATGCTCGGTGGGATCGGCAGCACGTTGTAGCTGGGCACTGCGACTTGTTCGGCAAAGCTGCCCCAGCCCGTCAGCGCCATGACGCGGTCACCGACGTTCAAGTGGCTGACCTTTTCCCCCACTTCACTGACCACGCCCGCTGCTTCGCCACCCGGCGAAAACGGGAAGGGCGGTTTGAACTGGTACTTGCCCTCGATGATCAGCGTGTCCGGGAAATTGACCCCGGCGGCATGCACGTCCAACAGGATCTCGTTCTTCTTGATCGTTGGGCTTGCGACATCTTCCAGCACCAGGGTTTCGGCAGGGCCGAAGGCTTTGCACAGCACAGCTTTCATCGGACTATTCCTTTTGGCGTCGTGGCCGATAAGTGTAGGAGGGCAGGCGCGTGGGTCAACAAGCATGCCCCGGCCTGATAAGCCGCCATAAGCTTGTGCTCAGCCTTGCTAGCGTTATGCTACCCGGCAACCGAATTTGAGGAATGAACTGTGAAAGCGTGGATCCTGTTGATGCTGGCCCTGACTTTGCCGATGGCAGCCCAGGCCGAAGAAGCCAAAGAAGGCGAGGCGCCGAAGGTCAGCTATATCAGCCTGAGCCCGCCGTTCGTGGGTAACTATGGCCTGGATGGCACGGCGAAACTCAAGGTATTCAAGGCCGACATCGCTTTGCGCGTGACGGGCGCCGAAGCGGCGGCACTGGTGAAAGCCAATGATCCATTGATCCGCAACCAGCTGGTAGCGCTGTTCACCCAGCAGACCAACGAGGCCATGAGCACCGTCGAAGGCAAGGAAAAGCTGCGCCAGGAAGCGCTCAAGCAAACCCAACAAGTGATGAGCGACGAGACGGGCAAGCCGGTGGTGGAAGACCTGTTGTTCAACAACCTGATCATCCAGTAATCCACCTAAGCCCCATGGGGCCTGGCTTCTATTGTGAGCAGGCTCCGACAGGCTACGACGCGAGGCTCTTGCGGAACCTCGCCAACGCCACTGCAAAAAACAGCAACCCAATCCCCGCCAGCGCCAGCACGTCCGGCCACACCACGCTCACGCCTGCATCGCGAAACAGAATCGCCGCACTCAAACTCACAAAGTGCGTCGATGGCGAGCCCTGCATCACCCACTGCAACCACTCGGGCATGCTGTCCAGCGGCGTGCTGCCGCCTGAGAGCAGCAGCATCGGGATAATGACTGGAATCGCCAGCAGGCCGAACTGCGGTGTCGAGCGGGCAAGCGTCGCGAGGAAAATCCCCAGCGCCGTACTGGCAAACAGGTACAGCGCCGTCACGAACAGGAACAGCCCCAGCGACCCGGCCAGCGGCACGCCAAGCAGTCCTTTGACCACCACTTCCAGCGACAGCCAGGTGCACAGCACCACCACCAGCATATTGCTCCAGATTTTTGCCAACATGATCTCCAGCGCCGTCAGCGGCAGCACCAGCAAATGGTCGAGGGTACCGTGCTCGCGTTCGCGCAGCAGCGCGGTGCCGGTCAGGATAATGGCGAGAATAGTGATGTTGTTGACGATCTGGATCACCGCCAGGAACCAGCCGCCTTCCAGGTTGGTGTTGAACAGCGCGCGGGTAGTGAGCAGGGCGGGCGCCTGGTTGGCGGCGGCTTGCCCGCTATAGGTCAGCAGTTCCCGCTGGAAAATCCGCCCGATATAGCCCGCGCCCATGAACGCTTGGCTCATCGCCGTGGCGTCGACATTCACCTGCACGCCCGGTTGGCGCCCTGCCAGCAGGTCTGCCTGGAAGTTCGCCGGCACATTGATCACGAAGGTGTATTCGCCGCTGTCCATGACCTTGTCCAACTGGTCATAGGCCAGAGGAATGGGCGCTTGAAACTCGGGCGGTTGCAGCGCCTCGGCCATCTGGCGGGAGAGCGAGCTGTGGTCTTCATCGACAAATGCCACGCTGGCATTGTGCACGCCGATCACTGAACCGGCGGCGGGCATATAGATGGCGACGGTGAAGGCGTAGAACAGAAACAGCAGCAACACGCCGTCGTGGCGCAGGCTGGTCAGTTCCTTTATGCCCAGACGCAGGATGTGCGCGAACTTATGCATCAGGCCTCCTGCTTCTTGAGCATGATCAGGCTCAGTCCGGTGAACCCGACGAAAAACCCGAACAGCGCCAAGCACTGTGGCCACAACTGGCGCAGGTCCAGGGCCTTGGTGAACGTGCCCACGGCGATATCCAGGAAGTGCCCTGCCGGGAACAGCATGCCCATCAATGCCGCCGCACCTTCCAGGGACGAGCGCGGCACGATCAGCCCGGAGAACTGGATGGTCGGCAGACTGGTGATGATCATGGTGCCGAGGATCGCCGCGATCTGCGTACGGGTGAACGCAGAAATCAGCAGGCCCATGCTGGTGGTCGCCAGCACGTAGAGCAGGCCGCCAAACGCCAGCGTCAGGCCGCTGCCCTTGAACGGCACGCCGAACAGCCAGCGGTTCATTGCCACCAATACCGCCAGGTTGACCAGGCTCACGGCCAGGTACGGCGTTTGTTTGCCGAGCAGGAATTCCAGACGGGTCAGCGGCGTGGCGTAGAAGTTGGTGATAGAGCCCAACTCCTTCTCGCGCACGATGCCGAGGGCGGTGAGCATCGCCGGGATGAACGCCAGGATCAGCGCCATCACACCGGGGCCGATGGCGTTGACGCTGACCACGTCCTGGTTATAGCGAAAGCGCGTTTCCAGCTTGGCGGCCGCTGGGTGGTTGCGGGGCAGGCTGCTCAGTTCGGCCAGTTGCTGCAGGTTCTCCTGGTGCACGGCCTCTACATAGTTACGGCTGGTTTCCGCGCGAAACGGCATGCCGCCATCGAGCCATGCGGCTACGCTGGGCTGGCGACCGGCGTAGAGGTCGCGACCAAAACCGGGAGGGATCTCCAGGGCCAGTTTGATTTCCGAGCGTTGCAGGCGCCGGTGCAGTTCATTCGAGTCCCGGATGGGCGGCTGCTCGGCGAAATAGCGTGAACTGCGAAACCCCTCCAGGTAGGCACGGCTTTGCGGCGTCTGGTCCTGGTCGTAGATGGCGAAGGCGAGGTTTTCCACATCCAGGGAAATGCCGTAGCCGAAGATCACCATCATGAACATCGCGCCCAGCAGCGCGAAGGCCATGCGTACTTTGTCGCGCAGCAGTTCCTTGCCTTCGCGGCTGGCCACGGCTAACAGGCGAGCCAGGCTGAAACCGCGTTTGCTCACGGGCGGCGCCCCGGTTTCGCTGACGGTTGCGGTGGGGGCAGCGGATTTGGCTTCGCCTTGAGCCTGTTCCAGGCAGGTGACGAACGCTGCTTCCAGCGTATCGCCGTGGAATTGCCGTTGCAGCGCATCCGGCGTATCGCAGGCCAGCACCTCGCCCGCGTGCATCAGGGAGATGCGGTCGCAGCGCTGGGCTTCGTTCATAAAGTGGGTGGACAGGAAGATGGTCACACCTTGTTCGCGGGACAGCTCGATCAGCAACCGCCAGAAGTCATCCCGTGCGGCCGGGTCGACGCCCGACGTGGGTTCGTCGAGGATCAGCACTTCCGGGCGATGCAGCACCGCCACCGCCAATGACAAGCGCTGGCGCAGGCCGAGGGGCAGTTCACCGGACGGTTGTTCGGCGACGTCACCGAGATCGAAGCGCTGGATCAGCTCATCAATGCGCGGGCCACTCTCGGCCTTGGGTAAGTCGAACAGTTGCGCATGCAGCACCAGGTTCTGGCGCACGCTGAGCTCGCCATACAGTGAGAAGCTTTGCGACATGAAACCCACGCGCTTGCGGGTCGCCAGGTCCTTGGCGTTGACCGGGTTGCCCAGCAGGGTCGCGCTGCCTTCGGTGGCGGGCATCAGCCCGGTGAGCACCTTCATGGTGGTGGTCTTGCCGCAGCCGTTGGAGCCGAGGAAGCCGAAGATCTCGCCTCGGCCGATGGCGAAGCTGACCTTGTTTACCGCCGTGAAATCGCCGAAACGCAGGGTCAGGTCGTGGGCTTCGATGGCGATGTCGGTGGTGTCGCTTTCTCGCGGTGGGATCAGCAGCGGCTGGTTGCTGTGGGCGCTGTTGCCCTGGAAGTGGGTGAAGGCCTCGTCCAGTTTGCCGCTGGGTGTTGCGTCAGCCAATTCACTGCTCAGCCCGTCCGCAATCAGCTTGCCGCGATCGAGCATCAGGCAATGTTCGAATTGCTCGGCTTCCTCCATGTAGGCCGTGGCCACCAGCAGTGTCAGTTGCGGGCGTTCGCCGCGTACGCTTTCGACTAGCTCCCAGAAGCGTCTGCGTGAAAGCGGGTCGACGCCGGTGGTGGGCTCGTCGAGGATCAACAAGTCCGGGTCGTGGATCAGCGCGCAACACAGGCCGAGCTTTTGTTTCATTCCTCCGGAGAGTTTGCCGGCCGGGCGGTCGGCGAAGCGCGCAAGGTCGGTGGACAGCAGCAGGTTGTGCATGCGCTGTTCGCAGTCGGCTTTCGACAGGCCAAACAGTGTGGCAAAGAAACGGATGTTTTCGCTGATGGACAACTCGGGATACAAGTTGCCGCCCAGCCCTTGAGGCATGAAGGCGATGCGCGGGTACAGGCTATTGCGGTGGCGGCGATCTTCAATCGCACCGCCAAGCACGTTCAACTGACCGTCCTGAAGCTTTTTAACCCCGGCGATCAAGCCCAGCAGGCTCGACTTGCCCGCGCCATCCGGGCCGATCAACCCGCAGCGCGTACCGGCCGGCAGGTTGAAAGTGATGTCGACCAGGGCCTGTTCCTGGCCGTAGCGGTGGTTGATCCCCGTCGCCTGCAGCGCCAGGGCGCTCATCGCAGGTTGGCCGGCCAGTCGATGTCAGCCGTGCGCACGTAGCCTGCGCCGGGCATGCCGGGTTTGGCTTGCGGCACGGCGCTGGGTTGGGTCAGGCGCAGTTTGACGCGAAACACCAGTTTCTGGCGTTCGTCGCGGGTTTCCACTTCTTTGGGCGTGAACTGGGATTTGGCGGCTACAAAGCTGATCTTGGCCGGCAGTGGTTGGTCGGGCAGGGCATCGAGCAGGATGCGTGCGTCGCTGCCAACGGTGAGGCGGCCGGTGACGGAGGCGGGCAGGTAGAGGTTCATGTATTGGTCGTTGGGATCGATCAGCAACAGTACGCGTCCTCCCGCGCCCAGCACTTCGCCAGGCTCGGCCAGACGCAATTGGATAATTCCGTCGATGGGCGCGCGCAGGCTGCTGTCATCGATCTCGCTGGTGAGTTGGGCCACCTGGGCTTGGGCTGCGCCGATGGCGGCTTTCACCGAGGCTACCTGGGCTTGTGCGGCAACCACCGCCGCATTGCCGGTGTTCTGACGCGCTTGCTGCTGGTCGATCAGTTGGCTGCTGGCGAAGCCGCGCTTGTACAACTCTTGGGTGCGCCTGAGTTCCTGGTTCGCCAGCAGTTGTTCGCTTTGTCGCAGTTGCACATTGGCTTCGGCAGCGGCGAAGTTTTCCTTGGCGCGCAGTACTTCGGCTTCGGCCTGTGCGCGTTGGGCTTCCAGCGTGCGGGTGTCCATGCGTGCAAGTAGCTGGCCCTTGAGCACCTTGTCGCCTTCGTCCACCCGCACTTCGGCGAGGCGCCCGGGGATCTTGGCGGCAATCTGCACTTCGGTGGATTCCAGGCGGCCATTGCCCATGCTCAGGCCCTCGGGCAGGCGGTCCTGGGTGGAGCGCCAGTAGCCGAAGCCACCGGCACCCAACAACAGGGCGATGAGGGCGATGGCGAAAAGACGGGAGGTGTGGTGATTCGTCGACATGGCTGCTTCCTGCGGCATTAGCGTCCTAGTTTGAACGGTTTGCCCCGGCGGGGCCTTGATACCGATCAGTTAAAGCAAATTGATCACGGCAGCCCATTGCTCGGGCGTGACGGCCATCACCGATAACCGGCTGCCTTTTTGTACCAGGGGCAGTTCGGCCAGGGCGGTTTGCTGCTTCAGGTAACCAAGGCCCAACACGTTGGGAAAAGTCTGGACATGGGCGACGGTGATCGCGCTCCACGGATTTTTTTCCGGGGTGGCTTTGGCGTCGAAGTAGTGGCTTTCGGGCTCCAGCGCGGTCGGGTCCGGGTAGGCCGCTTCAACGATTTTACCGATGCCGGCAATGCCTGGCTCCGGGCAGCTGGAGTGGTAGAAGAAAAACAGGTCACCCACCGCCATGGCACGCAGGAAGTTGCGCGCCTGGTAATTGCGCACCCCGTCCCAGCGGGCTTCGCCGAGCTTTTCCAGGCCTTTGATAGAGAGTTCGTCGGGCTCGGATTTCATCAGCCAATAGGCCATTTTTGGGCTCCTGAAAAAAGCAGTGGGCAAGTTGTCAGGCAATTTGATGACAAACCGACAGTCGGTTGGCGTCAAGGTTTGCGTGTTGGTTCACGTTACCGCAGAATGCCGGCTTTTAAAGCTTGACGCAGCTGCAACGGACTACTTTGGAACGTTGTTGTCATCGTGTACGAGGTGCCTGCAGGGGGGCAATCGATGCAACGTAAACCGGATTTACTATGGATTTTGGTGATTTTGTTTGGTCTGGGCGTCGTGACCACCGGGTATGCCCAAAGCTTATGGTCGAACAAGACCGATGCACCCGTTGAACTGGCTCAGCAGCAGCCGCAACCGTTCAAACGCTGACCCCTCTTCTAAGGCGCCGCTGACTCCAGTGGCGTCTTCGCAATATACCAACGCTTATCGGTGACGGTGCCCGCCAGCGGCACATCCCAGCTTGCCTGTGCCAATCGATCGACCTTCTGACATTCGTGGGCCAGGCCCAGCAGCGTCGGCTTGCGCCAGCTCTGACGGCGCGCCAGGTAGGCCAGGCTGCGATCGTAGAACCCGCCGCCCATGCCCAGGCGTCCTCCTGCATCATCGAAACCCACCAACGGCAGCAGCACCAGGTCCAGCGCCCAGACCTTGCGTTGGCGGCTGATATTCACCCGTGGTTCCAGGATACGAAAGCGATTGGGCAGCAGCTTTTCCCCGGGCCTTACGCGCTGGAACACCATCTTGGTCCGTGGCCAGGCGCTGAGCACCGGCAGGTAGGTGGCCTTGCCCCGGCGCTGGGCTGCACGCAACAGCAGGCGCGGATCGATTTCACCGTCCGTCGGTAGATACAAGGAAATATGTTTGGCCCGACGAAACAGCGGGTGCTGTGCCAGTTGCCGATACAGGCCGTGGGCGGCCTTGCGCTGCTCGCTCGGCGTGAGGGCGCGGCGGGCTTTGCGCAACATGCGTCGAAGTTGCGGACGGGAAAGCGGCGCAGGTTCGGTCATGGTTTCGGCTCATAAAACAATGCCAGTCCGAGGACTGGCATTGAGTTTGGGAATTCAGGCTCCCCGACAGAGCCGCTGTCGACTTAGCCCTTGAACCCGAAAGTTCAAGGTGGAAGATGCAGTAGGCTTTAAGGCTTTCCGTCTAGCGGACATGCACACCAGCCCAACGTGCAACTTCCAGGGTAGTGCGAATCGGCTCAGGGACATCGCCGACTGGCAAACACGCCAGGGAGTGGGGCGAGTATACCTTAAACAGTCGCCGCAATCAGCCCTTGGGTGCGTCTGAATCGCTGGAAAGCACCAGATCGACACGCTCCAGCAGGTCACGCACCTGCTCACGCGTCGAGCCGCTGGCCTGCACGTCAGGGCGTTCCTGCTTATGCAGTAAATCGTGGGTGATATTCAGGGCGGCCATCACGGCGATGCGGTCGGCGCCGATGACTTTGCCGCTGCTGCGGATCTCACGCATCTTGCCATCCAGGTAGCGGGCGGCGCTCACCAGGTTGCTGCGCTCCTCCTGGGGGCAAATGATCGAATACTCTTTGTCGAGGATCTGCACGGTGACGCTATTGCTTGAACTCATGAGTCTTGCTCCAGGGCCTTCAGGCGCGAAATCATCGATTCGACCTTACGCCGGGCGATTTCGTTTTTTTCAATGAGGTGAGCGCGTTCCTCGCGCCAGGTCTTTTCCTGAGCTAATAGGAGTCCGTTTTGACTCTTAAGTTGCTCGACCCGAGTAATTAGCAATTCGAGTCTGGCCATCAGCGCTTGCAGGTCGGTGTCTTCCATTGGGTTCCACTGGATTTGTCTGATGAATGGCAACTGCAGGATAAACGATCTGACGCCCTTGATAGTCTTGGTACGTCTGCCGGTGCTAGGATACAGCGCTCCATTCTAGACATTGCGCCGTCTGGCGCCTAGCTCACCATGCCTATTCAGAACTCCCCGTACGACGCTTTTTCCAAACTGCTGAGCACCAGCGGCCACCCATGCTCGCCTGCCGAACTGCACGGCGTGTTGCTGGGCCGCAGTTGCACCGGCGTTGGCTTTGATGCCGACAACTGGCTGGCAGACGTGGCCGAGCTGCTGGAAACCGAACCGACCGACAACGTGCGCAACGCGCTGATCGGCCTGCAAGAGATGGTCAAGGGCGAGCTGACCGGTGATGACGTCACCGTGGTCCTGCTGCTGCCGACCGACGACGCGCCGCTCGCCGAGCGCGCCGCCGCCCTGGGCCAATGGTGCCAAGGCTTCCTCCACGGTTTCGGCGTCAACGCCGGCGGCCTGGAACTGAGCACCGACGCCAAGGAAGTGTTGCAGGACTTGGCCGCCATCTCCCAGGTGCAAGATGCCCTGGAAGAATCCGAAGACGGTGAAGGCGACTACATGGAAGTCATGGAATACCTGCGCGTCGCGCCGTTGCTGCTGTTCACCGAGACCAAGAAGTCCGCTGAGCCTGCTGCACCCAAGCCGTCGCTGCACTAAAAAGGAAGCCCATCTGCCCATGATCCATATCCCCCGAGCGGAATACACCCGGCGCCGCAAGGCGCTCATGGCGCAGATGGAACCCAACAGCATCGCGATCCTGCCGGCCGCTGCCGTGGCGATCCGCAACCGTGATGTCGAGCACGTGTACCGCCAGGACAGTGACTTCCAGTACCTGAGTGGCTTCCCCGAGCCGGAAGCGGTGATCGTGCTGATGCCGGGTCGCCAGCACGGCGAGTACGTGCTGTTCTGCCGTGAGCGCAATGCCGAACGCGAACTGTGGGACGGCCTGCGCGCCGGCACCGAAGGCGCGATCCGTGACTTTGGCGCGGACGACGCGTTCCCCATCACCGATATCGACGACATCCTGCCCGGCCTTATCGAAGGCCGCGACCGGGTGTATTCGGCCATGGGCAGCAACGCCGAGTTCGATCGGCACCTGATGGACTGGATCAATGTGATCCGCTCCAAAGCCCATCTGGGCGCCCAACCGCCGAACGAATTCGTTGCCCTGGATCATCTGCTCCACGACATGCGCCTGTATAAATCGGCGGCAGAAGTGAAGGTGATGCGCGAGGCCGCGCGAATCTCCTGCGCGGCCCACGTGAAGGCGATGCAGGCCAGCCGGGCCGGCTTGCATGAGTTCAGCCTGGAAGCCGAGCTGGATTATGAATTTCGCAAAGGCGGCGCGAAGATGCCAGCCTATGGCTCCATCGTCGCCGCCGGGCGCAACAGCTGCATCCTGCATTACCAGCAGAATGACGCGGTGCTCAAGGACGGCGACCTGGTGCTGATCGACGCCGGTTGTGAGATCGACTGCTACGCCAGTGACATCACCCGCACCTGGCCGGTCAATGGCAAGTTTTCGCCGGAACAGAAGGCGATCTACGAAATAGTACTGGCTTCCCAGGAAGCCGCGTTTGCCGAGATCGCTCCGGACAAGCATTGGAACCAGGCCCACGAGGCGACGGTGCAGGTCATCACCGCCGGGCTGGTGAAGCTGGGATTGTTGCAAGGTGACGTTGACGAGCTGATCGCCAACGAAGCGTATAAAGCCTTCTACATGCACCGCGCCGGCCACTGGCTGGGCATGGATGTGCATGACGTGGGCGAGTACAAAGTGGGCGGTGAATGGCGGGTGCTGGAAGTCGGCATGGCGTTGACCGTGGAGCCGGGCATCTATATTTCGCCGGACAACCAGACTGTGGCAAAGAAATGGCGTGGCATTGGCGTACGCATCGAGGACGACGTGGTAGTGACCAAGCAAGGCTGTGAAATCCTGACCGGCGGTGTGCCCAAAACCGTGGCCGACATCGAAGCGCTGATGGCGGCTGCCCGATGAGCCGGGTCAATCTGGCAATCATCGGCGGCGGCCTGGTAGGCGCCAGCCTGGCGTTGGCGTTGCAGGCCGGGGCCAAGGCGCGGGGCTGGAAGATCGTGCTGATCGAACCCTTCGCGCCGGGCGACCACTACCAGCCAAGCTACGATGCGCGCTCTTCCGCCTTGTCCTACGGCGCGCGGCAGATCTATCAGCGCCTGGGCCTGTGGCAGGACATCGCCCGTCGCGCCGAGCCGATCAAACAGATCCACGTGTCCGACCGTGGACGCTTCTCTACCGCGCGGCTGTCTGCCATGGAAGAGGGCGTGCCGGCGCTCGGTTATGTGGTGGAAAACGCTTGGCTGGGCCAATGCCTGTGGCAAGGCCTGGATAAAGACGTGGTCAGCTGGCGTTGTCCGGCGGAAGTCACGCGCATGGAGCCGCTGCCCGATGGCTACCGCCTGACGCTCAACGATGAAACCGTCCTGGAATGCGACCTCGCCGTACTGGCTGACGGTGGCCGCTCCGGCCTGCGCGAGCAATTGGGTATTGGCGTGAAAACCCGCCCGTACAACCAGAGCGCGCTGATCGCCAACATCACCCCCAGCGAATCCCATAACGGCGAAGCGTTCGAGCGTTTCACCGATGAAGGCCCGATGGCCTTGCTACCACTGCCGGACAACCGCTGCGCGCTGGTGTGGACCCGCATCGGCATGGACGCGCAACGCCTGGCCAATCTCGACGAACGCAGCTTCCTGAGTGAATTGCAGGGCGTGTTCGGCTACCGCCTGGGCACGCTGAAGCAAGTGGGCGCTCGTCATCTGTACCCGCTGACGTTGGTTGAAGCCGAGGAACAAGTGCGCTCGCACCTGGCGGTCCTTGGCAATGCCGCCCACAGCCTGCACCCGATTGCCGGACAGGGCTTCAACCTGTCCCTGCGTGATGCGAATGCGTTGGCCGATGCTTTGCTGGCCGGGCCGCAAGTGCCGGGTGACCTGGCCACCTTGCAGGGCTATCGGGACCGACAGCGCCTCGACCAGAAACTCACCGTGGGCTTCTCCGACCAGGTCACGCGCCTGTTCGGCAGCGCCCAGCCGTTGGTCGCGCTGGGTCGCAACATGGGCCTGCTGGGCCTGGATCTGTTGCCGCCGGCCAAGCGCTGGTTCGCCCGTCAGGCCATGGGCCTGGGCACGCGCCCCGATGCGTAAGTGGTTGATCGAACGCCTCGGCAAGGCGCGGTTGTTGCGTTGGATCATGACCCTGTATCCACCGTACCTGGGCGCGGGGGTCAGCGTGCGGCATATGAGCGCCGATTTTCGTCAGGTTAAAGTGCGCATGGGCCTGGGCTGGTACAACCGCAACTATGTCGGCACGCAATTCGGCGGCAGCCTGTATTCGATGGTTGATCCGTTCTACATGCTGATGCTGATGGAGAACCTGGGCCGCGACTACATCGTGTGGGACAAGGCCGCGAGCATCGACTTTGTCTCGCCGGGCAAAGGCCCGGTGTATGCCGAATTTTCCATCGACGAAGCCTTGCTGGACGAGATTCGTCGACACACCGAAGGTGGCGAGAAGTACCTGCCCCACCTCAAGGTGCAGATTCATGACGGCTCCGGCACCCTGGTGGCGCGGGTCGACAAAACCCTTTACGTGCGGCGCAAGCCGCCAGTGAGACAGGCTTAAAGCATGGACATGCGCGCAGATGTGCTGATTGTCGGGGCCGGAATGGTCGGAAGCGCCCTGGCGCTGGCGTTGCAGGGCAGTGGCCTGCAGGTGCTGCTGCTTGACGGCAGCCCGCTGAGCGTCAAGCCGTTCGACCGTGACGCGGCCTTCGAGCCACGGGTGAGCGCCTTGTCGGCCGCCAGCCAGCGCATCCTCGAGCGCCTGGGCGTGTGGGATGGCATCGTGTCTCGGCGCGCCAGTCCTTACGGCGAGATGCAGGTGTGGGACGGCAGCGGCACCGGGCAGATCCACTTCTCGGCGGCCAGCGTGCATGCCGAGGTGCTCGGGCACATCGTCGAGAACCGCGTTGTGCAGGATGCCTTGCTCGACCGCCTGCATGACTGCGACCTGGGCCTGCTGGCCAATGCACGCCTGGAACAGATGCGCCGCTCCGGCGATGACTGGTTGCTGACCCTGGCCGACGGCCGCACGTTGCGCGCGCCGCTGGTGGTGGCTGCCGATGGTGCCAACTCCGCCGTGCGCCGCCTGACCGGCACCGCGACCCGCGAATGGGACTACCTGCATAACGCCATCGTCACCAGCGTGCGCAGCAGCGAGCCGCACCAGCGCACGGCGTGGCAACGCTTTACCGACACCGGCCCGCTGGCGTTCCTGCCGCTTGTGCGGGACGGGCAGGAGGATTGGTGTTCGATCGTCTGGTCGACGACGCCGGCCGAGTCCGAGCGCTTGATGGCGCTGGATGATGAAAGCTTCTGCCGCGAACTGGAGCGGGCTTTTGAAGGTCGTCTCGGTACGGTGCTGAGCGCCGACCCGCGCGTCTGCGTGCCGTTGCGCCAGCGTCACGCCAAACGCTACGTGGCCGAAGGCCTGGCATTGATCGGCGACGCGGCCCACGTCATCCACCCATTGGCAGGGCAGGGCGTGAACCTGGGCTTTCTTGACGCCGCGACACTGGCCGAAGTGCTGCTGTCGGCGACCGAGCGCGGCGAGCGCCTGGCAGATGTGAAGGTGCTGAGCCGCTACGAACGCCGACGCATGCCGCACAATCTGGCGCTGATGGCGGCGATGGAAGGTTTCGAGCGGCTGTTCCAGGCTGACCAACTACCGCTGCGCTGGTTGCGTAATGCCGGTTTGAAGCTGGTCGACCAGATGCCCGAAGCCAAGGCCGTGTTTGTACGCCAGGCGCTGGGCCTGACCGGCGATCTCCCTGACCTGGCCAAACCCTGACATTGAAGCCCGGTCCCTGTGGGAGCGGGCTTGCCCGCGAAGAGGCCATCAGCTCCACCGCAAAATGCTGGCTATGCAACATCTGGTAACGCCTCCACCAAGCGCTACCAAATGTGAGTCCTTATCATTTGCCCTCTTTTTGCAAATGAGAGACTGCCCCCATGTTGGCACCCAAGCGCCTCCTGACTGCTCTGGCACTCACCTTGATCGGCAGCACCACCGTGCAGGCCGCCGACGAAGTGGTGGTCTACTCCTCGCGCATCGATGAACTGATCAAGCCGGTGTTCGATGCCTACACCCAGAAAACCGGCGTGCAGGTGAAGTTCATCACCGACAAGGAAGCCCCGCTGATGCAGCGTATCAAGGCCGAGGGCGAAAACGCCACCGCCGACCTGCTGCTTACCGTCGACGCCGGCAACCTCTGGCAGGCCGAGCAGATGGGCATTCTGCAACCGTTCACCTCCCCGGTGATCGACAAGAACATCCCCCTGCAATATCGCTCTTCAAAACATACCTGGACCGGCTTGAGCCTGCGCGCGCGGACCATCGCCTATTCCACCGACCGGGTAAAACCGGGCGACCTCACCACCTACGAAGCCTTGGCCGACAAGCAGTGGGAGGGCCGCCTGTGCCTGCGCACGGCGAAAAAGGTCTACAACCAGTCGCTGACCGCCACCTTGATCGAAACCCACGGTGCGGCCAAGACCGAAGAAATCGTCAAGGGCTGGGTGAACAACCTGTCCACCGACGTGTTCTCCGATGACATCGCCGTGCTGGAAGCGATCAACGCCGGGCAGTGCGACGTAGGCATCGTCAACACCTACTACTACGGCCGCCTGCACAAGCAGAAGCCGGACCTGGCGGTAAAACTGTTCTGGCCGAACCAGGGCGACCGTGGCGTGCATGTGAACCTGTCGGGCATCGGTCTGACCCAGCACGCGCCGCACCCGGAAGCCGCCAAGGCGCTGGTGGAGTGGATGACCACGCCTGAGGCGCAGAAGATCTTTGCCGACGTGAACCAGGAGTTCCCGGCCAACCCGGCCGTGGCGCCGTCGGCGGAAGTGGCGAGCTGGGGCAAGTTCGTGGCGGACACCTTGCCGGTGGAAGTGGCGGGCAAGCGCCAGGCCGAGGCGATCCGGTTGATGGATCGAGCTGGCTGGAACTAAGCTCGGCCTCAACTGCACCGCCGATCAAATGTGGGAGCTGGCTTGCCTGCGATAGCATCACCTGGGTATCACTGATACACCGAGGTGCCTGCATCGCAGGCAAGCCAGCTCCCACATGGGTTAGCGGTGACTTCAAAATCTTCATTTGCCTGAGAGCTTTTCCTTGGCCCACCCCGCCCAACGCCGCTGGTACCTGCCGGTCTTCACCGTTGCCGCCCTGGTGCTGCTGCCGCTGAGCGTACTGCTGCTGTCCTGGCAAAGTATCGACGCACAAATCTGGTCGCACCTCTGGGAAACCCAGATGCCGCGCCTGCTGGGCAACACACTGACCCTGGTGTCGGGAGTCGGTGTCGGCGTAACCGTGCTGGGTGTCAGCCTGGCGTGGCTGACCAGCCTCTGCGAATTCCCCGGCCGGCGCTGGCTTGACTGGGCGTTGATGCTGCCCTTCGCCATCCCTGCGTATGTTCTGGCGTTCGTGTTTGTGGGGCTGCTGGACTTCTCCGGGCCTGTGCAAACCCTGCTGCGCGAATGGTTCGGCACCGGGCTGCGCCTGCCACGGGTGCGCTCCACCGGCGGTGTGATCATCGTCCTGGTGCTGGTGTTCTACCCCTACGTCTACCTGCTGGCGCGCACTGCATTCCTGGCCCAGGGCAAAGGCTTGATGGAGGCTGCACGGGTGCTGGGGCAATCGCCATGGCGAGCGTTCTGGCACGTGGCCTTGCCTATGGCGCGGCCGGCGATTGGCGCCGGGGTTGCGCTGGCGTTGATGGAGACCCTGGCGGATTTCGGTGCGGTTTCGGTGTTCAACTTCGACACGTTCACCACCGCCATCTACAAGACGTGGTACGGCTTTTTCAGCCTTTCCAGCGCTGCCCAGTTGGCCAGCCTGTTGCTGTTGGTGGTGATGCTGGTGCTGTATGGCGAGCGTCGCGCTCGGGGTGCCAGCCGACCGAGCAACGAGCGACCACGGGGCAAGGCGCTGTACCGTCTGCGGGGGGTCAAGGCGGCGGCGGCCAGTGGCTGGTGCGGGCTGGTGTTCGCCTGTGCGTTTGTCATCCCGATGCTGCAACTGGTCGTCTGGTTCTGGCAGCGTGGTCGCTTCGATCTGGATGAGCGTTATTCGGGCCTGATCATCCACACCCTTTACCTGGGCGGGATCGCCGCCTTGATCACGGTCAGCGTGGCGCTGGTGCTGGCCTTTGCCAACCGGCTGGCGCCAACGCGGGCGATCCGCTCCGGCATCAGTCTGGCCAATGTCGGTTATGCCTTGCCGGGTTCGGTGCTGGCGGTATCGATCATGTTGGCGTTCAGCTATCTGGACCGTGAACTGGTGGTGCCGTTGTCCGGCTGGTTCGGCGGCGCGGGCAAGCCATTGCTGTTGGGCAGCCTGTCGGCACTGGTGCTGGCGTATCTGGTGCGATTCCTGGCGGTGGCCTATGGACCCTTGGAAAACAGCCTGGCGCGCATCCGGCCCTCCTTGCCGGAAGCCGCGCGCAGTCTTGGCGTATGCGGTCCACGACTGTTTTGCAAAGTGTATCTGCCGTTGCTGCTGCCGGGGACCTTGAGCGCAGCGCTGCTGGTCTTTGTCGATGTGCTCAAGGAAATGCCCGCGACCCTGCTGATGCGCCCGTTCGGCTGGGACACCCTGGCCGTGCGGATCTTTGAAATGACCAGTGAAGGCGAATGGGCGCGGGCTTCTTTGCCCGCGTTGACACTGGTGCTGGTAGGCCTGTTGCCGGTGATCGGGCTGATTCGGCGCTCTGCCCGCCAAATCGGTTAGGTGCCAGTCCTACAGCTTGCGGCTACAATGCGCGGCATTCGGTGCGCTTCGTCTTTCGGAGCGGGTCGCTGAACGTGCTGCAGACCTTGTAATTCAAGGTGTTCGGCACGAACAGTAGCTCCGCGCACCTTCGCCACGCCCGGAAGGAGAAACCCATGGGACAGCGTACGCCTCTGTATGACCTGCATCTCGCCCTTGGCGCGAAAATGGTCGATTTTGGCGGTTGGGATATGCCTCTGCACTACGGCTCGCAAGTTGAAGAACACCATCAGGTGCGACGCGACTGCGGGGTGTTCGATGTATCTCATATGACCGTGATCGATATCACCGGCCCCCAGGCCAAGGAATGGCTCCAGTACCTGCTGGCCAATGATGTCGAACGTCTGCACGACTGCGGTCGTGCGTTGTACAGCGCCATGCTTAACGAAAAGGGCGGCGTGGTGGATGACATGATTGTCTACCGCACCGAGTCCGCTTATCGCCTGGTGGTCAATGCCTCCACGCGCGACCAGGACATGACGTGGATGCACGCGCAGCTGGGCAATTACCAGGTGCAGCTGCATGAACGCCCTGAGCTGGCCATGCTCGCTATCCAAGGCCCTCACGCCCGGCAGAAGATTGCCGAGCTGGTTACCCAGTCTCGCAGCACGCTGATTCACCAGCTCAAGCCCTTCGAAGGCCAGGCCGATGGCGATTGGTTTATCGCGCGCACGGGTTACACCGGTGAAGACGGCCTGGAGATTGTCCTGCCGGCCGATCAGGCACCGGGCTTTTTCAACGACCTGGTAGGTGCCGGTATTTCACCCATCGGCCTTGGCGCCCGCGATACCCTGCGCCTGGAAGCAGGCATGAACCTCTACGGTCAGGACATTCACCAGGATATTTCGCCCCTGGCGTCGAACATGGCCTGGAGCATTGCCTGGGAGCCCGCCGAGCGTAACTTCATTGGTCGTGCTGCGCTGGAAGCGGAAAAAGCGACGGGTGTCCAGTTCAAACTGGTCGGCCTGGTACTGGAAGAGCGCGGGGTTTTACGTGCTCATCAGGTGGTTCGTATCGCCAATATTGGCGAAGGGGAGATCACCAGTGGTAGTTTCTCTCCTACGCTGAGCAAATCCATTGCCCTGGCGCGTGTACCGACGGCCACTGCCGATCGGGCCGAAGTGGAAATCCGCGGCAAGTGGTACCCGGTTCGAGTGGTCAAACCGACCTTCGTGCGCCATGGCAAAACCTTGATCTAACCTATTTTCGGCAGGCCAATGGCCGCTGACATTACCTCTTGAGGACACAGATTATGAGCGATATCCCTGCCGACCTGCGTTTCGCCGAAAGCCACGAATGGGCACGCCTGGAAGCCGACGGCACCGTGACCGTCGGTATTTCCGACCATGCACAGGAAGCGTTGGGTGATGTGGTGTTCGTTGAGCTGACCGAAGTCGGCAGCGTGTTTGACGCGGCGGCCCAGGCGGGTGTGGTGGAGTCGGTGAAGGCCGCTTCGGATATCTACTCGCCGGTAGCTGGCGAAGTGATCGCGGTGAACGAGGCCTTGAGCGACGAGCCAGAGCTGTTGAACTCCGACCCGTACGGCGCGTGGATCTTCAAGCTCAAGCCAAACGACCCGGCTGATCTGGAAAAACTGCTGGATGCTGCTGGCTACAAAGCCGCCATCGGCGAGTAAACGCCAATAGCTGGACCGGCTCAAAACAATGTGGGAGCTGGCTAACCTGCGATGCGGGCACCTCGGTGTATCAGTGATACCCAGGTGATGCACTCGCAGGCTAGCCAGCTCCCACAGCTGATTATGGCTAGCCGGCTTTCAGGACCGCCTTCACTGCTGCCACCGACCGCTCCACATCCGCTTCTGTCATTGCTGTGAACATCGGCAACGACACGATCAAACGACCTACCTTTTCTGCCACCGGGAACATACCTTCCTTGAACCCCTGCGCGCGATAAAGGCTCAGCAGGTGGATCGGTGGGTAGTGATAGCCAATGCCGACGCCGTGGGCCTGCATCTGCTCCATGAAGGTGGCGCGGGCCGGCAGACCGTCCTGGCGTTCCGGCAGCACCAGTTGGAACAGGTGCCAGTTGCTGTTTTCGAAGTCGGCCGGTGGCAGTTGTGCGCCGTATTGCTCTTCAAAATCACTGCCAAAGCATTTGAAATAATGCCGCGCCAGATTCTGACGATGCGTGGTGATCTGCTCGATATGGGCAAACTGCCCCAGGCCAATGGCGGCGGCGATGTCGGTCATATTGAATTTGCCGCCCAGCACATCCACATCCAAACCGTCGAAGCCGGTGCGGGTAACGCCCTGCAGACGATATTTTTCCGCCAGCCGCGCTTCCTCGGCGTTGTTCAAGACCAGGCAACCGCCCTCGGAAGACGTGATGTTCTTGTTGGCCTGGAAGCTGAAAGACACGAAATCACCGGTGGCGCCGATACGCTCGCCATCCCAGCTGGAACCCAGCGCCTGAGCAGCATCCTCGACGATGCGCAGGTTGTACTTGTTTGCCAGCGCATACAGCATCGGCATGTCCAGGGGCAGGCCGGCCAGGTAAACCGGGATGATCGCCTTGGTGCGCGGGGTAATCGCGGCCTCCACTTGGGCCAGGTCGATGTTGCGGGTGACCGGGTCGATATCGGCAAACACCGGCGTGGCGCCCACTTCCAGGATCACGTTGGCCGTGGCAACCCAGGAGATCGGCGTGGTAATCACTTCATCGCCCGGCCCAATCCCGGCAATGCGCAAGGCAATCTCCATGGTGCACGTCCCGGAGTTGAAGGTGCGCACCGGCCGGCCGCCAAAGTATTCCGACAACTGAGCCTCGAACGCCTGCACTTTCGGCCCACTGGTGATCCAGCCTGAGCGCAGTACATCGCCGACCGCCGAGATGGTGGCTTCATCGATGGTGGGTTTGGAGAACGGCAGGAAGGGCTGTTGGCTCATGACGACGAAGGCATCCGTTTCAGAGTGGCGTTGAGTGGGCGAGGTAGCAGTACCGGCATGGTTGCACGGCTTGACTGAATATAGCCTGTCGCCTGTGAATGAATCGTCGTCGGTTGGGCAAAAAAATGCCGCTTCAAAAGCGGCATTCTCTAATGGGACTCAGAAGGTGTACCGCGCTTCCAGGAACACGTTCTGCTCTTTGAGCTTGCCTTTGAGTTGTTCATCACGAGCGTTCACACGGTTTGCGAAGGTGTTGTAGCCGGTTTCCACGTCACCCATGGCGATGTAACGATAGCCCGCTCCCAGACTCAGTTGCTGGCTAACCTTCGCTTCCAGACCCATGCCTACGCTATAGGCGAGGTTGTGTTGGCGGTTGTTGGCGAAACGGCGGCTTTCATTGGTTTGATAGCCTTCGGCTTCAATGCGTGCGACGCCGACACCTGCCATACCGTAAAACGACAACCACTGGTTGATAGGGATATCTTTATAGCCGTTGAGCATCAAGCGTTGGCTCTGGACCTGCAAACTGTTGACGTTGGCATTAAAGGGGGCCCAGTAGGATTTGAATGTCGAGTTGTTCGGCAGCGTGTATTCCCCTTCCAGTCGCCAGCCATTGTCAAAGCTATAGCCAGCGGCGAAAGAGGCCACGAATGACTTGCTGCTGTCCGGGGCGTCCACCCGTTCAGTCACGCGAGGGCTGGTGAGCAACGAACTGGAGAGGTTCTGGCGGGCATTGTTGAATTTGGCTGATCCGTACCAGCTTTCTGCCTGGGCGTAGGCGGTAGCAAATGCAGAGAGCAGCAGAGCGTAGGCAATCTTGTGCATGGGCAGTGATTCGCTTTATTCAAAAAGGAACCCTTAGCTTGTTGCCCGGCAGGAAGAGGCTCCACAGGACTTGTCCGTATTCAGCTGTGAAAGCAGGAACATTTATGTAGTGCTCAGGTGCGATGACCGTAGGAGCTGAAGACAAAAAAATGCCGCTGTTTAAAGCGGCATTTTTTATCGAACCCGAGTTATTCGGTAACTGCGTTTTTCGCGAGAATGGCGTTGGCCAGTTCCATATCCGTGGCTTGCAGGCCAGGGTTGTCGGCGCGGACTTTCTGCATGGCCGCTTCCAGGTACGGGCCGCGGATGCCGCCGTCGCTGGCAACAAAGCTGCCTGCGTCATCCTGGGCGGCGACCACCAGCTTGTGGTCCTTGAAGGTCAGGTACGTCGAGCCAGTGGTGGCGCCCGACGAGATGACATTGCGCCAGAAACTGTCGGCCATGGCTGAACCGACAGGGAGGGAAAGCACAGCGAGGGTTGCGACAGCATATTTGAGACGCATGATGGGTGACTCCGGGTGGGTTATCTGTACATTATGATTGTAGTTATCCCGACCGAGTTCCCTCACTGACTAAACAGTTTCAACCCTTAACACCACGCCTTCTTGGCCAATCACCCGGACTTGAGCACCTGCAGCGCTGTCCGGGCCGGTGACCATCCATACGCCGTCACCGACCTTTATCTTGCCTCGCCCATCCACAATTGCCTGATGCACCACGAAGGTGTGGCCGATCAGCTCCGAGCCACGCTCGTTCAGTCCCGGCTGGTCGCTGGCCTTGGCACTGCTGCGCTGGCGCCTCCACCAATACACCGCGGTCAGGATCGACAACACGGCAAACAGTAGGAGTTGCCACTCCAGCCCCAAGGGTGGCACCAGGAACTTGATCACACCCACGGCCGCCGCCGCGATGCC
Organism: Pseudomonas sp. DW-iso3; assembly: GCF_058725305.1. Lineage (NCBI taxonomy): Bacteria > Pseudomonadati > Pseudomonadota > Gammaproteobacteria > Pseudomonadales > Pseudomonadaceae > Pseudomonas > Pseudomonas sp. DW-iso3. The sequence continues at coordinate 54,066 of NZ_JBZXDZ010000007.1, forward strand.
CATCCACAGCAGGTAACCACCGGCACCGAATACCTCAAGGATCAACAGCACCGTACCCAGTGCCAGCCAATCCCAAAACGACAGATGCTGCAGGAAATCCCACATGGCGCTGGCCTCAGCCTTTCTTGTTGTCGAACGTTGCCTTGACGATCTCGCCGATACCACCGACTGCACCGATCACCTGGCTGGCTTCCAGCGGCATCAGGATGACCTTGCTGTTGTTGGCCGATGCCAGCTTGCCCAGTGCATCAATGTATTTTTGCGCGACGAAGTAGTTCACCGCTTGCACATTGCCCGACGCGATCGCTTCCGACACGACTTGCGTCGCGCGGGCTTCTGCTTCGGCCTGACGTTCGCGGGCTTCAGACTCCAGGAACGCCGCCTGCCGGCTACCTTCGGCCTCAAGGATCTGCGCCTGTTTCTTGCCTTCGGCGGTCAGGATTGCCGATGCTCGCAGCCCTTCCGCTTCAAGGATCTGTGCACGCTTGATTCGCTCGGCTTTCATCTGGCCCGACATGGCGGCCATCAGGTCGGCGGGCGGGCTGATGTCCTTGATCTCGATACGGGTGATCTTGATGCCCCACGGCGCGGTGGCTTCGTCTACGGTCTTCAGCAGTTTTTCGTTGATGCCATCACGCTGGCTGAGCATGGCATCCAGCTCCATGGACCCGAGTACGGTACGGATGTTGGTTTGCAGCAGGTTGCGGATGGCGTGTTCGAGGTTGTTGACCTCGTACGCGGCCTGGGCGGTGTTGACCACCTGGAAGAAACACACGGCGTCGATCTGCACAGTGGCGTTGTCGGCGGTGATGACTTCCTGGGGTGGGATATCCAGCACGCTTTCCATCACGTTGATCTTGCGACCAATGCGGTCCATGACCGGGATGATGATGTTCAGGCCAGGTTTGAGGGTGTTGGTGTAGCGGCCGAAACGCTCGACCGTCCACTGGTACCCCTGTGGGACCACCTTGAAACCCATGAATAGGATGGCAATGGCCAATCCTACGAAAAGAAGCAGTACGGTTCCGATCTGCATAGCGATTCCCTATCTGAATGTTTCAGTGAAACGACGTTGAGCCGATTGTAACGGTGTTGTCACCGATAAGAACGGTTTCACTGCTTATCAAACAAAGGATTTGTTACCGAATCCCCAGGTGTTACTCGTAATACTTCTGCCATCGTGGTCAGCCCCGCCTCGACCTTTTTCACGCCGGCCATGCGCAGGCTGCACATACCTTGGGCAATCGCTTTCTCGCGCAGGGCGTGTAGATCGGCGCCGGGTGTGATCAGGGTTTTGAGTGCTTCATTCAGCACCATGATTTCGTAAACACCGGCTCGCCCCCGATAACCGCTCTGTCGACACTCCCCGCATCCGACCGCTTCATGGGCGTCACCCAGCGTCCGCTTGCAATGAGGGCACAACACCCGCACCAGCCGCTGCGCCATCACCCCCAGCAAGGTGGCCTTGATCAAATAATGAGCAATGCCCAGTTCCTGCAAACGGCTGATGGCGCTGGGGGCGTCGTTGGTATGCAGGGTCGACAGCACCAGATGCCCAGTCAACGCGGCCTGGATCGCCATTTCGGCGGTCTCTTGGTCGCGGATCTCGCCAATCATGATGATGTCCGGGTCCTGGCGCAGCAGGGCGCGGATGCCGCTGGCGAAGGTCAGGTCGATGTTGTGCTGCACCTGCATTTGGTTGAACGTGGGCTCGACCATCTCGATCGGGTCTTCCACGGTGCACAGGTTGACCTCCCGGGTCGCCAGTTGCCTGAGTGTGGTGTAGAGCGTGCTGGTCTTGCCCGAACCGGTCGGGCCGGTCACCAGGATGATGCCGTGAGTCTGGCGCGTCATGGATTGCCAGCGTCGCTGGTCATCCGCCGACAGGCCAAGCTGGTCAAAGCCCTTGAGCAACACCTGCGGGTCGAAAATCCGCAGCACCAACTTCTCGCCAAATGCCGTGGGCAAGGTGGAAAGGCGTAGCTCAACCTCAGCGCCCGTCGGGCTTTTGGTTTTGACCCGGCCGTCCTAGGGCCTGCGTTTTTCTGCCACGTTCATGCGGCCCAGGCTTTTCAGGCGGCTGACTACCGCCATCGTTACCTGGGGCGGAAACTGGTAGACATCATGCAGCAGCCCGTCGATACGAAAGCGCACACGCCCCTGTTCACGGCACGGTTCAATGTGGATATCACTGGCGCGCTGGGCGAAAGCGTACTGCAGCAGCCAGTCGACGATATTGACGATGTGTGCGTCATTGGCATCCGGTTCCTGTTCGCGGGCGCCGAGGTTGAGCAGATCGACGTTGCCAGGTGCCACCACCTTTTGATCGGCACCGCTGACGGACTTCGCCAGCCGGTAGAACTCACCGATACAGCGCGTAATGTCCTGGGGATTGGCGACCACGCGTTTGATCGAACGCTTGAGCACCTGCGAAAGCCCGGCTTCCCAACTGGTGACATGGGGCTGGGCGCTGGCGACGGTGACGGTTTGGGCATCCACCGCCACCGCGAGGATGGCGTGGCGTTGGGCGAACGCGTGGGACATCAGTGGCACTACCGTCGCCACGTCGATTTTCAATGGGTCGATGCGCAGATAAGGTTGCCCGGCCCGTTGGGCGAGCCATTCGGTCAGGGTTTCCAGGCACAGGCCTTGGGCTGCGATGCTCTCCAATGGGTGCAGGGTGTTGCTGGCCGGCAGCGCCGACAAGCGTTGGGCGATTTCTGGCGTGATCAGCCGCCCTTCGACCAAAGCCGGCAACAGTTGATGCAGTTCCAATCGTTGATCAACCGGCATGAAGGTTTTCCTGGGTGGCTGAGGGCGTAAGTCCCAGGCTAGCCAGCCGCTGAATATCTTCCTCCCAGTGTGTATTGCAGGCTTTTACTGGGCGACCGCCACCACCGCTTGAGGCCCTACGGAATCAGCCGACCACATATCCAGAGTGCACACGCTGATCAGGTTTCGAATCTTTTCACCGATCACCTGGGCCCGGTGCCAGCTCAGGCCGTCCATCACGATGTCGATGTTCAGCAGGTCCTCTTCGCGGTTCACCATGACCTGTCGCGGCGTGAGGAATTGCAGGGCGAAATAGTTGAGGACCCGGCACAACAGGTCGGGCTCCGCCTCGGCGACGATTCGGTAATGCGCCTGGCAATGAACGCTGTTGACGGCCCACGCGTCGACGCGGGTAACGGGGTAGTTGGTTTCGACGGCGTGCATGGGAAAGCTCCAGATTCGACTGGAGAAATTTTTACATTCGCCAGCGGAGATTTCTTATCTAAGATGAGCCTGTTTTAGGAATGATCGAATTGATCAATTCAAGATAGGCACCATTGAAGGTATTTATATGCACAGCGAGTTGGACGCTTACGACCGCCGTATCCTGGCCTTGCTGCAAGAGGACGCCTCGCTGTCCAGCGCACAGATCGCCGAACAGGTGGGCCTTTCTCAGTCACCTTGCTGGCGGCGTATTCAACGTCTCAAGGAAGAGGGCGTGATTCGCGGCCAGGTGACTTTGCTGGATCGCAAGAAGATCGGCCTCAATACGCAGATCTTCGCCGAGGTCAAACTCAACGCCCACGGGCGCTCCAACTTCACCGAGTTCACCGACGCGATTCGCGGGTTTCCGGAAGTGCTGGAGTGTTATGTGCTGATGGGGGCGGTGGATTTTCTGCTGCGCATCGTTACCTCGGACATTGAGGCCTATGAGCGGTTTTTCTTCGAGAAGTTGTCGATGGTGCCGGGGATTCAGGAGGTCAATTCGATTGTGGCGTTGTCGGAGATCAAGTCCACCACCAGCCTGCCAGTGTTGCGCTGACAGGGCCGGCCTCATCGCGGGCAAGTCCACAGTGGATTGAGTTCACAGCTACCTGTCTGTGAACACAATCAGCGTGGGAGCCGGGCTTGCCCGCGATGACATCGTTACAGACGCAACAAAGTCTTCCAGGCCCGGTTCTGATACACCGCAATCGCCTGATGCATCCGCGCATCCAGCGACTCATCGGTGATCGGCTGGTTGGCCAGTTGGGCCAACTTGTTCAGCTCACCGTACAAACGGTCCAGCTCCGGAATGTCCACCACCTGACGCGCATGGTGCAGCCAGGCCTGGATGCGTTCGATACGCGGCAGTTGCTCGGCCAGGTCTTCCGGCTGTTGCTGGTAGCGCGGCAGTTGCAGGGCGACGGCGTCCTCGGCGAGCAGGCGCGGCAGCCAGTTGGTGAGTTGCGCAGCGCCCTGGCGGTTGCCACGCACGTTGCGGTCGGCAGTCCAGGTACGGGCGAGCAGCCAGCGCGAGGCGTTCAGGGAAAACAGGCCCCAGCGCACGTCTTCCAGTTCTTCGGTGAACTGTTCCGGCGCGGCTTTGCGGATGTCTTCGTCGTCGTCACCGGCTTGAACCAGTGGGCGCCAGTCTTCCAGCAGGGCATCCAGTGCGCTGCGCAGTTCGCTGGTGGATTGACGCGGTGCGGCCTGGCCGAGGCTGCCGACCAGGGCGCGCAGTTCGCCGAGGTTGTCGACCCAGTCTTGCAGCAGGCGCCAGTGGCCATTGAAGCGGTACTGCTCGGCCAGGCGCTGGCTGCTGCCCAGCAGGTGCCACATGATCGCGGCGAAGGCGTCGTCCAATGGCATTTCGGCGTGCAGCTGTGGCGCCGGCAGGCTCAGGGAATAGCTGCTGGCGTCGTACAGGCGGTAGCCGCGCTCGGCCTTGCTGATATCGCATGGCATCAGTGCCAGGGTGGCGGCCAGTTCGGCGGCCAGCTCCAGCAATGCAGCCGGTTCGCCTTCGCGCAGTTCCAGCTCCAGCTCACAGATCTCTTCTTTCTGCTTGCCGACGACCACGTGGCCCAGGTCCAGGGCGGCTTCGATGACTACCTTGGCCTTGCCGCGGCCCCAGGCGATTTCGGCGCGTTCGCGCACGAAGTCGGTGGTGAAGATCGGCTTGAGGGTCTTTTTGTCCAACTCGGCCAATTGCTCGGGCCAGCATTCGCCGTCGAGTTTTTTCACGTCGAGCTTGGCTTTGGGCAGGTCCCAGTTGTATTCGTTGCGTTCCGACAAGCCGGCGACGCTTTGGCCGCGGGTCTTGAGGGTCTGGATGATGTCGTCACCGTCCTTGCGCAGGCGCAGGGCGACTTTGGCCTGGGCCAGGTCGCGCTCGGGGGTGTCGAAATACTGGTTCATCAACTCACGGCGTTCCCAGCCACTTTTGTTGCGTTTTTTCAGGAGCGGGTGCTCACGCAGCGCCGCGAGGGTCTCGCGGCTGACGCGGAGTTTGATTTCAGTTTCTTTTTGCATGGCCGGTACATCCAGGATCGGGAGCGCAGCCGGGGAAAAGAGTGGCTGCCAAGGTCGTGCAGTGTACAGGAGTGAGCCCGGCAACGTGCCGCAACGGTTTATTGTGTCGTGCAGATGGCTCTATAGTGAGGTTCATCCGGGAAGCTGAGAGACCGCGCATGCCGTTACCGTCCATGAAAGAGCAGTTCGCCGCATTGATTGCAGCGCCTTCTGTGAGTTGCACCCAGGCATCTCTCGACCAGACCAACCGCCCGGTGATCGATTTGCTTGCCAGTTGGCTGGGGGACCTGGGGTTCGCCATCGACATCCAGCAAGTCAGCCCTGGCAAGTTCAACCTGCTGGCCAGCTTCGGCAGTGGTCCCGGTGGCCTGGTGCTGGCGGGGCATAGCGACACGGTCCCCTATGACGCCGCACTGTGGAAGACCGATCCGCTCAAGCTGACGGAAGTCGACGGCCGCTGGGTGGGACTGGGCAGTTGCGACATGAAAGGCTTTTTCGCCCTGGCCATCGAAGCGGTGCTGCCCCTGCTGGACGAGCCGTTCAAGCAGCCGCTGCTGATCCTCGCCACCTGCGATGAAGAAAGCTCCATGTCCGGTGCCCGTGCATTGGCCGAGGCAGGGCGTCCGCTGGGCCGTGCAGCGGTGATTGGCGAGCCGACCGGGCTCAAGCCGATCCGCTTGCACAAAGGCGTGATGATGGAACGCATCGACATTCTCGGTCAAAGCGGCCATTCGTCGGATCCCAGCCTGGGCCACAGCGCCCTCGAAGCCATGCACGACGCCATCGGCGAACTGCGTGGCCTACGCCTGGGCTGGCAGCGCGAGTATCGCAACCCCCAATTCAGCGTGCCGCAGCCGACCATGAACTTCGGCTGCATCCACGGCGGCGATAACCCCAACCGCATCTGCGGCCAGTGTTCCCTGGAGTTTGATCTGCGGCCTTTGCCGGGCATGGATCCCGAGGTGCTGCGCGCCGCGATCCGGCAGAAGCTTGAACCGCTCGCCGAGCGCCATCAGGTCAAGATCGACTACGCGCCACTGTTCCCCGCAGTCCCTCCCTTCGAGCAACCGGAAGACGCCGAACTGGTGCGGGTGGCGGAACGATTGACCGGCCATCGTGCCGAAGCAGTAGCGTTCGGCACCGAAGCGCCTTATCTTCAGCGCCTTGGTTGTGAAACCCTGGTGCTCGGCCCCGGCGACATCGCGTGCGCCCACCAGCCGGGCGAGTACCTCGAAATGTCACGCTTGACGCCTACAGTGCGTCTATTGCGGGAACTGATCGAACATTACTGCCTGAAGCCTGCATAAATTAACCCCTGATTGTTCGTACATAGAAGGAGAGTGAGCGTGTCGCCAAGCCTGTTCCGACGATAACCATCAGCCCGCTGTGCGTTTTCACGACTCATCCTTTTTCGGCTGCTTTTTATTACAGGCCCAGGTTCCATGCCCGACTACGTAAATTGGCTTCGTCACGCTTCCCCTTACATCAACGCGCACCGCGACTGCACCTTTGTGGTCATGCTGCCCGGCGACGGTGTGGAACATCCCAACTTCGGCAACATCGTCCACGACCTGGTGTTGCTCCACAGCCTCGGCGTGCGCCTGGTATTGGTCCACGGCTCGCGCCCACAGATCGAAGCGCGCCTTGAAGCCCGTGGCCTGACCCCGGCTTACCACGAAGGCTTGCGCATCACTGATGCGGCAACGCTGGAGTGTGTGATCGACGCGGTTGGCCAACTGCGTATCGCCATTGAAGCGCGCCTGTCCATGGACATGGCGTCGTCGCCAATGCAGGGTTCGCGCCTGCGGGTAGCCAGCGGCAACCTGGTCACCGCGCGTCCTATCGGAGTATTGGAAGGCGTGGACTACCACCACACCGGCGAAGTGCGCCGCGTCGATCGCAAGGGTATCAATCGCCTGTTGGACGAGCGTTCCATCGTGCTGCTGTCGCCATTGGGGTACTCGCCTACCGGTGAGATCTTCAACCTGGCCTGCGAGGACGTCGCCACTCGCGCCGCCATCGACCTGGGTGCCGACAAGCTGCTGCTGTTTGGCGCAGACATGGGCCTGATCGATGAAAACGGTCGTCTGGTGCGCGAACTGCGTCCGCAACAAGTGCCCGCACACCTGCAGCGCCTGGGCAGCAGCAACTACCAGGCCGAGCTGTTGGATGCGGCCGCGGAGGCCTGCCGTGGCGGAGTAGGGCGCAGTCATATTGTCAGCTACGCCGAAGACGGCGCGTTGCTCACCGAACTGTTCACCCGCGACGGGGGCGGTACGCTGGTGGCCCAGGAGCAATTCGAACTGGTGCGCGAAGCGGCGATTGAAGATGTCGGTGGCTTGCTCGACCTGATCAGCCCGTTGGAAGAGCAGGGCATCCTGGTGCGCCGTTCGCGGGAAGTGCTGGAGCGCGAGATCGAGCAATTCAGCGTGGTGGAGCGCGAAGGCATGATCATCGCCTGCGCGGCGCTGTATCAGATCGCGGATTCGAATGCGGGGGAGCTGGCGTGCCTGGCGGTGAACCCGGAATATCGCCACGGCGCGCGCGGAGATGTGTTGCTGGAGCGTATCGAATCCCGTGCCCGAGCCCAGGGATTGAAGACCTTGTTTGTCCTCACCACCCGCACCGCCCACTGGTTCCGTGAGCGAGGTTTTGAGCCGAGCAGCGTGGACCGTCTGCCGTCGGCGCGGGCTTCGCTGTACAACTATCAGCGCAATTCGAAGATTTTCGAAAAGGCGCTGTAACTAAAAGCTGGGGCTGGCTTGTGTGGGAGCTGGCTTGCCAGCGATAGCATCACCTCGGTTCAACTGAGCACCGAGGCGCTTGCATCGCAGGCAAGCCAGCTCCCACAGGGAGCGCATTTATTTCGAGATAAATGTGTCGGTCACGAAGGCCGAGTAATCCGGCAATACCGTTTCAACCTTCCCTTGTTCCTTCAAGAACTTCGCCGTCTCCCCAATCGCCGTTGCTGTCCCGCCTTTAAGCAGCGCATCGGTTTGCTGTGCTTGCGCGTCTGGGAACGTCGTCCCGGCGAGCAGTTCAGGAATGTCCACAGCATTTGAGCCTGTCAGTTTCGCGATTTTCTGGACCGGCTCGGAATCCACGGTCCAGCCGTCCTTATGGGCCGCATACTCGGCAAATGAATCCAGCGTAACCTTGGCGAACTTGGCCACTATGTCAGGATGTTTTTCCGCAAAATCCTTGCGCGCCACCCACACTTCAAACGTCGGCGCGCCCCACTGACCCACCTGGGCCGCGTCTGTCAGGGTCTTGCCGGTCTTGCGGATTTCGCCCAGGGCCGGCGACCACACGAATGCACCGTCGATATCGCCGCGTTTCCACGCGGCGGCAATTTCGGCCGGTTGCAGGTTCACCACCTTGACTTGCCTGGTGTCCAGGCCCCAGTGCTTCAGTGCGCCGAGCAGGCTGTAATGCGAGGTTGAGACAAATGGCGTAGCGATGGTTTTGCCGATCAGATCCTTGGGTGCGTCAATGTGGCTGCCGTTACGCACCACCAATGCTTCAGAAGTATTGATCTGGGCCGATACGATGAACGCGACGATGGGTAGATTGCGAGAAGCCGCTGCCGCGAGGGGGCTGGAACCGAGATTGCCAATCTGCACATCGCCTGAGGCAATAGCGTTTACGACTTCCGGCCCACTGTTGAAACGGCGCCAGGCGATTTTCTCGCCGATGGCCTTCTCATAGAGGCCGTCGGCCTGTGGGACTTTGCTGGGATCGATGCCGGTTTGGTAGCCGATGGTTAAATCGGCCGCTTCGACACCAAAAGAAAGTATTAGTGACACAAAAACTGTAACAAATTGACGGGAGGATGTGCGTTTGGCCATGATGGCGTCGCCTTTTTGATCGTGGGTGACGTATGCAACTGTACGGCCACACTAATCGATCTAAAAAAGCGCTAACAAATACCCTTTAGGAATTAGCTTATGGAGCGGTTCGTCTAACCTGACAGGCCAGCATCATGGAAAGGCTTATTCCCAAATCGTATGAAAAAGAATGAAATAATTCTTTTTGGGTGTATGAAAAACTCATTACCCTGCAGGGACCAAATCAACTGCGATTAGACGAAGGTAGTAGACATACAAGGTTACGATTGACTTGGTAGTCACTATCTGGCGCTAATCGCGCATCTGTGGATCGAGGGCGTCAGACCCGAGACCAAAGAAATACAAAAATTAGAAATGAGAGGAGCGGTACATGAAGAAGTCCACCTTGGCACTGGCTGTAGCCCTGGGCGCAATCGCTCAGCAAGCAGGCGCTGCCGGTTTCGTTGAAGACAGTAAAGCAACACTGGGTCTGCGTAACTTTTACATCAATACCGACAACCGTAACGGTACCGGCGCGAACAAGAACGAAGAATGGGGTCAAGGCTTCGATCTGCGTTTCATCTCCGGTTATACCCAAGGCACTGTTGGCTTCGGTGTTGACGCTATTGGCCTGCTGGGTGTTCGCCTGGATTCGGGCGGCGGCACCAACGGCGCCACCAAGCCAAGCGGCGCCAACCCAGGCTCCTACGGCGGCACCATCTTCCCTAGCGAGCATAACGGCAAGGCCGTTAATGACTACTCCAGCCTGGGTTTGACGGCCAAAGCCAAGATCTCTCAGACCGAACTGAAGCTGGGTACCTTGCAGCCTAAGTTGCCTGTGATCATCACCAACGATGGTCGTCTGTTGCCACAGACGTTCCAGGGTGGCCAGATCACTACCAACGATATCAAGGACCTGACGCTGGTCGGCGGTCAGATCGAAAAAGCCAAGGGCCGTAACTCCAGCAGCAACGAAAACCTGTCGTTGTCGGGTGCTAACAGCCGTGGCGCTACCTGGCGTGACAGCAACAAATTCATCTACGCCGGTGGTGACTACAAGATCACCAAAGACCTGACTGCCCAGTATTACTACGGCAATCTGGAAGACTTCTACAAGCAGCACTTCCTGGGTCTGACCCACAACTGGGCTATCGGCCCGGGTGTTTTGAAGTCTGATCTGCGTTACTTCAACAGCTCCGATGATGGCGCCAACGGTAACGAATCCGCTTACTTCACCACTGGCAACTACCAAGGCTTCCGCGCCGGTAAGGGCAAGGTCGACAACAATCTGTACAGCGGCCTGTTCCTGTACACCGTTGCCGGTCACACCTTCGGTGGTGGTTATCAAGTCAGCAACGGCAGCAGCGACTTCCCTTGGTTGAACCAGGGCGACGGTTCGTCGGCTTACCTGACCACTGACATGCAGATCCAGAAGTTTGCCCGTGCCGGCGAACGTACCTGGCAAGCTCGCTACGCTTATGACTTCGCCAAGGTTGGCGTTCCTGGTCTGACCGCCGGTGTTGTCTACCTCAAAGGCAGCGACATCGACACCGTAGCTAACACCGCTTCTCGTACACAGTTCAACGGTCAGTCCGAGTGGGAACGTGACATCACCGTTGCCTACGTGATTCCAGAAGGTCCGCTGAAAAACCTCGGCGTGGCGTGGAAGAACGCTATGTGGCGCACCGACATCGCTGGCGCGCGTGATCAAGACGAAAACCGTCTGATCGTCAGCTACTCGATCCCGCTGTTGTAAGCCTGTAAAACCTTGCCCGGCGCAACGCCGGGCAGGGTGTCTTGCCGTTCAAGTCGGGCTAAACCCCCGCAAGCCCTTCCTGAACCCCTCTTTGTACAGCGTCTCAAGGCCTTCTCGAACCTTGGAAACGATGTTGCTCTTCGCCTTTGCCTACGTCCAATGAACAGATTTTTAATATTCCTTTATCGTCTAGATAAATCGATATTTATTCTTTTTAAATAATCCGCAAACCATGCACAGTGGGTTCCATAAGCACTCATCAGGAGCCACACCATGAGCCTAAGACTGGGCGATATCGCCCCCGACTTCGAACAGGATTCCAGCGCCGGCAAAATTCGTTTCCACGAGTGGCTGGGCGATAGCTGGGGTGTGTTGTTTTCCCACCCGGCGGACTTTACCCCGGTGTGCACCACCGAGCTGGGTTTCACCGCCAAGCTCAAGGACGAATTCGCCAAGCGCGGCGTCAAGGCTATCGCCCTGTCGGTTGACCCGGTGGACTCGCACCACAAGTGGATCGAAGACATCAACGAAACCCAGAACACGGTCGTCAACTTTCCGATCCTGGCCGACGCCGACCGTAAAGTGTCCGACCTGTACGACCTGATCCACCCCAACGCCAGTGACACCCTCACCGTGCGCTCCTTGTTCGTGATCGACCCGAACAAGAAGATCCGCCTGACCATCACCTACCCGGCCAGCACCGGCCGCAACTTCCACGAAATCCTGCGCGTCATCGACTCGCTGCAACTGACCGACAATCACAAGGTCGCCACGCCCGCCAACTGGCAGGACGGTGATGAGGTGGTGATCGTGCCGTCGCTCAAGGATGAGGACGAGATCAAGCAGCGCTTTCCGAAGGGTTACCGGGCGGTGAAGCCGTATCTGCGGCTTACCCCTCAGCCGAATCGTTAACGCAGGCCCAATGTGGGAGCGAGCTTGCTCGCGAAGGCAGGCTGTCAGTCGATGCATCCTTTAATGACACACCGCTTTCGCGAGCAAGCCCGCTCCCACATGTAAATCGCATTTCAAGGCTCACACAGCAGGGGTTTTCAGGCCGTTTTTACGGCCTTTTTTTTCGTCCGGCGATTCATCATCTGTATATTTCTTTAAGGAATAAACAAATGAAAAAATAAGATTTATAGATATATAAATCAGCTGATAAGGTCTGTTCCATCTTGGCGCTATCGCCACACAGCGAACCGCTGACACCTGCGCAAGGAATTCCTGCATGTTGGTCGTAACACTTGGAGGCAGTCCCAGCCAGCGCTCCCGCTCAGGGGTGCTGCTGGATAAAACCCGTCAGTGGTTGCAAGAAAAAGGCGTCGAAGTGGTGAGTTACCAGATACGGGATTTCCCGGCTGAAGACCTGCTGCATGCGCGCTTCGACAGTCCCAAGGTCATCGACCTGCTGCAACAAGTGGCTAATGCAGATGGCCTGGTGATCGCCACGCCGGTGTACAAGGCTTCGTTCTCCGGCGCGCTGAAAACCGTGTTGGACCTGCTGCCCGAGCGCGCCCTGGCCCACAAGGTCGTGTTGCCGATGGCCACGGGTGGCAGCATCGCCCACATGCTGGCCGTGGACTATGCCTTGAAGCCGGTGCTGTCGGCGCTGAAGGCACAGGAGTTGCTCCACGGTATCTTTGCCGAGGACAGTCAGATCGCTTACGGCGAAGGCAGTGCCCAGGCACAACTGGTGCCGGTACTCGAACACCGTTTGCACGAGGCACTGGAGACGCTGTACGACGCCATGGCCCGTCGCCCGAAACCGCTGGACCCCCACGTGTTGAATGAACGTTTGTTGAGTGCTCGCTGGAGCATTTAAGCCACATCGAAATGTAAAACCGAAATGTAAAAAACTCACCTTACTCAGCCGCCAACGGCCAAGCAGGTGCAGCCAACCCCCTAAACGCATTATTTGGAGAGAGCGCCATGCGCACTGTCATCTTGCGTCGTGGTCTGGTCGCACTGTTTGCTGCGGCTGTGTCCTTCGGCGCCATTGTTCAAGCTCAAGCCGCCGAGACCTTGCGGATCGGTTATCAGAAGTACGGCACGCTGGTGCTGCTCAAGGCCAAGGGCACGTTGGAAAAACGTTTGGCTGCCCAAGGCGTGAACGTGCAGTGGACTGAGTTCCCTGGCGGCCCGCAATTGCTGGAAGGCTTGAACGTCGGCTCCATCGACTTCGGCGTGACCGGCGAAACCCCACCGGTCTTCGCCCAGGCAGCCGGTGCCGACTTGCTCTACGTGGCCTACGAGCCGCCTGCACCGACCAGCGAAGCGATCCTGGTGCCGAAAGATTCACCGATCAAATCCGTGGCTGAGCTCAAGGGCAAGAAAGTCGTGCTCAACAAAGGCTCCAACGTGCATTACCTGTTGGTACGTGCCTTGAAAGATGCCGGCTTGAAATACACCGACGTGCAGGCCGTGTTCCTGCCGCCCGCCGATGCCCGTGCCGCCTTCGAGCGTGGCAGCGTGGACGCCTGGGTCATCTGGGACCCGTACCAGGCCGCCGCCGAAAAACAACTGCAAGCCCGCACCCTGCGTGATGGCACCGGCATCGCCGACAATCACCAGTTCTACCTGGCGACAAAGCCATACGCCCAACAGCACCCCGAAGTGATCAAGGCGCTGGTGGAGGAGGTACGCGCCGTGGGCGAATGGTCCAAGGCCAACCCACAGGAAGTGACTGAACAAGTGGCGCCGCTGCTTGGCCTGCCGGCTGACATCACCCTGACCTCGGTGAAACGCCAAGGCTACGGTGCACTGTTCCTGACCCCTGAAGTGGTGGCGGCCCAGCAGAAGATCGCCGACAGCTTCTACCAACTCAAACTGATCCCCAAGCCCTTGAACATCAAGGACGTGATCTGGACGCCACCCGCCGCCGTGGCCACAGCGCCGTAATCCGACTTCTTCAGGAGACAACTCCATGAGCCTCACTATTTTCTGGTTCCTGCCTACCCACGGCGACGGCCATTACCTTGGCACTGCCGAAGGCGCTCGCGCCGTTGACCACGGTTACCTGCAGCAAGTGGCCCAGGCCGCTGATCGCCTGGGTTTCGGCGGGGTGCTGATCCCTACCGGGCGCTCCTGCGAAGACTCGTGGCTGGTGGCCGCCTCGCTGATCCCGGTGACCCAGCGTCTGAAATTCCTTGTCGCACTGCGCCCCGGGATCATTTCCCCGACGGTAGCGGCGCGTCAGGCAGCAACCCTGGATCGTCTGTCCGGTGGCCGTGCGTTGTTTAATCTGGTCACCGGCGGTGATCCGGAAGAACTGGCCGGTGACGGCTTGTTCCTCAGCCACGAAGAGCGCTACCAGGCCTCGGTGGAATTCACCCGTATCTGGCGCCGTGTGCTGGAAGGCGAAACCGTGGATTACGACGGCGAGCACATCCGCGTCAAAGGCGCCAAGCTGCTTTACCCGCCGATCCAGCAACCGCGCCCGCCGCTATACTTCGGTGGTTCTTCCGAAGCGGCCCAGGACCTGGCAGCCGAGCAGGTGGAAATGGTGCTGACCTGGGGCGAGCCGCCGGCGGCCGTCGCGGAAAAAATCGAACAGGTGCGGGCCAAGGCCGCAAAAGTCGGACGCACCGTGCGCTTCGGTATTCGCCTGCATGTGATCGTGCGTGAAACCAACGATGAAGCGTGGAAAGCCGCCGACAAACTGATCTCCCATCTGGACGACGACACCATCGCCCGTGCCCAGGCCTCCCTGGCGCGTTTCGATTCCGTCGGCCAGCAGCGCATGGCCGCCTTGCATGGTGGTAACCGCGACAACCTCGAAGTCAGCCCCAACCTGTGGGCCGGCGTCGGCCTGGTCCGTGGCGGTGCGGGCACCGCGCTGGTGGGCGATGGCCCAACGGTGGCGGCACGCGTGAAGGAGTACGCAGCGCTGGGCATCGACACCTTTATCTTCTCCGGTTATCCACACCTGGAAGAGTCGTATCGCGTCGCGGAGCTGCTGTTTCCCCACCTGGATATCGAGCGTCCCGAGCTGCCGAAAAGCGCCGGCTACGTGAGCCCGTTTGGCGAGATGGTCGCCAACGACATCCTTCCCAAAGCTGCGTCACAGAGCTAAGGCAGCGCCATGAACTATGAAAAATTGAGCCACCGTGTGGCGCCCTGGGTACTGCCGGTTCTATTGCTGGTGGTGTGGCAGTTGTCGGTATCGGCGGGCTGGTTGTCGACCCGTATCCTGCCGGCCCCCAGCGCAGTGATTGAAGCCGGTATCAACCTGGTCGCCAGCGGCGAAATCTGGACCCACCTGGCCATCAGTGGCTGGCGTGCCGGCCTGGGTTTCCTGATCGGTGGCAGCATCGGCCTGGCCCTGGGCTTCATCACCGGCCTGTCGAAGTGGGGCGAACGCCTGCTGGACAGCTCGGTGCAGATGATCCGTAACGTGCCGCACCTGGCACTGATCCCGCTGGTGATCCTGTGGTTCGGCATTGACGAGACGGCGAAGATTTTCCTGGTCGCCCTCGGCACGCTGTTCCCGATCTACCTCAACACCTATCACGGCATCCGCAACGTTGATCCGGCACTGGTGGAAATGTCGCGCAGCTATGGCTTGTCCGGGTTCAGCCTGTTCCGCCAGGTGATCCTGCCGGGCGCGCTGCCGTCGATCCTGGTGGGCGTGCGCTTTGCCCTGGGCTTCATGTGGCTGACGCTGATCGTGGCGGAAACCATCTCGGCCAGTGCCGGTATCGGTTATCTGGCGATGAACGCCCGTGAATTCCTGCAAACCGATGTGGTGGTACTGGCCATCGTCATGTACGCCATCCTCGGCAAACTCGCGGACCTGGCGGCTCGTGGCCTGGAGCGTGTGTGGCTGCGTTGGCACCCGGCGTATCAAGTGAACAAAGGCGGTGTGGCATGACAGCTCAACAACCCCCGCGCCTGCTGAAGGGCATTCCCCTGGCGGTACGCAAGTTGCGCAAGGCCTTTGGCGCGCGCGAAGTGCTCAAGGACATCGACCTGCATATTCCGGCCGGCCAATTCGTGGCGGTGGTCGGGCGCAGCGGTTGCGGCAAAAGTACCTTGCTGCGCCTGCTGGCCGGTCTGGATAAGGCCAGCGGCGGCGAGCTGCTGGCCGGTTCCGCGCCATTGAGCGAAGCGATTGAAGACACGCGGCTAATGTTCCAGGAAGCACGGCTGCTGCCGTGGAAGAAGATCATCGACAACGTGGGGCTGGGGCTTAAAGGCGACTGGCGCCCCAAAGCGCTGGAAGCCTTGGAAGCGGTCGGCCTGGCTGAACGTGCCAATGAATGGCCGGCGGCGCTGTCCGGCGGGCAGAAGCAACGCGTGGCCCTGGCCCGCGCGCTCATCCATCAACCGCGTTTGTTGCTGTTGGATGAGCCGTTGGGCGCGCTGGATGCCTTGACCCGTATCGAGATGCAGCAACTGATCGAAAACCTGTGGCAGAAGCACGGTTTCACCGTGTTGCTGGTCACCCACGATGTCAGTGAAGCCGTGGCGATTGCCGACCGGGTGATCCTGATCGAAGACGGTGAAATCGGTTTGGACCTTATCGTCGACCTGCCACGCCCACGTGCCCGGGGATCACATCGCCTGGCCGCGCTGGAAGCCGAAGTGCTCAACCGTGTGTTGTCCCTGCCGGGCTCACCGCCGGAACCCGAACCTGTTTCACCGCTGCCTACGCAATTGCGCTGGGCTCAATAACTCACTTGTCCCATGAAGAGAGAACGACATGACTATTAAAGCTATCAACGTGCGTAACCAGTTCAAAGGCACCATCAAAGAAATCGTCGAAGGCGACGTGCTGTCGGAGATCGACGTGCAGACCGCTTCCGGCATCGTCACTTCCGTGATCACCACCCGTTCGGTCAAAGAGCTGGAGCTGGTGATTGGCAGCGAAGTGATTGCCTTTGTGAAGTCCACCGAGGTGTCGATCGCCAAGTTGTGATCGAGGATCGTTGTCGCTTTCGAGATCGCCTTCGCGAGCAAGCCCGCTCCCACATTTTGATGTGTGAACGGGCTTGCTCGCGAAGAGGCCGCCCCAATCGGTACAAGACTTAGTGCGCAGCCGGCCGCTTAGGCAAATACGCCGGTAAATAAAGCCCCACATACGCATCAAACACCCGCATCCCTTCATCCGCCATGCGTGGCGTAATCAGCCCATGCTGATGCACCGAGCGCGCATACACGCGGTCGCTCAACTCCAGCGCCAAGGCAAACACGTCCACATCGCTGGGCAATGTCGGCACTTCAAAGTGACGGTTGAACACGGTGAGCATCAAGTCACCCAGTTCCAGGTCATGCTGACGGTCGGCCTGGGTCACTTCGGTAAGCCCGTGCTGCGCCAGGATCAACTGGCGCGCGGCGGCGTCATGATCATAGATAGTGAGCATGCGCTGCTCGACGATGTAGGACAGGTCGCGCCAGTGTTTGAGTGAGTCATGCTCGATGGGCGCCTGGATGGCTGCCCGGAAAGCGGCGTGCACGTCAGCGGTCAACGCCTCCAACAATGCGGGCACGCTGGCGAAGAAGTGATACACCGACGACGGTGGGATCTGCGCCCGCTCGGCCACGCTGTAGATCGACAAACCCGCCACGCCTTCGGCAGCCAGCAAAGTGCGGGCAGCGTCGAGGATCGCGTCGATCCGGGCCTGGCTGCGAGCGCGGGGTTTGCGAGGGGCGGCGGGGCGGGTGGTCATGGAAGTCTCCTACAAGGCAGCGGGCATTGTATGAGCAGGAAGGTGTGTTGTCTGCCAGGCCGCCATCGCAGGCAAGCCAGCTCCCACATTTTGATCTGTGAATACATTCGAATGTGGGAGCTGGCTTGCCTGCGATGAAGCCAACTCGATCTAACTGAAAAAAACACAAAAAAACGCCGCAAACCCCTAAGGTCTGCGGCGTTTTTTTGCAGCAACCGTTTAAACGGTATGCAGGTACCAGTTGTACTCAAGGTCGGAGATGGAGTGTTCGAACTCTTCCAGCTCACTTTCCTTACAGGCGACGAAGATATCGATGTACTTAGGATCGATGTACTTGGCCATCACCTCGCTGTCGTCCAACTCACGCAGGGCATCGCGCAGGTTGTTCGGCAGGCTCTGTTCGTTCTGCTCGTAGCTGTTGCCTTCCACCGGTGCGTTCGGCTCGATCTTGTTGGTCAGGCCGTGGTGCACGCCTGCCAGGACCGAAGCCATCAGCAGGTAAGGGTTGGCGTCGGCGCCGGCCACGCGGTGTTCGATACGGACCGCGTCGGACGAGCCGGTCGGTACGCGGATCGCCACGGTACGGTTGTCCAGGCCCCAGCACGGCGAGTTCGGCACGTAGAATTGTGCGCCGAAACGACGGTAGGAGTTGACGTTGGGGCACAGGAACGCCATTTGGGCGGGTAGGGTCTCCAGCACACCGCCGATCGCGTGACGCAATGCGGCGTTCTGCTCGGGATCCTCGCTGGCAAAGATGTTCTTGCCGTCTTTGTCCAGGATTGAAATGTGCACGTGCAAACCGTTGCCTGCCTGGCCTGGGTAAGGCTTGGCCATGAAGGTGGTATCCATCTCATGGTCGTAGGCGATGTTCTTGATCAGGCGCTTGAGCAGCACCGCGTAGTCGCAAGCCTTGATCGGGTCGGCCACGTGGTGCAGGTTCACTTCGAACTGCGCCGGGGCACTTTCCTTGACGATGGCGTCGGCCGGGATGCCTTGCTCTTTTGCACCTTCCAGAATGTCCTGGAGGCAGTCGACGTATTCGTCGAGGTCGTCGATCAGGTAGACCTGTGTCGAGTGCGGGCGTTTGCCGGAGATAGGCGAGCGGGGCGGTTGTGGGCGGCCGTTCACGTTCTCCTGGTCGATCAGGTAGAACTCAAGCTCGAAGGCGGCGCAGATGGTCAGACCGAGGTCGTCAAATTTGCTTACAACTTGGCGGAGCACTTCGCGCGGATCGGCGAAGAAAGGTTCACCTTCAAGTTCGTGCATGGTCATCAACAATTGCGCGGTAGGGCGCTTTTGCCAAGGTTCATTGCACAGGGTGTCGGGGATTGGATAACAGATTCGGTCAGCATCACCGATGTCCAGGCCCAGGCCGGTGCTTTCCACCGTAGAGCCGTTGATATCCAGGGCAAATAAAGAGGCAGGCAGGTTAATGCCCTTCTCGTAAACCTTGTGGAGGCTGGTGCGTTCGATGCGCTTGCCGCGCACCACACCATTCATATCCGCAATTAGAAGGTCTACGTACAGAACCTCAGGATGATCCTTAAGGAACGCGTTCGCTTCGTTAAGCTGAACGGCACGCGGGGGTACCGACATGATGCAACACCTTTGTTGTTAAAAATATCAATCATTGATCTTTTCTGGTTTCAGTCAACCCGAACGGCATGCCGAAGTCAAGCGAGGCCTTTTTTGCCCTAAAAAAGCGCCGCGAAGGCTTTTTTGGGGCTTTTTGGGGCGGTTTTTTGGGTTTGAAGGGCTTGGGACTCGCAGGCTTGAGCGGGCCGTGTTGTATTTTTTACGGGGGTGTTGTGTAAAAAAATGAACAAGGCTAAGCTCGATTCAAACCCATAACAGCAATAATACCGGGGTGCTTCATGTGTCACCTGCCGCCCAACGGCGTCTTGGCCTGCTTCAGTCAGGCTGTGTCACCCGTCCAATCCTCCCGCGTGAATGCCCGCGCACCGGCCAATATTCTTGACGCCCGGGCCGACCTCTTTCTTGCCTCCTCATTTGCCACAGAACGGCATGCGCCTCGCCTGCTGCTCAAGATTGCGCACAACTTTGGCGTGAGGAATGCAACGCAGCAGCAAATGGCAGGTAAGCTCCTACCCTGAATGAAAAAACGACGCGGATGCTGCGTCAACCAACGCCTGGCCTTTAATGGATGCCAGGAAACCCAGCCCAGAGGCATTTATGAGTAACAACCTCGACCAGCTCACCGATTGGTTGAAAGACCACAAGATCACAGAAGTCGAATGCATGATTGGCGACCTCACCGGTATCACCCGGGGCAAGATCTCGCCGACCAACAAGTTCATCGCCGAAAAAGGCATGCGCCTGCCCGAGAGCGTGCTGTTGCAGACCGTGACCGGCGACTATGTCGAAGACGACATCTATTACGAATTGCTCGACCCGGCCGACATCGACATGATCTGCCGCCCCGACCAGAACGCGGTGTTCCTGGTGCCCTGGGCCATCGAGCCCACCGCCCAGGTGATCCACGACACCTACGACAAGCAAGGCAACCCGATCGAGCTGTCGCCGCGCAACGTGCTCAAGAAAGTCCTCAAGCTCTACGCCGACAAAGGCTGGCAGCCCATTGTGGCGCCGGAGATGGAGTTCTACCTGACCAAGCGCTGTGAAGACCCGGACTTCCCGCTGCAACCGCCGATTGGTCGTTCCGGCCGTCCGGAAACCGGCCGGCAGTCTTTCTCTATAGAAGCCGCCAACGAATTCGACCCATTGTTCGAAGACGTCTACGACTGGTGCGAGCTGCAGGAGCTGGACCTCGACACCCTGATCCACGAAGACGGCACCGCGCAGATGGAAATCAATTTCCGTCACGGCGATGCCCTGTCCCTGGCGGACCAGATCCTGGTGTTCAAGCGCACCATGCGAGAAGCCGCGCTCAAGCACGACGTGGCCGCCACTTTCATGGCCAAGCCGATGACTGGCGAGCCGGGCAGCGCGATGCACCTGCACCAGAGCATCATCGACATCGCTACTGGCAAGAACGTCTTCTCCAATGAAGACGGGACCATGAGCCAGCTGTTCCTCAACCACATTGGCGGCCTGCAGAAATTCATCCCTGAATTGCTGCCGCTGTTCGCCCCCAACGTGAACTCGTTCCGCCGCTTCCTGCCGGACACCTCGGCGCCGGTGAACGTGGAGTGGGGCGAAGAAAACCGCACCGTCGGCCTGCGTGTTCCGGATGCCGGCCCACAGAACCGTCGCGTGGAAAACCGCCTGCCGGGCGCTGACGCCAACCCGTACCTGGCGATCGCCGCCAGCCTGTTGTGCGGCTACATCGGCATGGTCGAAGGCCATAACCCGAGCGCGCCGGTGGTGGGTCGTGGTTACGAACGGCGCAACCTGCGCCTGCCGTTGACCATCGAAGACGCCTTGGAGCGCATGGAAAACAGCAAGACCATCGAAAAATACCTGGGTCAAAAATTCATCACGGGCTACGTCGCGGTCAAGCGGGCCGAGCATGAAAACTTCAAGCGCGTGATCAGTTCGTGGGAGCGGGAATTCCTGCTCTTCGCCGTCTGATGCGCCGGGCGCGTCCTTCACACGGCGCGCCCTCACCTGAAAAGTCTAGGAGATTGGTATGTCCAGCAACAACCCGCAAACCCGTGAATGGCAAGCCTTGAGCAGTGATCACCACCTGGCGCCGTTCAGCGACTTCAAGCAGTTGAAAGAGAAAGGCCCGCGCATCATCACCAAAGCCCACGGCGTCTACCTGTGGGACAGCGAAGGCAACAAGATCCTCGACGGCATGGCCGGCCTGTGGTGCGTGGCGATCGGTTACGGTCGCGATGAACTGGCAGACGCCGCCGCCAAGCAGATGAAAGAACTGCCGTACTACAACCTGTTCTTCCAGACCGCTCACCCGCCGGTGCTGGAGCTGGCAAAAGCCATTTCCGACATCGCGCCGGCCGGCATGAACCACGTGTTTTTCACCGGTTCCGGCTCCGAAGGCAACGACACCATGTTGCGTATGGTCCGCCACTACTGGGCGATCAAGGGCCAGCCAAACAAGAAAACCATCATCAGCCGCAAGAATGGCTACCACGGCTCCACGGTGGCCGGCGCCAGCCTCGGCGGCATGACCTATATGCATGAGCAGGGCGACTTGCCGATCCCGGGCATCACCCACATCGCACAGCCGTACTGGTTTGGCGAAGGCGGCGACATGAGCCCCGAAGAGTTCGGTGTATGGGCCGCCAACCAGTTGGAAGAAAAGATTCTGGAATTGGGCGTGGACAACGTCGGTGCCTTTATTGCCGAGCCGATCCAGGGCGCCGGTGGCGTGATCGTGCCGCCTGCGACCTACTGGCCGCGCATCAAGGAAATCCTCGCCAAGTACGACATCCTGTTCATTGCCGACGAAGTGATCTGCGGTTTCGGCCGCACCGGTGAGTGGTTCGGTAGCGATTTCTACGACCTCAAGCCGCACATGATGACCATCGCCAAGGGCCTGACGTCGGGTTACATCCCGATGGGCGGCCTGATCGTTCGCGATGAAGTGGTGGAAGTCCTCAACGAGGGCGGTGATTTCAACCACGGCTTCACTTACTCCGGTCACCCGGTTGCGGCGGCAGTGGCGCTGGAAAACATCCGCATCATGCGTGATGAAAAAATCGTTAATCGTGTGCACGACGAAACGGCACCGTATTTGCAGAAACGTCTGAGGGAATTGGCGGATCATCCGCTGGTGGGCGAAGTGCGTGGTGTGGGTATGCTCGGTGCCATTGAACTGGTACAGGACAAAGCCACGCGCAAGCGTTACGAAGGCAAGGGCGTTGGCATGATTTGCCGTACGTTCTGCTTTGAAAATGGCCTGATCATGCGCGCCGTGGGCGACACCATGATCATTTCGCCACCGCTGGTGATCAGCAAGGCAGAAATCGACGAGTTGGTGACCAAGGCTCGTCAGTGCCTGGACCTGACTTTGGCGGCACTGCAGGGCTAAGTGCTAGGCTCAGGACGCAGCGGCTTTCGGGCGCTGCGTCTGAGCAGTCAGAAATATGAGGGCCTTGGTTGAAAGCCGGCCCTTGAACTTGCCAGACTGTCGCCCTGTTTTGTTGCCCTTTGGCTGGGCCTCGAAACATATGAAGCTTGTGGCCCAAAAAAGAAAAAATTGGAGCATCACCAAATGAAGGCATTAGGTTTGAAGAACGCTGGCAAGACCCTCCTCGCGTTGTCCCTGATGGGCGCAATGGCGGGCGCGGCCCAGGCAGACGACAAAGTGCTGCACGTCTACAACTGGTCCGACTACATTGCACCGGACACCATCGCCAACTTTGAAAAAGAGTCCGGCATCAAAGTGGTGTACGACGTGTTCGACAGCAACGAAACCCTGGAGGCCAAGTTGCTGGCAGGCAAGTCCGGTTACGACATCGTCGTACCGTCGAACAACTTCCTCGCCAAGCAGATCAAGGCCGGTGTCTACCAGGAGCTGGACAAGTCCAAGCTGTCCAACTACGACAACCTGAACAAATCCCTGCTTAAAGCCGTGTCGGTCAGCGACCCGGACAACAAGCACGCCTTCCCGTACATGTGGGGCTCGATCGGCATTGGCTACAACCCGGAGAAGGTCAAGGCCGCGCTGGGCGTGGACAAGATCGATTCGTGGGACGTGCTGCTCAAGCCAGAGAACATCGCCAAGCTGAAAAGCTGCGGCGTGAGCTTCCTCGATTCGCCGACCGAAATGCTGCCGGTTGCACTGCATTACCTGGGCCTGCCAACCGACACGCAGAAGAAAGCTGATCTGAAACAGGCCGAAGACCTGTTCCTGAAAATCCGTCCTTCGATCGGCTACTTCCACTCGTCCAAGTACATCTCCGACCTGGCCAACGGCAATATCTGCGTGGCCGTGGGTTACTCGGGTGACATCGAACAGGCCAAGTCCCGTGCGGCTGAAGCCGGTGGCAAGGTCAAAGTGGCCTACGACATTCCGAAAGAAGGTGCTGG
This sequence comes from Pseudomonas sp. DW-iso3, assembly GCF_058725305.1. Classification (NCBI taxonomy): domain Bacteria; kingdom Pseudomonadati; phylum Pseudomonadota; class Gammaproteobacteria; order Pseudomonadales; family Pseudomonadaceae; genus Pseudomonas; species Pseudomonas sp. DW-iso3. The sequence goes on from NZ_JBZXDZ010000007.1 coordinate 77,579, forward strand.
CAGCTTCTTTGACATGGTCGCCATCCCCAAGGATGCCGAGAACGTCGACGCCGCCTACAAGTTCATGAACTACCTGCTCAAGCCGCAAGTCATGGCTGAAATCACCAACAGCGTGCATTTCCCGAACGGTAACGAGAAAGCCACCGCACTGGTCGACAAGGAAATCACCAGCGACCCGGGCATCTACCCGCCAGCGGACGTACAGGCCAAGCTCTACGCCATTGCTGACCTGCCGGCTGCGACCCAGCGTGAAATGACACGCAGCTGGACCAAGATCAAGTCCGGTAAATAACCGGTCTTTGCTAACCACCGCGCCTGGCGCGGTGGTTATCGAAACAATTAAATGACAGAAAGTTTTGCCGGATCGGTTTATCGAGGGTAAGTTGCGCGCCGGTTTTGTTGCCGGGCAACAACTTTGGGCCCAACTATTTAAGAGGACCTCCACTTGCCAATTTCTTTATTTCGCAAAGCCATGCTGGTGGGTGCAGGTATCACGCTGACGTTGAGCGTGCAGGCCGCACCGACTGTGCATATTTATAACTGGTCGGATTACATCGGCACCGACACCCTGACCAACTTCGAAAAGGCCAGCGGCATCAAGCCTGTGTATGACGTGTTTGATTCCAACGAAACCCTGGAAGGCAAGCTGCTGGCCGGGCGTACCGGTTACGACGTGGTGGTGCCGTCCAACCACTTCCTGGGCAAGCAGATCAAGGCCGGGGCGTTCCAGAAACTCGACAAGTCATTGCTGACGAATTACGCCAACCTCGACCCGGCGCTGCTCAAACGCCTGGAAAAGAATGACCCCGGCAACCAGTACGCCGTGCCGTACCTGTGGGGCACCAATGGCATCGGCTACAACGTCGATAAAGTGAAGGAAGTGCTGGGCGTCGACCATATCGATTCCTGGGCCGTGCTGTTCGAGCCGGAGAACATGAAGAAGCTGGCGACCTGCGGTGTGTCGTTCATAGACTCGGCGGATGAAATGCTGCCGGCGGTGCTCAATTACATGGGCCTGAACCCTAACAGTACGAACCCGGACGATTACAAGAAGGCCGAAGAGAAGCTGCTGAAAGTGCGGCCGTACGTGACCTACTTCCATTCTTCCAAATACATTTCGGACCTGGCCAACGGCAACATCTGCGTGGCGGCAGGTTTCTCCGGCGATGTGTTCCAGGCCAAGGCCCGCGCGGCGGAGGCCGGCAAGGGCGTGAACATCGCCTACACGATTCCGAAAGAAGGCGGCAACCTGTGGTTCGACGTGCTGGCCATCCCCAAGGATGCCACCAACGTCAAAGAGGCCCACGCCTTCATCAACTATTTGCTGCAACCTGAGGTGATCGCCCAGGTCAGTGATTACGTCGGTTACGCCAACCCTAACCCAGGGGCGGACAAGCTGATGGAGCAATCGATACGCACGGACGAGGCGGTTTACCCACCGCAGGCGGTACTCGACAGGACATTCGTCAACTTCGAGCTACCCCCGAAAGTGCAACGTTTGATGACCCGTAGCTGGACCAAGGTCAAGACGGGCAAGTAAGGCTCAACCTATCCAAGGTTCGTCCGTATTGGACGTTCTGCACTCTTTTTTTCTGGGAGTTTCGTAAATGGCAGTTGCCTCCGGCGCCTATAAGAAAGCCCTCGAAGGGGACCAGACACCGAAGAAGGTGCTGGTCAAAATCGACCGGGTCACGAAGAAGTTCGACGAGACGATTGCCGTGGACGATGTGTCCCTGGAAATCAAGAAAGGCGAGATCTTCGCCCTGCTCGGCGGTTCGGGTTCGGGCAAGTCCACCTTGCTGCGCATGCTCGCCGGTTTCGAGCGCCCGACTGAGGGCCGTATCTACCTCGACGGCGAAGACATCACAGACATGCCGCCCTACGAGCGGCCGATCAACATGATGTTCCAGTCCTACGCCTTGTTCCCACATATGACCGTGGCTCAGAACATCGCCTTCGGCCTGCAACAGGACAAGATCCCCAAGGCCGAGATCGACGCCCGCGTGGCCGAGATGCTCAAGCTGGTGCAGATGAGCCAGTACGCCAAGCGCAAGCCGCACCAGTTGTCCGGCGGTCAGCGTCAGCGTGTGGCCCTGGCCCGTTCCCTGGCCAAGCGCCCGAAACTGTTGCTGCTCGATGAGCCCATGGGCGCTCTCGACAAGAAGCTGCGTTCGCAGATGCAGCTGGAACTGGTGGAAATCATCGAGCGCGTCGGCGTGACCTGCGTGATGGTGACCCACGACCAGGAAGAGGCCATGACCATGGCCGAGCGCATTGCGATCATGCACCTGGGCTGGATCGCCCAGATCGGCAGCCCGATCGACATCTACGAAACGCCAACCAGCCGTCTGGTGTGCGAGTTCATCGGCAACGTCAACATCTTCGACACCCAAGTGGTCGATGACGCCGAAGGCCACGCGGTGCTCAAGTGCCCGGACCTGGACCGCGACATCTACGTGGGCTACGGCATCGCCACTTCGGTGGAAGACAAGTCGGTGACCTACGCGATTCGCCCGGAAAAACTGCTGGTCACCACCGAAATGCCGACCTGCGAGCACAACTGGTCCAGCGGCAAGGTGCACGACATCGCCTACCTGGGCGGCCACTCGGTGTTCTACGTGGAGCTGCCGAGCGGCAAACTGGTGCAGTCCTTCGTTGCCAACGCCGAGCGTCGTGGGCAGCGGCCGACCTGGGGTGACCAGGTCTACGTGTGGTGGGAAGACGACAGCGGCGTGGTACTTCGCTCATGAACATGAAGAAGCTCAAGCGCCGCCTGCAACGAATAACGCCCAGTGGCCGTCATGCGGTCATTGGCATTCCCTTCCTGTGGCTGTTCCTGTTCTTCATGCTGCCGTTCTTCATCGTCCTGAAGATCAGTTTTGCCGAAGCCGACGTCGCGATTCCGCCGTACACCGAGATCTACACGTTCGTTGAGCAGAAACTGCAGTTGGTGCTCAACCTGGGCAACTACGCGATGCTCGGCGACGACGAGTTGTACATCGCCGCGTACCTGGGCTCGCTGAAAATGGCGTTCTTCAGCACGCTGCTGTGCCTGCTGATCGGTTACCCGATGGCCTACGCCATTGCCAGTGCGCGCAAAGAGATGCAGACCGTGCTGGTGCTGCTGATCATGATGCCGACCTGGACCGCGATCCTGATCCGCGTGTATGCGTGGATGGGCATTCTCAGCAATAACGGCCTGCTCAATGGCTTCCTGATGTCCATGGGGTTGATCAACGAACCGCTGCAGATCCTCAACACCAACATCGCGGTGTACATCGGCGTGGTCTATTCGTACCTGCCGTTCATGATCCTGCCGCTGTACGCCAACCTGGTGAAGCACGATCAGAGCCTGTTGGAAGCCGCATCCGACCTGGGTTCGAGCACCTTCAACAGCTTCTGGAAGATCACCGTGCCGCTGTCCAAGAATGGCATCATCGCCGGCTGCATGCTGGTGTTCATCCCGGTGGTGGGCGAGTTCGTGATCCCGGAACTGCTGGGCGGCCCGGAAACCCTGATGATCGGTAAAGTGTTGTGGCAAGAATTCTTCAACAACCGTGACTGGCCGGTGGCCTCTGCCCTGGCGGTGGTGATGCTGGCGATCCTGATCGTGCCGATCATCCTGTTCAACCGCAGCCAAGCCAAAGAGATGGAGGGCAAGATATGAAGCGCTTCAGTTTCTCGAGTTTCATGCTGGTGGCGGGGTTGTTGTTTATCTACCTGCCGATGCTGATCCTGGTGATCTACTCGTTCAACGAATCCAAGCTGGTGACGGTGTGGGGCGGTTGGTCGATCAAGTGGTACGTAGGCCTGCTGGACAATACCCAGTTGATGGGCTCGGTGGCGCGCTCCCTGGAAATTGCCTGCTACACGGCGGTGGCCGCAGTGGCGTTGGGTACGTTGGCGGCCTTCGTGCTGACGCGCATCAGCCAGTTCAAGGGCCGCACGCTGTTCGGCGGCCTGGTGACCGCGCCGTTGGTAATGCCGGAAGTGATCACCGGTCTGTCGCTGTTGCTGCTGTTCGTGGCCATGGCACAGATGATCGGTTGGCCCCAGGAGCGTGGCATCGTCACCATCTGGATCGCCCACACCACGTTCTGTGCGGCGTATGTGGCGGTGGTGGTGTCGGCGCGCCTGCGTGAGCTGGACCTGTCGATCGAAGAGGCGGCGATGGACCTGGGGGCGCGGCCGTGGAAGGTGTTCTTCCTGATCACCATCCCGATGATCGCGCCATCGTTGGCGGCGGGCGGCATGATGTCGTTCGCACTGTCCCTGGATGACCTAGTGCTGGCGAGTTTCGTGTCGGGTCCGGGGTCGACCACCCTGCCGATGGAAGTGTTCTCGGCGGTGCGCCTTGGGGTTAAGCCTGAGATCAACGCCGTGGCCAGCCTGATTCTGTTGGCAGTGTCGCTGGTGACCTTCCTGGTGTGGTTCTTCAGCCGTCGTGCCGAAGAACACCGCAAGAAAGCCATCCAGCAAGCGATTGAAGAAGCGGCGGCAGATGGCTGGAAACAGCCGGACAAGCGCCGGGCGCCTGCACCGGTCTGATCCGGATCAAACTGTGGGAGCGGGCTTGCTCGCGAATACGGTGTATCAGTCACCAGATGTATCGACTGATCCAACGCATTCGCGAGCAAGCCCGCTCCCACATTTGATTGCGTTTCAGGCTGATTAAGCCGTCCAGGGGGATGTGCGGATGACCTCGACAAAATTCATCGGCTTGAACCCCGGCTCCTGATCCACCAAGACATCCGTCTTCACGTTGCCAAACGTGGTCTGCGGGCGATGGCGCAAGCCGTCGGCAAAGGCGCAGATAATGCACTCCTTGAACCCTTCACCGCGTGGGTGCGCATGCACCACGGCTTCGCGCTGCACGGTTGAAAACGCGGCGTAGTCCATGCCCAGCACGTCCATTTCCACACCGGCCGTCACCAGCGCCACGGTCGGGCGCAGATGCTGCGGCACGCCCGGCGTGGTGTGCAGGGCGATGGATAGCCACACCTGTTCGATATCGTCATCGCTCAGCCCGTAAGGCTTGAGGAAGGCAGCGGCGGCGTTGGCACCGTCGACTTCGAAGCGCTCGTTGTCACTGCGATGACCTTCGACCAGGCCCAGGTCGTGGAACATCGCGCCGACGTAGAGTAACTCCGGGTTGTAGGCGAGTTGCTTGCGTTCGCCGCTCAAGGCGCCGAACAGAAAGACCCGGCGGGAGTGGTGGTAGAGCAGGTCCGATTCGACGTCGCGGATGTATTCGGTGGTGGCTTTGGCCAGGGCGCTGTCCGGGATCTGGATGCCGGCGATGGTGGTGCTCATGGGTGTTCTCCTCTGTAAAGTCCCCAGTCTGGTCGCGCGCCAGTCAGGGGGCTATCGCGGCGAGGGAGCGATGTCGGCCAATGTGCCGTCACATCGTGCCAGCGCCAGGCACGCTCACATGTGGGAGCTGGCTTGTCGGATCGCCGCATTGCTGCGATAGCGTCACCTCGGTATACCTGATGGACCGAGTCGCCAGCATCGCGGGCAAGCCCGGCTCCCACAGGGTTTGCGTCCGCCCGGATATAAAGGTTTACCCATGCATAAAACCGTCGCCATTCTGATCTTTCCTGGCGTCCAGTCGCTGGACGTGACCGGCCCCCTGGATGTGTTCTGCGAGGCCAATCGTTTTCTGTCGCCGCAGGATCATTACCAACTGGACGTCATCGGTCTGGGCCACGGCAGCATGGCGGCCTCCAACGGCCTGTCATTGCAGGCCCATCGGCATTACAGCGAGGCCTTGCAAGCCTATGACCTATTGCTGGTCGCCGGCGGCCCGCAGTTGCCGTTCGAAGACTTCGGTGCCGAATTTGATGACTGGCTGCGCAGCGCCACTGCTCGCGCGCAACGCTTCGGCTCGATCTGCAACGGCGCCTTCATGCTGGCGCGCGCCGGGCTGTTGGATGGCAAAACCGTCACCACCCATTGGAATGACGCGGCCGATCTGGCGCGCCTGTGCCCCACGGCCCAGGTCGACGCCGACCGCCTCTACGTGCAGGACGGCAACCTCTACACATCGGCCGGGGTCACGGCGGGCATCGATCTGTCGCTGTATCTGCTGGCTCAGGACCACGGCCCGGAAGTCGCACTGAGCGTGGCCAAGCGCCTGGTGGTGTTTACCCAGCGGTCGGGCGGGCAGTCGCAGTTCAGCCCGTTTCTCACGCCCCACGCCGAAACCACCTCGGCAGTGGCGCTGGTGCAGCTGTACGTGTTGGCGAACCTCACCGGGGATTTGACCATTGCCGACCTGGCCAAGGCGGCCAATATGAGCGCGCGCAATTTCTCTCGGGTGTTTGCCCGTGAGGCGCGGATCACACCGGCGGAATTTGTCGAACGGGCGCGGGTTGATGCGGCGCGGGTCATGCTCGAAAGCAGCCGCGCACCGCTCAAGACCGTCGCCTATCAGTGCGGCTTTCGCGACGCCCAGCACATGCGCAGTGTGTTCAACCGCAGGCTGGGCGTCACGCCGCAACAGTTCCGGCTTAATTTTGCGGCGCCGGTTTGAGCGTGTCGTAGGCTTCCAGCGCACGCAGCGAGAAGATATACGCCGCACCCGCATTCAGCGAGATGGCGGTGGCCAGTGTTGCGGCGACTTCTTCACGGGTGGCACCGGCCTTGATCGCAGCATCCGCATGCACACCGATGCAGCCATCGCAGCGAGTGGTGATGGCCACGGCGATGGAAATCAGTTCACGGGTCTTGGCGTCGAGCACGTTGTTTTCCTCGGCAGCCTCGCCCAGCGCCATGTAGGCTTTGACCATCTTCGGGTTGCTCTTGCCCAGCGCGCCAAAGGCTTTCTTCACGGTAGGCAGCAAGTCGGACCAGTTATTGAACATTGCGGTAACTCCTGAACGAGGGTTGGTGTGGAACCAGTCTCTTCCGTTCGAGGGCGGCGTTATTGTTCAATCCGCTCATCTTTTTGACCGATGCTCGCAAATGAACTCGATCGACACGCTCATCGCGCTGGCCAACCTGCGCGGCAGTCTGGATTTACGGTGTCAGTTTCAAGGGGAATGGGCGCTGGACCACCCGCCGGAGACCCTCGGCGTGGCGCCTTACCACATCGTGCTCAGCGGCACCTGTCGTGCCGAGTTGTCCGGCGGGCAGCACGTGACGCTGGAGGAGGGTGACATCCTGCTGATGCCTGGCGGTGCCACTCACTTGTTGCGCAGTCAGGGCGCGCGGATTCGGCCGGTACAACCCAAGGTGATTGAAGGCGGCGTACTCAAAGTGCACCGCCTGGGCGGTGACCGACCGGACTTGGACATGCTGTGTGGCAGCTTCCACTACAACCGCCAGTCACTGCTGCTCGGCGCGTTGCCGGAGTACCTGGTGGTGTCCAGCCGAGAGTGGCAGGGCGACGGCCAACTGGCGGCGTTGATCGCGTTATTGCGCAGCGAGGCGGACGGCCAGCAACTGGGCGCGCGCTCCTTTATCGATGCGTTGTCATCGGCGCTGTTCACCCTGATCCTGCGCACCTGGCTGGCCCGCCAGACACCTGTTGCCGGCACCTTCGCGTTGCTCGTCGACAAGCGCCTGAGCAAGGCCTGGCAAGCCATGCTGGCCGATCCGGGGCATGAGTGGACCATCGACAGCCTGGCGGCTGCCGCGACGATGTCACGCGCCACCTTCATGCGGGCGTTCGTGAAGGTGGCGGGCGTGTCGCCGTGGGGGCTGTTGACGCAGTTGCGCATGGAGCTGGCCTTCAACCTGTTGCGCCAGTCGCACCTGAGCCTGCTGGATATCGCCACCCAGGTGGGCTACCAGTCCCAGGCAGCGTTCAGCAAGAAATTCAAGGAGACCTATGGCGAGGCGCCGGGGCGCCTGCGTTCATCGGGCGGGTAGCAGCTTGAGGATGCCACGGGTGTTGGCGGTCACTTCCTCATCGGTGAAGTGCGCCTGTTCGTAGCCGCCCTCGATGTAGGTTTCCGCCTGGTCGCCATAGTGTCGGTCAAATGGCACGCCGCTTTGGCCGACCGGGTTGATGGTCAATGCGTGTGCTACATCGGCGAAATCGATCAGGCGGCGAGTCGAAGGCCCGTAGGTAACGGGCCACGGTGCCGGACCGATATTGGCCGATTGGTTGTTCGGCACTTCGTGGGTGCCTGGCGCCGGGAACGGGCCAACATTGACGATCAGGTCCAACGGTTTCTGCGAGCCCAGTGGGTGGCCGTGGGTCAGGGTATGGGCCTTGCCCCACTGCCATTGGCTCGGGTCATCGCCGAAGGTGGCCTTTAGGTGCGCGAGGCTGTTGTCCCAGGCAAGCTTGACGGTTTCGGCGCGCTTGCCGTCCCACCATGGTGAATCCGGCGCGGCGGCCAGGCGTGGGAGGGCGGCGTCGATCACGCGGGTGCCGAGCAGGGTCTTGAACAGATTGTCGCCGAGCTTCGGGTGGAAGGCAGCGTCGGCCAGGTTGAACAGGAACTGGTTGAACAGGGTGGCGCTGGTGGAGTCCAGCGGATAGTCACCCTTCCAGCTTGCAAGTTGCTCCACCAGTTTAAGTTGCGCCGGGTCCTTGACCACCTCGCGCAGCACCGGCAACAGCGGCGCCAGCAGGCGCGGGCCGAAGGCGGTGGTGGTGCCGAGCTGCAAGGCCTGGCTGTTGTTTACATCCCACTTCACGCTCTTGTCGCTCAATTGCGCGTTCAACTGCTGACCACGGTCGGCGAGGTTGTAGTAACCGGGGATCTCCAGGCCAGTCGGCGAGACGGGCTGGGCGTTGGCCGACACCACGTAACCGCGTACCGGGTTTTCTTCCTGGGGGTTGGCGCTAAAGGGGTAGAAGCCCAGCTTGTCGGCCTGGGCGGTGCTGCCGTCGAGTATAAAACCGGCGTTGACCCCGGCTGGACGAATCGGCAACTGCGCCGCCGCCCACCAGCCGATATCGCCCTTGGTATTGGCCCACACGATGTTCAGCCCCGGCGCAGACACCTTGGCTGCCGCCGCACGGGCCTTCACCAGGGTGTCGGCGCGGTTGAGCTGGTAGAAACCTTCAAGGATCGGGTTCTGGGTATCGAGGAATGCCCACCACATGGCAATCGGTGTCTTGCCGGCGTTCTCGCCCAGCACGTCATTGATGATCGGGCCGTGGGGTGACTGGCGCAGGATCAGCGTCACCGGCGCCTGGCCCTTCACGGCGATCTGTTGCTCTGTGCGGGTCATGTCGACCCACTGGTCGTGGTACCAGACTTGGTTGGGGTCATCGGGGTTGACCTTCTCGGCGATCAGGTCGAGGTCATCGTTCTGGAACATGGTCAGGCTCCAGCCGAAATCCAGGTTGTGCCCCAGGAACGCCACCGGCACCAGTGCGTTGTGATAGCCATACAGCTCGAAACCCGGCGCCGACAGCTGCGCCTCGTACCACACCGACGGCACCGAGAAACGGATGTGCGGGTCACCCGCCAGCAACGGTTTGCCGCTTTTGGTGCGGTTGCCGCTGATGGCCCAGGCGTTGCTGCCTTCGAACTGCGGCAGGCCGTTGTCGGCCAGGGCCTGTTCGCTCAGGGAGGCAATGGCGCCGAGGGTCTGCCAATCGCTGGCGGCGAGGTTGAGGGCGCCCTTGGGCTGCCAGTCCAGGTCGAAGACTTTCAGGTAATCGCTGCCCAGTTGGTCGCGGATGAAAGTCAGCACCGGCTCGGTACGAAACGCGGCGGCAAAGCTGTAGGCCATATACCCGGCGACGCTGATGGTGTCCTCAGCGGTAAACGGCCGCTTGGGGATGCCCAGCACGTCGAACTCCATGGGGCGGGCGTGGCTGTCCTGATATTGGTTGATCCCGTCCAGATAGGCTTGCAGGGCCTTCCAGTGCGCCGACTCATGGTCAAGTTGCGCTACATAAGTGGCCGCGCGGTCGCGAATGCGCAGGCTGCGGAACAGCTTGTCGGTGTCCAGCACCTTGGGCCCCAGCACCTCGGCCAGCTCGCCACGGGCCAGGCGCCGCATGATCTCCATCTGGAACAGCCGGTCCTGGGCGTGCACATAGCCCAGGGCGCGGTACAGGTCGGTCTCGTTCTCGGCTTGAATGTGCGGCACGCCACGGTCGTCGTAACGCACCGTGACCGAGCCTTGCAGGTTGGCCAGTGTGACCGTGCCCTGGCGGGTGGGCTGCTTGCTGTACACGTACCAACCGGCACCGAGGGCGACCAGCACGACAAGAACCGCGAGAACCCGCAAGACGCGCTTCATGAACATTCCTTACCAAGAGTGGGGGGCGATTTAAGAGCCTTTTGGCCACGAACAATAGCAGCCCACCGCCAGGGTGTGCGTGGCATTTACCTCACGTCCTGTTTCAAGGGCCTTCAAGATCGGCTCAATAAAACTGTTGCTGGAATTACACGTGAGGCCTTCGCTGTAGGGCCCGAAATACGCGAGCTTGCCGCTGCGATCCCAGATGCCTACGGCCGGGCTGGCCGGCACCTGCTCGGCGCCGGGAAGGGCGGTGAGGGTTTTCATCGTGCGCAGGTTGTCGGGCAATTGGCCGTGGCTGCCGGGTTTTTGCAGGGCGTAGAACTCGACCCCCTGGGGCGCGTATTGCTCGATCAATTCGCCCAGGTGCTGCTGGTTGCCGACGTTGCACGGGCAGGCCGGGTCCCAGAAGTGCACCAGGCGGATCGGGCCGGGGCCGGCGAGGTTGGCAGGCAACTTCAATGGGTCGCCGGAAAACACCGCCGTGTGCTCGCTGAAGGCACGCAGGTAGCGGCCCTGGAACCAGTCATACGCCGCCCACAGCATGCCGGCGCAGATAATCAGGATCAGGCTGGCAAACAAGGCGGTGCGGTAGGGCTGTCGCATTCAGATGTATCCTCGAAGGTCGCGTAGCTTGCCATGCTTGTCCTGACAGATGAATATCGCAGCTCGATATTCATCTTTGCCGCAAGTCTGGAAGCCTTTATGCCCGTTACCTTTGACCCTGATCATCTGCGCGAAAGCTTGCGACCCCTGGTGGATGCGCAACCGCTTTCAGCCGAGGCGCGGGTCTATCAGCGTTTCTACGGGCTCGACCAGGCCGTGAGCCGCCTGGGGCGCTTCGAGGTGGATGGATTTGAGGTGGTGGCGCAAGTGTGGTGGCCGCCCACGCCGGTGGCGACGATATTCATGTTCCACGGTTTCTACGACCACATGGGGCTGTATCGCCATGTGCTGAAGTGGGCGCTTGACCAAGGCTTCGTGGTGATCGCCTGCGATTTGCCGGGGCACGGTCTGTCCAGTGGCGTGCGTGCCAGCATCGATGATTTTGCGGTGTATCAACAGGTGTTGCAGGCGCTGTTTGCCCAGGCGCAAGCCCTGCAACTGCCGCAACCCTGGCACCTGTTCGGGCAAAGTACCGGCGGTGCGGTGGTGGTGGATCATCTGCTCAACCATGGCGCCGACAGCCCTGCCCAGGGCAAGACCTTCCTGCTGTCACCCCTGGTGCGGCCACGTGCCTGGGGATGGTCGCAGGTCAGCTATTACCTGCTGCGCCCGTTCGTCAAAGGCATCGCACGGCGATTCAGCGAGAACACTAACGACCCGGCGTTCAAGCCGTTCCTGGAAGCCGACCCGCTGCAGCCGCGCCAATTGCCTACCGCCTGGGTGGGCGCCCTGGCGCGCTGGATCAAACGCATCGAAGCCGCACCGCGCAGTGCCCGGCGGCCGGTGATCGTTCAGGGTGAGGAAGACATGACGGTGGACTGGCAGCACAACCTGCAAGTGTTGCGCGGCAAGTTCGACCAGCCCGAGGTGTTGATGCTGCCGCGTGGCAGGCATCATTTGGCGAATGAGATTCCGCAGATTCGCGATGAGTACTTTAAGTACCTGACGGATCACCTGACGTCATAAGGTGTAAATGCGGGAACGGGCTACGGCGTCAGGCTTGAGGTGCTCTGGCCGACCGCCAAGCCGGCGCGAATGGCTGCAAGGGCGGCTTGGTAATACGCTTTGCCCTCCGGGGACTCGGCAAACGTCGCGAACTCTTCCAGCTCTGGGTCGGACAAATCCTGGTAGACATACAGCAGCGTGTTGTTCAGATCCTTGTCGATCTGCTGCATCAACCGCTCGCGCTGGCCGTTCAGCATGCCTTGGGCTTGTCCACCCCCCAACAGGCCGGGAATCATCTGGCTCAGGCTATCGGCCGCCACACCGGCAATCGCCAGGCTGACTTCCGCGCCTGCTTCACGGGCCGGCAGGGCCTGGGCCAGATGACCGATGATCAGGCTGCGAGTAGCGTCGGCTTCGATTTTCGGCAGGCCCTGGGCGTTCTTCGCCAGTTGGTCGCGACGGGTGGCGAGCAGCTCGGCGGCGACAATCTTGCGGCCCAGGGGCGATTGAAAAAACGCCAGGGCAGGCTTGGGGTCTGCGAGGTTCTTGCGCAATTGCGCTTCAGCGCGCTGGTCCACGGCCTGGGCGGCGAAGCGTTTATTGCTGTTGTCCACCAGCGCCTGGTACACCGCTGGCGGCAGGCTGTTGCGGTAGCGTTGCTGGGCAGCATTGAGAGCGTCATTAAAATGCGCACGTTGTTCGGCCCAGCCGGCGACCTTGTACAACTGGTCATGGCCGTCTGCCCAGGCGGGCAAAACGCAGAACATCAGCAAGGAAAAAAACAAACGACGCATATGGACTCCTGTCAGTCGGCCACTATTGTCCGTGTCGGGCGTAGGATTTGTCGAGAAGTCCTATCAGTCACCTGACTAAAGTGTATTCAGACGCCCGGCGGCTCTGTCGGATTCACAGGCGTATGGATACTATGCGCGCCATGCAAATACCCCTCGATCACCCCTTGCTGCAACGTATTGTCGACGACCTGGCCGAGAAGGGCTGGTCCCGGCAGAACGGCTTCCTGCCCCAGGCTCTGACACTGGAACTGGCGGCTGAGTGCCGTAAACGTGCGGCAGAGGGTGAGCTGGCCCCGGCGGCGGTGGGGCGTGGCCCGGCCCAGGAGATTCGCGAAGGTATTCGCGGTGATCATATCCAGTGGCTGGAGGACGGTGACGCGGCGGTCTGCGACACCTATATGGCGCTGATGGACAGCCTGCGCCTGGCGATGAACCGCAGCCTTTTCCTGGGCCTGGAAGATTTCGAAAGCCACTTCGCGATGTACCCGCCAGGGGCGTTTTACCTCAAGCACCTGGACCGCTTCCGCGACGATGACCGACGCATGGTCTCGGCGGTGATTTACTTGAACGACGCCTGGCTGCCCGAACATGGCGGCCAATTGCGCATGTACCTCAAGGACGGCGTCGAATACGATGTGGTGCCCACCGGCGGTTGCCTGGTGGTGTTCCTGTCGGGCGAGGTGCCCCATGAAGTCATGCCCGCCACGCGCGAACGCCTGTCCCTGACAGGGTGGTTTCGTCGGCGGGGCAACGAGCCGTTTTAAACATGGAAAAGATTCTGGTCAGCCGTTGCCTGCTGGGGCACAAGGTTCGCTACGACGGCGGGGCCAGCGGGCCGTTCGATCCGTTGGCCGCGTGGCAGGCCGAGGGGCGTGTGGTTGCGATCTGCCCGGAAGTATCAGGTGGTTTGCCGACGCCCCGACCCGCTGCCGAAATACCCGGCGGGCAAGGTGTGGATGTCTGGGACGGCCGCGCCCAGGTGCTGACCGCCGAGGGCGAAGATTTCAGCGCCGCGTTCCTTGACGGTGCTCGCCAGGCCCTGGCGCTGGTGCAGTGCCACAACATCCGCATCGCCGTGCTCAAGGCCAATAGCCCGTCGTGCGGCAACCTGCACACCTACGACGGCACGTTCAGCGGCGTGAAGGTGACAGGCGAGGGCGTGACGGCGGCGTTGCTCAAGCAGCATGGTGTGCAGGTGTTCAGTGAGTTGGAGTTGCCCGAGGCGGCAGCGGCTCTGACGCAGCTAACGAAACCTGTATAGATCAAATGTGGGAGCTGACCGAGTCAAATCCGAAAAATTACTGCGCCTTGGCGACGGGCTTCTCGTCTTCAAACCACTTCTGCGCCAACGCCTTCAATCGGCCATCGGCCTTCACACGCCCCAGCGCCTTATCCAAACTCGCCTTGAACGCCGGATTGCCCTTCTGGAACGGAATCGCCAGCTCAGGCTTCTCGCTGTAAGGCTCACTGAAATCGAACCGATCCTGCAACTCGGCAGTCATAGCGATATGGTTGATGGCCACGTCGTACTTGCCGGTTTCCACGCCCGGCAGCAGGTCAGCGTCATCGGTGGTAATAAATGACGGGCGCACGTCCATCTCTTTAGCCAGTTGTTCACCCAACTCCACTTCGAAGCCGGTGAGTTTGTCGCCTTCCTTGAAGTTGAACGGCGGGGTGTTGGCTTCAAGGGCAATGCGCAGTTCGCCACGGTCGAATACATCATCGATCAGTTCGGCATGAGCCAAGGGGCTCAGAAGGGGCAGCAGCAGTAACAGGCCAGGCGAAAAGCGCATGGTCACTCCTAGAGATTTTTAATGTGCGAGGCGCCGTTCAGCATCGCTTTGCTATGGTGTTGAGTGCCTTGGACAGCAATTTGTCGCGAAGTTGTCATAACCCTACAGATTTCACAGAAAAACTGGAGAAGCGAATGAAAGCCCTTTTGTCCCGTGCAACCCTGACCTCCCTGCTGTTGGGTGCTTCCATGCTGGCCACAGCCGCCGACGGTATCCCGCGCAGCGCGCCACCTGAAGGCGCCAAAGTATTTATCGTGTCGCCAAAAGACGGCGCCACCGTCGACAAGACCTTCACTGTCAAATTCGGCATGGAAGGCCTGAAACTGGCCCCGGCCACTGACCAGGAACCCGGCACCGGTCACCACCACCTGCTGGTCGACCAGAAAGCCCTGCCTGACGCCAGCGTGCCGATCCCGGCCACCGACACCGTGATCCACTACGGCAAGGCCCAGACTGAAACCGAACTGACCCTCACCCCAGGCAAACACACCTTGCAGCTGGTCGCCGGCGACAAACTGCACATGCAGTTCAACCCGACTGTAGCCTCGAAAGTGATCACGGTTAACGTTAAGTAAGATTTGTTCAGATGCAAAAAAGGGAGCCCGAGGGGCTCCCTTTTTCGTGGTGCGGTTGAAGCGTTAGAACAACACGCGGCTACGGATGGTGCCGTTGATGTGCTGCAGCTTCTCTTGCGCCAAGTCCGAGTACTCGGCGTCGACGTCGATCACCACGTAGCCGACCTTCTCGTTGGTCTGCAGGAACTGACCGGAGATGTTGATGCCGTTTTCCGCGAAGACCTTGTTGATCTCCATCATCACGCCAGGGATGTTCTGGTGGATGTGCAGCAGACGGTGTTTGCCAGGGTGAGCCGGCAGGGCCACTTCCGGGAAGTTCACGGACGACACCGAGGTACCGTTGTCGCTGTACTTGACCAGCTTCTCCGACACTTCCAGGCCGATGTTGGCCTGGGCTTCAGCGGTGGAGCCGCCGATGTGCGGGGTCAGGATCACGTTGTCCAGGCCACGCAGCGGGCTTTCGAAGATGTCGTCGTTGGAGCGAGGCTCCACCGGGAACACGTCGATAGCGGCGCCGATCAGGTGCTTGTCCTTGATCGCGTCGGCCAGGGCGTCCAGCTCGACCACGGTGCCACGGGCAGCGTTGATCAGGATGCCGCCTTTCTTGATGGCGCGGATTTCCTTCTCGCCGATCATCCACTGGGTCTCAGCGGTTTCCGGAACGTGCAGGGTCACGATGTCGGACATGCCCAGCAGCTCGGTCAGGCTGGCCACTTGAGTGGCGTTGCCCAATGGCAGCTTGGTCAGGGTGTCGTAGAAGAACACCTGCATGCCGAGGCCTTCAGCCAGGACCGACAGCTGAGTACCGATCGAGCCGTAACCGACGATACCCAGCTTCTTGCCGCGGATTTCGAAGGAGTTGGCTGCGCTTTTGATCCAGCCGCCACGG
This sequence comes from Pseudomonas sp. DW-iso3, assembly GCF_058725305.1. Taxonomy (NCBI): domain Bacteria; kingdom Pseudomonadati; phylum Pseudomonadota; class Gammaproteobacteria; order Pseudomonadales; family Pseudomonadaceae; genus Pseudomonas; species Pseudomonas sp. DW-iso3. The sequence continues at coordinate 93,456 of NZ_JBZXDZ010000007.1, forward strand.
TGGCAGGAAGCGTTCTTCTCAGGAATGCCGCGCAACAGCAGGATGGCCTCGGCCAATACCAGCTCCGCAACGGAACGGGTGTTGGAGTACGGTGCGTTGAACACCGCGATGCCGCGCTCGCGCGCTGCGTTGAGGTCGACCTGGTTGGTGCCGATGCAGAAACAGCCGACCGCCACGAGTTTCTTGGCGTGATCGAAGATCTCTTCGGTCAGCTGAGTGCGGGAGCGAATGCCGATAAAGTGCGCGTCGGCGATCTTTTCCTTGAGTTGGGCTTCCGGCAGAGAACTGGTGATGTACTCAATGCTGGTGTACCCGGCGGCTTTCAGAACGTCGACAGCCGATGGGTGGACGCCTTCCAGAAGAAGGAACTTGATCTTGCTCTTATCGAGAGAAGTCTTGCTCATCTGCGTAAACCTGTATCCCGGAGAAAAATGGCAGGGAATCGAGCAGCACAAGCTGACCCGGACGGCAGGAAAGCCGTCACCGCAGAAACGCCCTTGGGCTCTGTCCTGCGGGGGCGGTATGCTAGCATACGCGCCCCGCTAAACACCTATTCCTGCGACGTGAAGCGTTCTCAGGATGACCATGAATTGTTCGAGAGTTCTGTCGATGACCCATCCTGCCCTGATTGATGAGCTAAAGACCCTGGTTGAGCCCGGCAAAGTGCTGACCGATGCTGACTCCCTGGAGGCTTACGGCAAGGATTGGACCAAGCACTTCGCACCCGCGCCGACCGCCATCGTGTTTCCCAAGACCACTGAGCAGGTCCAGGCCATCGTGCGTTGGGCCAATACCCACAAGGTGGCGCTGGTGCCATCGGGCGGGCGTACCGGCTTGTCGGCCGCTGCTGTGGCGGCCAATGGCGAGGTGGTCGTGTCGTTCGACTATATGAACCAGATCCTCGACGTGAACCTTACCGACCGCACCGCCGTGTGCCAGCCGGGGGTGGTCACCAAGCAATTGCAGAACGTCGCTGAAGAAAACGGCCTGTACTACCCGGTGGATTTTGCGTCGTCCGGTTCCAGCCAGATTGGCGGCAATATCGGCACCAATGCCGGCGGGATCAAGGTGATTCGCTACGGCATGACCCGCAACTGGGTAGCCGGCATGAAAGTCGTCACCGGCAAGGGCGACGTGCTGGAGTTGAACCGCGACCTGATCAAGAACGCCACCGGCTACGACATGCGCCAGCTGTTCATCGGCGCGGAAGGCACCCTGGGCTTTGTGGTCGAAGCCACTATGCGCCTGGACCGCGCGCCGAAAAACCTCACCGCGATGGTGCTGGGCACGACCGACTTCGACTCGATCATGCCGGTGTTGCACGCCTTTCAGAGCAAGCTGGACCTGACCGCCTTCGAATTCTTCTCCGACAAGGCCTTGGCCAAGGTCATGGGCCGTGGCGACGTGCCGGCGCCGTTCGAAACCGAGTGCCCGTTCTACGCGCTGCTGGAATTCGAAGCCACCACCGAAGAAGTCGCCAACCACGCGCTGGAAACCTTCGAACATTGCGTGGAGCAGGGCTGGGTGCTGGACGGCGTGATGAGCCAGAGCGAAACCCAACTGCACAACCTGTGGAAACTGCGCGAGTACATCTCCGAGACCATTTCCCACTGGACCCCGTACAAGAACGATATCTCGGTGACTGTCTCCAAAGTGCCGGCGTTTTTGAAGGAAATTGACGCGATCGTCGGTGAACACTACCCCGACTTCGAAATCGTCTGGTTTGGCCACATCGGTGACGGCAATCTGCACTTGAACATCCTCAAGCCGGAAAACCTGAGCAAGGATGAGTTCTTCGCCAAATGCGCCACCGTGAACAAGTGGGTTTTTGAAACCGTCGAAAAGTACAACGGTTCGATCTCCGCCGAACATGGTGTGGGCATGACCAAACGTGACTACCTGACTTACAGCCGCTCGCCGGTTGAAATCGAATACATGAAGGCAGTGAAAGCCGTGTTCGACCCGAACGGAATCATGAACCCTGGCAAGATCTTCGCTGTTTAATCGCCTTGAAGGAGTCGTTCCATGAACTACCAGCACAAGTATGTCGACGGCACCAACATCCACTTTCCAGTCGGCAAAGTGGTGTGTATCGGGCGTAACTACGCCGAACATGCCAAGGAACTGGACAACCCGGTCCCGACCGAGCCGCTGCTGTTCATCAAGCCAGGCAGCTGCGTGGTGCCGCTGGAAGGCGGTTTCAGCATCCCGACCGAACGCGGTTCGGTGCATTACGAAGCGGAAATCGCGGTATTGATCGGCAAGCCACTGTCGACCAAGCCCAGCCGCGAGGAAGTGCTCGACGCCATCTCCGGCTTCGCTCCAGCCTTGGACCTGACCCTGCGCGACAAGCAGGCCGAGCTGAAAGCCAAGGGCCTGCCGTGGGAAATCGCCAAGTCCTTTGACGGTGCGGCCGTTATCGCACCGTTCGTGGTGGGCAGCACCTTCCCGGACGTGACCGACATCGGCATCCGCCTGAGCATCAATGGCGAAGTGCGCCAGGATGGCAACAGCGCGCAGATGCTCAACCCGATCGTCCCGATGATCCAGCACATGGCCGGCTGCTTCTCTCTGCAGGCAGGCGATGTGATCCTCACGGGCACCCCGGCCGGTGTGGGCCCGCTGAATGTGGGCGATGAGCTGGTGTTGGAGCTGTCAGGTGTGAACCGCTTCGAAAGCAGCGTGCGTTAAACGCAGCACACCGCTCAACTGTGGGAGCTGGCTTGCCTGCGATAGTATCGGCGGGGTGTCACTGACACGCCGCGTCGTCTGCATCGCGGGCAAGCTCGACGCCCACAGGGTTTATGTGCAGCCGCCCATTGCGTGCTTTTGCATTTTTTTCACACGCCATCCGGATAATCCTTCAGGCTCGAGCGCGCGGTTCCGCTGAACCTGTGCTATCACCTAACGCTGATTTCCCGGATAAAGTGCCCAATGGCCGTGCCCCTGCCTACCGTCACCCCCAAGTTGCGTTCCCGTTTTGCCCTGCGCTGGTATTCATGGCTGTTTCTCGCCGGGGCCATTGTGTATGGCATCGCCTGGGCCATGCACTGGGATGATCGCGGCGTGCTGTGGATGCTGGAGCGTTTTGAAACGCCGGCCGAACGCCAGGAAAGCGTATGGCTGCCGGACTATCACGCGGTCATCGACGCCAAGTTGCTGCCGGGCATGGAGAAGGACGAAGCCTCGGACCTGGCCTACAACCCCCAGACCAAGACCCTGTTCTCCGTCATGGGCAAAAATCCGTTCCTGGTCGAGCTGACCCTGCAAGGCGATGTGCTGCGCAAGATGCCGCTCAATGGCTGGAACAACCCCGAAGGGCTGACGGTGCTGGAAAACGGCCTGATGGCCGTGGTCGATGAGCGCCAGCACAGCCTGACCATCGTCAAGGTCGACGCCGCTACCACGGCACTGAACAAGGCCGACTTCCAGAGCTATGACCTGGGCCCGTCCAAGGACCAGAACAAAGCCTTTGAAGCCATCACTTGGGACAAGCGCAACCAGCAGTTGGTGCTGGGTGAAGAGCGTCCACCGGCATTGTTTACCTGGAAAAGCGACGGCAGCCAGACCCTGACGGGCAACAAGGTGAAACAGGTCACCAGCGAGCTGGACATGCGTAACCTCTCCGCACTCGCTGTCGACCCGCGCACCGGGCATCTGCTGGCGTTGTCGGCCGACTCCCATCTGTTGCTGGAGCTGGACGAGAAGGGCGAGCAAGTCAGTTTCATGACGTTGCTTGGTGGCTTCAATGGCCTGAAAGACACGATTCCGCGTGCCGAAGGGGTGACCATGGACGAGGACGGCACGCTGTACATGGTCAGTGAGCCCAATCTGTTCTATCGCTTCGAAAAGCAGAAATAGCGGATCAATTACGTCGGATGTTTCTCTGTGAACGGCATTCGCCAGACATCAGGGCGTGTTTAAGTTTAAATTCAGACGGGCGTGATATTCATTCGCCACTTTTGACTTTGAGCCCGCCCGATGCGACGACTAGCCCGCCCCAAACCCCTGTTCTTTACGCTTGCATTGATCGCCCTAGTCAGCGCCGGGGTCGTTGCACAGCATTTTCGCCTGTTCGAGCGCGCCTGGTTCAACTGGCAGGCGTGGCGCCAGCCGACCAATGAGCGTTCCATCGGCCTGGCGGATTACCGGGTGGCGCTGGAGGCTCAGGTAATCGAGGGCCTTGATGACGATGTGTCGGCCCTGACCTACGATCCGGTACGCAAAAGCCTGTTCACCGTCACTAACAAAAACGCCGAGCTGATCGAGCTGTCCTTGGAGGGCAAGATTCTGCGGCGTATTCCCTTGGTGGGGTTTGGCGATGCCGAAGCCGTGGAGTTCATCAGCGACAACATTTATGTCATCAGTGATGAACGCCAGCAGCGGCTGATCAAGGTGCATGTGAACGACGACACTCAGTTCCTCGACGCCGCCGATGCCGAGCAAATGACCCTGGGCGTGCACGTCGGTGGCAACAAGGGCTTTGAAGGCCTGGCCTACGATTCGGTGGGCAAGCGCCTGTTCGTGGCCAAGGAGCGCGACCCAATGTTGATCTACGAGGTTCACGGCTTTCCCCACTTCAAACCGGAAAAAACCTACTCGGTACACGTGATCAACAACCCCAAGCGTGACGCCGGACTGTTTGTGCGCGACCTGTCGAGCCTGCAATATGACGAGCGCAGCGGCCATTTGCTGGCGCTGTCGGATGAGTCGTTTCTGGTGCTGGAACTGGATATCGACGGTCGCCCGTTGAGCAGTCTGTCACTGCTGAACGGGCGCCATGGCCTGAAGAAGCGGGTTCCGCAGGCCGAAGGGATCGCCATGGATGACGAGGGCGCGTTGTACCTCGTCAGCGAGCCGAACCTGTTCTATGTGTTCAAAAAACCGAGTTCCTGAACACACGGCTGAACCAATGTGGAGCCGGCTTGCTTAGGCCTTGAGGGTTTTCACGCCTTCGGGGGTGCCCAGCAGCAATACATCGGCCGGGCGCGCCGCGAACAAGCCGTTGGTGACCACGCCGACGATCGCGTTGATCTGAGTTTCCAGCTCGACCGGGTTGGTGATCTGCATGTTGAACACGTCGAGGATGATGTTGCCGTTGTCGGTCAAGACACCTTCGCGGTACACCGGGTCGCCGCCCAGTTTCACCAGCTCGCGGGCCACGTGGCTGCGGGCCATCGGAATCACTTCCACCGGCAGCGGGAACGCGCCGAGCACCGGCACCAGCTTGCTGGCATCGGCGATGCAGATAAAGGTCTTGGCCACGGCTGCGACGATCTTCTCGCGGGTCAGGGCCGCGCCGCCGCCCTTGATCAGGTTCAGGTGTTCGTCGCTTTCATCGGCGCCGTCGATGTAGAACTCCAGGTCGCTCACGGTGTTGAGCTCGTACACCGGAATGCCATGGCCCTTCAGGCGTGCGGCGGTGGCTTCGGAACTGGCCACGGCGCCGTCGAATGCGCCCTTGTGCTGGGCCAGCGCATCGATAAAGCAGTTGGCGGTGGAGCCGGTGCCGACACCGACGATGCTCTTGTCGTCGAGTTTAGGAAGGATTAAATCGACAGCGGCCTGGGCCACTGCCTGTTTGAGTTGATCCTGGGTCATGCGGGCTCCGGAACGGGCGGGGAGTTATCGAGGGGCGCGAGTATAACCCAACAAAACCTCTGGATTCGTGTGGTCGCCCGCCCAAACGCTGGGTTAGACTCCTTGGCCCTGCCCAACCCGCCCAGTGATATCCGCCGATGCTTGAACAGTACGTCAAAAAGATCCTCACCTCGCGCGTTTACGACGTTGCCGTAGAAACCCCGTTGCAGACCGCCCGTCAGCTCTCCGAGCGGCTGGGCAACCAGGTCTGGCTCAAGCGTGAAGACTTGCAGCCGGTGTTCTCGTTCAAGATTCGCGGCGCCTATAACAAGCTGACCCAATTGACCGCTGAAGAGCGTGCGCGCGGCGTGGTCACGGCGTCGGCCGGCAACCATGCCCAGGGCCTGGCCCTGGCCGCCAAGGTGCTGGGGGTCAAGGCCACCATCGTGATGCCCAAGACCACGCCTGAGATCAAGGTCGAAGGCGTGCGTTCGCGTGGCGGCAAAGTGGTGCTGCATGGTGATTCCTTCCCGGAAGCCCTGGCCTACTCGCTGAAACTGGTCGACGAAAAAGGCTACGTCTACATCCACCCCTACGACGATCCACACACCATTGCCGGGCAGGGCACCGTGGCGATGGAAATCCTGCGCCAGCATCCAGGGCCTTTGGACGCGATTTTCGTCCCGGTGGGCGGTGGTGGGCTGATCGCCGGTATTGCGGCGTATGTGAAGTACCTGCGCCCGGATATCAAGATCATCGGCGTGGAGCCAGACGATTCCAATTGCCTGCAAGCCGCCCTGGCGGCGGGCGAGCGCGTGGTGTTGCCGACCGTCGGCATCTTTGCCGATGGCGTGGCGGTGGCGCAGATCGGCCAGCACACCTTCGACATCTGCAAGGACTATGTGGATGAAGTGATCACCGTGAGCACCGATGAAATCTGTGCGGCGATCAAGGACATCTACGATGACACCCGTTCGATCACCGAGCCGGCAGGGGCATTGGGCGTGGCCGGGATCAAGAAGTACGTCGAGACCCGTGGCGTCACCGGGCAGACCCTGGTGGCGATCGATTCCGGCGCCAACGTCAACTTCGACCGCTTGCGCCATGTGGCCGAGCGCGCGGAGCTGGGTGAGGGCCGCGAAGCCATCATCGCCGTGACCATTCCCGAGAGGCCCGGTAGCTTCAAGGCGTTCTGCGAGGCCGTGGGCAAGCGCCAGATCACCGAATTCAACTACCGCTTTCACTCCGGCAGCGAAGCACACATCTTTGTCGGCGTGCAGACCCACCCGGAAAACGACCCGCGCAGCGCGCTGATCGCCAGTCTCACCCGCCAGGGTTTCCCCGTGCTGGACCTGACCGAGAACGAGCTGGCCAAGTTGCACATCCGCCATATGGTCGGTGGCCATGCAGCCCACGTCAGTAATGAAGTGGTGTTTCGCTTCGAATTCCCGGAGCGTCCGGGGGCCTTGTTCAACTTTCTTAACAAATTGGGCGGGCGCTGGAACATATCGATGTTCCACTATCGCAACCACGGCGCGGCCGACGGTCGTGTGGTCGCTGGGCTGCAAGTGCCGGCGGACGAGCGTCACCTGGTGCCGGCGGCCCTGGAAGCCATCGGCTATCCGTACTGGGATGAGAGCGATAACCCGGCCTACACACTGTTCCTCGGTTGAGCGACTACGCTGATTGGGGCGGCCTTTAAGGAAGACGAGACATGGAAACGCTGACCACCCTGAAAGTTATCCACATCGCGGCCACGGTATTGCTGCTGCTCAGCGGCCTGGGCCTGGCATTGCTCGCCTGGCGCAAACGCAGCGCCGGCCCGGCAGTGACCGTGCAGCGCCCCTGGGCGTTCGTCTGGTTGTTGATGGGCGTGTGTGTGGTGAGCATGCCGTTTACCGGCTGGTGGCTGGTGCACCTGATCGGTTGGCCGCTGGGGCAGACCTGGATTCTGGGCTCCAGCATCCTCTACAGCGTGGCGGCGCTGGCCTGGTTCTGGCTGGTGGCGCGGCTCAATCGCCTGCGCAAAGGCGAGGGTGGTAGCTTGAACTTCACGCTGGTGCTGGCGGTGGTCAGCCTGGTGGGGTTCGTGGCGATTGCCGGGTTGATGGGCGCCAAACCCGTTTAGATGAGCGCTTACCTGCTGCTGAAAACCCTGCATATCCTATCGTCGACGATCCTGTTCGGGCTGGGCGCGGGCTCGGCTTACTACGCGTTGCGCGCTTGGCGCACTGGCAACGTGGAAGTGATCGCCGTGACCTTCAAGCACCTGGTATTCGCCGACTGGGCGTTTACCGCGACCACGGCGGTGTTCCAGCCGTTGAGTGGCATCGGCTTGATGTACCTGGCGGGCTGGTCGCTGCAGCAGAGCTGGCTGCAATGGACGTTCGGCTTGTATGGGTTGGCGGGGATCTGCTGGCTGCCGGTGGTGTGGTTGCAGATTCGCGTACACAAGATGGCGGAGCAGGCGTTGCGGGAGGGTACGGCAATGCCGATCAAGGCCGCGACGTACATGCGCTGGTGGTTTGGCCTGGGGTGGCCGGCGTTTCTCGCGTTTGTGGCGATTTTCTACTTGATGGTCGCCAAGCCTATGTAGGGCTTGGGACCGTGTCGACTTCATCGCAGGCAAGCCAGCTCCCACACTTGACCGAGTTCCAGCATGAGAATGCGGTCAAAATGTGGGCGCGGGCTTGCTCGCGAAGGCGTCATCAGCTGCGCAGGGTAATCACCGGCCAGCCACGCTTCTCGGCCTCAGCCCGCAAATTCGGATCCGGATCCACTGCCACTGGATGAGTCACTTGCTCCAGCAGCGGTAAATCATTCATCGAGTCACTGTAGAAGTAGCTGCCTTCCAGGCTGTACCCGGTTTCTTCCAGCCAACGATTCAAGCGCGTCACCTTGCCCTCGCGAAAGCACGGCACGTCAGTGCTGCGGCCAGTGTAGCGGCCGTTTTCCATCTCGCATTCGGTGGCGATCAGGGTTTCCACGCCCAAGCGTGCGGCAATCGGCGCGGTGACGAAACGGTTGGTGGCGGTGATGATCACCAGCTTGTCACCGGCGGCGCGGTGTTTGGCCAGCAGTTCAGTGGCCAGCGGCAGCAGGATCGGCTCGATGCAGTCACGCATATAGTCGTTGTGCCACTCTTCCAACTGGGCCATCTCGGTGCGGCCGAGGATTTCCAGGCAAAAGTTCAGGTAGGCAGCGTTGTCCAGCTTGCCGGCCAGGTAATCCTGGTAGAACTCGTCGTTGCGGGCCTTGTAGGCAACCGGGTCGAGAATCCCGCGTTCACAGAGGTAATCGCCCCAGGCGTGGTCGCTGTCACCGCCGAGGAGGGTGTTGTCCAAGTCGAATAAAGCCAGGCGCATTGCAGTTACTCGCTGAAAAGTCTGTAAAAAGGCGTCCAGAATACGGTCTTTTCACAAGAGTGCACATAAGGTAAGAAGCCTCGTTGCCGCTTCATCAACCTTTGTGGAACAATGCGGCGACATGCGTTTGCGAGGTTGTTGCCGTGATCGACCCCGATGGTTTCCGTCCTAATGTCGGGATCATTCTTACGAATGATGCCGGACAGGTGCTATGGGCTCGCCGAATCAACCAAGATGCCTGGCAGTTTCCTCAAGGTGGAATCAACCCCGACGAAACCCCTGAGGACGCCTTGTACCGTGAGTTGAACGAAGAAGTCGGCCTTGAGCGCGAAGATGTACAAATTCTGGCCTGTACCCGTGGCTGGTTGCGCTATCGTTTGCCGCAACGCCTGGTGCGTACCCACAGCCAACCGCTGTGCATCGGCCAGAAGCAGAAGTGGTTTCTCCTGCGCCTGATCTCCAATGAGCAGCGGGTGCGGATGGATTTGACCGGTAAACCGGAGTTCGATGGTTGGCGCTGGGTCAGCTATTGGTATCCGTTGGGCCAGGTGGTGACATTCAAGCGCGAAGTTTATCGTCGCGCTCTCAAAGAGCTTGCCCCGCGCCTTTTAGCGCGCGACTGACGACGGAGTTCGACCCCGAGCCATGCTCAATACGCTGCGCAAGATCGTCCAGGAAGTTAACTCCGCCAAGGATCTCAAGGCGGCGTTGGGGATTATTGTGTTGCGCGTCAAGGAAGCCATGGGCAGCCAGGTCTGCTCGGTTTACCTGCTGGACCCCGAGACCAACCGTTTTGTGCTGATGGCCACCGAGGGCTTGAACAAGCGCTCGATCGGCAAGGTCAGCATGGCGCCCAATGAAGGTCTGGTGGGCCTGGTGGGGACGCGTGAAGAACCCCTGAACCTTGAAAACGCGGCCGATCACCCGCGTTATCGCTACTTTGCCGAAACCGGCGAAGAGCGTTACGCCTCGTTCCTCGGCGCCCCGATTATTCACCACCGCCGCGTTGTCGGCGTGTTGGTCATCCAGCAAAAAGAACGCCGCCAGTTCGACGAAGGTGAAGAAGCCTTCCTCGTGACCATGAGCGCGCAGCTCGCCGGGGTTATCGCTCACGCCGAAGCCACCGGTTCGATTCGCGGCCTGGGCCGTGAGGGCAAGGGCATCCAGGAAGCCAAATTCGTGGGCGTGCCGGGTTCACCGGGCGCTGCGGTCGGTACGGCGGTGGTCATGTTGCCGCCGGCGGATCTGGATGTGGTGCCGGACAAGACCGTCAGCGACATCGACGCTGAAATCAAACTGTTCAAGACTGCCCTGGAAGGCGTGCGCGCCGACATGCGCAACCTGTCGAACAAGCTGGCCACCCAGTTGCGCCCCGAAGAGCGCGCATTGTTCGACGTTTACCAGATGATGCTCGATGACGCGTCCCTGGGTAACGAAGTCAAGACCGTGATCAAGACCGGCCAGTGGGCCCAGGGCGCACTGCGCCAGGTGGTCACCGATCACGTCAACCGTTTCGAAATGATGGATGACGACTACCTGCGTGAGCGGGCCTCGGATGTGCGCGACCTGGGTCGCCGTCTGCTGGCCAAGCTGCAGGAAGACCGCACCACCAACCTGGTTTACCCCGACAACACCATCCTGGTCAGTGAGGAACTGACCGCCACCATGCTCGGCGAAGTGCCTGAGGGCAAGTTGGTGGGGCTGGTTTCGGTACTCGGTTCGGGCAACTCCCACGTCGCGATCCTGGCGCGTGCCATGGGCATCCCGACGGTGATGGGCCTGGTAGACCTGCCGTATGCCAAGGTCGACGGCATTGGCATGATCGTCGATGGCCATCGCGGTGAAGTGTTCACCAACCCCAGCGAAGTACTGCGCAAGCAATACGCCGAAGTAGTTGAAGAAGAGAAACAACTGGCGCTGGGCCTCGATTCCTTGCGCGAACTGCCGTGCGTGACCACCGATGGTCACCGTGTGCCGTTGCTGGTTAACACCGGCCTGCTGGCCGACGTGGCCCGGGCGCAACAGCGCGGCGCTGAAGGCGTGGGGCTGTACCGCACTGAAGTGCCGTTCATGATCAACCAGCGTTTCCCGAGCGAGAAGGAGCAGCTGGCGATTTATCGCGAGCAACTGCAGGCCTTCCACCCGTTGCCGGTGACTATGCGCAGCCTGGATATCGGCGGCGACAAGTCACTGTCCTATTTCCCGATCAAGGAAGACAACCCCTTCCTTGGCTGGCGCGGCATTCGCGTGACCCTCGACCACCCTGAAATTTTCCTCGTACAGACCCGCGCCATGCTCAAGGCCAGCGAGGGCCTGAACAACCTGCGTATCCTGCTGCCGATGATCTCCGGCACCCACGAGCTGGAAGAGGCGCTGCACTTGATCCACCGTGCGTGGGGCGAAGTGCGCGACGAAGGCGCCGACGTACCGATGCCGCCGATTGGCGTGATGATTGAAATCCCGGCAGCGGTGTACCAGGCCAAGGAGCTGGCGCGGCAGGTGGACTTCCTGTCGGTGGGCTCCAACGACCTGACCCAATACCTGTTGGCCGTGGACCGTAACAACCCGCGGGTGGCCGACCTCTACGACTACCTGCACCCGGCGGTGCTGCAAGCCCTGCAACACGTGGTGCGCGACGCTCATGCCGAAGGCAAGCCGGTGAGCATCTGCGGTGAAATGGCCGGCGATCCGGCGGCGGCGGTGCTGTTGATGGCGATGGGCTTCGATAGCTTGTCGATGAACGCCACCAACTTGCCGAAGGTGAAGTGGATGCTGCGCCAGGTTGAGTTGAGCATGGCCAAAGACTTGCTGGCGGAGTTGATGACCATCGACAACCCGCAAGTTATCCACAGTTCGCTGCAGTTGGCGCTGAAGAACCTGGGGCTGACAAGGATGATCAATCCGGCTTCCGCCAAAACCTTGTAGGGGCGAGCTTGCTCGCGAAGAACGTCAACGATAACGCGGGGTGCCTGATTACCCGCGGCGTTCTCAGGTTTTTCGCGAGCAAGAACTAGGCGTCCCCCTCGCTCCTACAGGTTGATGTCTACCTCGCCCAACCGCCCACCATGGGGTCCAAAGCTTCGCTCCACCATCCGCCGCGTGCCATCGGCATTCACAATCAACGCCGTGCTCGCCCGTGTCCCATAACTCGGGCTGGCGATAAACACACTCGACAGCAAACTCTCCGTCGCCAACCCCACGCCGGTATCCGGCAGCTCGGCAAAAGGTGCAATCTGTGGATCGCTCAGAATCTCCAGTAGCGCTTCGGGCTGGGGATCGTTCAGCAACTCACTCAGCGCGGCTTTGGCCTTAAGCAGTTTCGGCCAAGGTGTATCCAGCCCTGCATTGGATAACCCATACACGCCCGCTTTCAACTGCGTCGGCTCTGTGTGATTAGCGTTGTAATGCCACAGCTCACCCGGTGTGCCCACCAGCAGGTTGAACCCTGCGTATTCAATCGAACGGCCGTTAACGTCGGCCAAATACTGCTCAACCGGCAGTGAACCGTTGAGAAAGCGCGCGACCAGCTCGCCACGGGACTTGCGGGCCGGCGGTTGGTGCGGATCGCGGATATTGGTCAGCGCGGCAAAGCGCCCCTCGGCGTTCACCCCCAGCCAGGTGCCGCCTGCTTCCTGATCGCGGCCGGCATAGACAGTGGGTGCATCCTCCCACTGGGCCAACGGCAGGCTGGGGCGGGCGTAGAACTCATCGCGGTTGGCCGCGACGATCAGCGGCTGGGCGTGGCCCGGTCGCCAAGCGAAAACAATCAGGCACATCAGGCGATCCCTTTTGTGTTTTTTGCCACTCTACCCACTCAAGCACAGGCGTTCCATCGTATCCAGTTGGGTCGCATGCCTTCCATCCGTTAACATGCCGGACTTGGTTCGGGGGCTCCCATGGAATTTCTGCTGTATTTGCTGCTTGGCGCCTGTGCGGGTGTACTCGCCGGGCTGTTTGGCGTGGGCGGCGGGATCATCATCGTGCCGGTGCTGGTGTTCAGCTTCACCTTGCAGGGCTTCGACCCGCAGGTGCTGACCCACTTGGCTGTGGGCACGTCCCTTGCGACCATCATCTTTACCTCGGTGAATGCCGTACGCGAGCATCACCGGCGGGGTGCGGTGCGTTGGCCGATCTTTGTGTGGATGACCGTGGGTATCCTGATCGGCGCCGGTTTTGGCGCACTGACGGCCGAGGCGATTTCCGGCCCTCACCTGCAAAAGATCATCGGCGTGTTCGCCTTGCTGGTGGCCGTTCAACTTGCACTGGACGTTAAGCCCAAGGCCAGCCGGACGGTGCCGGGCAAACTCGGCCTGACCGTCGCCGGTACGTTTATCGGCTGGGCCTCGGCGATTTTCGGCATTGGCGGCGGCTCGCTGACCGTGCCGTTCCTGACCTGGCGCAGTGTGCCGATGCAGCAGGCAGTGGCCACTTCATCCGCCTGTGGCCTGCCGATTGCGCTGGCCAGTGCGTTAAGTTTCATGATTCTGGGCTGGCATGACCCGTTGTTGCCCGCGCATAGTCTAGGGTTCGTGTATTTGCCGGCACTGCTGGGCATTGCCCTGACCAGCATGGTGTTTGCCCGCTTCGGTGCACGCTTGGCACATCGATTGTCGCCGCGTCTGCTCAAGCGGTTGTTCGCCGGGCTGTTGTTCTGTGTCGGCATAAATTTTTTGTTTTGAAAAACTTGAGTAATGCAGTCTTAATCGCGCCCGGGCATGGTCCGGACGCCATAACGAATGATTTAACGAGGAGTCGCAATGCTGCCTTACCCGCAGATCGACCCGGTGGCCCTGGCCATTGGTCCGCTGAAAATCCACTGGTACGGGTTGATGTACCTGATCGGCATCGGCGGTGCCTGGTTTCTGGCCTCTCGACGCCTGAACCGTTTCGATCCGACCTGGACCAAGGAGAAGCTCTCCGACCTGATTTTCTGGCTGTCGATGGGGGTCATTGTCGGCGGGCGCCTGGGGTATGTGCTGTTCTACGATCTCTCGGCGTACATCGCCAATCCGACGCTGATCTTTGAAGTGTGGAAAGGCGGCATGGCATTCCACGGCGGTTTTATCGGCGTGATGATTGCCGCCTGGTGGTTCGGCCGTCGTAATGGCAAGTCGTTCTTCCAACTGATGGACTTCGTTGCGCCAATGGTGCCGATCGGCCTGGGCGCCGGGCGTATCGGTAACTTCATCAACGCCGAGCTGTGGGGTAAGCCGACCGACGTGCCGTGGGCCATGGTGTTCCCGCCGTTCAGCGACCCCGCGCAACTGCCACGCCACCCGTCGCAGCTGTATCAGTTCGCGTTGGAAGGCGTGGCGCTGTTCCTTATCCTGTACATCTTCTCGCGCAAACCGCGCCCCACCATGGCGGTGTCGGGCATGTTCGCGTTGTTCTACGGGATCTTCCGCTTTATCGTCGAGTTCGTGCGCGTGCCGGATGCGCAGCTGGGCTACCTGGCGTTCGGTTGGGTGACCATGGGCCAGATCCTCAGCCTGCCGATGATCCTTGGCGGCCTGGGCTTGCTGTGGTGGGCGTACAATCGCCCGCAACCTTTGAAGAACACCGCGCTTTAAATTCGAATGCCCGGGCCGTAGGGTCCGGGCTTCAACGATACGGGTACCCAAATGAAGCAATATCTCGAACTACTGAACGACGTCGTGACCAATGGATTGACCAAGGGCGATCGCACCGGCACCGGCACCAAGGCCGTGTTTGCCCGTCAGTATCGGCATAACTTGGCCGACGGCTTCCCGCTGCTGACCACCAAGAAGCTTCACTTCAAAAGTATCGCCAACGAGCTGATCTGGATGTTGAGTGGCAACACCAACATCAAGTGGCTGAATGAGAACGGCGTGCGCATCTGGGACGAATGGGCCACCGAAGACGGCGACCTGGGCCCGGTGTACGGCGAACAGTGGACCGCCTGGCCGACCAAGGACGGCGGCACGATCAACCAGATCGACTACATGGTCCACACGCTCAAGACCAACCCCAACAGCCGCCGTATCCTGTTCCACGGCTGGAACGTCGAGTACCTGCCCGACGAGACCAAGAGCCCCCAGGAAAACGCGCGCAACGGCAAGCAAGCGTTGCCGCCGTGCCACCTGCTGTACCAAGCGTTCGTGCACGACGGCCACCTGTCGATGCAGTTGTACATCCGCAGCTCCGATGTCTTCCTCGGCCTGCCGTACAACACCGCCGCGCTGGCATTGCTCACTCATATGCTGGCCCAGCAGTGCGACTTGATCCCCCACGAGATCATCGTCACCACCGGCGATACCCACGCCTACAGCAATCACATGGAACAGATCCGCACCCAGCTGGCGCGCACGCCGAAGAAACTGCCGGAACTGGTGATCAAGCGCAAACCTGCATCGATCTACGACTACAAGTTCGAAGACTTCGAGATCGTGGGCTACGACGCCGACCCAAGCATCAAGGCTGACGTCGCGATCTAAAAACTGCCTCGGTCTAAACTGTGGGAGCTGGCTTGCCTGCGATAGCAGTACATCAGTCACCTAATCAGGTGCTGACACTCCGCTATCGCAGCAATGCGGCGATCCGACAAGCCAGCTCCCACAGTTGGTCGGTGCTCACTTGAGTTAGTGGCCGTGGCTCCTGCCCACATGCGAAGGCTCCGCCTCGCTGGCCTGCACGCTCCCACTGACCTCCAGCCGCTGCAAAATCCCGCACTGATCCCCGCCGCCACAGCGTTGGCGCAGGTCCAGCAACTGTTCCTGCAATGCCAGCAGCCCATCGATGCGCGCTTTCACGTGGTGGATATGCTCGTCGATCAACGCATTCACGTTTTCGCACTGGTCCTGGGGGCTGTCGCGCAAGCCCAGCAGGCTGCGGATTTCTTCCAGGGTCATGTCGAGGCTGCGGCAGTTGCGGATAAAGATCAGCCGCTCGGTGTGCGCCTGGGTGTACACGCGGTAGTTGGCGTCAGTGCGCGCCGGGGGCGGCAGCAGGCCTTCCTTTTCGTAGTAACGGATGGTTTCCACCGGGCAGTCGGTCAGTTTGGCCAGTTCGCCGATCTTCATCGCAGCAATCTCCAAATGGGTGCTTGACCCTATAGTGGCTACAGGGTCTTTACTTGGCAACAGGCACCTTTACGGACGCGACAGAATGAGCGACTCCATCCACACCCCGCATAAACACGATCACGACCATGATCACGACCATGGTCCGAAAAAACTGCCCCCCGTGCATGACCACGGCCACGGCGGCTCCTGCTGTTCCGGCACCCCAGCCCCTGCGTTGGTGCAACTGAGCGAAGCGCCCACCGCCGGTTCGCGGCTGAGCACCTTTCGCATTGAAGCCATGGACTGCCCCACCGAGCAGACGCTGATCCAGAACAAACTGGGCAAGCTGGCCGGCGTGCAGCAACTGGAATTCAACCTGATCAACCGTATCCTCGGCGTCACCCACGACTTGCCGAGCACCGCGCCGATCATCGACGCGATCAAATCCTTGGGGATGCAGGCTGATCCTATCGAGGAAGGCACTCCGGCTGCTGAACCGCCTGCCAAGAAACACTGGTGGCCGCTGGCATTGTCCGGCGTTGGCGCGTTGGGGGCCGAAGTGCTGCATTTCGCCAATGCTGCGCCGACGTGGGTGATCGCGTTGGTGGCCTTGGTGTCGATCCTCAGCGGCGGCCTCACGACTTACAAAAAGGGCTGGATTGCCCTGAAAAACCTCAACCTGAACATCAATGCCTTGATGAGCATCGCCGTCACCGGTGCGATCCTGATCGGGCAATGGCCGGAAGCGGCCATGGTGATGTTCCTGTTCACCGTGGCCGAGTTGATCGAAGCCAAGTCCCTGGACCGTGCGCGCAATGCCATCAGTGGCTTGATGCAGATGACGCCGGAGCAGGCCACCGTGCAGCAAACCGACGGTTCGTGGGCTGAACAGGAAGTCAAAAGCATTGAGTTAGGGGCGATCGTGCGGGTAAAACCCGGCGAGCGCATCGGCTTGGACGGTGAGGTCACGGCTGGACAGTCCACCATCGACCAGGCGCCGATCACCGGTGAAAGCCTGCCGATCGAGAAGACCGTGGGCGACAAAGTCTTCGCCGGCACCATCAACCAGGCAGGTTCCCTGGAGTACACAGTCACCGCAGCGGCCAACAACTCCACCCTGGCGCGCATCATTCACGCGGTGGAACAGGCCCAAGGCGCGCGTGCGCCGACTCAGCGGTTTGTCGACAGCTTCTCGAAAATCTACACCCCAGCCGTGTTCCTGTTCGCCCTGGGCGTAGCGCTGATTCCGCCGCTGTTCATGGCCGGTGTCTGGTTCGACTGGGTGTACCGCGCCTTGGTGCTGCTGGTGGTGGCGTGCCCGTGTGCCCTGGTGATTTCCACTCCGGTGACCATCGTCAGCGGCCTCGCGGCGGCTGCGCGCAAAGGCATCCTGATCAAGGGCGGCGTGTACCTGGAAGGCGGATACAAGCTCGACTACCTGGCCCTCGACAAGACCGGCACCATCACCCATGGCAAGCCGGTGCAAACCGATTACCTGGCACTGTTCCCCAATGTCGCAGACAGCGCGCCGGCCTTGGCCGCCAGTTTGGCCGGGCGTTCCGATCACCCGGTGTCGCTGGCGATCGCCAACGCCGCGGTGGATAAAAACCTGCCGAGCCACGCTGTGGATAACTTCGAGGCCCTGGCCGGGCGAGGCGTGCGTGGCGACATCAACGGCGAAACCTATCACTTGGGCAACCACCGCCTGGTAGAAGACCTGGGCCTGTGCTCGCCTGAGCTGGAAGAAAAACTCTTCGCCCTGGAAAAACAGGGCAAGTCCGTGGTGCTGTTGCTCGACAAGTCCGGCCCGCTGGCACTGTTCGCCGTGGCCGACACGGTCAAGGACAGCAGCCGCGAAGCCATCCAGCAACTGCACGATCTGGGCATCAAGACCCTGATGCTCACCGGCGACAACACCCACACCGCCCAGGCGATTGCCGCCCAGGTCGGCATCGACCAAGCCCAGGGCGACCTGTTGCCGACCGACAAACTGCAAGCCATCGAAACCCTCTACGGCCAAGGCCACCGCGTGGGCATGGTGGGTGACGGCATCAACGACGCCCCGGCGTTGGCCCGTGCCGAGATCGGCTTTGCCATGGCCGCAGCAGGCACCGACACCGCCATCGAGACCGCGGACGTGGCGTTGATGGACGATGATTTGCGCAAGATTCCGGCATTCATTCGTCTGTCGCGGCAAACGTCGAGTATCCTCAAGCAGAACATCGCCCTGGCGTTGGTGATCAAGGCGATCTTCCTTGCGGTCACCTTCCTGGGCATGGCCACCATGTGGATGGCGGTCTTCGCCGACATGGGCGTCAGCCTGCTGGTGGTGTTCAATGGCTTGCGCCTGTTGCGCAAATAGACGATGAGAGGGTGGTGTGCTGAGTGCCGAGTTAAAGGCGTTTTTCATGGTCGCCCGCCTGGGCAGTATCACCCAGGCGGCAAAAAAACTCGGCCTGAGTCAACCCACGGTCACCACCCAGGTCCGTAACCTGGAAAGCCAATACGGCGTCGAGCTGTTCTACCGCGGCGGCCGCCGCCTCACCGTCAGCGACGAGGGCGCGCGCCTGCTGCCTATGGTCAAGGCGCTGTTGCAGCAGGAAGCGGACATCGAGTTTTTCCTGCGCAACAGTGGCCAGGTCCAGGGCGCATTGAGGATTGCCGCCACGGCGCCTTACTACATTCTCGACCTGGTCAAAGCCTTTCGCGAACGCTTGCCCCACGTGGAAGTGTCGGTAGAAATCGGCAACTCTCAACAGGTGCTCGAAGCGCTGGATGATTACCGCGTCGATCTCGCCGCCTCCTCTCAACTGCTGGAAGACCCGCGCCTGATTCGCCGTGTGCTGGGCACCGATCCTTTGGTGCTCGCGGTGCATCGTCACCATCCGCTGGCCAAGCTCGATCATGTACCGCTCACTGCATTGGCCGGGCATACCTTGTTGATGCGTGAAGCCGGCTCTACCACGCGGCGCCTGACCGAAAAAATGCTACAGGATGCAGGCGTGAGCTACGGCCCGCTGCTGGAAATCGGCAGCCGGGAATCGATTCGCGAGGCGGTGTTGCGCAATATCGGCATCAGCATCATCGCCCGCCAGGAAGTGCCGCATGATCCACAGTTGCGGGTGTTGACCATCGAGAATGCGCCGCAGATTCCCGAGTATTTGTACTGCCTCAAGGAGCGTAAAGGCGCGCGGTTGCCGGCGGCGTTTCTGGGGTTGGCGCAGGAAATGTCACCTATTTAAGGTTGTGCGGTGGCCTTTGAATCGCCATCGCAGGCAAGCCAGCTCCCACCGTTGAATGTGTTCACAGATCAACACTGTGGGAGCCGGGCTTGCCCGCGATGGGGTCAGGGCAGGCAGCAAATCCCCGCCCGTCCTACCCAAATCCACCAATACCACTATCACTGCGTTTTGCCTTTCTGCCACATGAGGGACGCATTGCCTGCCTAGCATGGGCTTCATCAGTTTGATGAGGTGCCTTGCATGAACACAGCCCTGACCCAACCCGGCGCGCCTATGAAGGTGCGCGGTATCCAGAAACGCTTCGGCGCCTTTACCGCGCTGGACAACGTCTCCCTGGACGTCGCCGCCGGCGAGCTGGTGTGCCTGCTGGGCCCGTCCGGTTGCGGCAAGACCACCTTGCTGCGCTGCATCGCCGGCCTTGAGCGCCAGGACAGCGGCGAACTGTACCTGGGCAGTCGTGATGTTTCTCTGCTGCCGCCCCAGGCGCGGGACTACGGCATTCTGTTCCAGTCCTACGCGTTGTTTCCCAATCTCACCGTCGAAGCGAACATCGGCTACGGTCTCACCGGCAGCGGCCGTGAGGAAGTACGCCTGCGCGTCGGGCAGATGCTTGAACTGGTCGGCCTGGTCGGCAGTGAGAAGAAATACCCCGGTCAACTCTCCGGCGGCCAGCAACAGCGCGTCGCCTTGGCCCGCGCGTTGGCGCCTGCACCGTCGTTGTTGTTGCTGGACGAACCGATGTCTGCCCTCGACGCCCGCGTCCGTGAGCATCTGTGCACCGAGCTGCGCCAACTGCAACGCCGCCTGGGCATCACCACGTTGATGGTCACCCACAACCAGGACGAAGCCATGCTGATGGCCGACCGCATCGCCGTGATGAACAATGGCAAGGTCGAGCAATACGCCACGCCCCAGGCGATCTACGACCGTCCGGCCACTCCGTTCGTGGCGGAGTTTGTCGGCCAGGGTAATTGGCTGCCGTTCAGTCGCAACAGTGCCAGCCATGCCCAGGTCGGCGGGATGAACATGCGCTTGGCCGACGATGCTGGCATCGCCAAGTCCGGCCGTCTGTTCTGCCGCCCGGAAGCGATCAGCGTCAACCCGGCGGTGCACGAAGAAAACCTTTTCCCGGCCAAGGTCCGCGAAATCACCTTTCTCGGCAACCGCTGCCGCATGAGCTTCGAGCTGGAGCAATTGCCCGGCCATCCGCTGCTGGCCGAAGTGGCTCCGGAAGCCATGCCACGTCTGGGTGCCCAGGATATTTGGGTCGCCTTACCGCCGCGCAGCCTGCAGGTGTTTGCCTGAGATGGCCAGCGAGATGACACTGCCCATGCCGCGTGAAGTTTCCCGCGCTGAAAGGGGCGACCGCATTTTCGTGGTCGGCGGCAAACTGGTGTGGCTGTTGCTGCTAGGGATTGCCGTACTGCTGCCATTGCTGGCGATCTTCTGGCGCGGCTTCAGCAGCGAAGCCGGGCAGGGCGGTGGTCTGGTGGCGGCGCGGGAACTGCTCACCAGTGACAACTTCCACTGGCTGCTGGGCAATAGCCTGAAAGTCTCGCTCAGCGTCGCGGCCATTGTCGTACCGCTGGCTTACCTGTTTGCCTACGCTCTGCAGCGCACGTTGATCCCCGGCAAGGCGATCTGGCGCGGCATGTCGCTGCTGCCGCTGATGGCGCCGTCGATGTTACCGGGCATTGCGCTGGTTTATCTGTTCGGCAACCAAGGCATGCTGCGCGGGTTGCTCTCGGACAATATCTACGGCTTCTGGGGCATTGTGCTGGGCGAAGTGATCTACACCTTCCCACACGCCTTGATGATTCTGCTGTCGGCGCTGTCCCTGGCGGATGCGCGCTTGTTTGATGCCGCATCCAGCATGGGCGCCAGTCCGGCGCGGGCGTTTCGCAGTATTACCTGGCCGGCCACGCGTCAGGCGGTGTTCGCTGCGTTCTGCCTGGTATTCACACTGACCATTACCGACTTCGGCGTGCCCGTGGTGGTGGGCGGGGACTATCAAGTGCTGGCGCTGGAAGCCTACAAGGCGGTGGTCGGCCAGCAACAGTTTGGTCGCGGCGCGTTGATCGGCATGGTGTTGCTGCTGCCGGCGCTGTTCAGCTTTGCTGTGGATGCCTGGCTGCGCCGCCGTCACGGCGACGCCATGAGCGGTCGTGCCCAAGTGTTCCAGCCGGCGCCGTCGCGCTTGAGGGATGCCTGCTACCTGGCCATCGTCCTGCTGATCTGCGCGGTGTTGCTGCTGGTGTTCGGCATGGCGGTGTATTCGTCGCTGGTGAAGTTCTGGCCCTACAACCTGTCGTTGTCGCTCAACCATTACCAGTTCGAAGACACGGCCGGCGGCGGCTGGCTGGCCTATCGCAACAGCCTGACCATGGCGTTGTGCACGGCGTTGATCGGCAGCGTGTTGATCTTCACCGGCGCGTACCTGATGGAAAAGACCAAGGGCCAGAAGGGCCTCAACCTGGCCCTGCGCATGCTCAGTTTCGTGCCAATGGCTGTACCGGGCTTGGTGCTGGGCCTGGGCTATGTGTTCTTTTTCAATCTTAATGGCAACCCGCTGCATGTGTTCTACGGCACCATGACGTTGCTGGTGGTGTGCACCATTGCTCACTATTTGACCACCGCGCAGATGACCGCGACCACGGCGCTGCGTCAACTGGACGCCGAGTTCGAAGCCGCCGCGTTGTCGCTCAAGGCGCCGTTGTACCGCCATTACCTGAAAGTGACGGTGCCGATCTGCCTGCCGGCGCTGCTGGACATCGTGCGCTACCTGTTTGTGTCGGCGATGACCACCGTGTCCGCCGCAATCTTCCTTTACAGCCCCGACACCCTCCTCGCCGCCGTCGCCGTGTTGAACATGGACGATGCCGGCAACGTGGGCGGCGCGGCGGCCATGTCGACCCTGATCCTGTTCACCTCGGCCAGCGTCTCGCTGCTGCTGGCGTGGGCTTCACGTGGCGCGTTGCGTCGCTCCCAAGCCTGGCGCCAGAGCGCACCCGGCCAATAAACATCCCTGAAGGAGGTGCTCCATGTTCAAGCCCCTGGCGCTGGTCGCTGCCGTACTGACTGCATTCAGCCTGAATGCCTTCGCCAAGACCGAGTTGACCGTCTACACGGCCCTCGAAGCCGAGCAGTTGAAGACCTACAAAAAGGCTTTCGAACAGGCTAACCCCGACATTGAGATCAAGTGGGTGCGTGACTCTACCGGCATCATCACCGCCAAGCTGCTGGCTGAGAAAGATCGCCCGCAGGCCGACGCAGTCTGGGGCCTGGCAGCTTCCAGCCTGGCGATCCTCGACCAGCAGGGCATGCTGGACAATTACGCGCCGAAGGACCTGGAGAAGATCGGCAAGAACTACCGCGATGCCGCCAACCCGCCGGCGTGGGTCGGCATGGACGTGTGGGCCGCGACCATCTGCTTCAACACCGTCGAAGCCGAAAAGCAGGGCCTGACCAAGCCGGTGAGCTGGCAGGACCTGACCAAGCCTGAGTACAAGGGCAAGATCGTCATGCCCAACCCGGCCTCGTCCGGCACCGGTTTCCTGGATGTCAGCGCCTGGTTGCAGACCTACGGGGAGAAGCAAGGCTGGCAGTACATGGACGACCTGCATCAGAACATCGGCCAGTACGTTCACTCCGGCTCCAAGCCCTGCAAGCTGGCGGCTTCGGGTGAATTCCCGATCGGCATTTCCTTCGAATACCCGGCTGTGCAGTTGAAGCGCCAGGGGGCGCCACTGGATATCATCCTGCCGAAAGAGGGCCTGGGTTGGGACATCGAAGCCACTGCCGTCATGAAAGGCACGCCTCACGCCGACGCCGCAAAAAAACTCGCTGATTTCTCCGCCAGTTCGGCCGCCATGGACCTGTACAAGGACAACTTCGCCGTCCTCGCCCAGCCGGGCATTGCCAAGCCGCAGACCGAATTACCGGCCGACTACGAGCAGCGCCTGATCAAAAATGACTTCGCCTGGGCTTCGAAAAACCGCGACAGTATCCTGACCGAGTGGCGCAAGCGCTATGACGGCAAGTCGGAAAAACAATAATGTTCACCTCTACCTGCAGGCGCGGGCTCGCTCCTGCAGAGGACTGCGAAATCCATGACGAAGCACAGTGATCTACTGATTATTGGCGCCGGTATCCTCGGCCTGTCCCACGCCTTCGCCGCCGCCAAGCGCGGCCTCAAGGTCAAGGTGTTCGAACGCAGCGCCACCCCCTTGGGCGCCTCGGTACGCAATTTCGGCCAGGCCCTGGTCACCGGCCAACCGCCGGGGTCGATGCTGGAGCTGGCACGGGAAAGCCGTGAAATCTGGGGCCATTGGGCGCAGGTCGCCGGGCTGCAACTCAAGCGCAACGGCTCGTACCTGTTCGCCCGTACCGAAGCAGAAGAACACTTGCTGGAAGCCTTCTGTGAAGGGCGTGCAAAAGAGCACGGCTACAATGTCGAGCTGCTGCAGGGCGCGGCGATAAAGGCGCTGTACGGTGGCCAGTTCCGCCATCACCGCGCCGCGCTGCACGGCAAGGAAGATCAGCAACTGTATTCCCGTGAAGCGATCCCGGCGCTGATCAACTACCTGGCGCAAGAGCTGAACGTGGAGTTTTACTTCTCCACCTTGGTGCGCGACGTCGAGCCGGGGCAGTTGCACAGTACTGCGGGGACCTTTCGCGGCGAGCAGATCATCGTGTGCTCCGGCCATGACTACCAAACCCTGCTGGCCGACGCGATGGCCGCACTCAACCCGAGCATCTGCCGCCTGCAAATGTTGCGTGCCCGGCCCGCGTTCAATCTGAACCTGCAACACGCATTGCTCACCGGTTTGAGCTGCGTGCATTACGGTGCCTTCGCCGATCTGCCGGAAGCGGCGCCGGTGCAGGCGCACATCCTGCAGGAGGCGCCGCACCTGCACGAACACGGCATTCACCTGCTGATCAGCCCGACGCCCCATGGGGAGCTGATCATCGGCGACTCCCATGACTACGGCAGCGACGCGTCGCCCTTCAATGCCGAGCAGGTGGATGACTGGATGATCGAACTGGCTGAACAGACCTTGGGCTGCAAGATCCAGGTGGTAGAGCGTTGGCAGGGTGTGTACGGCTCGCGGGGGCCGGGGCCGTTTTCATTCCTGCGGGCTGCGCCTGGGCTGAGCGCGGCGTTGATGCACACCGGCGTGGGTATGAGCGTGGGGCCGGCGATGGCCGAGCGGAATATCACAACACTGTGGGGCGGCGCGTGATGAACCCGCAACAGACCCTCGCCGAAATCTTCGGCTTGTATGAGCAACACGGCACGGCGGATTACATCGGCGAGCCGGTGTCGCAGATCGAGCACATGTCCCAGGCTGCGCAGCTGGCCATGGCCGAAGGCTTTGACGAGGAAGTGGTGCTGGCGGCGTTTTTCCACGACATCGGGCATATCTGTGGCCAGGGTGGGGAAAACATGGGCGGTTTTGGCGTGGTCAGCCACGAACGGCTGGGGGCGGATTATCTGCGTCGCGCAGGGTTCAGCGAGCGCATGGCCAAGTTGGTGGAGTATCACGTGCAGGCCAAGCGTTATCTGACCTTCAGTCAGCCGGACTACTACGCCTGCCTGAGCGAAGCCAGTCGCCGTACCCTGGCGTACCAGGGCGGGGCGATGAGCGCCGATGAGGCTCATGCCTTCGAGCAGGCCCCGTTGTGTGCTGTCAGTTTGCGCATGCGTCATTGGGACGAACAGGCCAAGCAGATGCATGTGCCGGTGCTTGACCTGCAGGTGCTCAAGGCCATGGCTGCGCGGCTACTGGCTGCGTAGACAGGCCTTACACCTAACGCAGACTCGCCGTCTGGAGGCGGGTGCAACGCGTCATTAAGGTGTGTGTTTCTTATCTTAAGGAGCAACACTGATGCGTTACTTGAAAGCCAATGCTCAGGACATGAGTGGTAATGGCCGCGCCGATACGGTCATCCTGCATTTTTATGAGCATCAGGTGGGTTGCCCGGATGAACTGGTTCACGAGATCTTCGCGGTGGACATGAGTGCCGATGGCCGTGTCGATCTACATTGGGCGGAGGATCTGAACCCCGCCAGCCGGTCGCGCATGCTGGATACCGAGCGGGTGGATAGCTTTGCCGACAGTTTCCTGAAACTGGGCTGGTTCAATCAGCGCAGCCATTGGCAGCGTACGTTGACGATGTACGTCGATCACTTCGGTAAAACCGGGATGCCCAACGCGATCAAACTCGACTTCCATGAGCGCACGACGTCTGGGTGCACGTCGTCGCTGGTTTACCAAGCGGCTGCTTATGACGGCGACAGTGACGGGGTGTTGGAGTCTTTCACCAATAGCGACATCGACCGCAACGGAATAGCCAATACAGCCGATAAAGAGCTGATTCGCTCGCTCTGCACGGCCTTCCTGGCGTTTGGGTGGTTTAAGCAATAACCCGATCAGGTCTCATCAAGCCGAGCGGCCAGGGCTTCGACCTGATCCTGCCGTTCGGCCTGGCTCAACCTGGCGTGAGGGTTGAGGGACGACCATTGCGGGTGGGCGCGGGCTTTGTGCAGTGCGTCCGGCAACTTGCCTTCGCGCCACGTCTTGTCTTGGGGCGTGTCGACCTTGATGCTGTGCATCGCCGCATGGCCGCGCAGGTTAAGGGCCTTGAGCAGCTGTCGCTGACGCAGGGCGAGCAGGCGCAACACGCTGTCGTCGACGGTCAGTTCGCGCTGGCCTTTGATCTTGCCCAGCAACCGACTGCCATAGCTGCGGGCAGTTTGCAGCGCGCCACCGGCAATCGCGCCGGCCAGGGCGGCGGCGCCCAGGGTCAGGCCGCCGACCAGCAGATCCACCCCCGCACCGGCCGCCGCGCCTGCGGCGATTCCACCGCCGACGCGCACGCCGAGTTGCTTGAGGGTTTCCGGGTTGAACAGGTCATCGCCCCACCGCCCGTCCAGCAGCGGCAAGTCGCTGGCAGCGGCATCTTGCGGGCGGAAGCCGAACAGTTTGAGCAGCGCCTCCACGCATTTTTGTTCGCGTTGCCGCACGGCTTTACGCAGGTCGCCGATGGCTTGTTGCTCATCTTCAGTGACCACACTGCGGCGACAGGCGGCGCAGTCGATCAGCAACTCCGCGATCAGTCGCGCAGCGCTTTGCTGGCGGGCCTTGCGTTGAGCTTCCTGGTCAAGAATCAACCGCTCCAGCTGCGGCCGCGCGGTTTCCAGCAGCAGGGCGAGGCTTTCATACAGGCGCCGTTCGCCGTCTTCCGGCGGTGCCACGCTGTCGAATCGCACCAATGCGTGCAGGCCAAGGCGGGCGAGGGCTTCGCGCCAGTCCGGCTCGCGGTGGTCGCTGCTGCTGACGAAATTGAGCACGGGCAGCAACGGCTTGCCGCAACTGGCCAGTACCTGCAGCTCGTCGCGATACTTGGCCAACACCGGCTCGCGGGCGTCGATCACATAAAGGCCGGCGTCGGAGGCCAGCAGTTGGCGCAGCACCTTGGCTTCCTGTTCGAAACGCTGGCGGGCTTCGCTGCCTTCCAGGAAGCGCGCCAGGCGGGCCGGGCCGTCGAGGCGTTCGCCGGGGCGGTCCAGGCGCTCCAGGTAATCGAGCAGGGCGATGGCGTCTTCCAGGCCGGGCGTGTCGTACAGTTCCAGCAAGGCCTCGCCGTCCACCGACAACCGCGCACCTTCCACATGCCGCGTGGTGCTGGGGCGATGGGAGACTTCGCCGAAACCCACGTCGCGTGTGAGCGTGCGCAGCAGCGAGGTCTTGCCGACATTGGTGTGGCCGACCACGGCGAGTTTCAGGGGCTTAGTCATGGCCAGTCTCCAACCAGTTCAACGGCGCGCAGTCGGCGAAAGGCAACTCAAGTTGCTGCAACGCGGTGTGCCAGTCACCCAGGCGCTCGGCGTCCAGCGCCTGGCCGGGCGGCGCTTGCAGCAGCCAGACGCGGGTGGCGGTGGCGCTGCGGGCGAGTTCGGCGATCAGCGCCAGGCTGCCGCGATCCGGCGAACGCCGTGGGTCGCAGGCGATAGCCAGGCGCGCGGGTGGGAAGCGTGTGAGTTGTTCCAGCAGTTTGTTGCGCGACTCTCGGCTGTCGAGGATGCCGGCGTTCTTCACGCTGGCGGGCAGTTTGGGGGGCCAGGGATGTTGGTCGTCCAGTTCGATGGCGACGAGCAGGGCGCCATCGCTTTCCAGTTCATTGACGCCGCCGCTGACGTGGTGCAGCTGTTCGGGCGCGGCATCGTTGACGCCAAGACGTTCGCTGCTCGGCATCAGGCGTTCGCGCAATTGGCTGTAGCCGGGCAGGTTGAGGTCCAGGCGCAGGGCGGCGCGCCCACGTTTCCAGCGCCACAGGCACAGCAGGGCGAGGATCAGGCGGGGCAGCAGGCCATAGACCAGCAACACACCCACCAGCCAGGCGGCCCAGGCTTGGCGGGCGCTTTCGATATTCAGGGCGGAGTCGCCGCTGGCGCGGATCATCTCGACGGTCGGCACGTTGAAGCCCAGCAGAGCGGGCAGCGTGCCGAGGGCCTGGGTCACAGCGACGAAAGTATCAGCGCCGAGAATGGTGGTTTCCCACACGAAGCCGTAGCGACGGGTGGCGAGCAGCGTAAGAAGAATCACCATGGCGCTGAGCAACGCCAGCAACCACAGGCTGTTGACCAGCACGCCCACGGCCCAGCGATTGAGCTTCTGCCGTTGCAGTAGCAGTAACAGTGCTGGGGCCAGTTGTGCGGCTTTGGCATCACGGGCGAGTTTCTCGCTGAGCCATAACCACAGTCGCCCAAGGCTGGCACTGTGTTCACCGGCAAACAGCAGGCCCAGGGCCCAACTGATCAACAGGATGAGATTCAACCCGAGCAGGCTGCCGAGAGCCCAGAACACGTTTACCGGGTTGATGCCGTTGCCCAATGCTGCAAACGCCAGCCCTGCGCCGCTGATCACGGCGACAATCGCCAGCAGCAACAGCGCCAGACGTGCGCCCTGCAACCAGCGGGTGAGAGCAACCGTGAGCCCATCGCGCTCGGCCAAGTGCAGGGCACGCTGCTGAATGCGCGTCGGCAGGTCGCCACCGGCCGTGCGGGCCAGACGGTTGGCTTCCAGGTCTTCCAGCGGGCCCGCGTGTTCTTCGCGCAGGCGCACGGTTTCTGTCAGCCAAAGTGTGTGCAGAGGAGTCACGCGTTGTCCTGTTGTGTTTGTGAGCCTGGAGCATAACCTCTGACTCGGGGCTCTGGTATTCTCGTCGCCATGAAAAAAACTCTCCCTTTAAGCCTGATCGCGGCCCTCGGTGAAAACCGTGTGATCGGCGTCGACAACAGCATGCCCTGGCACTTGCCGGGGGATTTCAAATATTTCAAGGCCACCACCTTGGGCAAGCCGATCATCATGGGGCGCAAGACCTGGGATTCCCTGGGCCGACCGCTGCCGGGACGCTTGAACCTTGTGGTTAGCCGTCAGACCGATCTGGTGCTGGAAGGTGCGGAAGTTTTTCCGTCACTGGACGCGGCAGTAGAGCGCGCTGAGGAATGGGCCAAGGCGCAAGGCGTTGACGAGCTGATGTTGATCGGCGGTGCGCAGTTGTATGCGCAGGGGCTGGAGCAGGCGGATCGCCTGTATTTGACGCGTGTGGCGCTGAGCCCGGAAGGGGATGCTTGGTTTCCGGAGTTTGATGTGGGCCAGTGGAAGCTGGTGTCCAATCTGGAGAATGCGGCGCAAGGGGATAAGCCGGCGTACAACTTCGAGGTCTGGGAGAAAGCCTAAGAGCTTCGCGAGCAAGCCCGCTCCCCCATTTGACCGAGTTCCAACATGAGAATGCGGTCAAAAGGTGGGAGCGGGCTTGCTAGCGAATACGGCCTATCAGGCCTGCGCCAACTCGGCGTGCTCATCCGCACCCAGCAACGCCTTATCCGTCTGGCCCATGACCTGGCTGGTGATCGCACCCGCCGTCATCGAACCATTCACGTTCAGCGCCGTACGGCCCATGTCGATCAGCGGCTCTACGGAAATCAGCAGCGCCACCAGTGACACCGGCAACCCCATGGCCGGCAGCACGATCAACGCGGCGAAGGTCGCACCGCCGCCCACGCCGGCGACGCCTGCGGAACTCAAGGTCACAATCGCCACCAGGGTCGCGATCCACAACGGGTCCAGCGGGTTGATGCCTACGGTCGGCGCGACCATCACCGCCAACATCGCAGGGTAGAGGCCGGCGCAGCCGTTCTGGCCAATGGTCGCGCCAAACGACGCGGCGAAACCGGCGATGGATTGCGGGATACCCAGGCGACGGGTCTGCGCTTCGATGCTCAGCGGGATCGCCGCCGCGCTGGAGCGGCTGGTGAAGGCGAAGGTCAGCACCGGCCACACCTTGCGGAAGAAGCGCAGCGGGTTGATCCCGGCCAGGGACAGCAGCAGGCCGTGCACCACAAACATCAGGCCCAGGGCCAGGTACGACACCACCACAAAACTGCCGAGCTTGATGATGTCCTGCAAGTTGGAACCGGCCACCACTTTGGTCATCAGCGCCAATACGCCGTAAGGCGTGAGCTTCATCACCAAGCGCACCAGGCGCATCACCCAGGCTTGCAGGGTGTCGATGGCGTTGAGGACTTTCTGGCCTTTCTCCACGTCATCCTTGAGCAGTTGCAGTGCGGCAACCCCCAGGAAGGCGGCGAAGATCACCACGCTGATGATCGAGGTTGGCTTGGCCCGGGCCAGGTCGGCGAACGGGTTGGCCGGCACGAACGACAGCAGCAGTTGCGGGATATTCAGGTCGGCGACCTTGCCTGCGTAATCACTCTGGATCACTTGCAGGCGCGCCATTTCCTGGGTGCCGGCTACCAGGCCTTCCGCGGTGAGGCCGAATAGGTTGGTCAGACCGATACCGATCAGCGCCGCAATGGCCGTGGTGAACAGCAAGGTACCGATGGTCAGGAAGCTGATCTTGCCCAGGGACGATGCGTTGTGAAGACGCGCCACTGCACTCAGGATCGAGGCAAATACCAGCGGGATCACGATCATTTGCAGCAGTTGCACATAGCCGTTACCGACCAGGTCGAACCAGCCGATGGAGGCCCTGAGCACCGGGTTACCGTCGCCGTAGATCGTGTGCAAGACAGTGCCGAACACCACGCCAAGTACGAGGGCACATAACACCTTCTTGGCGAGGCTCCAGGTTGTGCGACGGGTTTGTGCCAGGCCCAGCAGCAGGGCTACGAACACCAATAAGTTGAGAATCAGGGGCAGATTCATTGAAGCTCCGTTCAGAAGGCAGCCAATCGCGTGAGCCTGCGATTGCGAACCGAAAATCCTAACAGCTTGAAATATAATGATTTAATACCGATATGGAATGGTGACCGTCGTTTTTGGAATAAGCATTTGACGCTCAGGCACATGCCGTTGGCGCTATCACGACGCAAGCGGTCGCGCTCGGGCGGTAACTGTCACAGGGATTTGTTAGCGTCGATGTTTTTAACTCAGGGAGAAAACGCATATGAAGCTTGCTTCGAGATTGTTTGCCGCAGCGCTGTGTCTGGGCCTTGCCGGACAAACCATGGCCGCCACCGAGTTGAAACACTGGCCGGCCCCGGCCGCCGAGCAACTGAGCAAAATGATCACCGCCAACGCCAACAAGGGTAATTACGCGGTGTTTGACATGGACAACACCAGCTACCGCTACGACCTTGAAGAATCCCTGCTGCCCTACATGGAAAACAAGGGCTTGATCACCCGTGACAGCCTTGATCCGTCGCTCAAGCTTATGCCGTTCAAAGACACCGCCGACCATAAGGAAAGTCTGTTCAGTTACTACTATCGCCTCTGCGAAGTGGACGACATGGTCTGCTACCCGTGGGTCGCTCAGGTGTTCTCGGGCTTCACCCTCAAGGAACTCAAGGTGCAGGTCGATGAGCTGATGGCCTCCGGCAAACCCGTGCCCGTCAGCTATTTCGAAGGCGACGTGGTGAAGAAGTCTGAGGTGCAACCGCCGAAAGTCTTCACCGGCCAGGCAGAGTTGTACAACAAGCTGATGGAAAACGGCATCGAGGTGTATGTAATGACCGCCGCTTCGGAAGAGCTGGTGCGCATGGTCGCTGCCGATCCGAAGTACGGCTACAACGTCAAACCCGAGAACGTCATCGGCGTGACCACCCTGCTCAAGGACCGCAAGACCGGCGAGCTGACCACCGCGCGCAAACAGATCACGGCCGGCAAGTATGACGAGAAGGCCAACCTCGGCCTGGAACTCACCCCTTACCTGTGGACCCCGGCGACCTGGATGGCCGGCAAGCACGCGGCGATCCTCACCTACATCGACGAGTGGAAAAAACCGGTATTGGTAGGTGGCGACACGCCGACCAGCGATGGCTACATGCTGTTCCACGATGTGGACGTGGCCAAGGGCGGCATCCACCTGTGGATCAACCGCAAGGACAAATACATGACCCAACTGAACGGCATGATCGCCAAGCATGCGGCGGCGCAGGCCAAGGAAGGGTTGCCGGTGACGGCGGACAAGAATTGGGTGATCGTCAAGCCGGAGGAGATTCAGTAACACAATCAGTGTGGGAGCTGGCTTGCCTGCGATTGCATCGACGCGGTGTATCAGGCATAGCGAGGTGTCAGCATCGCAGGCAAGCCAGCTCCCACTGTTGATCTCCTTTGTTTGGGAAGATTATCTCCAGGCAAAAAAATGCCCCGCACATGGCGGGGCATTTTTTTTGGGCGAAGCTTACAGACCGTCGAGCATCGCTTTGTTACGCACTGCGCCTTTGTCGGCACTGGTGGCCAGCAGGGCGTAAGCCTTCAACGCCGTGGTGACTTTGCGCGGACGCTTCTCCACCGGTTTCCAGCCTTTCTTGTCCTGCTCGACCCGGCGTGCGGCCAGTTCTTCATCGCTGATCAACAGGTTGATCGAACGGTTTGGAATGTCGATCAGTACCTTGTCGCCATCCTGCACCAGACCAATGGCGCCACCCGCAGCGGCTTCCGGCGAAGCGTGGCCGATGGACAGGCCTGAGGTGCCGCCGGAGAAACGACCGTCGGTCAGCAGCGCGCAGGCTTTGCCCAGGCCTTTGGATTTCAGGTAGGAGGTCGGGTACAGCATCTCCTGCATACCCGGGCCGCCTTTCGGGCCTTCGTAGCGGATGATCACGATGTCGCCGGCTTTCACTTCGTCAGCGAGGATGCCGCGTACGGCGCTGTCCTGGCTTTCGAAGATCTTCGCGTTGCCTTCGAACACGTGGATGGATTCATCCACACCGGCGGTTTTCACCACGCAGCCGTCGAGCGCGATGTTGCCGTACAGCACGGCCAGGCCGCCTTCTTTCGAATAGGCGTGCTCGACACTGCGGATGCAGCCGTTTTCACGGTCGTCGTCCAGCGTGTCCCAGCGGGTGGACTGGCTGAACGCCGTTTGCGTCGGGATACCGGCTGGGCCAGCCTTGAAGAAGGTGTGCACGGCTTCGTCGTCGGTCTGGGTGATGTCCCACTTGGCGATGCCTTCGGCGATGGACTTGCTGTGCACGGTCGGCAGGTCGGTGTGCAGCAGGCCGCCGCGGGCCAGCGAGCCGAGGATCGAGAAGATCCCGCCGGCGCGATGCACGTCTTCCATGTGGTACTTCTGGATGTTCGGCGCGACTTTGCACAGTTGCGGCACGTGGCGGGACAGGCGGTCGATGTCGCGCAGGTCGAATTCGATCTCGGCTTCCTGGGCGGCGGCCAGCAAGTGCAGGATGGTGTTGGTGGAACCGCCCATGGCGATGTCCAGGGTCATGGCGTTTTCGAACGCCTTGAAGTTGGCGATGTTGCGCGGCAACACCGACTCATCGTTCTCGCCGTAGTAACGCTTGCACAGCTCGACAATGGTACGGCCGGCCTGCAGGAACAGCTGCTCGCGGTCGCTGTGGGTGGCAAGGGTCGAACCGTTGCCCGGCAAGGCCAGGCCCAGGGCTTCCACCAGGCAGTTCATCGAGTTGGCGGTGAACATGCCGGAGCACGAACCACAGGTAGGGCAAGCGCTGCGCTCGTATTCCGCGACTTTCTCGTCAGAAGCGCTGGAATCGGCGGCGATGACCATGGCGTCGACCAGGTCGAGGCCGTGGGACGCGAGCTTGGTCTTGCCGGCTTCCATCGGGCCGCCGGAGACGAAGATCACCGGGATGTTCAGGCGCAGGGCGGCCATCAGCATGCCAGGTGTGATCTTGTCGCAGTTGGAGATGCACACGATGGCGTCGGCGCAGTGGGCGTTGACCATGTATTCCACGGAGTCGGCGATGATCTCGCGGCTCGGCAGGGAATACAGCATGCCGTCATGGCCCATGGCGATGCCGTCGTCCACGGCGATGGTGTTGAATTCTTTTGCTACGCCGCCAGCGCGTTCGATCTCGCGGGCGACCAGTTGGCCCAGGTCCTTGAGGTGGACGTGGCCCGGTACGAACTGGGTGAACGAGTTGGCAATCGCGATGATCGGCTTCTTGAAGTCGTCATCTTTCATCCCCGTGGCACGCCACAGTGCGCGGGCGCCGGCCATGTTGCGGCCGTGGGTGGATGTTTTCGAGCGGTAATCTGGCATGGAGCACTCCGGGCGGCTAATCACTTATTAATCAGGTGCAAAGGGGAGTGAGCTTCTAATTGACGACTGGAACACTCGAAAAATGGCCGTGTGTCCGGAAGTTGCCACTCGCGTCGCGGGATCGCCGCGTGCTTGGGCCTCGAGCTCATAAACCCGCCGGGGGATGACTGGCGATGAATAAGGCCGATTCTACACCGCTGGCGGCTGGAGGGAATGGCCGGAACCGTGAAGATAGCGGCTACAGGACGTGTGGGAGATCCACAACCCACTGTAGGAGCCGGCTCGCCGGCGATAGCGGTGGGTCAGGCGCTGATGCAGCGCCAGGCATAACGCCATCGCCGGCAAGCTGGCTCCTACAGTCGGTTAGCGTCCAGTTCTGGCATTGGTCAGCCAGCCCCACAGGCTAAAGACGATGAAGCTCAGGGCGATGGTGATCAATAGGTTGGACCCGGTCTGCGCCAGGGCGGCACTGCTGACGGCGGCGGTCAGGAACATGATGCTGTTGCCCGCCGAGGCAGCAGTACCCGCACTGCTTGAGAACAGCAGCATTGCCGCAGAAATCGCCGCCGGACGAACCAGGGTCACTGCCAGCGCGCTTATCAGCATCGGGATGAGCAACGTCACTGGGGTGATGGCATCCAGGCTGACGATCAGTGTTAACAGCACGCCCGCGACGAGCAGAAGTCCCAGGCCGATATTGATTTGCCGGGACAGCGAAATCCGCTTTTGCAGGTACGAGGCCGCAACGCCACCAAGCAAGTAGGCCACGCCATATACCATCAACACCAACGCATACTGGTATTCGGAGAGCTTCAGCGTGTCCATGAAAATCAGCGGTGTCACGCTGATCAAGGCGAAGTAGCAGGCGAATACCAGTGCGGCGATCCACCAGTAGCGCAGGAAGTCGCGATTACGGGCGACGGCTTTCAGCGTGCCGATGATCGACACCGGCGTGCGGTGTGGGCTGGCGGATTTGGACGGTAGGATGCAGAGGGCATGGATCAACATGCCCAGTGCCATTACGGCGAACCCATAAAAGCTGCCTTGCCAGTCGAAGGTGGTTTGCAGCCAGGAGCCGATCAACGGCGACAGCGCAACGAATGAACCGCTCAGGGTCAAGTAGTAAAGGCGCACGCGAGCGCGGTCTTGCTCCTCGAACAGGTCTTCCACCAGTGCGTGGCCCAATACGAAGAACCCGCAACCCATGGCCTGGACACTGCGAAACAGCAGGAAGGTCAGGTAGTCCGTCGCCAGTGCGCAACCGATGGCACCCAGGATCGACAGCGTGATGCACCCGAGCAGGACTTCCTTGCGCCCCCATTTGTCCGACAGCGGGCCGGTGACCAGTTGAGAAATGGAAAAGACCAGGGTGAACAGGCTGATGGACAGCGCGACCTCGGCGGTGGGCGTATCGAACCTTTCAGCCAAGGCAGGGAAGGAGGGCAGCAGGATATTGATCGGGAAAAAACTGATCAGGGAGATGCAGGTGATGAGGATGAAGCGGGAGAGTTGTTGGCGTTTTATCTCGCCACTGAGCCGGGGCGAGTAGGTGGACTCAGACATTGTTTTTGTTTTCCGGAGTAATTCCAGAAACCGATACTAGTCTGCGAACAATGGAATTCAACCAATAACGCCATGAAGCCTGCAAATCCCCTGTAGGAGCCGGCAAGCCGGCTCCTACAGGGGGCGGTGTTAGTTAGCTATTTGGCAACAACCGGCAAGTAATGCTCTTGATGTAACGCGTCTCTGCAATCGCCGGGTGCACCGGGTGATCAGGGCCCTGGCCGCCGCGTTCGAGCATCTGGATATTGCGGTCCAGGTGACGGGCGCTGGTCAGCAGGATGTTTTGCAGGTCGTCTTCCGGCAGGTGCATGGAGCACGACGCGCTGACCAGGATGCCGTCCTTGCTGAGCAGGCGCATGGCTTGCTCGTTCAGGCGGCGGTAGGCGCCTTCGCCATTTTTCATGTCTTTCTTGCGTTTGATGAAGGCCGGTGGGTCAGCGACGATCACGTCGAAGCGTTCTTCGCTGGCTTTCAGTTCTTTCAACGCTTCAAAGACGTCGCCTTCGATGCAGGTCATTTTCTCGGCAAAGCCGTTCAGTGCGGCATTGCGCTCCACGCCGTCGAGGGCGAAGGCGGAGGCGTCGACGCAGAACACTTCGCTGGCGCCGAAGGCCGCGGCTTGCACGCCCCAGCCGCCGATGTAGCTGTACAGGTCCAGCACGCGTTTGCCTTTGGCATACGGGGCCAGGCGCGCGCGGTTCATGCGGTGGTCGTAGAACCAGCCGGTCTTCTGGCCCTGGATCACCGGGGCTTCGAATTTCACGCCGTTTTCTTCCAGCGCGACCCACTCCGGTACCAGGCCGAACACGGTTTCGACGTAGCGGTTGAGGCCTTCGGCGTCGCGCGCGGCGGAGTCGTTCTTGAACAGGATGCCGCTCGGCTTGAGCACTTGGGTCAGTGCAGCAATCACGTCTTCTTTATGGGCTTCCATGGTCGCCGAGGCGATCTGCACCACCAGGATGTCGCCGAAACGGTCGACCACCAGGCCCGGCAGCAGGTCGGAGTCGCCGTAGACCAGGCGGTAGAACGGCTTGTCGAACAGGCGGTCACGCAGGGACAGGGCGACGTTCAGACGGTGCACCAGCAGCGACTTGTCCAGCGGCAACTTGATGTCGCGCGACAGCAGGCGGGCGCAGATCAGGTTGTTCGGGCTCATGGCCACGATGCCCAGGGTCTTGCCGCCGGCCGCTTCGAGGATGGCCTGGTCGCCCGCCTGGAAGCCGTGGAGTGGGGTGGCGGCCACGTCGATTTCGTTGCTGTAGACCCACAGGTGGCCGTTGCGCAAACGACGATCGGCGTTGGCTTTGAGACGCAGGCTTGGCAGGGACATGACGTCGCTCCGGAAAAAAGAGCGGGAGTATACCTTGTTGTATAGGACTCTGTGACGCCGCCGGACATGTGGGAGCTGGCTTGCCTGCGATGGCATCACCTCGGTATGACCGCTATATCGAGGCGCCTGCATCGCAGGCAAGCCAGCGCCCACATTTGGTCCGGTTCCCATCGGTTTTTGAGGTGTCAGTCAGGTTCCTATAGAGGTTAGAATCCCCGCCTAGCCCAGAGTGTGTACTTATGTCCCAAGAGCTTTCCGCCGAACAGATCCAACAGGCCCTGCAAGGCATCAGCGTGCCGCCCCAACCGCAAATCATGGTGGATTTGCAGATGGAGCAGTACATGCCCGACCCGGACCTGGAAGTGATCGCGCGGTTGATCTCTCAAGACCCGGGCCTGTCCGGTGCACTGCTGAAGATCGTCAACTCGTCGTATTTCGGCCTGAGCAACAAGATCGCCTCGATCCAGCGTGCGGTGAACCTGCTGGGCAGCCGTTCGATCATCAACCTGATCAACGCGCTGTCGATCAAGGGCGAAATGAGCGACGACACCATCGTTACCCTCAACCGCTTCTGGGACACCGCTCAGGATGTGGCGATGACCTGCCTCACCCTGGCCAAGCGTACCGGCGCCCAGGCGGTGGACGAAGCCTATGCCCTGGGCCTGTTCCACGATTGCGGCGTGCCGCTGATGCTTAAGCGTTTCCCCAATTACATGTCGGTACTGGAGCAGGCTTATGCCAATGCCGGCCCCGACAGCCGCGTGGTCGACACCGAAAACAACGCGTTCAACACCAACCATGCCGTGGTCGGCTACTACACCGCCAAGTCCTGGCGTCTGCCGGAGCATGTGACCGACGCCATCGCCAATCACCACAACGCCTTGGCGGTGTTCAGCGATGAGTCATCGCGCAATTCGCAACTGAAAAACCTGCTGGCGATCCTGAAGATGGCCGAGCACATCTGCTCGTCCTATCGGGTGCTGGGCAACCAGGCGGTGGACCATGAGTGGAATGCCATCGGCCATTTGGTGCTGGACTACGTGGGCCTGTCGGACTACGACTTCGAAAGCATGAAGTTGTCGATCCGCGAACTGGGTGCCCACTGACCCTTTCTTCACGAGGTACACATGCCCGAGTTACCCGAAGTCGAAACCACCCGGCGTGGAATCGCGCCGCACCTGGAAGGCCAGCGGGTCAGCCGCGTGGTGGTGCGCGAACGGCGCCTGCGCTGGCCGATCCCGGAAGACCTCGATGTGCGCCTGTCCGGGCAGCGCATCGTGCTAGTGGAGCGGCGGGCCAAGTACCTGCTGATCAATGCCGAAGTGGGCACCTTGATCAGCCACTTGGGCATGTCCGGCAACTTGCGCCTGGTGGAGGTCGGCATGCCGGCGGCCAAGCATGAGCATGTGGACATCGAATTGGAGTCGGGCCTGGCCCTGCGCTACACCGACCCTCGGCGTTTCGGCGCGATGCTCTGGAGCCAGGACCCGCACAACCACGAACTGCTGATCCGCCTGGGGCCCGAGCCGCTGACTGACCTGTTTGACGGCGAGCGCCTGTTCCAACTGTCCCGTGGCAAGTCGATGGCGGTGAAGCCCTTCATCATGGATAACGCGGTGGTGGTGGGCGTGGGCAATATCTATGCGACGGAAGCGCTGTTTGCGGCAGGGATTGATCCGCGTCGGGCCGCTGGCGGCATTTCGCGCGGGCGTTACTTGAAGCTGGCCATAGAGATCAAACGTGTGCTGGCTGCTGCCATCGAGCGCGGCGGTACCACGTTGCGTGACTTTATCGGCGGCGACGGGCAGCCGGGGTATTTCCAGCAGGAACTGTTCGTCTATGGCCGGGGCGGTGAGGCGTGCAAAGTGTGCGGGAGCGAATTGCGCAATGTGGTGCTGGGGCAGCGGGCGAGTGTGTTTTGCCCTAAGTGCCAGCGCTGATTGATGAGTGATGGCTGATGCAGCCTTCGCGAGCAAGCCCGCTCCCACATTGACCGAGTTTCTTCAGGTTGAATGCGGTCAAGTGTGGGAGCTGGCTTGCCTGCGATGGGGCACCAACAGGTACTGAAAAAGCTCAAGCCTTACCGGTAATCTTCCGGTACTTCTCCATTAACTGCTCTTCCGTCTCCGGATGGGCTTCATCCAGCGGAATGCAATCCACCGGGCACACCTGCTGGCACTGAGGTTCGTCATAGTGGCCGACACACTGGGTGCACAGGTTAGGGTCGATCACGTAGATCTCTTCGCCTTGGGAAATCGCGGCGTTCGGGCACTCGGGTTCGCAGACGTCGCAGTTGATGCAATCGTCGGTGATGATCAAGGACATGGAAACTCCTGCCGCGGCAGTCAGCCAAGGCATCTGAAAAACTAATGCGCGCAATTGTGCCGCATTGGCGCCCGCAGTGCGAGCAGGCGCCGATTCAGCGGTCTTACTTCTTGAAGCGCAGGGTCAGCGCATCGGCCACGGCCGGGTGCACGAACTTGGTGATATCTCCGCCCAAAGCGGCAATTTCACGGACTAACGTCGAGGAAATGAACGAATAGCGCTCCGACGGCGTGAGGAAAAGGCTTTCCACATCCGGCGCCAGTTGGCGGTTCATGTTGGCCAGCTGGAACTCGTATTCGAAGTCCGACACCGCACGCAGGCCGCGCAGGAACACATTGGCGTTCTGCTCTTTGGCAAAATGCGCCAGCAGCGTCGAAAAGCCCACCACTTCCACGTTGGGCAGGTGCTTGGTGACCTCGCGCGCCAGCTCCACGCGCTGTTCCAGGGGAAACAGCGGGTTTTTCTTGGGGCTGGCTGCGACCGCGATGATCACATGGTCGAACAAGCGTGAGGCACGTTCGACCAGATCGCCATGGCCTTTGGTAATCGGGTCGAAGGTTCCTGGGTACAACACTCGGTTCATCGCGTCGTCCTGGCGGAGTCCGTTGGGGAACCGGATGGTATCGCAGCCATCCCGGTCGGGAAAGTCAACTTATGCAGAAGAAAGCACTATAGACATGACGAATACCGTGTTTTTTCACGCTGTTTTCAGACGTTCGGCCAATGCTGTCGCCAGTTGGGCGGTCAAACCGTACACCGATAATTGTGGGTTGGCCCCAATACTGGTGGGGAATAAAGAGCCGTCATGGATCGACAGGTTGCGCAGTTGGTGATGGCGCCCGAGGCTGTCGGCCACTGCGTTTTTCGGGTCTTCACCCATGGCGCAACCGCCCATCACATGAGCGCTGCCCAGGCAGGTGCGGTGCAACTCCAGGTTCAGGTCGTCAATCATCGTGCGAGCTTCGCCGAGGGTTTTGACGTAGCGCGCATCGTGATGCAGCGGCTTGACCGACTTGGCGCCGGCCGCGAACTGGATCTCGGCCATGCTGTGGAACGCACGGCGCAAGCCATCCCAGGCGTAGGCCGACACCTGGTAGTCGAGCACCGGCGTGCCATCGCCGCGCAACTCCACACTGCCGCCCGGGCTGTCGGGGTGGAAGCCGTCGCGCAGGAGCGCCAGCATCGCGTGGGTGTTGGGCAACTGACTCATGTCCAGGGCGTTCTGGGCGCCATAGCCGCCGAGCAGGGTGCTGGCCAACGCCGGGTGCAAGGGCGGTGCCTCCAGCTTGTATGACATTTTGCCAGTGGTGCCGTCCTGCCACTGGAAGTGATCGGAATAGATCGATTGCGGCGCGCCGTAGAACGGATTGATCACCTCGTCGAACAACCCGGCGGAGAAATTCACCAGGTGCAGGAAGGTGCGTTTGCCCAGCCGCGTATGCGGGTCAGGCGCGTCCGAGCGCATCAGCAGCGCCGGGCTGTTGATGCCGCCGCCGGAGAGCACGTAGTGCTTGGCCTTCACGGTGATCTTGCGGCCAGTCGGCGCCACGCACAGGCTATCCATGGCCACACATTCCAGGCTGCTAATCGTGTCACCGCTGTAGACGAGCCGTTCGGCGCGTGCCAGGTAGAGCAGTTCGCCACCCTTTTCCAGGGTGGATGGAATCGTGGTCACCAGCATCGATTGCTTGGCATTGACCGGGCAACCCATACCGCAATACCCCAGGTTGAAGCAGCCGCGCACGTTACGAGGGATGACATGCCAGCTGTAACCGAGCTGTTCGCATCCTTTGCGGATTACGTCGTTGTTGGGGTTGGGCGGCAGAGCCCAGGGCGCGATGCCCAGGCGTTGCTCCATTTTTTCAAACCATGGCGCCATCTCGGCGCTGCTATGGCCCTTCACCGCGTATTCGCTGGCCCAGTGGCTGAGGGTGGCGTCCGGCGTACGGAAGCTCGACGTCCAGTTGATCAGCGTCGTGCCGCCTACCGCGCGACCTTGCAGGATCGTGATCGCGCCATCCTTGCTCATGCGGCCGATGCCTTCCTGATAGAGGCTGGTGTAGGCCTCGTCTTCCAGCAGCTTGAAGTCGCTGCTGGTCTTGAGCGGGCCTTCTTCGATCAGCAGCACCTTGTAACCGGCGGCACTGAGGATTTCGGCGGTGGTGCCGCCACCGGCGCCGCTGCCGATGATCACGACGTCGGCTTCCAAGGTCAGGTCGTTGTCGAGGGTGGCGCCATTGTGGGTTTTCCAGCCACGGGCCATGCCGTCGCGGAACAGATCAGGTACGGGCATAGGAATGCACTCTTATTTTTGTACGGAGTTGCGGTCAATGTGGGAGCTGGCAAGCCAGCTCCCACATTTGATTGGGTTATCAAGGCTAAATCTTCGGCGGGCCTGGATAACCGCAGTGCGCCCATGACGTCGGCTGGAAGTACCAGGCCATGATCACCAGCTTGAGCAGCGAGCCCTGGCCCATGCGCAGCAGGTTCAGGTAGCTGTTTTCCCAACGGTGCAGGAAGTTGCGGATCTGCTCGCTGCTGGCGTTTTCCCAACTGCCCCAGATCCCGGTCAAGGGCCCACGGGTGATGGCCATGCCCAACACGTCGAACAGTTGCTGGGTGAGCTTGAACATCTCTGG
This sequence comes from Pseudomonas sp. DW-iso3, assembly GCF_058725305.1. Lineage (NCBI taxonomy): Bacteria > Pseudomonadati > Pseudomonadota > Gammaproteobacteria > Pseudomonadales > Pseudomonadaceae > Pseudomonas > Pseudomonas sp. DW-iso3. The sequence goes on from NZ_JBZXDZ010000007.1 coordinate 135,075, forward strand.
CGACAGATGCTGCAGGCTGAAGTCGAGTTTTTTGAGGGTGCCCTCAATGCCGCTCGCAACCGCCTGGGCGCTGGCCACGCCTTCCAGCAACACAGGGATCACCGCGCGCAGGAACGGCAGATCACTGCTACGCAACATCACGAAACCGCTGGCCGGCGTGCTGCTGGAACAACCCGTGAGACTGGCGCCCAGCCCGGCGGTAGCCAGGAAGGCGCTGGCACACAGGCCGATTTTCAGGACGCCGCGCCGCGTCAACGCGGGTGAATCAGTCAGGCTAGGGTTCATTGTTGTTGTTATCCCGTGAGTGGCGGTTTCAGCGGATGAACAGCTTTTGGATCAACGTCTGGATCGATTTTCCGTAGGGCGGGTAGATCAACTTCGCTGCGTTCAGGCGCTGTTTCACCAGCACACCCTTGGCTTTGCTGAACGTGAGGAAGCCTTCATGGCCGTGGTAGTGGCCCATGCCCGACGGGCCGATACCGCCAAACGGCATGTCGTCCTGGGCCACGTGCAGCAGGGTGTCGTTCAGGCACACACCGCCGGAATGGGTTTCGTGAAGCACGCGGTTTTGCTCGCCCTTGTTGTAGCCGAAGTAATACAGGGCCAGCGGGCGAGGGCGCTGGTTGATGTAGGCAAAGGCCTGGTCGATGCCGCGATACGGCACGATCGGCAGCACCGGGCCAAAGATTTCGTCCTGCATCACGGTCATGTCATCGCTGACGTTCAACAATAGGCTGTGGGCCATGCGCCGCGCCTGGCCTTGGTCGTACAGTGGAATCAAGGTGGCGCCTTTGTCGGTGGCGTCCTTGACGTAGGCATTGAGTCGCGCGAGCTGTCGCTCGTTAATGATGGCGGTGTAGTCCGGGTTGTCGGCCAGGGTCGGATAAAACCCGCGAACGGCCTGGGTGTAGGCCTCGACAAATCCCTCGACGCGATCTTCCGGCACCAGCACGTAGTCCGGTGCTACGCAAGTTTGGCCGGCGTTCAGCGCTTTACCGAAGGCGATGCGCTCGGCGGCGTCCTTGAGCGGTACATCGGCGGACACAATGGCGGGCGACTTCCCGCCCAGTTCCAGCGTGACCGGCGTAAGGTGTTCGGCCGCCGCACGCATCACATGCTTGCCAATGCTGGTGGCCCCGGTAAACAACAAGTGATCGAAGGGCAACTTGGAGAACGCCATGCCGACTTCGGCCTCACCCAGCACCACGCACACCAGGTCCTCGGGGAAGATCTTCGCCAGCAGCGCCTTGAGCAGCTCGCCGGTGGCAGGCGTGGATTCGCTCAGCTTGAGCATCACCCGGTTACCCGCCGCCAATGCGCCGACCAACGGACCGATGGCCAGGTACAGCGGGTAGTTCCAGGGCACGATCACACCGACCACGCCCAAGGGTTGATAGATGACTTTGGCTGACGCGGGCTGGAAGGCAATGCCTACGGCGCGGCGGGAAGGTTTCATCCAGCCCTTGAGGTGTTTGCTGGCATAGTGAATGCCATGCAGGCTGGGCATCAGTTCGGCGAACAGGGTTTCGTCAGCGCTGCGGTGGCTGAAATCCTGGCTGATCGCATTGATCAGCGCCTGGCGCTCGTCGCTGAGCAGGTCACGCAGGGCCTTGAGCCATTGCTGGCGCTGTGCGGCTGGCGGCATCGGGTTGGCGGCGTAGGCACGGCGTTGGGTGTCGAACAGCGCCTGGAGCTGGTCCAGCACCTGGGTATCTTGCAGATAGGCAACGTTGGCAGACATGGCGGCGTTCCCGATTGTTATAGGTCTGCCTGGGTTTTTAGAGTCATTACTCTAAATTGTCAAATGTCATTACGCCCAGATGCGGATTTATCCCTGTAAGAATAGGCCGTAAGATGCCTTATCACGTGTACAGAAGCTGATCCCCTATGGCACCACGAGTAAAGACCAGCGAGCGCATTGTGCAAACCAGCCTGGAGCTTTTTAACCAGCAGGGCGAGCGCAGTGTGAGCACCAACCACATTGCCGCCCATATGGAAATTTCGCCGGGCAACCTGTACTACCACTTCCCCAACAAGCAGGCGATCATCGCCGTGCTGTTTCGCGAATACGAAGCTCTGGTGGACAGTTTCCTGCGCCCGCCCCAAGGTCGCGCCGTCACCGTCGAAGACAAACGTTTCTACCTGCAGGCCGTGTTGGCCGGCATGTGGCGCTACCGTTTCCTGCACCGCGACCTCGAGCACCTGCTGGAAAGCGACCCGGAGCTGGCGACCGGCTATCGGCGCTTCTCCCAGCGCTGCCTGACCCAGGGGGGCGCTATTTACCAAGGGTTTGTCGACGCCGGCATCCTCAATATGGACCCGGTGCAAACCGAAGCCCTGACCCTCAATGCCTGGATCATCCTCACCTCCTGGGTGCGTTTCTTGTGCACCACCAACGAAAACTCTGCCCACTTGAGTGCTGAGGCGATCAAACGCGGGGTCTATCAGGTGTTGGTGCTGGAGGCTGGGTTTGTCACGCCTCAGGCCAAGGACGCCGTGGATGCATTATTCAAAGAGTTTTACGTGCCGTTGAATCAGGCATTGGAAGAAGTGAAGTAGGACCTTTCCCGAATCTGTTCATAGGAGTCCGTCATGCCGCTTGCCCAATTGATCAGCCCCCAGCAACTGGCCGAGCGCCAGAAGGCCGCCTCGGTGGTGATCCTGGATTGCCGCTTTGCCCTGGAAGACCCGGACTACGGGCGTTGCAGCTATGCCGAAGGGCATATCGAGGGCGCGCAATACGCCGACCTGAACCGACACCTCAGTGGCACGGTGATCAAGGGCGTGACCGGGCGTCATCCATTGCCGGCGGCAGAGACGTTGGTTCAGCGATTGCGGGCGTGGGGCATCAGCGCTGACACCGATATCGTGTTGTATGACGACGGCCCCGGCGCCTATGCCGCCCGCGCCTGGTGGCTGCTGGCCTGGCTGGGTAAGCGTGATGGCGTGTTTATCCTGGATGGCGGCCTCAAGGCCTGGCACGGCGCAGGTTTCCCACTGAGTCTGGACGCGCCGCTGGTGGCGCCTGGGACATTCGCCGGTACGCCGGACAACCGACTGTTGCTGGACGCCGAACAGCTGGAAAAACGCTTGGGCCAGCCGGAACTGACACTGATCGATGCCCGCGCTCAACCACGCTTTCGCGGTGACGTGGAGCCCATCGACCCCATCGCAGGGCATATCCCTGGAGCGCAATGTGCGGCGTTCAATGAAAACCTGGACACCGACGGCCGCTTCCTGCCGGCTGCACAGCTCAAGCAGCGCTTCGCTGCCCAGTTGCAGGGACGTTCGCCGGATGAGCTGGTGGCGTATTGCGGTTCGGGCGTGACGGCGTGCCACAACCTGTTCGCCCTGAGCCTGGCGGGTTACCCGTTGGGTAAGTTGTACGCAGGTTCATGGAGCGAATGGATTACCGATCCAAAGCGCGAAATCGCTACAGGCGACTCAGTCAGTTGAGATGTAAACCCAAGCCAGCGCCCACAGGGTTAACCGTGTTGTGCCAGCAGCCATTGAGGAATACGCCGCTCCAAGTAGTAACCCGGGCGTTTCAGGGTGCCATCGACAAATCCGACATGCCCACCCTTGGCCAGCAGCTCAAACTCCGTGCACGCCGACAGTTCGCTCGCTTCAGGTAGGCTGTGGGCGAACACAAAGGGGTCATCGGCGGCCTGGATGATCAGGCTTGGGGTGCGGATATCGCCCAGGTAATAGCGGCTCGATGCACGGCGGTAATAGTCCTCGGCACTCAGAAACCCGTGCAGAGGCGCGGTGACCCGGCCGTCGAAATCCCAGAACGTGCGCATCTTTTCCAGTGGGCCCAGGTCTTCCAATGCCTTGAGCCCGTCTGTCCGGCCGTCCAGCAGGAAACGGCTCTGCTTGACGCGGATATACGCCAGCATTTCACGCATGAAATGCTTTTGATAAACCCGCGAAAAGCCCAGGCCGATGCGATCCGCACACTGGTCCAGACGAAACGGCACCGACACCGCCGCCGCGCCTTGCAGCCCTGATGCCGAGCCGGTTTCGCCCAAATGCTTGAGCAGCACATTGCCGCCCAGTGAATAACCCACGGCATACAACGGCGCCAACGGCCGTTTGGCCCGCAGATGGGCAATCGCCGCCGCCAGGTCTTCGCTGGCACCCGAGTGATAGCTGCGCGCCAACAGATTCGGTTCGCCCGAACAACCACGCCAATTCAATGCAGCGCTGGCCCAGCCTTGCGCGGCCAGGGCTTTCTGCAGGCCGGCCACGTAGGGCGAGTTGGAGGAACCGGTCAGCCCGTGCAGCACCAGCACCAACGGCGCTTGCGCGTCGTGGGGGCCATGCCAGTCGAGGTCCAGGAAGTCGCCGTCTTCCAGCCACAGGCGTTCGCGTTGGCGTTCGATATGAGTAGTGGGGCGCCACAGCGGCCCCCACAGCGTTTGCAAGTGGGGGTTGCCGAGGCCGAAGGCGGGGGTGAATGTGTTAGCGCAAGGGTTCATGCCGATCTCTGTAATGAGCGGTGCGACGATTCGACAAGCCCGCTCACCACAAAAGCTCGCTCGCCCGGAGGTCAGGCGGCGCTGCGGTGCCACAACGCGTAGTACACCCGCCCGGATTTCTGTTCCCGGTGCAGGCGCCACGCTGCCGGCAGGCCCAGGGTAGAGGGCGCGGTCTCGCTTTCAGTGTAGATCCACGCATCCGGTGCCAGCCACTGACGTTCTTCCAGCAGTGCGCACACGGTTGGCAGCAGGTTCTGGTTGAACGGCGGGTCGAGGAACACCACGTCGTATTCGCTGGCCGGCTGGGTTTCCAGGTAGCGCAGGGCGTCGGCGGTCTGGACCTGACCGGTGGTGCAGCGCAGCGTGCCCAAGTGTTCCTTGAGGCTGGAGACCGCCACGTTGCTGGCGTCCAGCGCCTGGCCCAGGGCGGCCCCACGGGACAGTGCCTCCAGGAACAGCGCGCCGCTGCCGGCGAAGGGGTCGAGCACCTTGGCCCCGGCAATGTACGGCGCGAGCCAGTTGAACAGGGTTTCACGCACACGGTCCGGCGTCGGGCGCAGGCCCACCACGTCGGGGAAGCTCAGCTTGCGGCTGCGCCATTCGCCGCCAATGATGCGCAGCTGGCCCACACCGTTATGCACGTTGTGGACGGGTTTTTTCGGGCGAGATGAACTGGCCATTAATGCTCCGGAACCCCGAGCGGCTGCTCGGCGATTTTGTCAGTGGGGGGCGGTAGTGGCTTTTGCGCAATCGTCGGGCCGGCGGTCACGATGACCATCTTGTCGGCGCTCAAGTGTTTGTTCATTGCAGCCTTGACCTGCTCTACGGTCAGGGCCTGGGATTGTTTCATGAAATCTTCCAGATAGGTCAGCGGCAGGTTATAGAAACCCATGGCACCCAGCTGCCCGGCGATATCGGCGTTGCTCGCGGTCGACAGCGGGAAGCTGCCGGCCAGTTCGCGCTTGGCGTCATCGAGTTCCTTTTGCGTCGGGCCGGTCTTGAGGTAGTCGGCTACCACGTCCTCCACCAGGCGCAGGGTGCCGCCGCTCATTTCTGCACGGGTTTGCAGGTTGATCATGAACGGGCCACGCACCTGCATCGGCGAGAAGCCGGAGTACACACCGTAGGTCAGGCCGCGTTTCTCGCGCACTTCGCTCATCAAGCGGGTGCCGAAACCACCGCCGCCGAGGATCTGGTTGCCCAGGGACAGGGCTGCATAGTCCGGGTCGGCACGGTCGATCCCCAGTTGGGCGAACAGCAGGTGAGTCTGCTTGGAGGGGAATTCGATGCGGTTCAGACCCGGCTTGGGGTCGGTCGGCTGGGCGATTTTCGGCAACGCCGGGCCTTTAGGCAGCGAGGCGGAAATCTTGCCCGTCATGGCTTCGGCCTCGGCGCGGGTCAGGTCACCCACCACCGCGATCACTGCGTTGCCGGCCGCATAGGCCTTGGCGTGAAACGCCTGCAACTGTGCCAGGGTGATCTTCGGAACGCTCTGCGGCGTACCTTCGCTCGGGTGCGCGTAAGGGTGGTCGCCGTACAGCCGCTTGAACAACTCAAGGCTCGCCAGCTTGCCGGGGTTCTGTTTCTGGTACTCGAAGCCGGCGAGGATCTGATTCTTGATCCGCGCCAGAGAGTCGGCCGGGAAGGTCGGCTTGCCGATTACCTGGTCAAACAGGGTAAGGGCTGCGTCACGTTTGTCGCTGGCGCTGAGGCTGCGCAGGGACACCAGCGCCATGTCGCGATAAGCGCCATTGCCAAAATCTGCGCCCAGGCCTTCGAAGTCACGGGCGATCTGGCTTACATCCTTGCCCGGCACGCCTTCGTTGAGCATGGCGTTGGTCATCAGCGCCAGGCCTGGCACGTTGCCGTCCTGGCTGCTGCCGGCGGCGAACAGGATGCGCACGTCGAACATCGGCAGTTCATGGGCTTCCACGAACAGCACCTTGGCGCCTTCGGCGGTGGTCCAGGTTTGCACGTCGAGCTTGCGGTTGGTCGGTGCCTTGTCGTCCAGTTCCGCCAGCGATTGCAGCGTGTTGCTCGATTGGGCTTTTTCCAGCGCGGGGCTGGCGACGGAGTCGCTCGGACGCAGGAAATACACGGCACTGGCGGCGATCAGGGTGACAACGATCAGGCCGGGGAAGATCAGGCGGCTGCTTTTGCGATCACTCATGAGCGGTCTCCAGAGGCAAGACATGGGCGACGCTGAGACGTTCGCGGATGAAATAGGTACGCGCGGCTTTCTGGATGTCTTCCGGGGTCACGCTTTGCAGGTCGGCAAGCTCCGTGTCCATCAGCTTCCAGGACAGGCCGACGGTCTCCAGGGAGCCAATGGCCGTAGCCTGGCTGGTAATGGAGTCACGTTGGTAGACCAGGCCGGCAATGACCTGGGCGCGGATACGTTCCAGTTCTTCGGCGGTCGGAGGCTTGGCCTTCAGTTCTTCCAGAAGGCGCCACAGGCCGGCTTCAGCTTGGGCGACGGTCTTTTTCTTCTGCTGATTGGGGGTGGCGGTCAACATGAACAGGGTGTCGCCACGGGTGTAGGCGTCGTAGTTGGTGGAGGCCGCGGAGACCAGCTCTTCACCGCGCTCCAACTGTTCGGAGATCCGTGCGCTGTAGCCGCCGTCCAGCAAGGCCGAGATCAGGCGCAGGGCCTGTACCGAGCGTTTGTCTTCGGCGGTGGCCAGGCCTGGCACGTTGAAGCCCAGGATCACGCTGGGCAGTTGGGTCTGCACCTTCATGGTCAGCAGGCGCTCGCCAGGCTCGGCCAATTCCATCGGGATCTTGGCCGGTGGCACGTCACGCTTGGGGATCGGGCCGAAGTAGCGCTGGGCCAGGTTCTTCACCTCGTCTGGGGTGACGTCGCCGACCACCACCAACGTGGCATTGTTCGGCACGTACCAGGATTGGTACCAGTGGCGCAGTTCTTCGACCTTCATGCGGTCCAGGTCGGCCATCCAGCCGATGGTCGGCGTGTGGTAGCCGCTGGCCGGGAATGCCATGGCCTTGAAGCGCTCGTAGGCTTTGGACATCGGGTTATCGTCGGTGCGCAGGCGGCGCTCCTCCTTGATTACCTCGATTTCGCGACTGAATTCGTCGGCCGGCAGGCGCAGGCTGGCCATGCGGTCGGCTTCCAGCTCGAAGGCGACGCCCAGGCGGTCACGGGCCAGTACCTGGTAGTAGGCGGTGTAGTCGTCGCTGGTGAAGGCGTTCTCTTCGGCACCCAGGTCGCGCAGGATCAGCGAGGCTTCGCCAGGGCCGACCTTGGCGCTGCCTTTGAACATCATGTGTTCCAGGGCGTGGGACAAACCCGTCTGGCCCGGGGTTTCGTAGCTCGAACCCACCTTGTACCAGACCTGGGAAACCACCACAGGCGCGCGATGATCTTCGCGCACGACCACCTTCAGGCCGTTATCCAGGGTGAATTCATGGGTGGGTTGTGGGTCGGCAGCCAAGGCTGAAAGAGGCAGACAAACTGTGCTGAACAGCAGGCCTGCGGCGCAGCGGGCTAGAGCATTCATTCGTTTTTAAACCTGTTGGGCTGCCCGCTTGGTCTTAGCGTCGGCGGGCGAGGAGGTGCTAGGATACTGATCCGACTTAGGGACGGCCACTGCGGCTGTCCTGTTAAGGCCCCATTTTGGCCTTACAAAATGTTGCGCATGAACGAGCTGGCTAAAAAACAGTCTGTTACGCATCGAATTTTATTTACCGACGCGCCCCGTGGCGCGTCGCTACCTTGAGATAGCCGTCTCCATGTTTGGTTCCAACGACGACAAGAAGACCCCAGCTGCGGCTGGCGAGAAAAAAGGCCTGTTCGGATGGCTGCGCAAAAAGCCGCAGGAAACCGTCGACGAACAGCCACAGGTTCAAACTGAACCGGTCCCTGAGCCTATAGTAGAAGCCGAACCGGTCGCCGAAACGCCTGCGCCGGTGGTGTTGCCGATGGCTGAGCCGGTTCTGCAGCCGCTCGCCGAGGCGGAGCCTGAACCTGAGCCGGAACCCGCGCACAAGCCGTGGCCGGAACTGCCGGTAGCGGAAGAGCCCGTGGCACTGGTTGAAGATGTGCAGGCCGAGCATGTGGTTCCGCCGATTCCGCTGGTCATTGAGCCACAGCCGGTTGTCGCTGAAGCACCCGCACCCGCACCCGCACCCGTGACGGTCGAGCCAGCGATTGCGGCTCCCGTCATCGTCGAAGAACCTGCCGCTCCTGTTGAAACCAGCAAGACCGGCTTCTTCGCCCGTCTCAAGCAAGGCCTGAGCAAGACCAGCGCCAGCATCGGCGAAGGCATGGCCAGCCTGTTTCTCGGCAAAAAGGTCATTGATGACGAACTGCTGGAAGACATCGAAACCCGTCTGCTCACTGCCGACGTAGGCGTAGAAGCCACCGCCGTGATCATCCAGAGCCTCACCCAGAAGGTCGCGCGCAAGCAGCTGACCGACGCTGACGCCCTGTACAAATCCCTGCAGGCTGAGTTGGCCGCCATGCTCAAGCCGGTGGAAGCACCGCTGATGATCACCCCGAAAAAACCCTTTGTAATCCTGGTAGTCGGCGTCAATGGCGCCGGCAAGACCACCACCATTGGCAAGCTGGCCAAAAAACTGCAGTCCGAAGGCAAGAAAGTCATGCTGGCGGCGGGCGACACCTTCCGTGCCGCAGCGGTTGAACAGCTGCAGGTCTGGGGCGAGCGCAACAAGATCCCGGTGATCGCCCAGCATACTGGCGCCGATTCCGCCTCGGTGATCTTCGACGCCGTGCAAGCCGCCAAGGCCCGTAACATCGACGTGCTGATCGCCGATACCGCCGGACGCCTGCACACCAAAGACAATTTGATGGAAGAACTGAAAAAGGTCCGCCGCGTGATCGGCAAGCTGGATGCAGACGCGCCGCACGAGGTGCTGTTGGTGCTTGACGCGGGCACCGGCCAGAACGCCATCAGCCAGGCCAAACAATTCAACCAGACGGTACAACTGACCGGCCTGGCATTGACTAAGCTCGACGGCACAGCCAAGGGCGGCGTGATCTTCGCCCTGGCCAAACAGTTCGGGTTGCCGATTCGTTATATCGGTGTCGGTGAAGGCATCGACGACCTGCGCACCTTTGAAGCCGAACCCTTTGTACAGGCACTGTTTGCCGAGCGGGAGCGTTCATGATTCGATTCGAGCAGGTCGGTAAACGCTATGCCAACGGGCATGTGGGCTTGCATGAGCTGAGCTTTCGGGTGCGTCGCGGCGAGTTTCTGTTTGTAACCGGCCACTCAGGCGCCGGCAAAAGTACCTTGTTGCGCCTGCTGCTGGCCATGGAACGCCCGACCACCGGCAAGTTACTGCTGGCGGGCCAGGACTTGGCCACCATCAGCAATGCACAGATTCCGTTCCTGCGCCGCCAGATCGGCGTGGTTTTCCAGAATCACCAATTGCTGTTCGATCGCACCGTGTTCAACAACGTGGCACTGCCGTTGCAGATCCTCGGGCTGTCCAAGGCCGAGATCGTCAAACGTGTGGATTCGGCCCTGGAGCGCGTGGCGCTGTCGGACAAAACCGATCTCTACCCTGGCGACCTGTCCACCGGCCAGCAACAGCGCGTCGGCATCGCCCGCGCCATCGTCCACCGCCCGGCCCTGCTGCTGGCGGACGAACCCACCGGTAACCTCGACCCGCGCCTGGCGGCCGAGATCATGGGCGTGTTCGAAGACATCAACCGCCTGGGCACCAGCGTGCTGATCGCCAGTCACGACCTGGCGCTGATCGCGCGCATGCGCCATCGCATGCTCACCTTGCAACGCGGCCGCTTGATCGGTGACGGGGAGGCCGGCGTATGAGTGCGACACGCAGCCCTAAAGTTTCCGAGCGCGTGGCGCCGAAACCGGCCGACCCGCAACCACCGAAGAAAAAACACGATCACGACGATGACGGCCCGGACTTCAGTACCTTGCTGCGCGCCTGGATCGAAAGCCATCGCGCCAGCCTGGTCGACAGTCTGCGCCGCCTGGGCAAGCAGCCGATCGGCAGCTTTTTCACCTGCCTGGTAATGGCGGTGGCCCTGAGCCTGCCGATGGGCCTGTCGCTGCTGCTCAATAATGTGGAGCGCCTGGGCGGTTCATGGCAGCGCGCAGCGCAGATTTCCCTGTACCTGAACATCGATGCCAGCGCCAAAGATGGCGAAGCGTTGCGCGACGACATCAAGAACATTCCAGGCGTGGCGGATGCCGAGTACATCAGCCGCGATCAGGCCCTTGAGGAGTTCCAGCAACAATCCGGCCTGGGCGAGGCGCTCAAGGAGCTGCCGCAGAACCCGCTGCCGGGTGTGGTGCTGGTAACGCCGAATGAAGTCGACAAGCCGGCGCTGGAAGCCCTGCGACAAAAACTCGCAGAGATGCCCAAGGTGCAACAGGCGCAACTTGATCTAGTCTGGGTAGAGCGCCTGGCGGCCATCCTCAAGCTGGGCGACCGCTTTGTGTTCGGCCTGACGGTGCTGTTGGTGTCTGCATTACTTTTGGTGATAGGTAATACCATTCGTCTTCATATTGAAAACCGTCGCACCGAGATAGAAGTGATTAAACTGGTCGGCGGCACGGACAGCTATGTGCGTCGTCCTTTTCTGTACATGGGCGCGCTTTATGGCTTCGGCGCCGGGATTTTGTCCTGGTGCGTGCTGGCATTTGGCCTGGACTGGCTGAACGACGCGGTTGTCGGGCTTGCCGGACTCTACGGCAGTGATTTCGCACTGGCCGGTGTGCCGGTAGCCGATGGTCTGAGTCTCTTGCTTGGCGCGGTATTGTTGGGGTATATCGGTGCGTGGATTGCGGTCGCTCGTCATTTACGCGAGTTGGCACCGAAGTAGTTAATGTCAGATTAATGTGGTTTCGTTTGTATTGACCGTATTGGTGGTTTAGGGAACTTGTCCTACGGTTCCCGGTCAATTTTCGCAGTGCTTCACTGCACGAGTTATGTGAGTCGGAGGTTTTTTCGTATGACCACTTCTTTGCAACCTGCCTATGCCTTGGTCCCGGGTGCGAACCTGGAAGCCTACGTGCACACGGTCAACAGCATTCCATTGCTGACGCCTGAGCAGGAGCGTGAACTGGCCGAGAGTCTCTACTATGAGCAGGATTTGGGGGCGGCTCGGCAGATGGTGCTCGCCCACCTGCGTTTTGTCGTACATATCGCCCGTAGCTACAGTGGCTACGGCCTGGCCCAGGCTGACCTGATCCAGGAAGGCAACGTCGGCCTGATGAAGGCCGTGAAACGTTTCAACCCTGAAATGGGTGTGCGTCTGGTGTCGTTTGCTGTGCACTGGATCAAGGCGGAAATCCACGAGTTCATCCTGCGCAACTGGCGCATTGTGAAAGTCGCGACCACCAAGGCCCAGCGCAAGCTGTTCTTCAATCTGCGCAGCCAGAAGAAACGTCTGGCGTGGCTGAACAACGAGGAAGTCCACCGCGTGGCCGAAAGCCTCGGTGTGGAACCCCGTGAAGTGCGTGAGATGGAAAGCCGCCTGACCGGCCATGACATGGCCTTCGACCCGGCCGCCGAAGCGGACGACGACAGCGCCTTCCAATCACCGGCCAACTACCTGGAAGACCACCGGTACGACCCGGCGCGTCAACTGGAAGACGCCGACTGGAGCGACAACTCCAATCACAACCTGCACGAAGCGCTGGAAGTGCTGGACGACCGCAGCCGTGACATCCTCTACCAGCGTTGGCTGGCGGAAGAAAAAGCCACGCTGCACGACCTGGCGCAGAAGTACAACGTGTCGGCCGAGCGGATTCGTCAGCTTGAGAAAAGCGCGATGAACAAGCTGAAGTTGTCGATCGCCGCCTAAAACGCTGCGAAAAGCCAAAAAAATGCCCCGATCAAAAGATCGGGGCATTTTTGTTTGCATCTATTTACTGACCGTAACAGCTGTCGAGCCCTGGCGAGAGAGGTTGGGTCAGTCGGACCAAGGGGCCTTGCGGGCGTTATTCAACTCAGCCAGATATCCATCCCCACCCAACTGGCTCATCTGCTGCCGAATCCACGCCGCGCGCCTTGCCACATACGCCGTCGGATGACTGGCACTCCAGACCCGCGGGTTAGGCAATACGGCAGCCAGATAGCTGGCCTGCTGCCGTGAAAGACCCTTGGCGCTGACCCCAAAGTGATGCCGTGCAGCCGCTTCCGCACCAAACACCCCTTCATCCCATTCAACGCTGTTGAGGTAGACCTCAAGGATCCGTTGCTTGGGCCACAACACCTCGATCAACCCGGTAAACCAGGCTTCCAGCCCTTTGCGCAGATAACTGCGGCCGGCCCACAGGAACAGGTTCTTCGACACCTGCTGGCTCAACGTACTGGCGCCGCGGATCGAGCCACCGCGCTCGTTGTGCAGGATGGCCGCCTGGATCGCGCCGAAATCAAAACCCCAATGCTGCGGGAAACGCTGGTCTTCACCGGCCATCACCGCCACTTTGAGGTCATCGGAGATCTCATCCCACGGCACCCAGCTGCGCTGCAGGTCAATGGGCTCGCCGTCGAACCAGGATTCGACCTTGCGCTCTACCATCAGCGCGGTGAAGGGCGGCGGGACGACACGAAACAGCAGCACCAGCAGCACACTGCCGATGGCAAACCATTTCACGACGTTGAGAAAGCGTTTGAAAAGGAGACGCAGCATAGAGATGGCTTGGCCGAACCCGTTGAGCGGGCCATTATACAGACCCGGCCCTTTGAGTCTGACTGGAGTTCCTCATGTTGCGTGGCTTTCTGATGTTGGCTGCCTTTTTCGGCTTCACGGGTGTCGCTCTCGGCGCGTTCGCCGCCCATGGCCTGAAAAACCGCCTGAGCGCCGAGTACCTGGCGATCTTCCACACCGGCGTGACCTACCAGTTGGTGCACACCCTGGCATTGTTCGGCGTGGCGTTGCTGGCGGCACATATTCCTGGCCGATTGGTCAGCTGGGCAGGCATCTCGTTTACCCTTGGCATCCTGCTGTTCTCCGGCAGCCTGTACGTGCTGACCCTGACCGGAATCAGCAAACTCGGGATCATCACCCCGTTTGGCGGGCTGGCCTTCCTGCTGGGCTGGTTTTTCCTCGGTTTGGCAGCGTGGCGTCTACAGGCCGCCTGACCAAGGGGCTTGGGCCAGCAACCCCAATCGGGCTAGAATGCGGGCCCCTTAAAACGATGGCGGCCCGTGGCATGCGCATTCAGTTGAACGGCGAATCCTTTGAACTGCCCGACGGCGAAACCGTTGCGGCCCTGCTGACCCGCCTGGACCTGACCGGGCGTCGCGTCGCAGTGGAACTCAACCTGGATATCGTCCCGCGTAGCCTGCACGCCGACACTGCGCTCACCGAGGGTGACCAGGTCGAAGTGGTCCACGCCATCGGCGGCGGCTAATCGCGCAGCTTCCTGAATTCTGCAGAACCTCACCCCATTTCGAGGATTTCCCATGAGCATCGTTCGTAGCGACAAGCCTTTCGTCCTGGCCGGTCGTACCTACCAGTCCCGTCTGCTGGTCGGCACCGGCAAGTACCGCGACATGGAAGAAACCCGCCTGGCCATCGAAGCCTCGGGCGCCGAGATCGTGACCTTCGCCGTGCGCCGCACCAACCTCGGCCAGATCGAAGGCGAGCCAAACCTGCTCGAAGTGCTGTCGCCGGATCGCTACACCTTTCTGCCGAACACCGCCGGTTGCTACGACGCCATCGAAGCCGTGCGCACCTGCCGCCTGGCCCGTGAGCTGCTCGACGGCCACAACCTGGTGAAGCTGGAAGTGCTGGCCGACCAGAAAACCCTGTTCCCCAACGTCATCGAAACCCTCAAGGCCGCTGAAACCCTGGTCAAGGAAGGTTTCGACGTGATGGTCTACACCAGCGATGACCCCATCATCGCGCGCCAGCTGGCGGAAATCGGCTGCATTGCCGTGATGCCGCTGGCCGGTCTGATCGGCTCGGGCCTGGGTATCTGCAATCCCTACAACCTGCAGATCATCCTCGAAGAAGCCAAGATCCCGGTGCTGGTGGATGCGGGCGTGGGCACGGCCTCCGACGCAACCATCGCCATGGAACTGGGCTGCGACGCGGTGCTGATGAACTCCGCCATCGCCCATGCCCAGCAACCGGTCATGATGGCCGAAGCCATGAATCACGCCATCGTCGCGGGCCGCCTGGCCTACCTCGCCGGTCGCATGCCGAAAAAACTCTACGCCAGCGCCTCCTCGCCGCTGGATGGTCTGATCAAGTAAGAGCCATTGATGACTGAATCAAACGAAACGCCGAACACCCTGGAAACCGGTGACGAGTCCAAGCACCGCCGTATCAAGAGTTTTGTGATGCGTGCTGGTCGCATGACCGAAGGCCAGCAAAAAGGCCTGGAGCAAGGTGCGCCGCTGTACGTGTTGCCCCTGGCCGACGCGCCGGTGGACTACGATCAGGTGTTCGGCCGTTCGGCCCCGCGTTCCCTGGAAATCGGCTTCGGCATGGGCCACTCCCTGCTGGAAATGGCCGCCGCTGCGCCGGACCAGGACTTCATCGGTGTGGAAGTGCACCGCCCAGGTGTTGGCGCGCTGCTCAACGGCGTGCTGACCCAAGGCCTGACTAACTTGCGCGTCTACGACTGCGACGCGATCGAAGTGCTCAACCGCTGCATCGCCGACAACAGCCTCGACCGCCTGATGCTGTTCTTCCCCGACCCATGGCACAAAGCCCGTCACCACAAGCGCCGTATCGTCCAGGCTTCCTTCGCGGAGCTGGTACGCAGCAAGCTCAAGGTCGGCGGCATTCTGCACATGGCCACCGACTGGGAACCCTACGCGGAATACATGCTGGAAGTGATGAACGTCGCCCCTGGCTACCGCAACATCGCCGAAGACGGCAAATGCGTGCCACGCCCGGCTGAGCGCCCGATCACCAAGTTCGAACGCCGCGGCGAGCGGTTGGGGCATGGGGTGTGGGATCTGAAATTCGAAAAGGTTGACTGACAGGCCACTCGCTTGGAATGCAGTCAACAATGTGGGAGCGGGCTTGCTCGCGAATGCGGTGTGTCAGTCACTGAAAATGTCGACTGATCCACCGTATTCGCGAGCAAGCCCGCTCTCACATTTGCTTCTGTGTTGTAGCGGAGGTCAGCGGCGGTCAGCGACTACGCCAATCAACACCAGCACCACCACCAACACCGGCGCCAGGCTGTAGTTATTGAACTGGCTCAACCCCCGCACAATCCACGGCGTGGCGTAGATCAGCGCCGCGCCGCTGCCGATCATGCACAGCAACGCCATTAACGGGACGCGCAATGCGCCTGCGACGCTGCCCAAACGCGCTTCCACCCAACCCTTGATATCGGCGCCAAACAGCACCAGCAGGCAGCCCACAAGGGCCAGGGAGATTTCCGACAGGTTGCTACGGCTCCAGCGGGATACGGTGGCGAGCAGGTCGAGTACCAAATCCATTCGATTTCCTTAAGAGCGATCAGCTCAAAAACTTCTGCAACAGGTCATTGAGAAAGAGTTGCCCACGGTCGGTCGCCGCCAGGCGTGACGGTTCGACCTGCATTAAGCCACTTTGTTCTGCCTCGCGACGGCCTTCATCCAGGCTGGCCAGCTCCAGGCCGGTACGCTCGGCGTAGAGCTTGGCCTCGACGCCGTCGGTGAGGCGCAAGGCGTTCATCAGGAATTCGAACGGCAGTTCTTCGTTGGTCAGTTCTTTCGCGCCGGCCTGGAAGCTTTTGGCCGGGTTGAGGTAGTCCTTCGGTGCTCGGGTCTTCCAGGTGCGCACGATGCGCCCGTCGGGGTGGCTAAGCTTGCCGTGGGCACCGGCGCCGATGCCGATAAAGTCGCCGAAGCTCCAGTAATTCAGGTTGTGCCGCGCCGGGCGACCCGGTTGTGCGTAGGCCGACACTTCATATTGCGCGTAACCGTGTTCGGCGAGCAGCGCCTGGCCGGCCTCCTGGATGTCCCACAAGGTGTCGTCTTCCGGCAGCGCAGGCGGCTGGTTCCAGAATACGGTGTTGGGCTCCAGGGTCAGTTGATACCAGGACAGGTGCGTCGGCCTCAGCGCGATGGCCTGGCGCAGGTCGCTCAGGGCGTCGTCCAGGGACTGATCGGGCAAACCGTGCATCAGGTCCAGGTTGAAGTTGTCGAATCCGGCCTGACGCGCCATGCCGGCGGCGCGCACGGCTTCGTCGCCATTGTGGATGCGGCCGAGGGCCTGGAGTTTTTCCTGCTGGAAGCTCTGGATGCCAATGGACAGGCGGTTGATCCCCAGCGTGCGATAGGCCACGAACTTCTCTTGCTCGAACGTCCCTGGGTTGGCTTCCAGGGTGATTTCGATATCACTGGCAAACGGGATACGCGCTTGCACACCCTTGAGCAGGCGGCCCAATGCGGCGGCGCTGAACAGGCTTGGCGTACCGCCGCCAAAGAAGATCGAACTCAGCTCGCGACCGTACACGGCGTGCAGGTCCTGATCGAGGTCGGCCAGCAGTGCGTCCACATACTCTTCTTCCGGCAGCACTTTACTGGCGGTGTGGGAGTTGAAGTCGCAATAAGGGCATTTGCGCACGCACCACGGAATGTGGATATACAGCGACAGGGGCGGCAGTACCGGCAAGGCCGCCCGAGGTGTTTGCGCGCCGCCGTGGATCAGCGGCTGCGCAGAGGTGTTCTGGGTCATTTCAGGCTCAAGCGTTGGCGCAGCAAATCCATTGCGCGAGCACGGTGGCTGATCTGGTTCTTGTCGACCGGGCTCAGTTCGGCGCTGGAGACATTGCGCTCCGGCACCCAGAACAGCGGGTCATAGCCAAAACCCTGTTCGCCGCTGGCCGCATGCAGGATGCGCCCGTGCCACAGGCCTTCGCACAGGATAGGCAGCGGGTCATCGGCGTGGCGCACCAAAGCCAGCACACAGACGAACTGCGCGCCACGCTCGGCGTCCGGCACGTCCTTGAGCGCATCCAGCAGTTTGGCGTTGTTGGCGGCGTCGCCCTTGCCGTCGGCATAACGCGCCGAGTAGATGCCAGGGGCGCCGCCGAGGAAGTCCACCGCCAGGCCCGAGTCATCCGCCAGCGCCGGCAGGCCGGAAATGCGTGCAGCGTTGCGTGCCTTGAGGATGGCGTTCTCGACGAAGGACAAGCCGGTCTCTTCCGGCTCCACCTGGCTGAATTCGCCAATGGAGCGCAGTTGCACGGCGTCGCCGAGCATCGCCTGCAGCTCTTTGAGTTTGCCGGCGTTATGGCTGGCCAGTACGAGTTGAGTAAGGTTCATCATTCGGCCGGGAACAGTTCTTGGTTGAATTGGAAGCTATGGGCTTTGCCGCCGGTTTCAACGTTGATGGTAAACGTCTTGTATTCCCGCTGGGTCACGGAGTAGGGCGCGAGATAGTTGACGCCGCCTTTTTCGTTGATTTGCTTGAAGGTAAGGATCTCGCTCTTGCCGCCCAGGTCCTTGATGGTGCCTGTGACCTGCGCGGCCACCGGGGTCACGCCCTTGATCACGGTCACGTTGATCAGGCCCTTTTCCTTGCTGCGTACCACGCCCACAGCCTGGGCGGTTTCCGGTTGCAGGAAGCTGGAGGTGAAGGTGTTGTAGTGCACGGTGATATCACCGAAGTCTTTCTTGCGGTTAGCGTCTATAGCGTCCGCGGCCATGGCGCTGGCGCCCAGGCAGGCGGTCAATAGAAAAATAGCCAAACGACTCATGAGCGTCCCTCTTGAAGATGATTAGACGGCAATCTTGTGGTCGGTCAGGCCAGGACTGCTGACCCGGTAAATACCAATTTCGCCCAACAAGTTGGGCCATAGCTTACTCGCCCAGCCGTGGCGGTGCTGTTGATCGACGGCAAGGCGGTTGATCACCTTGGCTTCACGCTCGCCACACAAGGCTTCGAAGTCTTCGAAGGTGCAGAAGTGGATGTTCGGCGTGTTGTACCAGGTGTAGGGCAGGAAATCCGACACCGGCATGCGGCCCTTGGTGGCCAGGTACCAGCGGCAGCGCCAGTGGCCGAAGTTGGGGAAGGTGATGATGCACTGGCGGCCGACGCGCAGCATTTCGTCGAGGATCCGGTCCGGATAGTGCACCGCCTGCAGGGCCTGGGTCATCACCACGATGTCGAAGCTGTTGCTGGCAAAGTTGCCGAGGCCCTTGTCCAGGTCCTGCTCGATTACGTTGATGCCCTTGGCCACACACTGGGCGATGTTGTCCGGGTCGTTTTCCAGGCCGTAGCCGGTGACTTGCTTGTTGTCGCGCAGCCAGCTCAGCAGTTCGCCATCGCCGCAGCCCAGGTCGAGCACGCGGCTGCCGGCGGGGATCCATTCTTGGATGATTTCCAGGTCGGCTCTCATGGCGTTCTCACACAGTAATCCGGTTCATGTAATTGCCGAACGCCTGCAAATAACGCGGGATCGGAATCAGGAAGGCGTCGTGGCCTTGCGGCGCATCGATTTCCAGGTAGCAGACGTCCTTGCGCGCGGCCATCAGCGCATCCACCAGCTCGCGGGAGCGGGCCGGCGAGAAGCGCCAGTCGGTGGTGAACGACATCACGCAGAACTTGGCGGTGGCGCCTTCGAACGTTTTCGCCAGGTCGTCATCAAAGTTGGCCGCCGGGTCGAAGTAGTCCAACGCCTTGGTCATCAGCAGGTAGGTGTTGGCGTCGAAACGCCCGGAGAACTCCTCGCCCTGATAACGCAGGTAGCTTTCCACTTGGAACTCGACGCTGTGGAAGTCGTAGTTGAGCTTCTCGCTCTTGAGGCCACGGCCGAATTTCTCGCCCATGGAGTCATCGGACAGGTAGGTGATATGCCCGACCATCCGCGCCAGCATCAGGCCGCGCTTGGGAATCACACCGGCTTCCTGGAACGAACCGCCGTGGAACTCCGGGTCGGTCAGGATCGCCTGGCGCGCCACTTCGTTGAAGGCGATGTTCTGCGCCGACAACTTGGGGGCCGAGGCGATGGCCAGGCAATGGCGCACGCGATCCGGGTAGGTGATGGTCCATTGCAGCGCCTGCATGCCGCCCAGGCTGCCACCGATCACGGCGGCCCACTGGTTGATGCCGAGCAGGTCGGCGAGGCGGGCCTGGCTGTGCACCCAGTCTTCCACGGTCAGTACCGGGAAATCGGCGCCGAACGGCTTGCCGGTTTCCGGATTGATACTGCTAGGGCCGGTGGAACCGTTGCAGCCGCCGAGGTTGTTCAGGCTGACCACGAAGAACTTGTTGGTGTCGATGGGCTTGCCGGGGCCGATGCAACTGTCCCACCAGCCGGGCTTGCGCTCGTCGACCGAATGGAAACCGGCGGCGTGATGATGGCCGGACAAGGCGTGGCAGATCAGCACGGCGTTGCTCGCCGTGGCGTTCAGTTGGCCGTAGGTTTCATAGATCAAGTCATAGGCAGGCAGCGCACGCCCGCAGGCCAGGGCCAGCGGTTCGCTGAAGTGCGCCACTTGGGGCACGACCAGTCCAACAGAATCGGGGGGGAAGGCAGTTGGCATCGACCCTGCTCTCGTTTAAATGAGGCGTAAGTCTAAAGACCGCTGCACCCAGCGGCAAGCAAAGGCCGGCCAGGATTGAATTCAATATGCAGATACAAAATGTGGGAGCTGGCTTGCCTGTGATAGCGGCGTGCCAGTCAGCCAATCCGTTGACTGATACATCGCTATCGCAGGCAAGCCAGCTCCCACACGTTATCGCGCCGATCGTTAGATCAGCAGTCGCAGGATTTCTGGCATTCCGGTCATGGCCGCCAGGTTGTTGATTACCAGCATGTCCAGCAATTTGAGCACCATGAACGCCAGGATCGGCGAAATATCCAGGCCGCCCAGGTTCGGCAGCAGGCGGCGGAATGGCGCCAGGGCCGGTTCGCAGATCTGGTTCACCAGCTCGGCGCCAGGGTTGTGGCTGCCCGGTGCGACCCAGGACAGGATCACGCTGATGATCAGGGCGAAGAAGAAGATCTTCAGGAACAGCGCGGTCACGCCGATGATGGCCCAGACCAGCAACTGGAGGAAATTACCGGTGGTGCCGTAGGTCAGCAACAGGGTCAGCGCCATCAAGGCCAGCTGTACCAGGATCGCCAGGACCAGCGACGACATGTCCAGGCCGAACAGGCTCGGGATCACCCGGCGCAGCGGCTTGAGCAGCGGCTGGGTGGCCTTCACGATGAACTGGCAGAGCGGGTTGTAGAAGTTCGCACGCACCAGTTGCAGCACGAAGCGCAACAGCACGATCAACAGGTACAGGCTGCCGAGGGTTTGCAGCACGTAGACGGCCGCGGTGTTCAAACCAATCATGTTGGCTCCTTATTTGCCCAGTTGTTCGGCGAGTTCCGCCGAGCGGTGCGCAGCGGCACCCAATGCTTTTTCCACCAGGGCTTCAAAGCCCCCGGCCTGGAACGACTCGATGGCCGCCTGTGTGGTGCCGCCAGGCGAGGTTACGCGACGGCGCAACTCGGCGGCGTCCACATCGCTGGCAACCGCCATATGCGCGGCGCCCAGGGCAGTCTGCTCGGCCAGTTGCTCGGCAACGTCCTTGGACAGGCCCAGCTTCACGCCGGCGGCGGTCATGGCCTCGATCAGCAGGAAGAAGTACGCCGGGCCGCTGCCGGACACGGCGGTGACCGCATCCAGTTGCTGCTCCTGCTCCAGCCACAGGGCGATGCCCACGGCGGACAACAACTCGTGCGCCTGGTCACGTTGTTCGGCGGTCACCTCGGCGGTGGCGTACAGCCCGCTCACGCCTTGGCTGACCAGTGCGGGGGTGTTAGGCATGCAGCGCACGATCGGCTGGGCACCGAGCCAGGTGTTCATGCTGGCGCAGGTGATACCGGCGGCGATGGACACCACCAGTTGGTGCGGCTGCAGGCTCGGACGCAGGCTCTCGCACACGGCTTTCATGGCCTGCGGCTTCACGGCCAGTACGATGACATCGACGCCCTGGATGGCCTCGGCGTTGTCGGCAAAGGTTTCAATGCCGTGCTCGGTGTTGACGCGGGCGCGGGTGTCGGCGCCTGGGTCGCTGGCGCGGATCTGCGCGGCGTCCAGGCCCTTGGCCCGCAGGCCACCGATCAGGCTGGCCGCCATGTTACCGGCGCCGATAAAGGCAATACGCGTGTTGCTCATGACAGGTCCTTACTCAGAGGGAAGTCAGCCATGTTCATGGCTGGCCGTAGTCGCGGGCGCCAAACAGGGCGGTACCGATCCGCACCCAGGTGGCGCCTTGGGCGATGGCCGACTCAAGGTCGTGGCTCATGCCCATGGAAAGTGTGTCCAGCGGCAGGTTCAGGCTGTTTTGCAGGTCGCGTACCGCGGCGAACGCTGCGTCTTGCGCGGTCCGATCTTCAGTCGGCTCAGGAATCGCCATCAAGCCACGCAGCTTCAGGCGCGGCAGGGCACTGATTGCATGGGCCAGGGCCGGCAGGTCGGCGGGCGTACAGCCGGACTTGCTGGCTTCGCCGCTGACATTGACCTGGATGCAGATATTCAGCGGTGGCAGGTCGGCCGGGCGTTGTTCGGACAAACGTTGAGCGATTTTCAGGCGATCCACGGAATGCACCCAAGCGAAGTTCTCGGCGATAGCGCGCGTCTTGTTCGATTGAATGGGGCCGATGAAGTGCCAACTCAAGGGCAGGTCAGTTAATTCGACCTGTTTGCCCAGCGCTTCCTGCAGGTAGTTCTCGCCAAAGTCGTGCATCCCGGCGGCATAGGCTTCGCGCACGGCTTGCGCGGGTTTGGTCTTGCTCACGGCCAGCAGGTGGATGCTGCTTGCGTCACGTTGCACGGCGTCGGCTGCGGCGCGGATGCGCTGGCCAACTTGGCCGATGTTGTCTGCTATCGTCGACATTCAAGATGCGCCCGTGGATATGGAGTCCGCGGCATTCTACTGGAAATGGAAAGCCCTATGGATATCACTGAACTACTCACGGCCAGCGTGCGCCGTGGCGCCTCCGACCTGCATTTGTCCGCCGGCCTGGCGCCGATGCTGCGGGTTGATGGCGAGGTCTGGCCGCTGGAGGGGCCGGTGCTTTCACCTACGCAAGTAGCGGACTTATTGAGCCCTTTGCTCAATCAGCATCAACAAAAGGATTTCGAAACATCTCTTGAAACGGATTTTGCGTTCGAGTTGCCCGACGTGGCGCGTTTCCGGGCCAATGTGTTCCGGCAGGATCGCGGGCTGAGCGCGGTGTTTCGTACCATACCGTCCGAAGTCCGGAGCTTGGAAAGCCTTGGTCTCGGTGAAGTATTCCAGCGTATCGCCCAACTGCCCCGGGGCCTCGTGTTGGTCACCGGCCCGACCGGTTCAGGCAAGTCCACCACCCTGGCGGCGATGATTGATTTTCTCAATCAGCATCGGCGCCATCACATCCTCACCCTTGAAGACCCCATCGAATTTATCCACACGCCGAAAATGGCGTTGATCAACCAACGCCAGGTGCATCGCGACACCCATGGCTTTTCGGTTGCCCTGCGCTCGGCCCTGAGGGAAGACCCGGACGTGATCCTGGTGGGCGAACTGCGTGACTTGGAGACCATCCGCCTGGCGCTGACGGCGGCCGAGACCGGGCACCTGGTATTTGGCACCCTGCACACCAGTTCGGCCGCAAAGACCGTAGACCGGCTGGTGGATGTGTTCCCGGCCGGGGAAAAGGCCATGGTCCGCTCGATGTTGTCGGAGTCGTTGCAAGCGGTGGTGTCCCAGGTGCTGGTGAAGAAGATCGGCGGCGGGCGGGTGGCGGCTCACGAGATCATGCTGGGCACGCCGGCCATTCGGAATTTGATCCGCGAGGACAAGGTGGCGCAGATGGTCTCAGCGATCCAGACGGGTGGGGCGTTGGGGATGAAGACGTTGGATATGAGCTTGAAGGTGCTGGTCGGGGAGGGGCTGGTCAGCCGGGAAGACGCGCGGGAGAAGGCGAGGGTACCGACAGACATATGAGGTCTTTAGAGCGATGTAAATCAAATGTGGGAGCGGGCTTGCTCGCGAAAGCGTTAGATCAGTCGATTAGTCTGTTGACTGACACTCCGCTTTCGCGAGCAAGCCCGCTCCCACATTGGGTACTGCATTTCAGCCTGAAATCAGCGCTGAACGATCCGCAGGTTATTCTGCTCTTTCGGCAGCACCCGCTTGGCAATCACGTAGTTCTTGTTCCAGAACGGCTTCTTCAGCGTGTCGATGCTGACCGATTTGCCACGGCGCGGTGCGTGGATGAAGCGATCATTGCCCAGGTAAATGGCAACGTGGTTCACCTGGCGGCTCTTGAGTTTGAAGAACAGCAGGTCACCTGGTTTCAAGTCCTTGCGATCAACCTTCTGCCCGTGGCCAGCGGCCATGGCATTGGAAGTACGCGGCAGGTCCACGGCGGCTACGTCGTTGAACGCGTATTTTACCAAGCCGCTGCAGTCGAACCCTTTACTTGGGCTGCTGCCGCCCCAACGATAAGGAGTACCGAGCACGTTGACGGCGCGGCTGAGGACGGTGCTGCTCTGCTTGGTGTTGACGCCGACCAGGCCTGGAACTGCTTTGCCGTTGTGGGCCTTGCTCACTTGAGTCGGGCGGTTGACGGTCAGCTTTACCGATTTGGCGGTGCTTGGCGTGCTGTGGACTTTAGGGGTGAAACCGTTAACGTTAGGAAGTCGTTGCTCACGATTGGTGGCGTGGGCGGCCAGTGGCATTAATAGGCAAATGGTTAGCCATGTCTTGAAAAATGGTCGCATTAGGCGTGGCTCTTATGGGTTTGCGCGCAACTTTATAACAGCTTTTTGTGTCGTTCTCAGGCCGTTTGTCGACTGAACCTTGACGTCAAAATCAGGAAAAACGCGACGATTCGCCGCAATTGTCCTACACAAGTCAGGTGGCATAAGGCTTTCAGGGCAGGGAAGATACCATTTGCCGTACGTCGGGCGCCTGTAAAAAAGTCACAAAGAAAGTGAAAAAATTTATCTATCGAAGCAAAAGAGGTACGCGATGAACACCTATCAGCAGATTGGTCCGCAGCAAGATACCCACAGTAAGGTGATCGGCTACCTGCTGTGGATTTTCGGTTTTACCGGGGCGCATCGCTTCTATTACGGCAAGCCGGTGACCGGCACGATCTGGTTTTTCACCTTGGGCTTGCTGGGTATCGGCTGGCTGATCGACCTGTTCCTGATCCCGGCCATGGACCGTGAAGCGGACCTGCGCTTTACCGCCGGACCCATCGAATACAACGTGGCCTGGATCCTGTTGGCGTTTCTAGGCGTGTTTGGCGTGCACCGCATGTACCAGGGCAAATGGATCACCGGCCTGATCTACCTGCTGACCGGCGGTTTGTTCCTGGTGGGGGTGCTGTATGACTTCTGGACGTTGAATACGCAGATTTCGATCCGCAATGCCGAGCGCAACGCCGGACGGTAAGTCTGCACACAATCAAATCTGGGAGCTGGCTTGTGTGGGAGCTGGCTTGCCTGCGATGCAGACACCTCGGTCTTTGAGCCAAACCGAGGTGATGCTATCGCAGGCAAGCCAGCTCCTACATGGGCCGTGTCCACATTGGATGTGTTCTATCAGGCCTGGTAGCTGATCCGCCCATCCACCAAGGTGTAACGCACCGTCGCCGGCAGGCTATGCCCGATGAACGGGCAGTTCTCACCCTTGGACAGCCACTGTTCCCCGGCAATCGTCGAGCTGGCCGGATCAAACAGCACCAGATCCGCCGCCGAACCCACCGCCAACTTACCGGCCGGCAGGCGCAAGGCCTCGGCCGGGCCGGCGCTCAGGCGTGCCAGCAGTGTCGGCAAGTCCAGCAGTCCATCTTCCACTAACGTCATCGCCAGTGGCAGCAACAGTTCGACACTGCTGATGCCAGGCTCTGTCGCGCCAAACGGTGCCAGCTTGGCATCTCGCTCATGGGGCTGGTGATGGCTGGAAATCGCCGAGACCACACCGGACTTGACCGCCGCCCGCAAACCTTCACGGTCGGCCAGGGTGCGCAGCGGCGGTTGCACGTGGTACAGGCTGGAGAAATCGATCAGCGCCTCATCCGTCAAAATCAGCTGATACAGCGCCACATCCGCTGTGACCGGCAAGCCACGGGCCTGGGCCTGGGCGATCAGGGCGACGCCGCGAGCGCTGGTCAATTGGCTGAAGTGCGCGCGCACACCGCTTTGCTCCACCAGCAGCAGGTCACGGGCCAGGGCCACGGTCTCGGCGGTTTCCGGAATGCCCGGCAGGCCGAGGAAGCTGGCCACGGCGCCTTCATGGGCCAGGCCGCCTTCGGCCAGGTCGCGGTCCTGGGAATGGAAGATCACCGTCAGGTCGAAGGTCGCTGCGTATTCCAGGGCGCGTAACAGCGTGCGGGTGCTGCGAAAGCTTTCCAGGCCATTGCCGAAGGCCACGCAACCTGCGTCACGCAGGGCGATCAGTTCAGCGAGTTGTTCGCCTTCCAGGCCTTTGCTCAGGGCGCCGATGGGGAACACCTTGCAATTGCCGGCTTCGCGGGCGCGGTCGAGGATCAGCTCGGTCACGGCCGAGGTGTCGAGAACCGGTTTGGTGTGCGGCGGGCAGCACAGGCTGGTCACGCCGCCGGCTGCTGCGGCGCGGGTTTCGCTGGTGATGTTGCCCTTGCGGCTGTAGCCCGGTTCGCGCAGGGCAACGTTCAGGTCGACCAGGCCAGGTGCGGCCACCAAGCCGTTGGCGTCAATGGTTTCAGTCGCGCTGAAACCCGCGGGGGCGGCGCCGATGGCGATGAGCTTTCCGGCTTCCAGATGCAGATCGGTGACGTGATCCAGGCCGCTGGCCGGATCGATGACGCGGGCGCCGAGGATGCTGAGCTTCACTGGGCGTTCTCCTGCTCGAATTGACGTTGCGCGGTTTGCCCGCTCATGGCCATGGACAGCACGGCCATGCGGACGGCGATGCCGTAGGTGACCTGGTTCAAGATCACCGATTGAGGGCCGTCGGCCACTGCCGACTCAATCTCCACCCCACGGTTGATCGGGCCCGGGTGCATCACGATGGCATCCGGCTTGGCGCCGGCCAGGCGCGCGGTGGTCAGGCCGAACAGGCGGTAAAACTCGCCTTCGCTCGGCAACAGGCCACCGGCCATGCGCTCGCGCTGCAGGCGCAGCATGATCACCACGTCCACATCCTTGAGGCCTTCGGCCATGTCGGTGTAGACCTTCACACCGTACTGCTCGATGCCGATCGGCAGCAGGGTTTTGGGTGCGATCACGCGGATATCCGGGCAACCCAGGGCCTTGAGGGCCAGCATGTTCGAGCGCGCAACCCGCGAGTGCAGGATGTCGCCGACGATGGCCACCGAGAGGTTTTCAAAGCTGCCCTTGTGCCGACGGATGGTCAGCATGTCGAGCATGCCCTGGGTCGGGTGAGCGTGACGGCCATCGCCGCCGTTGATGATCGCCACCTGCGGGCACACGTGTTCGGCAATGAAGTGCGCGGCACCGGAATCGCCGTGGCGGACCACGAACATGTCGGCGGCCATGGCTTCCAGATTGCGCAGGGTGTCGAGCAGGGTTTCGCCCTTGCTCGCCGACGAGGTGGACACGTTCAGCGTGATCACGTCGGCCGACAGCCGCTGGGCCGCCAGTTCAAACGTGGTGCGGGTGCGCGTGGAGTTCTCGAAGAACACATTGCAGATGGTCTTGCCGCGTAGCAGCGGGACCTTCTTCACCGCGCGGCCACCGACTTCGAGAAACGAGTCGGCGGTGTCGAGGATTTCGGTGAGCAGTTCGCGGGGCAAACCGTCGAGGGACAAGAAGTGTTGCAACTGGCCCTGAGCATTGAGCTGCAGCGGGCGCTTGGCATCTAGAGGCGTCATCGCGGGGACTCTTTACAAGGCGGTTTAAAGGGCGAGGTCTTGCAGTTCGAGTTCGAGCGGCGTGGGACCGGACAATTTTACCCGCTGGTGGGCTTGCAGCGACAGTGTGGCGCCGACCACATCCGGGCTGATCGGCAGTTCGCCGGCATCCAGGTCCAGCAGGCACACCAGGGTCACGCTGGCCGGGCGGCCGTAGTCGAACAGTTCGTTCATGGCGGCGCGGATCGTGCGGCCGCTCATCAGCACGTCGTCGATCAGCACCAGATGCTGGCCCTCGATCTCGAACGGCAGGGCCGACGGGCGCACTTGCGGGTGCAGGCCGTTCTGGCTGAAATCGTCACGGTAAAAGGACACATCGAGGGTGCCGAGGGGCGAGTCGCTGCCCAGTGCTTCCAGCAGCGCCTGGGCCACCCACACACCGCCGGTGCGAATGCCGATGAAGCGCGGTTCGCTGATAGAGCGGTGTTGCAGATGGGCCGTGAGGCTTGTGGCCATCTGGCTGATCAGTTCGGCGGGGTTCGGCAGGCTCATGGTGGCTCCTTCAAGGCCTTGCGCGGCGGGGGCCTGCAAGGTCCGGGCTCAAACGTAAAAAGACGCGGCAAGCCGCGTCAGTCAGGATTCAAATAAAGCAGTGTTTTCATCCAGCCATCCCTGCAACAACAGGGCGGCGGCGATGGCGTCCACGGGATTGTCGCGGTAGCTGCCTTTCTGTCCGCCACGGTCACGGCGCTCGCCTTTGGCTTCAAAGGTGGTGAGGCGTTCGTCATGGGTATAGAAGGGCAGGTTGTAGCGGCCATTGAGGCGGCGGGCGAACTTTTCGGCGCGCAGGCACATGTCGCTGGGGGTGCCGTCCATGTTCAACGGCAGCCCGACCACGACCGCATCGGGTTTCCACTCTTTAATGAGGGCCTCGACCTGGTTCCAGTCCGGCACACCGTTCTGGGCTTTCAAGGTGCACAGCTCGCGGGCCTGGCCGGTGATCACCTGGCCGACCGCGACGCCGATCTGTTTGGTGCCGTAGTCAAAGCCGAGGATCAGACGTAAAGCCATCAGGCGTGCCCCGCCTGGCTGGTCAACAAACTGAGGTTGACCCGCAGCTTGGCGGCAGCCGCTTCCAGGCGCAGTTCGCTGGGGGTGTTGAACAGGATTTCCGCGTCGAAGGGGCACGTCAGCCAGGCATTGCTGGCCAGCTCGGCTTCCAATTGGCCGGCTTCCCAGCCCGCGTATCCGAGGGTGATCACACTTTGCTCGGGGCCTACACCGTCCGCGATGGCGAATAACACGTCCTGGGAGGTGGACAGCGACACACCGTCCAGATCGACCGTGGCCTGGAACTTCGGCCCCGTCGGGTGCAGCACAAAACCACGATCGGTCTGCACTGGCCCGCCGATGTAGATCGGCACACCCTGGCAACGGGCCGGTGTGTCGACTTCCGGGCGCAGTTGTTCAAGGATGTCCGCCAGGTTCAGCTCCTGCGGGCGGTTGACCACCAGCCCCATGGCACCATTGGCCGTGTGCTCGACGATGTAGGTCAAGGTCTGCGCAAAGTTCGGGTCGGCCATATGGGGCATGGCGATCAGGAATTGATGCTTGAGGTAGGTCGGGCTGACGTTTTTCATGTTCGATAGTGTGGCGGTGGAGGGGCGAACTGACAAGCTGGTGATGGGCCGCAGGTGGCAATTGTCATCAATTGCTCGACAACCGATCGCCCTTGGCGAACTTCCACGTGCGGATAATTTCCAGGCGGTCGACGTCGTTCAAATCGCCGCTGAACGGCGCGAAGGGCGCGGCCAGGCGCACGATGCGCTGGGCGGCCTGGTCCAGCAGCGGTTGGCCGGACGATTCCAGCACCTGCACTTCATATAACGTGCCGTCGCGGTTGATTGAAACCAATAGACGCAAATTGCCGTAAATCTGCTGACGCCGGGCTTCTTCCGGGTAGTTGAGGTTGCCGATGCGCTCGACCTTCTTGCGCCATTCGTCCTTATACCAGGCGCCTTTGTCGCGCATGGTCGAGGCCGCGTTCAACCGGTAGATGCGCGGGCGCTTGGCGTACAGCTGTTGTTCATTGGCCAGTTCGGCTTCGAGGCTGGAGATCTCGTCGGACAACGTCGAGCTGTCGAATGTCGGTGCCGGCTTTACGGGCTCGGGCGTGGGTTCGGTCTTGGTCTTTTCGCGCTGGGTCGGGGCTTTCTGCGGCTTGGGCGCGACGGTGGTCACCGCAGCCTTGGGCGCGGCCTGCTTGACCTCCGGCTTGGGCACCGGCGGCGGGGTGACTTTATTCACCTTGTTGTCCTGGAACGGTGCGACCTCGGTGGTCTTGGGTACCGCCTTTTTATCGAGGGTGCCGCTGCCCTGCTGGTTGTCTTGGGCGAGGAAGTCAGCCTTCTCGGGCTTTTTTTCGCTCTTGAACGTGGCGAGGGTGATTTCCAGGGTTTTGCTGATCTGTTTGGGCTCGACCATGGTGAAACCCACGCCGAGGATCAGGGCCAGATGAATCAACGCTGCCAGAAACAGGGTAAAACCGAGCCGATCAGCCGGGCGCACGCCGCTGTGGGAGAGTTCGGGGGGCAGCTCGGACGGGAGTGTCATGACAAAAAAACCAACATCGCGCGTTTCACAGGTGGGGCATGATAGCGCAATGTTGGTGCGTGTCCGGCTGTTCTATATCACTTGGCTTGCAGCTTGCGCTCAATGGCGGCCATCAGCATTTCGCCGATGTTGGTGCCAAACGCATTGTCGATCTCGCGGATGCAGGTCGGGCTGGTGACGTTGATTTCAGTCAGGTGCTCACCGATCACGTCCAGGCCGACAAACAGCAAGCCCTTTTCACGCAAGGTCGGGCCGACCTGGGCTGCAATCCAACGGTCCTTGTCCGACAGAGGGCGTGCTTCACCACGACCACCGGCCGCCAGGTTGCCGCGGGTCTCGCCGGCCGCCGGGATGCGCGCCAGGCAGTAATCCACCGGCTCGCCGTCGATCATCAGGATGCGCTTGTCGCCGTCCTTGATCGCCGGCAGGTAGGCCTGCCCCATGATCTGCTGGGTGCCCAGGGCGGTCAGGGTTTCCAGGATCACTGACAGGTTCGGGTCGCCCGCGCGGTGACGGAAGATCGAGGTGCCACCCATGCCGTCCAGCGGCTTGAGGATCACATCGCCATGTTTGGCGGCGAACTCACGCAGCACGTCGGCGCGGCGGCTGACCACGGTCGGCGGCGTGCATTGTGGGAACAGGGTGGCGAACAGCTTTTCATTGCAGTCGCGCAGGCTCTGCGACTTGTTGACGATCAGCACCCCGGCGCGCTCCGCCTGCTCCAGCAAGTAGGTGGAGTAGACGAATTCCATGTCGAACGGCGGGTCCTTGCGCATCAGGATCACGTCCAGATCGCTCAGCGGGCTGTCGATTTCATCCGCAAGCTCGAACCACTTCTGCGGGTTGGCAAACACCTGCAGCGGGCGCATGCGTGCACGGGCCTCGCCGTCGCCCTGGTAAAGATCGCGCTGTTCCATATAGAACAGGGTCCAGCCGCGGGCCTGGGCGGCCAGGAGCATGGCCAGCGAGCTGTCCTTTTTATAGGAAATGCTGGCGATAGGGTCCATGACAATGCCGACGCGAACGCTCATGGGGGATTTCCTCTAGCAAATTAGGGCGCATAAAAGTGGCGTCAGAGTGGCGCTGTGGCTGTTGTGGGTCAAGGAAAAACCACCTGGCCGGTTGCTCGATAGATTGCGTCCGGAGACTGTGCTAAAAAGACTGCCACGGCGCAGCAGCCCTTGAATTCCAAGGCTTGTGGCGCTCATCCTGTGCAACATCAGGCAGTACACACCGAAAACCGATTCGCTGTGGCGATGGCAGAGCAGATATGGAACAGCATTCCAACGCCTTGAGAGTGATGGTGATCGACGATTCGAAGACGATCCGCCGCACCGCTGAAACTTTGTTGAAGAA
Source organism: Pseudomonas sp. DW-iso3 (assembly GCF_058725305.1). Classification (NCBI taxonomy): domain Bacteria; kingdom Pseudomonadati; phylum Pseudomonadota; class Gammaproteobacteria; order Pseudomonadales; family Pseudomonadaceae; genus Pseudomonas; species Pseudomonas sp. DW-iso3. The sequence goes on from NZ_JBZXDZ010000007.1 coordinate 166,285, forward strand.
TGTGGGATGCGATGTCATCACGGCCATCGACGGTTTCGATGCCCTGGCCCGGATTGTCGATCATCACCCGCACATTATTTTTGTCGACATCATGATGCCGCGCCTGGATGGCTATCAGACCTGCGCACTGGTGAAGAACAACCCGGCGTTCAAGTCGATCCCGGTGATCATGTTGTCCTCCAAGGACGGCCTGTTCGACAAGGCCAAGGGGCGCATTGTCGGTGTCGATCAGTTTTTGACCAAGCCTTTCAGCAAGGACGAACTGCTGGGTGCGATCAAGGCCTACGTGCCGGGGTTCGCCGCAGTAGAACAAGCACACTGACGCCGCCTCACAAGGGCCGGCGTCCACCTATGTAGTGGGGAAAACCATGGCACGTGTTCTGATCGTCGACGACTCGCCGACCGAAATGTACAAACTGACGGGCATGCTGGAAAAGCATGGCCATCAAGTCCTCAAGGCCGAAAACGGCGCGGATGGCGTGGCCCTGGCCCGCCTGGAACTGCCCGACGCCGTATTGATGGACATCGTGATGCCTGGCCTGAATGGCTTCCAGGCCACCCGCCAGCTGTCCAAGGAGCCGGAAACCAACGGCATCCCGATCATCATCATCACCACCAAGGACCAGGAAACCGACAAGATCTGGGGCGCGCGCCAGGGCGCCAAGGATTACCTGACCAAGCCGGTGGACGAAGAAACCCTGATTGCCACCCTGAACAAGGTATTGGCCGGCTGACGGTCCGCCATCATGACCGAGTCGCAAACCGCCTTCGAGCTGCTGTTGGGCATCGACCAACGTTGCCGTCTGCTGGCGGCTGACCTGCCGTCCCAGGAAACCCGCCTGCAACGCTGGAGCGGGATCGGCTTTCGCCTGGGCCAGCATTGGTATGTTGCGCCCATGGGCGAAGTCGCCGAAGTCCTGCATGAACCGCGTTGCACGCTGATGCCCGGGGTCAAGGCCTGGGTCAAGGGCGTGGCCAACCTGCGTGGGCGCTTGCTGCCGGTAATGGACCTGGGCGGCTTTCTCGGCCTTGAGCTGTCCAAGGCGGGCAAACAGCGGCGGGTGTTGGTGGTGGAATATAACGACCTGTTTGTGGGGCTGCTGGTGGACGAGGTGATGGGGATGCAGCATTTCGCACAAGACGCATGGCTGGCCAACGACGCCCCCGCCGCTCCGTTTATCCAGGGCCGGTTCGATGGCGACCCGCTGTGGCAGGTCTTCAGCCCCTTCGCTCTGGCCCAGGCCCCTGGCTTCATGGATGTTGCCGCATGACCACCGCTACCACGCCAAAACCCCAGGCCGGCTCGCGCAGTCGCTCGCAGATCGTCGTGCTATTTATTGCACTGATCGTGTTCATCATGTTGCTGTTCGCCAATTTCGCCTACCTCAACACCCAGTCCACCTATGACAAGCAGTACATTGGCCACGCCGGTGAGTTGCGCGTGCTGTCCCAGCGCATTGCCAAGAACGCCACCGAAGCCGCCGCCGGCAAGGCGGCTGCGTTCAAGTTGCTGGGGGAGGCGCGCAACGACTTCGCCCAGCGCTGGGGTTACCTGAAAAAAGGTGATCCGCAAACCGGCCTGCCTGCCGCACCCAGCGCCGTACGCGCCGAGATGCGCGCGGTACAGACCGACTGGGAAGCGCTGCTGAAGAACACCGATGCGATCCTCGCCAGTGAGCAGACCGTGCTGTCGTTGCATCAGGTGGCGGCGACCCTTGCCGAAACCGTGCCGCAACTGCAGATGGAGTCGGAAAAGGTCGTTGACATCCTCCTGCAGCGTGGCGCGCCGGCCAGCCAAGTAGCGTTGGCCCAGCGCCAATCACTGCTGGCCGAACGCATCCTTGGCGCGGTGAACACCGTGCTGGCCGGCGACGAAACCGCCGTGCAGGCCGCCGACGCCTTTGGCCGTGATGCCAACCGCTTTGGCCAGGTGCTCAGCGGCATGCTCCAGGGCAACCCCGGCCTGCGCATCACCCAGGTCGAAGACCGCGACGCCCGCGCACGCCTGACGGAAATCGCCGAGCTGTTCGAGTTTGTCTCCGGCTCCGTGGATGAAATCCTCGAAACCTCGCCGCAGTTGTTCCAGGTGCGAGCCTCGGCGAGCAATATCTTCAACCTGTCGCAAACGCTGCTTGAGGAAGCCTCGCACCTGGCCACCGGGTTTGAAAACCTCGCCAGCGGGCGCAGCTTCGACACCATCGGCGGCTATGTGCTGGGCCTTCTGGCGCTGACCTCGATCATCCTGATCGGCCTGGTGATGGTGCGCGAGACCAACCGCCAATTGCACGAAACTGCCGAGAAGAACGAACGCAACCAGAACGCGATCATGCGTCTGTTGGATGAAATCGAAGACCTGGCCGACGGCGACCTCACGGTGACCGCCTCGGTGACCGAAGACTTCACCGGCACCATCGCCGACTCCATCAACTATTCCGTCGACCAACTGCGCGACCTGGTCGCCACCATCAACCTGACCGCCGGGCAAGTCGCTGGTGCGGTGCAGGACACCCAGGCCACCGCCATGCACCTGGCCCAGGCGTCGGAGCATCAGGCCCAGCAGATCGCTGAAGCTTCCACCGCAATCAACCAGATGGCCCAGTCCATCGATCAGGTTTCGGCCAACGCCGCCGAGTCCTCGGCGGTAGCGGAGCGCTCGGTGGAAATCGCCAACAAGGGCAACGAGGTGGTGCACAACACCATCCACGGCATGGACAACATTCGCGAGCAGATCCAGGACACCGCCAAGCGCATCAAACGCTTGGGCGAGTCGTCCCAGGAGATTGGCGACATCGTCAGCCTGATCGACGACATTGCCGACCAGACCAACATCCTCGCCCTCAACGCCGCGATCCAGGCGAGCATGGCGGGGGATGCCGGGCGCGGTTTTGCGGTGGTCGCCGATGAAGTGCAGCGCCTGGCCGAGCGTTCATCGGCGGCGACCCGGCAGATTGAAACGTTGGTGCGGGCGATCCAGGCCGACACCAACGAAGCGGTTATTTCCATGGAGCAGACCACTACCGAGGTGGTGCGCGGTGCGCGACTGGCCCAGGACGCCGGGGTGGCGCTGGAAGAGATCGAAGGCGTGTCGAAAACCCTGGCGGCGCTGATCCAGAGCATCTCCAACGCGGCGCAGCAACAGACCTCGTCGGCGGGGCAGATTTCCCTGACGATGAATGTGATCCAGCAGATCACCACCCAGACCTCGTCGGGCTCCACGGCGACGGCTGAAAGCATTGGCAACCTGGCGAAAATGGCCAGCCAGTTGCGGCGCTCGGTGTCGGGCTTCACCTTGCCACCGCCCAAGCAGGTCAATGATTGAAATGCTATCTGAAGAACACCACAGTCCAACTGTGGGAGCTGGCTTGCCTGCGATAGCGGTCTGTCAGATACAGATGTGTTGCTGACCCACCGCTATCGCAGGCAAGCCAGCTCCCACATTTGATCTCCACCAGTCGGGAGATCTTGGCAACATCAGCAACCCACGAATTCTAAGCGGAGCAGTTATGGTTGATCGGCACGACTACGTGGCCCTCGAATGGGTCAAGGGCGACATTGCCGAAACCCTGAAACAGGCCCGTTCGGCGCTGGACGCGTATGTCGAAACCAGCGACGGAGACGCCATCAGCGAGTGCCTGGCCGCTGTCCACCAAGTGCATGGCGCGTTGCAAATGGTCGAGTTCTACGGCGCAGCCTTGCTCGCCGAGGAAATCGAAGCACTGGCCCTGGCCCTGCAAGCCGCAGGCGTGAGCCAGCGCGATGAAAGCATCCGCCTGCTGCAACAGGCCCTCAACCAGTTGCCGCTGTACCTGGACCGCGTGCACAGCGCCCGCCGCGACCTGCCGCTGGTGGTGTTGCCGCTGCTCAATGACCTGCGCAGCGCGCGCGGCGAAAGCCTGCTGTCGGAGACCAGCCTGTTCAGCCCGCAACTGCTGACGATAGCGCCGCTGCCCGACGAGGCCCTGGCCCAACGCGCGGTGCCCGACCTGAAAGAGCAACTGCGCCAGTGGCATCAACTGCTGCAACAGGCCCTTGCCGGGCTGCTGCGCGAAGATCATGGGCCCAGCAACCTGGAAGACATGGCGCGGGTGTTCGCGCGCCTTGAAACGCTGTGCCAAGGCGCGCCGCTGTTGCCGCTGTGGCAAGTCACCTCGGCACTGGTCGAAGGCATGCTCACTGGCGTGATCGCCAACAGCCCGGCGCTGCGCAGCCTGCTCAAGGCCAGCGACAAACAACTCAAGCGTCTGCTGGCCCAGGGCATCGGCGGGATCAACCAGCCGGCACCGGATGAGCTGCTCAAGAGCCTGCTGTTCTATGTCGCCAAGGTCACCCGGCCGACGCCGCGCATGCAAAGCCTGAAAGAGCGCTACGGCCTGGATGAAGCCTTGCCCGACAGTGCGTTAGTCGACGCCGAACGCGCCCGCCTGGCCGGGCCGGACCGCAACGCCATGGGCTCGGTGCTGGGGGCCTTGTGTGAAGAGCTGGTGCGGGTCAAGGAACGCCTCGATTTGTTCGTACGCAGTGACCGCCAGCACACCAGCGACCTCGATGCGTTGCTCGCGCCGCTGCGGCAGATCGCCGATACCCTGGCGGTGCTGGGCTTCGGCCAGCCGCGTAAAGTCATCATCGACCAACTCGCCGTGGTGTTGAGCCTGGTTCAAGGCCAACGCGAACCCAACGACGCAGTGCTGGTGGACGTCGCCGGCGCGTTGCTCTACGTCGAAGCCACACTGGCGGGCATGGTCGGTACCGTCGAGCCAGAAAGCCGCGAAGAAAACCGCCTGCCCACCACCGACCTGACCCAGATCCATCAGCTGGTGATCCGTGAATCCTGCCAGTGCCTCAAGCAAGCCAAGGAGCTGGTGATCGACTGCATTGAAGCCGACTGGGACCGCCAACGCCTTGAGTCCCTGCCGGAGCTGCTGAGCCAGGTGCGCGGCGCTTTGGCGATGATTCCGCTGCCCCGCGCGGCAAGCCTGATGCGCGGCTGCACGGATTATGTTGATGAACAGTTGATGGGTAACGACGCACCACCCTCCGAGGGGCAACTGGCGCATTTCGCCGATGTGATCAGCAGCCTGGAATACTACCTCGAACGGATGCTCCAAGACCCCGATGCCGCAGGGGAACGGGTGCTGGAGCTGGCCACGCACGGCCTGGCGGCGCTGGGTTACCTGCCTGCCGAGAAACCCTGGCGCCAAGCCCTGGTTGCACCGGACGGAGCACGTGCGGTGGAGGTTACGCCGAGCCAGTCGCAGTTCGACGCGCTGGCCAGTCCCACGTCGCGCCTTAACCCGCCCGCCCTCCAGCGCCCCGGCAGCCTGCTGCCGCCGCCGGCCGATGAAGAACCCATCGACGATGAACTGCGCGAGGTCTTCCTTGAAGAGACCGACGAAGTGCTTGAGGTGCTGCACCGCAATCTACCCAACAGCGCGGACAAAATCGCCCAGGGCGAAATGCGCCGTGCCTTCCACACGCTCAAGGGCAGCGGCCGCATGGTCCGCGCCCTGGTCTTGGCCGAGCTGGCCTGGGCGGTGGAGAACCTGCTGAACCGTGTGCTCGAGCGTAGCGTGACCCTTGGCCCCGACGTGCAGCAGGTACTGGATGAAGCGGTGGCCTTGCTGCCGGAGTTGATCGCTGACTTTGCCATCGACGACCAGCGCCAAAGGGATGAGGTCGACGCCCTGGCCGCCCGCGCCCACGCCTTGGCCAGCGGCATGCCGGTGCCGGCCGCCGAGCCTCATGACCCGATGCTGCTGGAGATCTTCCGCAACGAAGCCCAGAGCCATCTGGACAGCCTCAATCACTTCCTGCACCAGGCCGCCGAGCACGTGCCATTGCAAGTCAGCGATGAACTGCAACGCGCCCTGCATACCCTCAAGGGCAGCGCCTACATGGCGGGCGTGTTGCCGATCGCCGAGCTGGCCCGCCCGCTCGACCACCTGACCCGCGAATACAAGGCCCACCGCCTGCCGCTGGACCTGGACGAGGTGGAGTTGCTGTTGGAAGCCGAAGGTCTGTTTCAACGGGGTTTACGCGATCTGGACAGCGATCCCCTGGCGCCGATCAAAGGTGCAGAGGACTTGATCAACCGTACCCAAAGCCTACTGGATCATCAGCTTGAAGCGCTGCTCGACGTGCGCATCAAGCGCGACCCTCAGCTGATCGCCAACTTCCTCGCGCAGGGCATGGACATCCTGCTCGATGCCGAAAACCTGCTGCGTCGCTGGCAGCAACACCCCGGCGAGCGCCAGGAACTCACCGCGCTGCTGGACGAACTGACCACCTTGGGGGAGGGCGCACACGTCGCTGACCTGCACGCCATCGATGCACTGTGTGAAGCCTTGCTCGACCTGTATGGCGCTGTTGAGGAAAGCAGCCTGGCCGTCAGTGAGCGGTTTTTCCATGAGGCCGAACAGGCCCATGAAGCGCTGATCAGCATGCTCGACCAACTGGCCGCCGGCCAGGAAATCAGCCCGGCGCCAGCCCGCGTCGAAGCCCTGCGCGAGCTGCTGGATGAAGCCCTCGACCCGTCCGCCACCGGCCTGATCAAAAGCGACGGCAGCCGGGTGTTGAGTGTTTCCGAACTGGGCGCCGCCACACAGCAGTTGGATCACGAAACGGAGAGGGACGACGAGATCGTCGAGATCTTCCTCGAAGAAGCCGTGGACATCCTCGACAGCGCCGGGCAGTCGCTCAAGCGCTGGTTGCTGGAGCCCGACAACGCCGCACCGCTGTCGTCGCTGCAACGCGACCTGCACACCCTCAAGGGCGGTGCGCGCATGGCTGAAATCGAGGCCATTGGCGATCTGGCCCATGAGTTGGAATGCCTGTACGAAGGGCTGGTGGACCGCCGCTACAGCTACACTGCCGAACTGTCCCACGTGCTGATGGCGAGCCATGAACGCCTCGCCTTGCAGCTTGAAGAACTGCACCATCACCAGCCGCTGAGCGACAGTGTCGAGCTGATCGCCAGGGTGCGGGCGTTGCGCCAGGGCAGCGCGCCAGCGGCACCGGCCGCCGCACCGCCAGCGTCCGGCGCCGACCCTGAGCTGCTGGATATCTTCCTCGAAGAAGCCGCCGACATCCTCGACAGTTCCAGTGCTGCGCTGTCGCGCTGGCAGGCAGAGCCGGGCAATCGCCAAGAAGTGGAAACCCTGCTGCGCGACCTGCATACCCTCAAGGGCGGCGCACGTATGGTCGAGATCGCGCCCATCGGCGACCTGGCCCATGAGCTGGAGTTTCTCTACGAAGGCCTGTCCGCTGGTTTGCTCGCGCCGTCCCCGGAGCTGTTCGCGTTGCTGCAAGGCTGCCACGACCGTTTGGCGCAGATGATCGACGCGGTGGCGGATGGTTTGCCGGTCGGTTCGGTGGACAAGCTCATCGAGCGCATCAAAACCCTGGTACATCCGAGCGACGAACCGGTGACGCCGGTGGCGCTGCCTGCAGGCAAGGCGGAGGCCGTCGTCGACCCGATGGCCGATATGGTGAAGATCTCTGCCGAGCTGCTCGACGACCTGGTCAACCTGGCCGGTGAAACCTCGATCTTCCGTGGCCGCATCGAACAACAAGTCAACGACGCACGCATCGCCCTCACCGAAGTGGAAACCACCATCGAGCGCATGCGCGACCAACTGCGACGTCTCGACACTGAAACCCAGGGCCGCATCCTCAGCCGCCAGCAAGCCGAAGCCGAGCGCCTGGGCTATGAAGACTTTGATCCGCTGGAAATGGACCGTCATTCGCAGTTGCAGCAACTGTCTCGCGCGCTGTCCGAGTCCGCCTCCGACCTGCTCGACCTCAAGGACACCCTTGAGCGCCGCAACGAGGACGCCCACGACCTGTTGCAGCAACAGGCGCGCATCAACACCGAGTTGCAGGAAGGCCTGATGCGCACGCGCATGGTGCCGTTCGAACGCATGTTGCCGCGCCTCAAGCGCATCGTGCGTCAGGTGGCGGAGGAGTTGGGCAAAGACGTGGAGTTTATCGTCGGCAACGCCGAGGGCGAGATGGACCGCAACGTGCTGGAGCGCATGGCCGCGCCGCTGGAACACATGCTGCGCAACGCCGTGGACCATGGCTTGGAATCCCGCGACGCAAGGCTGTTGGCTGGTAAACCGGAAAAAGGTCGCATCACCCTGGACCTGACCCACGAAGGCGGCGACATCGTCTTCGACATGCGTGACGACGGCGCCGGTGTTCCGCTGGAGGCCGTACGGCGCAAGGCGATCAAGCGTGGGTTGCTCGACCCGAATCAAGACATCAGCGACCGCGACGTGTTGCAGTTCATCCTGCAACCGGGGTTTTCCACGGCGGAAAAGATCACGCAGATTTCCGGTCGCGGCGTGGGCATGGACGTGGTGCATGAGGAAGTGCGTCAGTTGGGCGGCTCGATGGTCATCGATTCGACGCCGGGCGAAGGCGTGCACTTTCGCATTCGCTTGCCGTTCACCGTGTCGGTCAACCGCGCATTGATGGTGCAGTGTGCAGACGACCAATACGCGATTCCGCTCAACACCATCGAAGGCCTGGTGCGCGTGCTGCCCCATGAGCTGGCCGGGCACTATCAGCAAGACCCGCCGCGATATGAATACGCCGGGCAGCGCTACGAGCTGTTTTACTTGGGCGACCTGCTGCACACCGTCAGCCGCCCGAAACTGCTGGGCCACTATCAACCGGTCCCGGTGCTATTGGTGCAGTGCAACGAGCGGCGCGTGGCCATCCATGTGGACGCCATGGCCGGTACGCGGGAGATTGTGGTCAAAGGCCTGGGCCCGCAGTTTGCTGGTGTGCAGGGTTTGTCGGGTGCGACGATCCTGGGTGATGGCCGCGTGGTGCTGATTATCGACTTGCTGGCGCATATCCGTGCGCGGCAACCCGCGTTGCCGGCGCAAACGGCTGACCTGCCATTGATCCTCAACGACCCGCTGAAAAAGCGCCCGTTGCTGGTGCTGGTAGTGGATGATTCCGTCACCGTGCGCAAAGTCACCAGCCGTCTGCTGGAGCGCAACGGCATGAACGTCCTCACCGCCAAAGACGGCATCGACGCGCTCGCTGTGCTCGAAGAACACACCCCGGACCTGATGCTGCTCGACATCGAAATGCCGCGCATGGACGGTTTTGAAGTCGCCACCCAAGTGCGCAACGACCCCCGGTTGATGCGCCTGCCGATCATCATGATCACCTCGCGCACCGGCCAGAAACACCGCGACCGCGCCATGGCCATCGGCGTCAACGACTACCTCGGCAAGCCGTACCAAGAGTCGGTGCTGCTCGAAAGCATTGCCTACTGGAGCAAGTCCCATGCTTGACCACCGCACCAGCCAACTCACCGGCCTGCTGCTGCCCCTGGCCGACCGCCATCTGGTGCTACCCAACGTCGCCATCGCCGAACTGATCGACTTTCAGCGCGGCGAACCGGCCAGCGATGCACCGCCGTGGTATTTGCGGCAAGTGACCTGGCGCGATCGGCAAATCCCGTTGATCAGCTTCGAAGCGGTGTGCGGCGAGGCGAGTGTGACCGGCGAGCGCTCGCGCATTGTGGTGTTGAATGCCTTGGGGGGGCGGCCGACGCTGAAGTTTATTGCGCTGGTGATCCAGGGCATTCCCCGGTCGTACAAGCTTGATAGTGAATTGAGCTACGTGGACGTGCCGCTGTGCCCGCTGGAACTGGCGGCGGTGCAGGTGGGCGAGCATGTGGCGAAGGTGCCGGATCTCATGGGGCTTGAGGCCCTGCTGGTCGAATCCGGTTTGGCATAGATCCCTGTAGGAGCCGGCTTGCCGGCGATGACGGTCTGCCAGCCCACTCATTAACAACTGACCCACCGCTATCGCTGGCAAGCCAGCTCCTAAAGGGGATTGTGGGTGCCTTTAGGCCTCAATCAATCCGCGCAAACCGCTCAATCACTGGCTGCTCCCGATGCTCGGCCTGCCACAAGTCATAGGCGCTTTGCATCGACAGCCATAACTGCCCAGTGCTCACACCTGCCCGCTCAAGCCGCACCGCCAAGTCAGGACTGACAGGCGCACGCCCATGCAAAATTCTCGAAAACGTCTCACGGGCGAATCCCAGGCGCCGGGCCATTTCGGTGATGGTGATGTCCAGGGTAGGGATTACATCTTCAAGCAGGATTTCACCTGGGTGAGCCGGGTGGCTTGTTCGTGGGGAGGTTTATGAATACCGCAGCTACCCGCTGGAAGGGTTGGGCGCTGTGACCATAGATATGAAGTTGTAGGCCGAATGGGCTCTCGGATTTTTCCTGCAAGATTTTGGGCTGTGCATGAACTTGTCGCGTGCCGTCAGCGCGCCTAGTCTTCGTTCTGTCATCGCAAAAAACGGTGACACGGACGTGCAAGTCCGACGAAACTGTTTAGGCGTACAAACGCCCAGCCATCCAACGGGCGTTTTTTGTGCTCGCTGCTTTATGGCGGCTGCGCGCAGGAGGTCTTCGGACCTGCTGGGTGTCCTAAACAGGCCCGGTCTTGCACACCTGCGCACGGTCGCCACCCTCATTCGCGTGCAAGCGAACGGTGGCGCTCCTTAGTCACTGTTTAGGAGCTTCATCATGGTCAAACCTACCCCCAATCCGCCGCCCTTCACCGTAAACCCGCACGAAAACACCGAAACCCTGCTGGTCAACGCCAGCGAAACCCTGTCTTCCCTCAACGCACTCACCTGCAATCTGGCCTTCGACTTGGACACCTCCCAGCGCGCAATCATGCTCGGCATCCAGCAAATGGCCGCGTTGGGGCAGCTATTAGTGGACCGTGCCCTGGAACAGATTTCCCCTTCTCCAGTCGCTTAAAACTTGATCGTTCCCAAAAAGGGACCTATCGTTCCCTTTTTGGGACTCTTTGGCCGCTGCCATGCACACCTTGCCGCTCAGCACTGCACTCTTCACCGTCACCCAACAAAAAGTACTGGGCTTGCTGTTCGGCAAACCCGACCAAAGCTTCTTCACCAATGAAATTGCGCGATGGGCCCAGGTGGGCAAGGGCAGCCTCACCCGCGAGCTTGAACGTCTGCAGTTGGCGGGCATCTTGAGCATGACGCGCCAAGGCAACCAGACCCATTATCAAGCCAACCCCCAATGCCCGATTTATTCGGAATTGTTGGCCATCGTGCGCAAGACCCTGAGCCTGGATGAACCATTGCGCACTGTACTGGCGCCGTTCGCCAAGCAGATAACCTGGGCGTTTATCTACGGCTCCATCGCCAAAGGCGAGGCGCACTCATCCAGTGACATAGATCTCATGTTGATCGGCGAAAGCCTCAACTACAGTGAAGTCATGGAGCGGCTCATGCCGCTGGAAGAGCAACTGGGCCGCACCCTCAACCCGACGCTTTACACTCCCGAAGACTGGATCGGCAAATGGAATGCCGGGAACAGTTTTGTGCAGCGGGTCGTGCAGCAGGACAAGATCAATCTTATGGGGAGCGACCCCCTGGAATCCACGGATGGACAACAAGGTAAATCTGGAGAACCTGCAACGTAGCGGCGGCTTGAAGGCTGAGCCGCCGGATCGCAAGGAGTGTGATGGGCTGGTGCGTTCAGCCAGAGATCGGTTGAGGGATGCTGGCAATCCACAGTTATCATTCGCCAGTCGTTTCGACCTGGCTTACAACGCCGCCCATGCCATTGCTCTTACGGCTTTGCGCCTGCAAGGGTATCGCTCGGACAAACGCTATCTGGTCTTTCAATGCCTGGTTCATACCGCAGACGCCGGCAAGGTGCAGGTGAGGTTGTTGGCGTTGTGTCATGAACGTCGGAACCTGGCGGAATATGAAGGGTACATGGATGAAGATGAGGCGCTGCTGGGCCAGTTAATGGAAAGTGCTAAGACATTAATGAGCAATATGGAAGCATTGCTTGCTGGTCATAGGTGGGAATGAATCACCGGTCAACTGTAGGAGTTGGCGAGCCAGCCCCAACAGGAGGCTGCATGTTTGTTGGTGCTCTGTTACTCCAACCGTAACGATCCGCCGCCGAGCTTGATTGATGGCCCCCTCAATCACTCCTAAGGTAAGCCCCACGACAGCAAACCCGTGGAGCGACCATGACAACAACAATAACCCCCGACTCGCGCTGGACGCGGCGGCGCGACGAGAAGCAGCGGCGGCTCGCGCTGGTCAAGCAGTATGCGGACGGGGCGGTGTTGCCCAGTGACAAGATCGTCGAGGCGCTTGAGGCGCTGATCCTCCCCGGCGACCGTGTTGTACTGGAAGGCAACAACCAGAAACAGGCCGACTTCCTCTCGCGCTCCCTCGCAAAAGCCGACCCCGCCAAGCTTCACGACTTGCACATGATCATGCCCAGTGTCGGCCGTTCCGAGCACTTGGACCTGTTTGAAAAGGGGATCGCCCGCAAACTCGACTTCTCCTTCGCCGGCACCCAGTCCCTGCGCATCAGTCAGTTGCTGGAGGACGGCCTGCTGGAAATCGGCGCGATTCATACCTATATCGAACTCTATGCACGGCTGGTGGTGGACCTGATCCCCAACGTCGTGCTTTCCGCCGGTTTCATGGCTGACCGTGCCGGCAATATCTACACCGGCGCCAGCACCGAAGACACCCCGGCGCTGATCGAGCCTGCCGCGTTCAGCGATGGCATCGTCATCGTGCAGGTCAATCAACTGGTGGATGACGTCACCGATCTGCCCCGTGTGGATATCCCGGCGAGCTGGGTGGATTTTGTGGTGGTGGCTGACAAGCCGTTCTACATCGAGCCGCTGTTCACTCGCGACCCGCGCCATATCAAGCCGGTGCACGTGTTGATGGCGATGATGGCGATCCGTGGCATCTACGAAAAACACAATGTGCAGTCGCTCAACCATGGCATTGGCTTCAATACCGCCGCCATCGAGTTAATCCTGCCCACCTACGGCGAATCCCTGGGTCTCAAGGGCAAGATCTGCCGCAACTGGACCCTCAACCCGCACCCCACGCTGATCCCCGCGATTGAAAGCGGTTGGGTGGAAAGTGTGCACTGCTTCGGCACCGAGCTGGGCATGGAGAACTACATTGCCGCCCGGCCGGATGTGTTCTTCACGGGCCGTGATGGCTCGATGCGCTCCAACCGGATGTTCTGCCAACTCGCCGGCCAATACGCGGTGGACCTGTTTATCGGCGCCACCCTGCAGGTCGATGGCGACGGCCATTCCTCCACCGTGACCCGTGGCCGCCTTGCCGGGTTTGGCGGCGCACCCAACATGGGCCACGACCCGCGCGGCCGTCGCCATGGCACGCCCGCCTGGCTGGACATGCGCCACGACGATGCCCCGGAAGCCCTGCTGGAACGCGGCAAGAAACTCGTGGTGCAAATGGTCGAGACCTTCCAGGAAGGCGGCAAACCCACTTTCGTCGACACCCTCGACGCCGTGGAAGTTGCCCGCAAAAGCGGCATGCCCTTGGCGCCGATCATGATCTACGGCGATGACGTTACCCACCTGCTTACCGAAGAGGGCATCGCCTACCTGTATAAGGCGCGTTCCCTCGAAGAGCGCCAGGCGATGATCGCCGCTGTCGCAGGTGTCACGGCCATCGGCATGCGCCACAACCCCAAGGACACCGCGCGCATGCGCCGCGAAGGCCTGATCGCCTTGCCCGAAGACTTGGGTATCCGCCGTACTGACGCCACCCGCGAGCTGTTGGCCGCCAAAAGTGTGGCCGACCTGGTGGACTGGTCCGGTGGTTTGTACAACCCGCCCGCCAAATTCAGGAGCTGGTAAATGCGCGCACTCAAATTGCATGAATTGACCCTCGCCGAACGCCTGGCGGACATGGCCGTCGATGCACTGATCGATGAAGCTGACTTGTCGCCCAAACCCGCTCTGGTGGACCGTCGTGGAAACGGCGCCCACCACGATCTGCATCTGGGCCTGATGCACGCCTCGGCGCTGTCGCTGTGGCCGATGTTCAAGGAGATGGCTGAAGCGGCGATTGAATGGGGTGAAGTTGGCGTGCCCTTGCGCGAAGCTCTCGGTCGTATCGGCCGTGAGGGTGAGCAAGCAATGCTCGTCATCACCAACGGCGTGAATACCCATCGCGGCGCGATCTGGGCCCTGGGCTTGCTGACCGCAGCGGCGGCGCTGGAACCCCGCGCCGTCACCCTGAACGCAGCCAGATTAGCCCTGCTCAACGACCGCTACGCCCCACAACCCATGAGCCACGGTGCCCAGGTCGCGCAACGCTACGGCGCTCGCGGTGCCCGTGAAGAAGCCCAGCTCGGCTTCCCCTCGGTTGTGCAACGCGGCTTGCCGCAACTGCACAAAAGCCGCCAGCAAAATGCAGGCGAACAGAACGCACGCCTGGATGCCCTGCTGGCGATCATGACCGAGCTGGCCGACACCTGCGTGCTCTACCGCGCCGGTCCCGAAGGGATCAGCACCATGCAACGCGGTGCGCGCGCCGTGTTGGACGCGGGGGGCAGCGCCACTCTGGCCGGTCGTCGTCAATTACATGAACTCGATCAACACCTGCTGGCCCTGAATGCCTCCCCCGGCGGCGCCGCCGACCTGCTGGCCGCCTGTCTGTTTATCGACCGCCTCGACGGAGCGTTGTGATGGAAACCTTATCCTTTGAATTCCCCGCCGGGCAGCCGCCAACAGGCCGAGCGCTGGTAGGTTGCGTTGGCTCGGGCGACCTGGAGGTGCTGCTGGAACCGGGTACCCCGGGCAGGCTGACCATCCAGGTGCAGACCTCGGTGAATGGCGCCGAACAACGCTGGCAGCATCTGTTCGAACGCATCTTCCAGGAACAGACGCCACCGGCCTTGAAGATTGATATCCACGATTTCGGTGCCACCCCCGGCGTGGTGCGTTTGCGCCTGGAGCAGGGTTTCGAGGAGATCGGCCATGACTGACTTACTCGCCAAACACAGCTTCGTTGAGTTGGGCGCTCGGCAGCGGGCCAAGGCTCTGCTGGACGCCGGCTCCTACCGCGAATTGATCGACCCGTTCCAGCGCGTCATGTCACCGTGGCTCGGCCGCCAAGGCGTGGTGCCCCAGGCCGATGACGGCGTGGTGATCGCCAAGGGCAGCGTCGATGGCAAGCCTGTCGTCATTGCTGCCATCGAAGGCAACTTCCAGGGCGGTAGCCTCGGTGAAGTGGGTGGCGCGAAAATCGCCGGCGCCTTGGAGCTGGCAGCCGAAGACAATCGCAAGGGCATTCCCACTCGCGCCGTGTTGCTGCTGGAAACCGGTGGTGTGCGCCTGCAGGAAGCCAACCTCGGCCTGGCAGCCATCGCGGATATCCATGCGGCGATTGTTGACCTGCGCCAGTACCAGCCAGTGATCGGCGTGGTGGCCGGCAGTGTCGGCTGCTTCGGCGGCATGTCCATCGCGGCCGGGTTGTGCAGTTACCTTGTCGTCACCCGCGAAGCCCGCCTGGGCTTGAATGGCCCGCAAGTGATCGAACAGGAAGCGGGGCTTGACGAGTACGACTCCCGCGACCGGCCTTTCATCTGGAGCCTCACCGGCGGCGAGCAACGTTTCAACAGCGGCTTGGCCGACCGATATGTGGCTGATGATGTGGTCGAGCTTCAACAGACCGTCAGCGCATTGCTGCAACAAGGCCTGCCCACCCAGCAACGCAGCCGCCAGGCCGAGTATTACCTGGCACGCCTGGCCGAACTGGACGCCACGGCGCAGATCGACCCGGTGACGGTGCGCGAGTTGTATCAAGGAGAACGCTCATGAGAGGTTTGCAGTGGTTCAACGCATTGAGCGTCGGAGCGACAGCCGTTGAAGGTTTGCCAAATTCGCTGAAAGTCGCCGATGGTGTACTGGGCGAACAGCCCGTGCGCTATATCGCCGTGGTTACCGACGCGCAAAACCACTTTCCCCGCGCACGCAAGGGTGAGGTCGGTCTGCTGGAAGGCTGGGGTCTGGCGAAGGCCGTCGATGAAGCCATCGCCCGTGGCGACAAGCGCCCCATCATCGCCATCGTCGATGTACCGAG
Organism: Pseudomonas sp. DW-iso3; assembly: GCF_058725305.1. NCBI lineage: Bacteria > Pseudomonadati > Pseudomonadota > Gammaproteobacteria > Pseudomonadales > Pseudomonadaceae > Pseudomonas > Pseudomonas sp. DW-iso3. The sequence goes on from NZ_JBZXDZ010000007.1 coordinate 182,240, forward strand.
CCAAGCCTACGGGCGTCGCGAAGAAGCCCTCGGCATCCACCAGGCCCTGGCGGCCGCCGCCGACAGCTACGCCCGTGCTCGCCTCGCCGGGCACCCGGTGATCGCGCTGCTGGTGGGCAAGGCCATGTCCGGCGCGTTTCTCGCCCATGGGTATCAAGCCAACCGCCTGATCGCCCTGCGTGATCCCGGTGTGATGGTGCACGCCATGGGCAAGGCCTCGGCCGCGCGCGTGACGCTGCGCAGCGTCGAAGAGTTGGAAGCCCTGGCCGCCAGCGTGCCGCCCATGGCCTATGACATCGACAGTTATGCCAGCCTGGGTTTGCTGTGGGAAACCTTGTCGGTCAGCCAGATTGAGCAGCCTACGTCGGAGGATGTGGCGCAGGTCAGCGATTGCCTGGTGAGTGCGATCAAGGATATTGCCAGCACCGACTTGAGCGGGCGCCTCGGCGCGACCAACCGCGCCGCCTCCAGCCACGTGCGCCAACTGCTGCGGGAGCAATGGTGAACGCTCACGACCTGCTCTGGGGCATGACCCCGGCGCACCTGCCCGCTGACGCTGCGGCGTGGGCGGTGGAGGCGGTTGGCACGGTGGTGGTGCGTCGCGCAATTGTCGCGCCGGGTCTGGTCGCGGTGGGCGTGCGCGGGCGTCTGCGTGAGCAGCGTTTTGCCGCTGAACTGCCGATTGCTGCTGTGCAGCGGCGAGTCGTGCCGGAAGCGCTGCGTGACGTTGTCTCGACACGCGACTTACCGGCTTTGCAGGCACTCGAACAGCTGCGACCGATGCTGGCACCCTTGAATTGGGGCATCACCGGCAGCGCAGGTTTTGAGCTGGCAACGGGCATTGAAGCAATGCATGCCCAGAGCGATCTGGACTTGATTCTGCGCACGCCCGCGCCGCTGGATCGCAACGATGCGCGCGACCTGCTGGCAACGTTGGACAAGGCCGCGTGTACCGTGGACCTGCAACTGCAAACACCGTTCGGTGCTGTCGCCTTGCGCGAATGGGCGAGTCCATCGCGGCGGGTGCTATTGAAAACCGCCGGCGGTGCGCACCTCGTCATCGATCCCTGGCAGGCCGTGGCATGAGCAGCCTTCTGGTCTTTCCCGGCCAGGGCGCCCAGCGCCCCGGCATGCTCCAGGCGTTGCCGGCCGATGTATTGGAACAGGCCAGCGATGCCTTGGGTGAAGACGTTCGCGCATTGGATTCGGCGCAAGCCCTGGCGAACACCCGCGCGGTGCAGCTTTGCCTACTGATTGTCGGCGTAGCCCACGCCCGCCAGCTGCAACGCACGCCGGATTACGTCGCGGGACTGTCCATCGGGGCTTACCCTGCGGCGGTGATCGCGGGTGCGCTGGACTTTGCCGATGCGATCAGGCTCGTCAGCCTGCGCGGCGAGCTGATGCAGAACGCTTATCCACAGGGCTACGGCATGACGGCGATCATCGGCCCCGAGTTATCCACTGTCGAACACCTGCTGGCCGATATCCACAGCCCCGACAGCCCGGTGTACCTGGCCAATATCAACGCCGACAATCAGACCGTTATCGCCGGCAGCAACGCAGCGATGAAGCGTGTCGCCGACCGCATCAAAGGCAACGGCGTCGCCAAGCGCCTGGCCGTCAGCGTGCCGTCCCATTGCGCGTTGCTGGAGCAACCGGCCCAGGTCCTGGCGCAAGCCTTTGTGCCGCTCAAGGCGCCGCGTATCACCTACCTGAGCAGCACCCGCGCGCGGCCTATCCACAACCCCGAGCAATTGCGCGACGACCTGGCCTTCAACATGTGCCGCATCGTCGACTGGCGCGGCACCGTACAAAGCGCCTACGAGCGCGGCGTGCGCCTGCAAATCGAATTGCCACCGGGCGCCGTGCTCACTGGCCTGTCACGCCGGGTGTTTGAACAGGGCACGGTGATCGCCTGCGAAGGTGCGCGCCTGGATACCTTGCAGGCCTTGCTGGAAGAGGAGGGGCTACGCCACCGATAAAGCACTACCCAAGGCTTTCGAAGCACAAAAACAACAATTTCGATCGAGCACTTTGAGGACAACAACAATGATTATCTACGGTGTGGCATTGCTGGCGATCTGCACGCTTGCGGGCGTGATCATGGGCGACATGCTTGGCGTGTTGCTCGGCGTCAAATCCAATGTGGGCGGGGTAGGCATCGCGATGATCCTGCTGATCTGCGCCCGCCTTTGGATGCACAAACACGGCGGCATGACCAAGGACTGCGAAATGGGCGTTGGCTTCTGGGGCGCGATGTACATCCCGGTGGTGGTGGCGATGGCCGCACAACAAAACGTAGTGACCGCTTTGCATGGTGGCCCCGTTGCGGTGCTGGCAGCGATTGGTTCAGTGGTGCTGTGTGGTTGCACCATCGCGCTGATCAGCCGTACCCACAAGGGCGAACCCTTGCCCGATGAAGAGCCACTGATCGCGCCAGTGGGAGGTCGTTGATATGTGGGATCTCATCGAAAAAGGGTTGGAACATAACGGCCTGATCACCGCATTTGCCTTTGTCGGCGTGGTGATGTGGATTTCCGTGGTGCTGTCCAAGCGCCTGACGTTCGGGCGCATCCACGGCTCGGCGATTGCTATCGTCATCGGCCTGGTCCTGGCGTGGGTCGGCGGCACGATCACGGGCGGCCAGAAAGGCCTGGCTGACCTGGCGCTGTTCTCCGGCATCGGGTTGATGGGGGGCGCGATGTTGCGCGACTTCGCCATCGTCGCAACGGCGTTTGAAGTGCAAGCCACCGAGGCGCGCAAGGCCGGGATGATCGGCGTGATTGCGCTGCTATTGGGCACGATCCTGCCGTTTATCGTCGGTGCGAGCATGGCCTGGGCGTTTGGTTATCGCGATGCAATCAGCATGACCACCATCGGTGCTGGCGCCGTGACTTATATCGTCGGCCCAGTGACGGGGGCGGCGATTGGCGCGACCTCGGATGTGATGGCGCTGTCGATTGCCACCGGGTTGATCAAGGCGATTCTGGTCATGGTGGGAACGCCGGTCGCGGCACGCTGGATGGGGTTGGATAACCCGCGTTCGGCGATGGTGTTTGGTGGGTTGGCCGGCACGGTGAGTGGGGTGACGGCGGGCCTGGCGGCGACGGATCGGCGGTTGGTGCCGTATGGCGCGCTGACGGCGACATTCCACACCGGACTGGGTTGCCTGCTTGGGCCTTCGTTGCTGTATTTCATCGTACGGGGGCTGGTCGGCTAACTTCGGAATGTGTGTTGTCGGGTCGGGCGTCTTCGCGAGCAAGCCCGCTCCCACATTTGGAATGCATTTCAAGTGTGGGAGCGGGCTTGCTCGCGAAAGCGGTGTGTCAGGCTGTCACCTGTCGATTGGCATACATCCGACACTCCGCCAACAATGCCAGCAAATTCGGATCACGCTCCTTGGCCTTCAGAAACACCACGCCAATATGCTGCTGCAACCGATACCTGGGTTGCAGCGGTATCAGTTTCACGCGGTTCTCATACACGGCTGCAATCCGCCCCGGCAGCAGCGCATAACCTACGCCTGAGCTGACCATGCTCAACAGCGTGAAGATGTCATTCACCTGCATCGCCACCTTCGGCTCGAACCCTGCCTGCTTGAACACGCGGTTGCCATCCTGGTGGGTGGCGAAGCCTTGGGTGAGGGTGATGAAGGTTGCGTCACGCACGTCGGCGAGGTCGATCTCACGCTCGCGGTCGAAGGGCGAGTCGGCGGGAGTGGCGAGGAAGATATCGTCGGAGAACAGCGCGATTTGTTCGCAGTCCGGGTCGTTGGCGTGCTCGTCGAGGGAGATCAGGATCGCGTCCACTTCCATGTTCTTGAGCTTGTAGAGCAGGTCGAAGTTGGAGCCCAGGATCAGGTCGATATTGAGTTCGCTGCGGCGGATCTTCAGGCCCATGATCAGTTGCGGCACGGTTTTCACCGTCAGCGAATACAACGAGCCAAGCTTGAAACGTTCGGCGGAGAAGCCGGCCGCTTCGCGGGTCAGGCGTACGCTGTCGACCACATCGGCCACCAGTTTCTGCGCGCGTTCTTCCAATACGTAGGCGCTTTCCAGCGGCGTGAGGTTGCGCCCTTCGTGTTTGAACAGCGGGCAGCGCAGGGCGTTTTCCAGGGAGTGGATGGCGCGGTGCACGCTGACATTGCTGGTTTGCAGCTCGGCGGCGGCGCGGGCCAGGTTGCCGGTGCGCATGAACGCCAGGAAGATTTCCAGTTTCTTGAGGGTGAATTCTTCGTCGATCAGCATGGCCGTGGGCTCTTGTTCGAATGCTGTTGATTGTGCCCGCAAAACCCTCTCGCGTCCTCGGAACGTCATAAGCCGCTTGCACTCTTATGCGCAAGGCTGGACGCTTGGCAGCCAGCCCATGACGGTTACAGGAGGTCGGAGAGCGATGTACCACGGGGAACGATTCAACGCCTGGAGCCATTTGCTCGGTGCTGTCGCGGCGAGCATTGGCGCCGTGTGGATGTTGGTGGTGGCAAGCCTCGACGGCAGCCCTTGGAAGATCGTCAGCGTGGCGATCTATGGTTTTACCTTGATGGTGCTGTACAGCGCTTCCACCGTGTACCACAGCGTGCGCGGGCGGCGGAAAGAAATCATGCAGAAGGTCGATCACTTTTCGATCTACCTGCTGATCGCCGGCAGCTACACGCCGTTCTGCCTGGTGACCCTGAGAGGGCCGTGGGGCTGGACGCTGTTTGGCATCGTGTGGGGGCTGGCGGTGATTGGCATCCTGCAGGAGATCAAGCCGCGCTCAGAGGCGCGCATCCTGTCGATCGTGATTTACGCGGTGATGGGGTGGATCGTGCTGGTGGCGGTCAAACCGCTGCTCGCCGCGCTGGGCACGGCGGGGTTTATCTGGTTGGCGTCGGGCGGGGTGCTGTATACCGTCGGGATTATCTTCTTTGCCCTGGAGGACCGCCTGCGCCACTCCCATGGTATCTGGCATTTGTTTGTGATTGGCGGGAGCCTGCTGCACTTCGTGGCGATCATGCATTACGTGCTCTGACGGACAACACCTGCGATCCTCGTTGCTTCGACAGAACGGTCTCTACAGCCGCTCCAATAACTCCCGGGCGCGGTGGCCGAAGATCTCCAGCAAATTCGCCAGCATATGCGGCGGAGGCTCATCGGCGCGGGTCAGGGCGTACAGGGTGATCGGCAGCGGCGGCGTGAGCGGGCGGATGCAGGTGGTGGCCGTCGACGCACCCAGCGCGGTGAACGGATCGATCACCGTCAAGCCGGCCCCGGACTCCACCATCGCGCGGGCCAGGGAATAGGTTTGCACCGAGATCGTGACCTTGGGGGGTGGGTCGACGTTTTCCAGGTAGCTATCGAGTTTCGCTGCCAGCGGGTCGGCGCTGGAAAGGCCAATCAGCGCCGTGCCTGCCAGGTCCGCCAGGGGCAATGGTTGGCTCAGTTCGGCGTCGGACCAATAGCCTTTAGACGCCAGTGCCACCAGCACACCATTGGCCAGCACTTGCGTGGTCAGCCCTGGATGGCCGGAGAAGTTGAGCGTCAACGCCAGGTCAATCTCGCGCATCAGCAGCTTCTGCACCAACTCGCGGCTATGGTCGCTGGACAGCTCGCACGCCATCTCCGGGTAATCGCGCTTCCATTCCAAGATCGCCGGCGGCAGCAGCGATAACGCCAGCGCCGGGATCGCGCCGATGCGCACACTCTGGCCCGGTGCTCGGCGCAGACTTTTGGCCAGGCGCCGCACGCCTTGCAGGCTTTCGGTGACTTTCTCCACTTCGCTTTCCAGCGCCAGGGCTTCCGGTGTGGGCTGCAATTTGCCGCGCACCCGCAGGAAAAGGGGGAAGCCCAGTTGCAATTCGGCGTGCTGCAGCACCTTGGTCACCGCCGGTTGCGACACATGCAGCAATTGCGCGGCGGCGCTAACGGAGCCGGTCTGGCGGATGGCCTGGAAGATTTCGATATGACGCAAGCGCATGGCAAGTCCATAACCTTTGTTTATAGGTGATCCATCTTTATTCATTGTCGGCAGCCTGTCACCTGCCCCTAGGCTTGAGGCCTCTGGATTTAAAGGTGGGCGGCGGAAATGGTGTGCATCATTGGGGGGGGAGTGATTGGTCTGGCCAGCGCCTATGCGTTGGTGCGTGCAGGTCATGAGGTGACGCTGATCGATGCACGCGAGACCCTGGGCAGCGAGACCAGCTTTGCCAATGGCGGGCAGTTGTCCTATCGCTACGTGGCGCCACTGGCCGATGCAGGGGTGCCGCTGCAAGCCATCGGTTGGTTGTTGCGCGGTGACTCACCATTGAAACTGCGGCCGCGCCTCGACCCCCAGCAATGGCGCTGGATGGCCGCGTTCCTCGGCGCTTGCCGTGGCTCGGTGAACAAACGCAATGCCGCCCACCTGTTGCGCCTGGCGTCCCTGAGCCAGGACACCTTGCAAGTGTGGCGCGATCTCGATCGCCTGGATGGCTTCGACTGGCGGCGCAACGGCAAGCTGGTGACCTTTCGCAATGCCAACGCTTTTGAGCGCGCGCGTGGCAAGGTCACCGATATCCTGCAACAGCAGGTGCTGTCGACCGCCGATTGCGCTCGCCTGGAGCCTGCGCTGGCGGACGGTGGTTTTGTCGGTGGGATTTATACGCCGAATGAGGAAGTCGCTGATTGTCATGCCTTCTGCCAGCGGCTGGCGGCGCGATTGGAAGCGTCGGGACGTTGCCGCTTTATGCTGGGCCGAAAGGTCACCGGCATTCGCCACGCCAAGGGTAGGGTGCAGGCCATCGAATTGGGCGATGAGGTTATGCCAGTCGAACACCTGGTGCTGGCGGCTGGGTATCGCAGCGCGGAGTTGGGCGTGCCGTTGCCGCTTTACCCGCTCAAGGGTTACAGCCTGAGCGTACCGATTGGCGCGCAACACCAGGCACCGAACGTGAGCATCACCGATTACGACCGCAAGATCGTCTACGCGCGCATTGGCGAACAACTGCGGGTGGCGGCCATGGTGGATATCGTCGGCTTCGACGCCCGTCTTGAGCCCAAACGCCTGGCGCTGATGAAACGTCAGGCCTTGGAGACCTTTCCACTGGCGGGCGACTACGACCAGGCGGTGGAGTGGGCCGGTATGCGCCCGGCCACCCCGACCGGCGTGCCGCTGATCGGCGCCAGTGTCTATCGTAACCTGTGGCTGAACCTGGGCCACGGAGCCCTCGGTTTTACCCTGGCCTGTGGCAGCGGCCAGCTGCTGGCCGAGTTGATTGGCCAACACGCGCCTTCTATTGATATGCAGGGCCTGGCACCCCGCGCCGCATGAGGATGTCTGCATGACTATCACCCGCATCAGCAGTAACGAGCGCCTCTCGGGCGCAGTGACGTTCAACGACTTGGTGTTCCTCTCGGGCCAGGTGCCCGGCGATGGTCTGGACGTGGCGACACAAACCCGTGAAGTGCTGGCCAGGATCGATGCGTTGCTGGCCCAGGCGGGCAGCGACAAGGATCATCTGCTCAACGCCACGATTTACCTGAAAGACATCAGTGAAGGTTTCGCACCGATGAATGAAGTGTGGTCAGCCTGGCTGTCACCGGGTTTAGCGCCGACGCGCACCACGGTGCAGGCAGAACTGGCGCGACCGAGTGTATGGGTGGAAATCAGTGTGATCGCTGTACGTAAATGACTTCAAAGACCAACGGAGAATAACAATGAAAAAGATCCTGTTGACCGGCTGCACCCTGGGACTCTTGCTGGGCGCACAGGCCCATGCGAATCAAGCACCGCTGGACGGCACGCTGGGCAAGATCGCCAGCGCCAAGTCCATTACCTTGGGCTATCGCGATGCGTCGGTGCCGTTTTCCTACGTGGGGGATAACAGTGGCAAGCCCATGGGCTATTCGGTGGAGCTGGCGAGCAAGATTGTCGAGCGCATCCAGCAGAAAACCGGCGTGGCCACGCTTAATGTGAAATACAACCTGGTGACGTCCCAGACCCGCATCCCCTTGGTGCAGAACGGTACCGTCGACCTGGAATGCGGTTCCACCGGCGTAACCGCCGAGCGGCAGAAGCAGGTGGCGTTTTCCTACGGGTTTATCTACGTGAAGGGGCAATTGCTCACGGCCAAGGACAGCGGTATCAAAGGCTTTCCCGACCTGGCAGGCAAGAACGTGGTGACCACCGCCGGCACCACCAACGAGCGCTTCCTCAAAAGCTACAACGCCGAGCACAAGACCAACATGTTCGTGATCAGCGCCAAGGATCACGGTGAGGCGTTCAAGATGCTGGAGACCGGTCGCGCTGCGGCCTTTTACATGGATGACGCGTTGCTCTATGGCGAGCGGGCCAAGGCCAAGGACCCGCATAACTGGGTGGTGGTGGGCGAGGAGCAATCGCGGGAAATCTACAGCTGCATGTTGCGCAAGGACGACCCGCAGTTTCTTGCGGTGGTCAACGAGACACTTGGCGACCTTTACCGCAGTGGGGAGATCAACGGGATTTACCAGCGCTGGTTCGAATCACCCATTCCGCCCAAGGGCTTGAACCTGGAATTCCCGATGACCCGTGAGTTGAAGGCGATTATTGCCAAGCCGATCAGTGATCCGGTGGAGTAAGCCCTAGAAATCGCCCCACAACTGTTGGGCGACGGCCAACGCCACCACCGGTGCCGTCTCGGTGCGCAATACACGCGGGCCGAGGCGGGCGGCGTGGTAGCCGGCGGCTTGCGCAGTGTCGACTTCCAGGTCGGTCAGCCCACCCTCAGGGCCGATCAGGAAGGCCAGGCTCGATGGCTTGGCATGGCTGACCATCGGCTCGGCCACGGGGTGCAGCACCAGCTTCAAGTCCGCTTGGGTCTGTTTCAACCAGTCTACCAACAGCAGCGGCGGATGAATCACCGGCACCGTGGAGCGCCCGCATTGTTCACATGCACTGATCGCCACCTGGCGCCAGTGCTGCAGGCGTTTGTCGGCGCGTTCGTCCTTGAGGCGCACTTCGCAGCGGTCGCTGAAAATCGGGGTGATTTCGCTGACGCCCAACTCGGTGGCTTTCTGGATCGCCCAATCCATCCGTTCGCCACGGGACAGGCCCTGGCCCAGGTGAATGCGCAGTGGCGATTCGGTCTGGCCGCTGAAGCTTTCCGTAAGCTGCACGGTGACGCGCTTTTTGCCGACCTCCAGCAGGCTGCCCCGGAACTCCAGGCCGGAACCGTCGAACAATTGCACGGCATCGCCTTCGCCCATACGCAATACGCGGCTGATGTAGTGCGCCTGGGCTTCCGGCAATTCGTGATCGCCGAGGCTCAGCGGGGTGTCAGTGAAGAAGCGGGACAATCTCATTTCTGTTCTCTGAAGAGGTTTACGTAGGGGTTCGTTGATCAACCCGGATCGCGGAAGCCTGGGTGGAAGTCCTTCGGCACTGCAACGCTGACGTTGCTGTGGGTGGCAATGTCGATGCCTTCGCTGGCCACTTCGGCGAGGAAGTCGATCTGCTCGGGCGTGATCACATAGGGCGGCAGGAAATACACCACGCTGCCCAATGGCCGCAACAGCGCACCGCGTTCCAAGGCGTGCTCGAACACCTTCAGGCCACGACGCTCCTGCCAGGGGTAGGCGGTCTTGGTGGCTTTGTCCTGGACCATCTCGATGGCCAGCACCATACCGGTCTGACGCACTTCCGACACGTGCGGGTGGTCCACCAGGTGCGCCGTGGCGGTGGCCATTCGCTGGGCCAGGTCCCTGTTGTTTTCGATGACGTTGTCTTCTTCGAAAATATCCAAGGTCGCCAGCGCCGCCGCGCACGCCAGCGGGTTGCCGGTGTAGCTGTGGGAGTGCAGGAAGGCGCGCAGGGTCGGATAGTCGTCGTAGAACGCGTCGTACACGTCATCGGTGGTGACCACGGCCGCCAGCGGCAGGTAACCGCCGGTGAGGGCCTTGGACAGGCACAGGAAGTCCGGACGGATGCCGGCCTGTTCACAGGCGAACATGCTGCCGGTGCGGCCGAAACCTACAGCGATTTCATCGTGGATCAGGTGCACGCCATAGCGGTCGCAGGCTTCGCGCAGCAGCGTGAGGTACACCGGGTGGTACATGCGCATGCCGCCGGCGCCCTGGATCAGCGGTTCGACGATCACGGCGGCGACGGTGTCGTGGTTGTCGGCCAGGGTCTGTTCCATGGCCAGGAACATATTGCGCGAGTGTTCTTCCCAGCTCATGCCCTCGGGGCGCAGGTAGCAATCCGGGCTCGGTACTTTGATGGTGTCGAGCAGCAGCGCCTTATAGGTTTCGGTGAACAGCGGCACGTCGCCCACCGACATCGCGGCGATGGTTTCGCCGTGGTAGCTGTTGGTCAGGGTGACGAAGCGTTTTTTGTTCGGCAGGCCGCGGTTGAGCCAATAGTGGAAGCTCATCTTCAGCGCGACTTCGATGCAGGACGAGCCGTTGTCAGCGTAGAAGCAGCGGGTCAGGCCCTCGGGGGTCATTTGCACCAGGCGCTCGGACAGTTCGATCACCGGCTGGTGGCTGAAGCCGGCCAGGATCACATGTTCCAGCTGATCGACCTGGTCCTTGATGCGCTGGTTGATGCGCGGGTTGGCGTGGCCAAATACGTTGACCCACCAGGAGCTGACAGCATCGAGGTAGCGCTTGCCTTCGAAGTCTTCCAGCCACACGCCTTCACCGAGCTTGATCGGGATCAGCGGCAGTTGCTGGTGGTCTTTCATCTGGGTGCAGGGATGCCACAGCACTGCGAGGTCGCGTTGCATCCACTGGTTGTTCAAGCCCATCGGTTATCTCCTCGAAGCGGTCCTGCGGCCGGCGCAGGTAAATCAATCGCGCAAGCCTATGCAATGGACGGCTGTGTCACAACCTATTAGAGATAATTCGCAGTAAACGTAGGACGATCTGTCACGTTTCTTAGGAATAGTCCTTAATCCATCGTTAACGTACTGTGCATAATCTCAAGATCGTATTTCTCGATATTTCAAAGCGAAATTTTCGGCTTTAATTCGATAGGTAAATCGCTAGTCTTGGGCACAGCTCTTACGGGATTTGGGACATGCAGCTACGTAATTCGTCGGCCCGCTATGGTTGGGTCAGTATGGTTTTGCACTGGGGCGTAGCCTTGGTGGTGTTCGGGTTGTTCGCGCTGGGCCTGTGGATGGTCGGTCTCGACTACTACAGTGCCTGGCGCAAAGACGCGCCCGACTTGCACAAGAGCATTGGCATCACGCTGTTCGCCATCATGCTGGTGCGTATTGTCTGGCGCCTTGTCAGCCCACCGCCGCCACCGCTGGCCAGCTACAGCCGCATGACCCGTATCGGTGCTGCGTTTGGCCACGCGTTCCTGTATCTCGGGCTGTTTGCCGTGATGATCGCCGGTTACCTGATTTCCACCGCAGACGGTGTCGGTATTCCGGTGTTTGGCCTGTTTGAGATTCCTGCCGTGGTTTCCGGATTACCGGACCAGGCAGATAACGCCGGCTTGGTGCATCTGTACCTGGCCTGGGTGTTGGTGGTCTTCGCCGGCTTGCACGGCGTGGCTGCGTTGAAACACCACTTTATCGATCGTGATGCGACCCTTACGAGAATGCTGGGGCGCAAAGCCTGATGTTCAACCTCGACTCACAAGGAATAGAAAGCATGTTGAAAAAGACCCTCGCTGCTCTGGCAATCGGTACTGCTCTGCTCTCCGCAGGCCAGGTGATGGCTGCTGACTACAAGATCGACAAAGAAGGCCAGCACGCCTTCATCGACTGGAAAATCAGCCACCTGGGCTACAGCTTCATCCACGGTACCTTCAAGGATTGGGACGGTACCTTCAGCTGGGATGCCGCCAAGCCAGAAGCCAGCAAAATCGCAGTCGACGTGAAAACCGCCAGCTTGTGGTCCAACCACGCCGAGCGTGACAAGCACATCGCCAGCAAAGACTTCCTGGACGTTGCCAAGTTCGCTGACGCCAAGTTCGTTTCCACCGCAGTCAAGTCCACCGGCGACAAAACCGCTGATGTGACCGGCGACCTGACCTTCCACGGCGTGACCAAGCCTGTGACCTTCAAGGCCACCTTCAACGGTGAGGGCAAAGACCCGTGGGGCGGCGAGCGTGCCGGCTTCAACGCCAAGACCACTGTCAACCTGAACGACTTCGGCATCAAAGGCCCAGGCCCGTCCTCGCAGACTGTGGACCTGGACATCTCGCTGGAAGGTGTGAAGCAGAAGTAATTTCTGTTTTTACCCAAAAAAACCGGATCCTGCGATCCGGTTTTTTTATGCCAGGAATGCAATCAACGCGGGAGCTGGCTTGCCTGCGATTGCATCGACTCGGTGGGCCTGACGCGCCGAGGTGCCCGCATCGCAGGCAAGGCAGCTCCCACCGCTGATCTGTGTTGAGTCAAAAAAAAGCCCCGTCTCGAAAGAGGCGGGGCTTTTTTATGGCGCTTTGGAACTCAGCGATTGCGCGTCAGCAGCGCTGGTTTTTCACCACGAGGACGGCCTGGCAGTTGATCCAACTGCTCGGGTGTCGGGAAGCGATCAGCCTTCGACTCCTTGTGGATGATCTTTGGCGCCGGACCACCACGAGGGTTCTGCACGGCTGGCTCGGACGAACGTTGCTGGTCGTCACGGGCCGGGCGGCGGTTGTTGCTGCGCGAGTCTTCGCGGCGAGCCTGGCCATCACGCGGCGCACCGTTACGCGGGCCATTGCGCTTGGCTGGCGGCGTACCAGTAGTGCCGCCGCTGCTGTTGCGTGGACCATTCTGACGACCACCTTGTGGCTGGCCGCCACGGGGAGCACCTGCGCCAGCGCCCTGTGCCGGGGCGCCTGGGCGACGGCCACGGCCTTGGGCCGGCTTGGCCTGGGGCACGTAGTCGACGCGGTTACCGAAGTTATCCACATCGTCGTCCAGGAACTCGTCCGGAGCACGGTCGGCAGCAGCGCGTGGCGGCTGGCTCGGCTGGCGCTGTTCGCGGGCCGGAGTGCCTTCGCGGGGCTTCTGCTCACGGGCCGGGCGTTCGCCACGGCCGCTGGCAGATTTTTCCTTGCCCTTGTCTTTGCCCTTGTCGCGACGGCCACCGCCACCCCCGCCGCCGTTCGGGCCATCGCCCTTCGGACCGCGTGGGTTGCGCGGGTTGCGCACGTCCGGACGCTCGCGCGCTTCAGGCTTCTCGGCCTCCACGGCGCTGGCATCGAAGCCCATCAGGTCGCCGTCGGCGATTTTCTGCTTGGTCATGCGTTCGATGCTTTTCAGCAGTTTTTCTTCGTCCGGTGCAACCAGGGAGATGGCTTCACCCGAACGACCGGCACGGCCGGTACGGCCGATACGGTGCACGTAGTCTTCATCGACGTTTGGCAGCTCGAAGTTGACCACGTGTGGCAATTGGTCGATATCCAGGCCGCGGGCGGCGATATCGGTGGCAACCAGGATGCGTACGGAGCCGGCCTTGAAGTCGGCCAGGGCCTTGGTGCGCGCGTTCTGGCTCTTGTTGCCGTGAATGGCGACGGCGGTGAGGCCGTGCTTGTCCAGGTACTCGGCCAGGCGGTTGGCGCCGTGCTTGGTGCGAGTGAAGACCAGCACCTGTTCCCACGCGCCGGCGGTGATCAGGTGGGCCAGCAGCGCACGCTTGTGGCTGGCGGCCAGGCGGAATACGCGTTGCTCGATACGCTCGACCGTGGTGTTCGGCGGCGTGACTTCGATGCGTTCCGGGTTGTGCAGCAGCTTGCCGGCCAGGGCAGTGATGTCCTGGGAGAACGTTGCCGAGAACAGCAGGTTCTGACGTTTGGCCGGCAGGCGGGCGAGCACCTTTTTCACGTCATGGACAAAGCCCATGTCGAGCATGCGGTCGGCTTCGTCCAGCACGAGGATTTCCACGTGGGACAGGTCGACGCTGCCTTGGCCGCACAGGTCGAGCAAACGACCTGGGCACGCGACCAGCACGTCCACACCACGGGACATGGCCTGAACCTGTGGGTTCATGCCGACGCCGCCGAAGATACAGGCGCTGACGAACTTCAAATCGCGGGCATACAGCTTGAAGCTGTCGTGCACCTGGGCGGCGAGTTCGCGGGTGGGGGTCAGGACCAGAACACGCGGTTGGCGCGGGCCGTGACGCTGGGATTTGTCCGGGTGACCATTGGGAAACAACCGCTCCAGAATCGGGAGGGCGAAGCCGCCGGTTTTACCAGTACCTGTCTGAGCCGCAACCATCAGGTCGCGACCTTGCAACACGGCGGGAATGGCCCGCTGTTGCACCGGAGTAGGCTCGGTATAGCCCGCTGCCTCGATGGCGCGGACTAAAGCCTCGGAGAGACCGAGGGAAGCAAAGGACATGAGTAATCCTGTTTTAGTTAGGGCTTGGCCCAAAGGGATAATCTTGCCGGGCGTGAATGGCGCTTAGGGGAGCGCAACCCCGTCCGGTCCTGCTGCGTCTGGCGGGCACTCCACCGGCTCGCGCGGGCTGAAAGCTGCGCTGTAGCGGGGTTGGGTGCCTTTTTCAAGACCTCAGCGGCCGGGCGTGAGCCTGGCGGAAAGGCCGGAGTATAACAGAGCAATCACGGCGCGCTGCTTTCCTGCTGCTCAACGGTGTGTCCAGCGCCCGTAATCGCTTGGATTCCACCATATTTGGCGCTCAATGCGCTATATGCCGGTTCTTGTTTGAAGCGTTTGAGCTCGGCGGCAAAGCGTTGTACCAACAGATCCATGCCCGCGCCACGGCGCACCGCAAGGAACTGCTGCTGGCGGCTGACCACCGCCGGCGCCTGGCTGACCTTGCCTTCCAGGCCCAATGCCTTGATCACATGCTGGCCCACCCTGCGGTCCGTGATCACCAGGTCGATGCGCCCGAGCATCAATTTGCCGAAGTTGGCCTCATGGCTGGGAGCCGGTTCGTGGTTGAACAGCGCTGAATCGCTGAAGTCGGCGCCGTACAGGTAGCCCGGCGACGTGCCGACCGTAAGGCCGCGCAGGTCTTCGAGAGCTTGTACGGGGTGTGGGCGCTCATTGGCGTAGAACAGCACGAACTCCACATCCGACAGTGGTTCGCTGGGATACAGCAGCAAGGCGTCGCGCTCATGGCTGTGGAAAATGTCCAGTGCCCCGTCGGCCTGGCCCTGGTCGAGCATGGCCAGGCAGCGCTTCCAGGGCAGGAACTGCCATTGCACCTCGACGCCCAGGCGTTGGAACACGATCGCCGTGGTTTCGTAGTCCAGGCCGCGCATGGTGCCATTGTCGTCGTACACATAAGGCGCCCATGGCTCGGTGACAATGCGCAGTTTCTCGCCATAAGCGGCCAGACTCAGGCAAGTAAAGAGGGTAGCGGTCAACAACTTGAGAATGACGGGCATGGCCTGAGGTTACGATGCTCCCGCCCTAAAGAGAAGCTCTGGCACGCGCATCCGCAGGCGGGGCTAGGTGGCGCTATTTGGCCGGCGACGTCATCAAATGCTCATAGATCGCCACGCGGCGCTTGCCGAGAATCAGGCGCACCACGGGGTTGGCGAACCAGTGTTCCAGCTGGTGGGCATCGATCGGGCGTTTCTGGCGTTCTTCCTGGTTCTGTCGGGCCTTGTCCCACCACACCGGGCCACACGCCTGGTCGAATTCATTCTCGTGCTCGTAGCAGCCATAGAGAATTTCGCGGATGAACTGCTGCTGGTGCTTGGGCAATACCAGGGTGATCAGTTTGTATAACAGGCGCTGCAGGCGGGGAGGGCGCGGCAGGTGTGAGGAGACCTGGCGAGTGTCGGCCAGTGCCAGTGCGCTGGTCGGGGCCGCCCCATGCTTGGCGATCCACGCCTTGACCTTGGCGCGAAACAGCTGCTTGCGGCTCCAGTAATGGTGGATCAGGTCCGGGCATTCGCGCACGTTGACGGTGCGATAGGCGGCGATCGACAGGCAGAATTCTTCCAGGGTGTAGGCGCCCTGGGCATGGGGGAACAATTCGTCCATCAACTCGATGGAGCGATCGAGGATATGCGCGTCCTGTTGCGTCAGGCCCATGACCCCGGAGTTGAGGGTCATCATGTCATCGTCGGCCACGCCCATGTCCAGCAGGCGCTGGCGCAGGGCGGTGTAGAGGAGGCTTTCGTGGTTGTCGCCGTACTTGGTGTAGAAGGCGTTGCACAGCAGGGTGCCAGGCTGCACGCGCTCGAACAGGTCCATCGGTGAGTGATGGAAAAAAGTGTCGGTGTCGATCAGCATGGCCACCGGCGATTCTTCCAGCACTTGGCGCAACACCACATGCTTGGTGCGGAAGTGATAGCCGTGGGGCTCGCTCCAGCGTTTACGGGTGGCTTCGTCCAGCGGGCGTACGCGCACTGGCAAAAGGCGATAGGGCTCCGGGTTGTCGCTGAATACCTGGATGTCCACGGCGGCTTCCGGGGTGTCCTGCAGGAAGGCCAGCGCACTGGCGATGCTGAACACCGCTTCCTGGTGGTAGGTCTCGGAGCCGAAGACCAGGTAGACCAGTTGTGGGCGGGAAGTCGTGGGCACTGTATTCATGGACTGCTAGGTTCCGTGGCATGTAAAACGACGAAGGCCCTCGTAGAGACGAGGGCCTTGGCACAGCCGGACAAACTTCAGCGTGGCAGCTTGAGGTTGTTCCAGATGGCAAGGCTGGGTTCAGCCTGGTTCAGGGTATAGAAGTGCAACCCTGGCGCGCCACCTTGCAACAAATCTTCACACATAGTGCTGATGACCTGTTCGCCGAACGCCTGGATGCTCTTGACGTCGTCGCCATAGGCTTCCAGTTGTTTACGCACCCAGCGTGGGATCTCGGCACCGCAGGCGTCGGAGAAGCGCGCCAGCTTGCTGTAGTTGGTGATTGGCATGATGCCTGGCACGATCGGGATGTTCACACCCATGGCCCGTACACGCTCGACAAAATAGAAGTAGCTGTCGGCGTTGAAGAAGTACTGGGTGATCGCGCTGTCGGCGCCGGCGTTGGCCTTGCGCACGAAGTTTTGCAGATCGTCTTCGAAGTTGCGGGCCTGGGGGTGCATCTCCGGGTAGGCCGCCACTTCGATATGGAAGTGATCGCCGGTTTCTTCACGGATGAAGCTCACAAGGTCATTGGCGTAGCGCAGCTCACCGCTGGCCATGCCCATGCCGGAGGGCAGGTCACCGCGCAGGGCGACGATGCGCTTGATGCCGGCGGCCTTGTATTGGGTCAGCAGGCCGCGCAGGTCGTCCTTGCTGTCGCCCACGCACGACAAGTGCGGAGCGGCGGGAACTTTGACTTGGCTTTCCAGTTGCAACACGGTGTTGATCGTGCGGTCACGGGTCGAGCCGCCGGCGCCGTAGGTGCAGGAGAAGAAGTCGGGGTTATAGCTGGCCAACTGCGTGGCAGTCGCCATCAGTTTTTCATGCCCAGCATCGGTCTTGGTCGGGAAGAACTCGAAGCTGTAGCGACGGTCTTGGGACATGGTCGTATCCTTGGAAACTCAAAACTGGAAGGCTTACACCGTCAATGTGGGAGCGGGCTTGCTCGCGAATGCAGTGGGTCAGTCATGATTGCTCCGACTGACACTCCGTATTCGCTAGCAAGCCCGCTCTCACACAAGCCCGCTCCGATAGGGAGAGAGCCGGTTACTTAGTAGCGGTAAGCGTGCGGCTTGAACGGACCTTCAACCGTCACGCCGATGTAGTCGGCCTGGGTCTTGGTCAGTTGAGTCACCACGCCGCCGAAGCCGCGGACCATTTCCAGGGCCACTTCTTCGTCGAGTTTCTTCGGCAGTACTTCCACGGTCAGGCGCTCGGCTTTCTGGGCCGGCGACAGGTCGGCGTACTTCTGGCCGAACAGGAAGATCTGCGCCAGTACCTGGTTGGCGAAGGAGCCGTCCATGATGCGGCTTGGGTGGCCGGTGGCGTTGCCCAGGTTAACCAGACGGCCTTCGGCCAGCAGGATCAGGTAGTCGTCGTTCTGTGGGTCGAAATCACCAGCGCCGGTGCGGTGAACCTTGTGCACCTGTGGCTTCACTTCTTCCCATGCCCAGTTCTTGCGCATGAAAGCGGTGTCGATTTCGTTGTCGAAGTGACCGATGTTGCAGACAACGGCGCGCTTCTTCAGGGCTTTGAGCATGTTCGCGTCGCAAACATTCACGTTGCCGGTAGTGGTCACGATCAGGTCGATCTTGCCCAGCAGGGCCTTGTCGATGCTGGCTTCGGTGCCGTCGTTCTGGCCGTTGATGAACGGCGAAACCACTTCGAAACCGTCCATGCAGGCTTGCATGGCGCAGATCGGGTCCACTTCGGAGACCTTGACGATCATGCCTTCCTGACGCAGGGACTGGGACGAACCCTTGCCCACGTCACCGTAGCCGATCACCAGGGCTTGCTTGCCCGACAGCAGGTGGTCGGTGCCGCGCTTGATGGCGTCGTTGAGGCTGTGACGGCAGCCGTACTTGTTGTCGTTCTTGCTCTTGGTCACCGAGTCGTTGACGTTGATGGCCGGGATTTTCAGCTCGCCCTTGGCCAGCATGTCCAGCAGGCGGTGCACGCCAGTGGTGGTTTCTTCGGTCACACCGTGGACGCGGTCGAGGATCTGCGGGTACTTCTTGTGCAGCAGCTCGGTCAGGTCGCCGCCGTCGTCGAGGATCATGTTGGCGTCCCATGGCTTGCCATCTTTGAGGATGGTTTGCTCCAGGCACCACTCGTACTCTTCTTCGGTTTCGCCTTTCCAGGCGAACACGGCGATACCGGCAGCAGCGATAGCGGCAGCGGCCTGGTCTTGAGTCGAGAAAATGTTGCAGGACGACCAGCGTACTTCGGCACCCAGGGCAACCAGGGTTTCGATCAGCACGGCAGTCTGAATGGTCATGTGGATGCAACCGAGGATCTTGGCGCCTTTGAGCGGCTGCTCAGCGGCGTACTTGCGACGCAGACCCATCAGGGCAGGCATTTCGGATTCGGCGATGAATGTTTCGCGACGGCCCCAGGCGGCGAGGGACATGTCGGCGACTTTGTAGTCGTTGAAATCTGCAGGCGTGTTTACTGCGCTCATGAAGAGCCTCCATTCGTAGTGTGCGAATGGGCGCCGTTGTGCGTTTAGTATCAGGCCAGGTGGACCAGGCCGGACAACGCCCCATCCGAGCCTGACAGGTTGAACCTGCTGCAGCGCCCCTCGGACAGGTGGCGGGAGAACGGTATCAACCAGAGATGACCGTTTTGAAACGGCGCCGATTATAGCCTTGTGCGCCAGACTTCCCAAGCCTTTCCGTCGGCCATATGAAGATCGCTGATGGGGTTGATAGGTAATGGCACATAGAGCTTGGGCCCACGCTCTGCCATGATGTTGCCCATCATTCGGCAAGACGCTTTGGAGTGACCATGAACTTCCACACCCGCAAATGGGTAAAACCTGAAGACCTCAACCCCAACGGCACCCTGTTCGGCGGCAGTCTGCTGCGCTGGATCGACGAAGAAGCGGCGATCTACGCCATTGTGCAACTGGGCAACCAGCGCGTGGTGACCAAGTACATCTCCGAAATCAACTTTGTCAGCGCCTCGCGCCAGGGCGACATCATCGAGCTGGGCATCACCGCCACCGAGTTCGGTCGCACCTCTATCACGTTGACCTGCGAAGTGCGCAATAAGATCACCCGTAAAAGCATCCTCACAGTAGAGAAAATGGTGTTCGTCAACCTGGGTGAAGACGGTTTGCCGGCACCCCACGGTCGCACCGAGATCCGGTACGTGAAGGATCAGTTCAAGGACGATAGCCTTCCCGAGTAACCCCGCAGTGGGGTGATTTGCTTTACCAAATCATTCCGTGCGGATCTTTCGCAGGCGCTCTCATCACTCAGGGCCACATCCCGTAGAGAGAGCCCGTGCATGAAAGTGTTTAATGCAATCGCCACACTCCAACCCTCATTGAATAAAGAGGCCTTCTCCCCGACCCATCAAACGGGGGAGACGCCTCTGGTGGAGGGGGTTGGTGCGCGCAATGTGACGCTTCTGCGTGATCACCAGGGCCGGGTAGACGTATTTTTATCGGCACCCGCCGTTACCAGCCTTGTACTCAGTGGGGGTGGCGCCAAGGGTATTGCTTTCTCGGGGGTGGTGCGGGCACTTGAGGATGCTCAGAAGCTGGAAGGTATCCAATCGATCTCCGGCTCATCTGCCGGTGCGATTTCCGCGGCACTGATTGCCAGCGGCATGGGGGCGCAAGCGTTCGACAGGTTGTCGGACAGCATCGATTTGCCCAGCCTGCTGAACAGCAAGGACGTCGTGACGGCCTGGATGCAGGATGCCAGTTCGACACTGGGCAAACTGGTCGGCCGCTTGCCCGGCGCTGCCGGCAATATTTCTCAGTTGCTGATGACCTTGCTGCCGCGCCTGCAGACCGAGGCATTACCCCTTGAAGAAGTGATCCGCAACGAGTCGCGCCAGTCGATTCTGGAGCATATCGCGCAAACCCCTCGGGAAACCCGGCCGGGCGAAGTCATGCACATTGCTGACAAATTGAGTGCCGGTGCCGCCCCTACGTTTGGCGATCTTGACGTGTTGAGCCGGCATATTCCTGCGATCAAGCAGCTCAACATCACCGGCACCGGCATGTTTGCTGGCCGTCCGCAGTTGGTGGTGTTCAATGCCAGCCTGACCCCGCAGATGGATATCGCCCGGGCGGCGCATATTTCCGGCTCGTTGCCGCTGGTGTTCAAAAGCCCGGAGGAGCGGGGGCATGGTTTCCAAACCTCAACTGAAACCACCGCGTTCAAGGACGGCGGCATGCTGCTCAATACACCGGCGCCAGGTGTGGTGGATCGGGCATTTCCCGAGAGTCCCCTGACCAAGTCTGAGTCCTTGATCGTCAAGTTCGAGTCCGACGCGGCTGATGCGCGAACGCGCAGTGGCAGTTTTTTCAGCAGCTTGGCAGACCGCATCACCTGTGTTCCGCATTCGGCTGCGGGAGCCTTTCAGGACAAAAAGCTTGAGGCGTTCGCCGAGCAGATCGTGACATTGCCCCTGAAGACGGAAAAAGGTGATTTTCGAGGCCTGCTCACGGGCACGGTCAACTTCACGATGCAGGATGAGCATAAGCAACATCTGCAGGCGAAGGCGCGCCAGGCGGTAGACGCGCATCTGGAGCGTCGCAGCACCGCGCTTGAGCGCCACTCGTTCCAATCGCTGGATGACGCCGTGTTGGCCATGGACGATGCAATGCTCGCCAGTGTGCAACCAGCGCTGCAAAAAGATCCCGCCGCCGCAGATGTGCTGACGTTTCGCAAGAACGCCCAACAGGCGTTGCACGCCCTGGATGGCGCGATTATCGAAGCCAACCAGGCGAAGGGCGCGCTGGTGTTCACGCCGAAAATCTTATCGGCCCTGCGTAACCTCGACGCTCTGGCCCGGCGTCCCGAGCAAATCGATTGGTTGGGGCGGCGTCTCAATGTCGCCAGTCAGCGCAATTTCCAGCAGTTGTTGCAAGTGGCAACCAAGCAGATCGCGTCGGGCGCCTTGCCAATGTCCAAGGTCATTGGCAGCGCTGTCGCTGAGATGAGCGTGCGTGATATTGCGATGAAAGCTGAAAGCTTCACGCGGGAAGTGATCTACCCTTCGCTGTTTCGGCCGGGCCAGCCCGACGCCAATGTAGAGCTGTTACACCGTGCGGCCCAGGATTTGGCGTGGTCTTCCACGCCCACTGAATTCAACCGAGTGCTCGATACCATCAGCGACCGCTACAAGGCGCGCAACAAACCCTGGGACCGGATGTCCAGTGCCACCACCGTGGAGCAGGCCAAGGCCTGGCGTGTGCAGGTTTAGTTGCCTGGCCACTGAACAGCCATTGCGGCGGCGTGTCGTAGCTACAGGCACCCCTTGGACTCTGGATGATCATGACCACCGACGAAGCAGGCAAAACCCCCAACCTGTCGCAGGAAGAGCAGCACGACGTGGACAAAAACCAGCCGCCCCGTGCGGCGGTGTTGCATGAAATCATCCGCACCCAGGGTGACCAGGAGCTGGAGCGCAGTGTCGCCGCGTTGTGGTGGTCCGCATTGGCTGCCGGGCTGACCATGGGGTTGTCGCTGATGGCGATGGGGTTGCTCAACTCCCGTCTGCCGGAGGGCGAAGCCTTCAAGGTGATCGCCAGCTTCGGTTACTGCGCAGGCTTCCTGGCGGTGATCCTCGCGCGCCAGCAATTGTTCACTGAAAATACCCTGACCGCCGTGTTGCCGGTGATGAGCAAACCCACGCTGGGCAACGCGGGGCGACTGTTGCGGCTATGGACGGTGGTGCTGGTCGGCAACCTGTGCGGCACCCTGCTGGTGGCCTATGTGATGTTGCACCTGCCGATCTTCGATACCAAGACCGACCTGGCCTTCCTCGAAATCGGTCGCAAGATCATGGAGAACGATGCTGGCCAGATGTTCGCCAAGGGCATCATCTCCGGCTGGATGATCGCGACCATGGTGTGGATGATCCCGTCGATGGAAAGCGCCAAGATGTTTATCATCATCTTGATCACTTACCTGATGGCCCTGGGGGATTTCACGCATATCGTGGTGGGTTCGGCGGAAGTGTCGTACTTGGTGTTTGCCGGCGAGCTGGCATGGAAGGACTTCTGGCTGGTGTTCGCCGGACCGACCTTGGCAGGCAATATCATTGGCGGCAGCTTTATCTTTGCGTTGATCAGTCATGCGCAAATTCGCAGCGAAGGCAGCCTGCCGGACAAGAAAGCTGCGGACCCGAGGCATCCGCAGCAGATCAGCAAGGATCAGTGAGTGTCCGGCGCGGCCTGGGGCTCGTCCCGGGTCACGCGCTTGACCAGTTTGCCGATGCTCAACCCCTGCAACAGGATCGACGAGAGCACCACGATGTAGGTGATGCTCAGCAGCAGGTCACGCTCCGGGCCCAGCGGCAGTGCCAAGGCCAACGCTACCGACACACCACCGCGCAAGCCGCCCCAAGTGAGGATGCGGATGGTGCCGCGTGGCACCGTGCGCCAGCGCCGTAGCAGCAGGATCGCCGGGGCCACCGTCAACAGGCGCGACAGCAGGATCGCCACGGCCAGCAAGCTGGCGGCGAACACGTGCAGCCAATTGAACGGCAACAACAGCAGTTCCATGCCGATCAGGGCGAACAGTAGGGCGTTGAGCATGTCATCGAGCAACTCCCAGAAACCGTCGAGGTAGCGACGGGTCATGTCGTTCATCGCCAGCTTGCGGCCCAGGTTGCCGATGATCAGGCCGGCTACCACCATCGCAATCGGTGCCGAGACGTGCAGTTCGGTGGCCATCGCCGAGCCGCCGATCACCAGGGCGAGGGTCAGCATCACTTCGATCTGGTGCTGCTCGATGCTCTTGATCATCAGGTAGACCAGGTAGCCGATCAGGCCGCCGAACGCCACGCCGCCGATGGCTTCATGGGCGAATAGCATGGCGGTGGCGCCGACCGTGGGGGTTTCGCCCAGTTGTGCGATGCCCAGCAGTACGGTGAAGACCACGACTGCGGTACCGTCGTTGAAAAGTGATTCACCCACGATGGTGGTTTTCAGTGGTTTCGAAGCATTGGCCGTACGCAATACACCCAGCACGGCAATCGGATCGGTAGGTGAAATCAGCGCGCCGAACAGCAGGCAGTAAAGGAAGCTCACGTGCCAGCCGAACAGGGCAAAGATGTAGTACGCCAGGCTACCGATCACCACCGTCGCGATCAGTACGCCAAAGGTTGCCAGCAGGCCGATGGGCCAGCGATAGCTGCGCAGGTCGTTAAGGTTTACGTGCAAGGCGCCGGCGAACAGCAGGAACGACAGCATCCAGTTCATCAGCAGGTCGCCGAAGTCGATCTGGCCGATCAACTGCTGGATGCGCTCTTCCAGGCCAGGGTAGCCGAGAACGCTCAACCCTTGCAGGATCAGCGAAAACACCAAAGCTGTGACCATCACACCGATAGTGGGCGGCAGGCCGATAAAGCGGAAGTTCACATAGGTGAGCAGGGTGGTGAGGCAGATAAAGGCGGCGACAAGTTCAAGCATCCGGGGTCCTTGGAGTTGGGTGGCAGTGCGTTATTGGGTGGATGGACCGCACCTGTGGCGCGATGTTGCAAGGCATTGGCTAAAACGCCATAGAACCTTTGGGCGAGCCAGGGCTCATAGCGGTGAGTGCGGTTTGGTATTTTTAGTGCTAAAACTCTAATCGCTGTTTAAAACTACAAAAGGAATGTGTGATGACGGTGGCTTTCTGGTGTGTGTTGATCGCAATTTTTCTACCTTACCTGTGCACGGGTGTGGCCAAGTTCAGCGGTGGCAAGTTCGGTCCACGGCAGAACCACGACCCCCGCGCGTTCCTGGACACCCTTGAAGGGTTTGCCAAGCGTGCCCACAGTGCCCAGCTCAACAGTTTTGAAGTCACACCGGCCTTCGCGGCCGCAGTGATCATTGCGCACCTGGCCGGTACGGCCGAATTGGTGACCATCAATGTGCTGGCCGTGCTGTTTATCACCAGCCGCCTGCTGTACATCATCTGCTACCTGGCGGACTGGGCGATGCTGCGGTCGCTGGTGTGGTTCGTGGGGATGGCGTTGATTGCGAGTTTCTTCTTCGTATCGATCTAAAGGTCGAGCGGAGCCCCTATGGGCGCGGGCTATTGTGGCGAGCGGGGCAAGCCCGCTCACCACAATAAACCGAGTTTGGCAGAGCGCTTTCAGCTCCCGACAGGTGCATCCGGCACGTGCGGCAATGCTGTTCCCTTGGGCCACAACATCCAGATCTGCCCCTGCTGCTTCATGTTCCCCGCCAGTTCGCCGGCCGTATCACCGGTACCCCAGAACAAATCCGCACGCACTTCACCCGTGATCGCACCACCGGTGTCCTGTGCGGCGACGGGCCGTATGATCGGTGAACCGTCTGGCTTGGTAGTCGACAGCCACAGCAGGCTGCCCAAAGGAATCACCTTGCGATCCACCGCCACGCTGTAGCCGGCGGTCAGCGGCACGTTCAAGGAGCCGCGCGGGCCTTCGTTGCTGTCGGGACGCGCGCTGAAGAACACATAGCTGGGATTGCTCGCCAGCAGTTCCGGGATACGCTGCGGGTGCGACTTGGCCCAGGCGCTGATGGTACCCATGGTGACGTCTTCTTTGTTCAACTCGCCTTGTTCCACCAGCCAACGGCCGATCGGGCGATAGGGGTAGCCGTTCTGGTCACCATAACCGATGCGCAGTTGGCGCCCTCCGGCCAGTTGGATGCGGCCAGAGCCCTGGATTTGCAGGAATTGCAGGTCCATCGGGTCAGTCAGCCAGGCGATTGGTTTGGCTGTGGAGCCCTGGCCGTTGATGACGCTGGCATCGTCGTAAGGCTTGAGCACGCGACCTTCCAGGCGACCGCGCAGGCGCTTGCCCTTGAGTTCGGGGTAGATACTTTCCAGGTTGACGATAATCAGGTCGTCCGGCACGCCGTATACCGGCACGTTGGCTTTGGCGGTCTTGGTCAGGCTCCCGGGGTAGACCGGTTCGTAGTAGCCGGTGATCAAGCCGTTCGGGGTGTTGTCAGCCGAGCGTAGGCCGAACACATCCAGGCGTTCCTTGAGAAACCCGCGCACCGCCACGGCATTGCTCGGCACTGTCGCGGCTGCCGCACAGGTCGCGCCCCACACCGGGTCGGCCTTGAGGCGCTGGCAGGCGCTGCGCCAGGACTCAAAACCCGCCAGCAGGTCGCTGTCGGACACTGCCGGCAAGGCTTCCCATGGCGCACTCACATAGGTGGCGACAGCGTGGGGTTTCGACGTTTCGTCTTTGGCTGTTTCTTTGCCCGCATCGCAGCCAGCCAGCAGCGCGATCATCGGCAGGGCCCACGCCAGGCGGCGGCCCCAGGGTTTCAACGTGACATTCATACAAACAATTCCTGAAGCGATTGCCCGCGCCACAGCGCTGTTTGGCAACCCTTATTATTAATAGGGCTATTGGTCTTTACGGGCGAGGCGAGGATACTGGCCGCCGTTTCCCGTGACCTCGAAGCCACCATGACTTTTAAAAAACTGACCGTTGTATTGCTGGCCTGCCTGACACTGTCCGCCTGTGGCGGCGTGGATCCGAATTCGCCGCTGGGCCAGCGCAAGGCGATCTTCAAGCAGATGCTCAAAACCGGCGAAGACCTGGGCGGCATGTTGCGCGGGCGGATCCCATTCGACGGCGCTAAATTTGCCGAAGGCGCAGTCAGGCTGGACGCGTTGTCCCATGAGCCTTGGAAGCATTTTCCGAGCGTGCGCGAAGAAGATCACACCAGTGCCAAGGATGATGTCTGGCAGAAGCAGGCGCAGTTCCAGCAACTGGCCCGCGACCTTGAAGCGGCCACCGGTGAATTGGTGACCGCCAGCCAGGTTCAGCCATACAAAGCGAGCAACCTGGGGCCGGCAGTGCAGAAAGTCGAAGATGCCTGCAGCGCATGCCATAAGCAGTTCCGAGACCACTGACCGGTTTTACTGGTCGAGCTCTTCCACCGCGTCCTGCAGTTCTTTGCGGGACTCGGCGAGTTTGTCCTTACGTTTGTTGATTTTGTCCGCGTCACCTTTTTTCATGGCCTTGTCGAGGTCGGCCTGACGGCGGCTGACTTCATGCTTGGCATCAAGCACCTTGTTTTCCCGTTCCTTCTTCAAGGACGCCTCGGTGCAGTTGGCGGTGACTTCGCTCAAGGCTTTTTCCAGACCGGCTTGCTGGGCGCTGTTGCCGTGGGCCTTGGCCTGTTCGATCTGGGTGCTGATGGCTTGGCGCTTGGCGGCGCAACCGGTGAGCTGCGGGGTTTCTTCGGCGGCCAGCAGGGGGGTGGCCATGAAGCTTGCGACGGTCAACAGGGCAAAGGGGGCTAGAAATTTCATGTGGAACTCCAAGGTCGCAATCTGATGGTCGGCTCGGGTTCAAAACCCATCGATGCCGGCCACGCGTAATGTGTCTGCCAAGGCCTGTACTTGCGGGTCGCGGAAAAAGGCGCTCAGTTGCGCCGCGCGGCCCGGGCCGATGCCATCGATGGCCAGCCAGGCCTGGGTGTCTCTGGCGACCAGCGTCTGCCAGTCGCCTTCCAGGTTGTTGCGTGCCGCGGGTGGTACGCCCAAGGCTTTGAGCCATTGTGCAAAGGACCGCTGCCGTGCGCTGTTGAGGCTTTCGAGCACTCGCGTACGGCTGCTATCACCGAAGCCTTCAATGTTAGCAAGCTCTGCCACATCCAGGGTTAACCAATCGAGAAAGCTTGCGATTAGACCGGCCTGGATCAATACGTTCCAAGTCTCGCGACCTATGTGCGGCAACGCCAGGCCCTGATTGCCGCTCAACCAGGTGAGGCGCGCCAGCAGTTGCTCTTCGCAGCCTGGGTCCAGTTGCCAGCAACTCAAGGCATGAAAGTCCCGAGGGTCAGGTGCCGCCAAGTCGGCCCTGTGAGCATTTCGCAGGATGACCTCGTCCAGTCGGGGGATCACCTGGCCCGCAAGGCTGATGGAGACCTGGTCGCCAGGGCGGATATCCAGCGTTTGCCAACGCTTCAATGACCCGGCGCTCACACGACTGATCTGGCGGTCATCCAACTGCACCGGTTCCAGCTCAAGCATGGGTGTGATGCGTCCGGTGCGACCGATCTTGAATCGTACGTTGCGCACCAGCGCCAGGGCTTTGGCCGCCGGATACTTCCAGGCGACCGCCCAATAAGGTTCGCTGGCCTTCCATCGTCTGGCGGGCGGGCGCTGTGCCTGGTGCAACACCACCCCATCGCTGGCGAATGGCAGTGGATGGTTGTACCAATACGCGCGCCAGTGCGTGGCTTCGGCGATATCCCGAATGGGCTGACTGTAGCGTCGGCTGTCGGTAAAACCCCAGCGTGCCAATGCGGCCAAACGCTCGGTAAACGACCCCGGACCCTCGGGCCATGCCCATACGAACAGACCGATGCCGGCGGCGTCGGCGTCGCTCAATTCGAGGCGGTTCATCAGCCCGGCCACCTTGCTGCGGGCATTGAGCCCTCCGTTTGCCGATTGCACGTGGTCGTCGAGGTGCCAATAGAGTTCGCCTTGCAGCACCAGGTCGATGGGCTCCGGCAACTGCTGGACAATGCCGGGGATCCTGCGCGCGGACGCCGACCAGTCGTGGCCCATCAGGCCATCGCCCCGGCTGATGACTTGGCGCAGGCGACCTTGTCGATACACCAGGGTCACCGCCACACCGTCCACCTTGGGTTGAATCCAGACATCCTGGCGTGTGCTCAGCCAGGCGCCGACTGCCTGTTCATCCAGCAGTTTCTCAAGGCCCGTATGGGCAATGGGGTGGCGTAGGGTGCCGCGTGAGCTCGCCAGTGGGTTGTCGGGTTTCGGGGGGGACTCAGGGAAGCACCGGCGCCAGTGGGTCAGACGTTGGCGCGCCTGGTCATAGAGTTCGTCGCTGACGGGGGATTGGTTGAGGCGGTGGTAGCTGTCGTCCCATAGGCGTATCTGTTCGGTCAGTGTGTTGACCTGTGCCCGGGCTGTGTCGGGACACTCTTCGGCCCACCCCCTGAAGGGTAAAATGCTGAGTAAAAGCGCTAGCAGTAAAGGCATCATGAGCATCCTTGCTCGGAAAGGGTGCCCAGCCTAAATGATCCGATCGGCCACAAAAAAGCCCCGACGCTGCGGGGCTTTTTACTGGGTATTTCTATTTACTTGAACAGACCGCCCAGGGCCTTCACGGCGTCTGGTTTATCGGCCTTCGCCTCTTGAGTTTGCTGCTTCGCGTCGGCTTTTGCCTGGGCTTCAGAAAGTTTGTTGCAACCTTTGTTGATCTGGTCTTGCGCGGCTTTGAAGGCCTTCACCTTCAAGGTGTCCTTCTGGGCTTCAGCTGCATCGATCTTGGCTTGCAGATCGGCTGCTTGTTTCTGGCAATCGCCAGCGTTGCCGCCACCCAGTTGGGCGCTCAGGGCACCACTCAATGCGCTCAGGTCGGCGGCGTTTACCGGCAGGGCGAACAGGCTGAAGAGAAGGGCGGCAGGGGCGAGCGTGGAGATGCGCATGAAAAACCTCAATGTTCGATTGCCTGCGCGTTTGTCTGTCTCGGGCTGGCGCAGGGCAATATCCAAATAAGGTAAAGGGCCCGAGAGGGCGCGGATTCTAGAGGGCCATCATTAGGCCTGCAAGGTTTGGATCCAAAAAACGTGAAGATCATCGCGCAATAAAAAGCCCCGCCGGAATAATCCGGCGGGGCTTTTGTGCATCGAGAGCGATTACAGGCCGGCGGCAATCCGCAGGTCGTTGGCGCGGTCGGTTTTTTCCCAGGTGAAGGTGGTGAAGGTGTCGTCGCCGACGGTCTTCTGCGCTGGGGTACGACCGAAGTGGCCGTAGGCTGCGGTTTCCTGGTACATCGGGTGCAGCAGGTCGAGCATGGTGGTGATCGCGTAAGGGCGCAGGTCGAAGATCTCACGCACCAGCTTGACGATCTTGTCATCGCTGATCTTGCCGGTGCCGAAGGTATTCAGCGAGATCGACGTAGGCTGGGCTACACCGATTGCGTAGGAAACCTGGATCTCACAACGCTCGGCCAGACCGGCCGCGACGATGTTCTTGGCCACGTAACGACCGGCGTAGGCCGCCGAACGGTCAACCTTGGACGGGTCTTTACCCGAAAACGCACCACCGCCGTGGCGGGCCATGCCTCCGTAGCTGTCGACGATGATCTTGCGACCGGTCAGGCCGCAATCGCCCACTGGGCCACCGATGATGAACTGGCCGGTCGGGTTGATGTGGAACTGGGTGTCCTTGCTCAGCAGTTCGGCCGGCAGCACGTGCTTGACGATAAGCTCCATGACGCCTTCGCGCAGGTCGGCGTAGGACACGTCCGGGTTGTGCTGGGTCGACAGCACGACCGCGTCGATACCCACCACCTTGCCGCCTTCGTAACGGCAGGTCACCTGGGACTTGGCGTCCGGACGCAGCCACGGCAGCAGGCCGGATTTACGGGCTTCGGCCTGGCGCTGTACCAATTGGTGCGAGAAAGTGATCGGCGCAGGCATCAGCACGTCGGTTTCGTTGCTGGCGTAGCCGAACATCAGGCCTTGGTCGCCGGCGCCTTGATCTTCAGGCTTGGCACGGTCGACACCCTGGTTGATGTCAGGCGATTGCTTGCCGATGATGTTCATCACGCCGCAGGTCGCGCCGTCGAAGCCGACGTCGGAGCTGTTGTAGCCAATGTCGGTGATCACGTCACGCACCAGCTGTTCCAGGTCAACCCAGGCAGAAGTGGTCACTTCGCCGGCGATGATCGCTACGCCGGTTTTCACCAGGGTCTCGCACGCCACACGGGCGAACTTGTCTTCAGCAATGATGGCGTCCAGCACCGCGTCAGAAATCTGGTCGGCGATTTTGTCCGGATGCCCTTCAGACACGGACTCGGAGGTGAAAAGGGAGTATTCGCTCATCTCGATGTTTTCCTGATATTTACCGATGGTGAGTGTCGCCAGCCGGTCGCTGAAAATGGCGGACCTGGATCTGGAAACCATTACGTAAACCTACATAGAGGCTTTCCCCGGGAACGAGTCCCGCAGCGGTGGCCCAACGGGCCAGATCATCCTGTTCAAAACCCAACCAGAGATCACCGCAGGCCTCCCTGGCCCAATTCTGGTTGTGGCTGCATAAATCCGTAACCAACAGGCTACCGCCGGGGTGCAGCAGCCCGGCCATTTGCTTGAGGGCGTCGGCGGGTGCGGCGAAATGGTGCAAGACCATGTTCAGCACCACGCAGTCGGCCTTTAACGCCGTGCTGTTCAATGCGTCGGCCAGTTGCAGGCTGACATTGCCCAGTGACTCGCGCTCACAAAGCTGACGCGCCAGTTCCAGCATCGCCGGGCTGTTGTCCAAGGCTGTGACTTGCTGAAAGCGCCGCGCCAGCTCCGGCAGGAAACCGCCATCGCCGGGGCCGACTTCCAGTGCCGTGGCCTCTTCACTGAAGCTCAGCTTGTCGAGCAACGCCAATACGCTGTCGCGGTATTGGGCAAGACCGGCAATCAGGTCTTGCTGGGCGCGAAACTTCTCGGCAACCCGTGCGAAAAAATCCTGACTCGCGGCAGCGCGCTGCCCATGGACCTGGCCGATGCGCGACTGTACGTCGCCTGGCAGGCTGAGGTTGTCCACTTCTTCGAGCAGGGCAGCGTGCAGTTTGCCGCCCAGCAGTTCGGTATGGGGCAGCGCACGGCGGTAGAAAATCGCATTGCCTTCACGGCGGGTGGCTACCAGGTCGGCCTGGGCCAGTACCTTCAAGTGGTGACTCATGCCCGATTGGCCGATGGCGAAGATCTGTGCCAGTTCCAGTACGCCGAAGGAATCGTTGGCCAGTGCGCGCAACACGTTCAGACGCAACGGATCGCCAGCGGCCTTGCACAAGGCTGCCAGTTCATCGCCGTCGTCGGGGCGCAGTGAGGGCATAGGTAGATTCATAAGGCCAGCAGTCTAGTGACGGGTGGAGGGCATCGCAAGGTCAATATCAAAAAGTTTTGATATTGATCGATAAGTGGTGGTTATAAGCCGCCGCTATAACTGTTAGACGAACCGGTTAAAGGTTTCTGCAACGGATTGATGCCCAAAGCACAGGAAAAACGTCCTCAAGTGACTATCTGTCATTGCCCGCAGGCGGTGGCTGAGGGAAAATGCCGGTCCTTTTTTCCGTTTCTTTTCAGCAAACCCAGGAGATCAGCGATGCCCAGCCGTCGTGAGCGTGCCAACGCCATTCGTGCACTCAGCATGGATGCCGTGCAAAAAGCCAACAGCGGCCATCCCGGTGCCCCGATGGGCATGGCGGATATCGCCGAGGTGCTTTGGCGTGACTACCTGAAACACAACCCGAGCAACCCTTCGTTCGCCGACCGTGACCGCTTCGTGCTGTCCAACGGCCATGGCTCGATGCTGATCTACTCGCTGCTGCACCTGACCGGCTACGACGTCACTATCGACGATCTCAAAAGCTTCCGCCAGCTGCACAGCCGCACTCCGGGTCACCCTGAATTCGGCTATACCCCAGGCGTCGAGACCACCACCGGTCCCCTGGGCCAAGGCCTGGCCAATGCCGTTGGTTTTGCGCTGGCCGAGAAAGTCCTGGGCGCGCAGTTCAACCGTACAGGCCACAACATCGTCGACCACCACACCTACGTATTCCTGGGTGATGGCTGCATGATGGAAGGCATTTCCCACGAAGTCGCTTCCCTGGCCGGCACCCTGGGCCTGGGCAAGCTGATTGCCTTCTACGATGACAACGGCATCTCCATCGACGGCGAAGTCGAAGGCTGGTTCACCGATGACACCCCTAAGCGTTTCGAAGCCTACAACTGGCAGGTGATCCGCAACGTCGACGGCCACGATCCGGAAGAAATCAAGACCGCCATCGACACCGCCCGCAAGAGCGCGCAGCCAACCCTGATCTGCTGCAAGACCACCATCGGTTTCGGTTCGCCGAACAAGCAGGGCAAAGAAGACTGCCACGGCGCCCCACTGGGTGACGCGGAAATCGCCCTGACCCGTGAAGCATTGAAGTGGAACCACGGCCCGTTCGAAATTCCGGCCGACATCTACGCCGAATGGGATGCCAAGGAAAAAGGCCTGGCCACCGAAGCCGAGTGGGACCAGCGTTTCGCGGCCTACTCCGCCGAATTCCCTGAGCTGGCCAACGAGCTGGTCCGCCGCCTCGCCGGCGACCTGCCTGCCGACTTCTCGGAAAAAGCCTCGGCCTACATCGCCGAAGTCGCGGCCAAGGGCGAGACCATCGCCAGCCGTAAAGCCAGCCAGAACACCCTGAACGCGTTTGGCCCATTGCTGCCTGAGATCCTCGGCGGTTCGGCCGACCTGGCCGGCTCCAACCTGACACTGTGGAAGGGCTGCAAAGGTGTTTCGGCTGAAGACGCCAGCGGCAACTACATGTACTACGGCGTACGTGAGTTCGGCATGAGCGCCATCATGAACGGCGTGTCCCTGCACGGCGGCCTGGTGCCTTACGGCGCGACCTTCCTGATGTTCATGGAATACGCCCGTAACGCCGTGCGCATGGCTGCGCTGATGAAGAAGCGCGTGATCCACGTGTATACCCACGACTCCATTGGCCTGGGCGAAGACGGCCCTACGCACCAGCCGGTCGAGCAATTGACCAGCCTGCGTACCACGCCAAACCTGGACACCTGGCGCCCAGCCGACGCGGTGGAATCCGCCGTGGCCTGGAAACACGCCATCCAGCGCAAGGACGGCCCTTCGGCGCTGATCTTCTCGCGTCAGAACCTGCAGCACCAAGTGCGTACCGACGCACAGATCGCCGACATCAGCCGTGGCGGCTACGTGCTCAAGGACTGCATCGGCGAGCCGGAGTTGATCCTGATCTCCACGGGTTCCGAGGTGGGCCTGACCGTCCAGGCGTACGACAAGCTGACCGCCCAGGGCCGCAACGTACGCGTTGTGTCCATGCCGTGCACCAGCGTGTTCGAAGCCCAGGACGCCGGCTATAAGCAATCGGTGCTGCCATTGCAGGTCAGTGCGCGTATCGCCATCGAAGCGGCTCACGCCGACTACTGGTACAAGTACGTGGGCCTGGAAGGCCGTGTGATCGGCATGACCACTTACGGTGAGTCGGCGCCGGCGCCAGCATTGTTCGAAGAGTTCGGTTTCACCCTGGAAAACATCCTGGGTCAGGCTGAAGAGCTGCTGGAAGACTAAGCTGTAGATTGAGGTGGCTGTACTGGCCTCTTCGCGAGCAAGCCCGCTCCCACATTGGAATGCATTTCAACTGTGGGAGCGGGCTTGCTCGCGAAAGCGGTCTAACAGCTACCCTTTTACCCAAGGTAATCGAGAACCCCATGCCTCAACCGCGTCGCTACAAAGTTGCACTCAACGGCTACGGCCGCATTGGTCGTTGCGTCTTGCGTGCTCTGTTCGAGCGAGGGGCGGATGCCGGGTTTGAAATTGTTGCGATCAATGATCTTGCCGACATGGCGAGCATCGAATACCTGACACGCTTTGACTCCACCCACGGCCGCTTTCCCGGCGAAGTGCGGGTCGAAGGCGATTGTCTGCACATTAACGGCAACTGCGTGCAGGTCTTGCGCAGTGCCACCCCCGAAGGCATCGACTGGACGGCATTGGGCGTTGACCTGGTGCTGGAATGTTCCGGTGTCTACCACACCCGTGCCGATGGCCAGCGTTTTCTCGACGCCGGCGCACCCCGTGTGCTGTTTTCACAGCCGATGGCCAGCGAGGCAGATGTCGACGCCACCATCGTCTACGGCATCAACCAGGACTGCCTGACCGGCGATGAGCTGCTGGTGTCCAACGCCTCCTGCACCACCAACTGCAGCGTGCCGCTGTTGCGTCTGTTGGATCAGGCGATCGGCCTGGACTACGTGTCGATCACCACGATTCACTCAGCGATGAACGACCAGCCGGTCATCGATGCCTATCACCACGAAGACCTGCGCCGTACGCGCTCGGCGTTCCAGTCGGTGATTCCGGTGTCCACCGGCCTGGCGCGCGGCATTGAGCGACTGTTGCCGGAACTTGCCGGGCGAATCCAGGCCAAAGCCGTACGGGTGCCGACGGTGAACGTGTCCTGCCTGGACATCACCATGCAAACCGTCAGCGACACCGATGCGACGGAGGTCAACCGGATCCTGCGCGACGCCGCCACCAGCGGCCCGCTCAAAGGCCTGTTGGCCTATACCGAGTTGCCCCACGCCAGTTGCGATTTCAACCATGACCCGCATTCGGCGATTGTCGACGCCAGCCAGACCCGCGTTTCCGGCCCAAGGCTGGTGAATATCCTGGCCTGGTTCGACAACGAATGGGGTTTTGCCAACCGAATGCTGGATGTTGCGGAACATTATCTGCACATCGCCTCTAAACAACCTCAACAGTAATTCAGGAACTGCGACCCATGACCGTGTTGAAGATGACCGACCTCGATCTGCAAGGTAAGCGCGTACTGATCCGCGAAGACCTCAACGTCCCAGTCAAGGACGGTGTTGTCGCCAGCGATGCGCGAATCCTGGCCTCGCTGCCGACCATCAAGCTGGCCCTGGAAAAAGGCGCGGCCGTGATGGTCTGCTCCCACCTGGGTCGTCCGACCGAAGGTGAGTTCTCCGCCGAAAACAGCCTCAAGCCCGTCGCCGATTACCTCAGCAAAGCCCTTGGCCGCGACGTGCCGCTGGTGGCTGACTACCTGGGCGGCGTTGACGTGAAGGCTGGCGACATCGTGCTGTTCGAAAACGTGCGCTTCAACAAAGGCGAGAAAAAGAACAGCGACGAACTGGCCCAGCAATATGCGGCGCTGTGCGACGTGTTCGTGATGGACGCGTTCGGCACCGCCCACCGCGCTGAAGGCTCGACCCATGGCGTGGCCAAGTTCGCCAAAGTTGCTGCCGCTGGCCCGCTGCTGGCCGCTGAACTGGACGCACTGGGCAAGGCCCTGGGGGCTCCGGCCCAACCAATGGCCGCCATCGTGGCCGGTTCCAAGGTGTCCACCAAGCTGGACGTGCTCAACAGCCTGAGCCAGATCTGCAACCAGCTGATCGTTGGCGGCGGTATCGCCAACACCTTCCTGGCCGCAGCCGGGCATCCCGTGGGCAAGTCCCTGTACGAGCCGGATTTGCTCGACACTGCCCGTGCCATCGCCGCGAAAGTCAGCGTGCCACTGCCGGTGGACGTAGTGGTCGCCAAGGAATTTGCCGAAAGCGCCGAAGCCACCGTCAAGCTGATCGCGGATGTGGCCGCCGACGACATGATCCTGGATATCGGCCCACAAACCGCAGCCAACTTCGCTGAACTGCTGAAAGCCTCCCAGACCATCCTGTGGAACGGTCCGGTGGGTGTCTTCGAGTTTGACCAGTTCGGTAACGGCACCAAGGTGCTGGCCAAGGCCATCGCTGAAAGCTCGGCATTCTCCATCGCCGGCGGCGGCGACACCCTGGCGGCCATCGATAAATATGGCGTTGCTGACCAGATCTCCTACATTTCTACCGGTGGTGGCGCCTTCCTCGAATTCGTCGAAGGCAAAGTACTGCCCGCCGTTGAAGTGTTGGAAACCCGAGCCAAAGGCTGAGGCTCGTGATCCGGAAAAGGAGTGTTCCTATGACCAAGTCGTTGGCAATGGTGATCGCAGCGGGCCTGCTGGCTGGCTGCGGCAGCACGCCAAATGCGGAGCCGGAAGCTGGAAAGCCTGCGGCGCAGCAGAAAAAAAGCTGCTACCAGGCGGACTGGCAAGCCGAGACCATGCCGGTGATCAACAAACGCATCGGCAACGAACGGCTGGAGAAATACGACTCCGCGCCCAACGGTCAGGAACAGGGTTGCCCTTGACGGGTCTGATCAACTAACCGACAGCAGCGGCGGCCTCCGGGTCGCGCTGTGAGGATTGGCAATGAAAGGCGTTTTCGCCCTGGCAGCCCTGGCCTTGTTGGCCGGCTGCAGCAGCATGAACATGTTCGACAGCAAGGCAGAAACTGCCGACAAGTGGACCACTTGGACCTGCGACAGCAAGGCCGAGGTCAACTGGCGTTTCGTCAACCAGGCTAAATCCGAGGTGGAGTTGCGTCTCGGCGGTTCCGACCAGATCTACCGTCTTAAACAGGACGTCGCTGCCTCGGGCGTGCTGTATGCCAACGACCAATTGGCGTTTCACACAAAAGGTGAGGAAGGCCTGGTTTACTGGGTCGCCACCGATGATTTGATCGGCCGCGGCTGCAAGGCTCAATAGAGAGATCACGATCTCAAAGTTGATGAGGCCCAAGTGTGGGAGCGGGCTTGCTCGCGAATGCGGTGTATCAGTCACCGAATCCGCTAGCTGCTTTTCACCGCTTTCGCGAGCAAGCCCGCTCCCACATTGAGCCGGTTTCAAAGTGAGATAGGTGTTGAGCCCGCCTGAAAAAACGATTCAGCAGGCCAGGCATGTAAAACCTGACCGGCAATAACTTGAATAGCAGCCGCCGCTACGGCAGGCTTGCACGATTAACGACCCTCGACCGGGAGAGACAACACAATGGCACTTATCAGCATGCGTCAAATGCTGGACCACGCAGCCGAGTTCGGCTACGGCGTCCCAGCCTTTAACGTCAACAACCTTGAGCAGATGCGCGCCATCATGGAAGCCGCTGACAAGACCGACTCCCCCGTGATCGTCCAGGCTTCGGCCGGTGCCCGCAAATACGCCGGTGCTCCGTTCCTGCGTCACCTGATCCTCGCCGCGATCGAAGAATTCCCGCACATCCCGGTGTGCATGCACCAGGACCACGGCACCAGCCCGGACGTGTGCCAGCGCTCCATCCAACTGGGCTTCAGCTCGGTCATGATGGACGGCTCCCTTGGCGAAGACGGCAAGACCCCGACCGATTACGAGTACAACGTACGCGTCACTCAACAAACCGTTGCCATGGCCCACGCCTGCGGCGTGTCGGTTGAAGGCGAGCTGGGCTGCCTGGGTTCCCTGGAAACCGGTATGGCCGGCGAAGAAGACGGCATCGGCGCCGAAGGCGTGCTGGATCACAGCCAGATGCTGACTGACCCGGAAGAAGCTGCTGACTTCGTGAAGAAGACCCAAGTTGACGCCCTGGCGATCGCCATCGGCACCAGCCACGGCGCCTACAAGTTCACCAAGCCACCTACCGGCGACGTGCTGGCCATCGACCGCATCAAGGAAATCCACAAACGCATCCCTAACACCCACCTGGTGATGCACGGTTCTTCCTCGGTGCCGCAAGAGTGGCTGGCGATCATCAACCAGTACGGCGGCGACATCAAAGAAACCTACGGCGTACCGGTTGAAGAAATCGTCGAAGGCATCAAGTACGGCGTGCGCAAGGTCAACATCGACACAGACCTGCGCCTGGCGTCCACTGGTGCGATGCGTCGCTTGATGGCCACCAACCCGAGCGAGTTCGACCCGCGTAAATTCTTCGGCGCTACCGTGACCGCGATGCGTGACGTGTGTATTGCGCGTTACGAAGCGTTTGGCACTGCCGGTAACGCTTCGAAGATCAAGCCGATCTCGTTGGAAGCGATGTATCAGCGTTATTTGAAAGGTGAGTTGAACGCCAAGGTGAATTAAGCCTCAGTGTTTAAAAGGAGCCCGCAGTGATGCGGGCTTTTTTGTGGTTGGTATTCAGTCGTGATCGATATCCAGCTTCGCAAACGTCACCCGTGCACCTTCCTTGCTATCCCCACTGTTGTCCTGCACATACGCTCCTGCCTTGAAGTACAACGGCTTCGCCCCCCACGCAGCGCCAATGCGCTCATTCCACTCACCATCGGCGGCATACACACTGAGCAGCCCGGCTTTGTTGAGGTTGATCACGTAAGTGAAGCTCTTCTCCAGTGGCACGTTCGACGCCACGATGATTACCCGCCCTTCATCCTCATCCGGGCGCATGCGGACTTTGGCGACGATGTTGCCTGTCTGGGTTTTTTCCTTGAATTGATACTCCAGTTTGATCAGCGGCTTTTGGCTGTCATAGGCATGAATCTGCCCAATCACGATTTTGCCGGTGGAGGGCACTTGGTTGACTGCCAAGGTCGCGCGCAGGAAGTTGTCCGCATCCGGATAGGTCCAGTTACGCAGCCGTCCATCGGCGTAGGTCTCACGCAATTCGCTGCGCGGGTAAACGGCATTTTCGGTGCGGGTGCCGGTGACAGGGGTCCAGAATTGCACGTTGCTGCCTTTGGCCTGGAAATACTGGTCGTTGAAACCATTCATCAGTTTCGGAGTGTCGATGGTGGCGGGCGGGGAGCCGACCGGAATGCTCAGGTTCCAGGTGGAAAGGTCGATCATGGCATTTGCCTTTTTACAGAAGGTGAAGGCTTTGGCCCGTA
Source organism: Pseudomonas sp. DW-iso3 (assembly GCF_058725305.1). Lineage (NCBI taxonomy): Bacteria > Pseudomonadati > Pseudomonadota > Gammaproteobacteria > Pseudomonadales > Pseudomonadaceae > Pseudomonas > Pseudomonas sp. DW-iso3. The sequence continues at coordinate 220,961 of NZ_JBZXDZ010000007.1, forward strand.
GGCCAGACAGGTTCTTTATAGGTGGTGTTAACCGTCTTGTTAAATGGTCGATGGCAAATTATTGGCGTCAAGGGAATGCCAAAAAGCCATGTTTCCCAGGAATCGCGGGCTGTAGCGGGTTACCGTTAGTCGGCTTCCTGAAAATTGGCGCAATGATGGCACCGTCGTTACTTCTGCTTTTTTGGAAGCGGGGCTAGAGTGAGGCCTCAGAGTTTGTCCGGGTTTTCTGTCAGAATTGACCGGAGTGGCTCCCTAGGAAGAGACGTAGCATGGAATGCGCTCCACACCACGCCGATGGCAGTTCAGTTCTTTTGGTGGTCGATGACTACCCCGAAAACCTAGTCAGTATGCGTGCGCTCTTGCAGCGTGAAGACTGGCGGGTGATTACCGCAGGTTCTGGCCTGGAAGCTTTGGAATTGTTGCTCGCCCACGACGTCGATCTGGTCTTGCTGGACGTGCGCATGCCTGGCATGGATGGCTTTGAGGTGGCGCGGCTGATGCGCGGCAGCCAACGCACGTGCATGACGCCTATCATCTTTCTTACGGCCAACGCCCAGTCCCCCGCGGCAGTGCTGGAGGGTTATGCCAGTGGCGCCGTCGATTATCTGTTCAAGCCGTTTGATCCGAACATCCTCAAGCCCAAGGTCCAGGCTCTGTTGGAGCATCAGCGCAATCGCCGTGCCTTGCAGCGCTTGAGCCATGACCTAGAGTCCGCCCGCGCCTTTAATGCATCGGTGCTGGATAACGCCGCCGAGGGCATTCTGGTGGTGGGTGAAGGGAGTGTGATCGAGTACGCCAACCCGGCTATTTCGCGGCTTCTGAATGCCACCATGACCGAATTGCAGGGTGAGAGCTTCCTGAGTTTCCTGCAAAAACCCCATGTACCGGCCTGGCTGGGGTTCCCGATGTTCGAGGCTTATCGCAAAGGCGAAACCTGGCGTCAGCACGACGCTATTTTACGCACCGGTCGCGGTCAGCAGGTACCGGTGGCACTGTCATGCGCGCCGTTGCCCGCCGAGCAGAAGGCTATGGTGGTGACGGTGCTGGACATGTCTGAAGTGCGCCATTTGCATCAGCAGTTGGAGTTCCAGGCGGTGACCGATCCGTTGACCGGGTTGTTGAACCGGCGTGGCTTTCATCAGGCGGTGGAGAACATGCTGCTGCGCAGCGAGCGTAACGAGCAGTCTCTGGTGTTGCTGTACCTGGACCTGGATGGCTTCAAACGGGTCAATGACTCGTTGGGGCACGACGCAGGAGACCGGGTGTTGCGCTGGGTCTCGGAACAGATGCAGGCCTGTTTGCGATCCGGCGACATGCTCGGGCGGATGGGCGGGGATGAATTCACGGCGTTGCTGGAGCTGGAATTTCCAGAGCAAGCCGCGAAGATTGCGGAAAAACTGATCGAACGAGTATCGGTGTGCCAGCAGATCGACGGCCTGGATGTGATGCTGGGCGTCAGTATCGGCATTGCGATGTTCCCGGAGTGTGGTTCGGACTTGAGCGGTCTGTTGCGTGCGGCTGACATTGCCATGTACGAGGCCAAGCGCGCCGGGCGTCAGCAATACCGTTATTACGATCAGGAAATGAACGGGCGCGCCCGCTCTCGGCTGATGCTCGAAGACAGCGTGCGCACGGCGATTCAAAACAAGGATTTCACTCTGGTTTACCAGCCCCAGGTGTCCCTGGAAGGCGGGCGTCTACGCGGTGTCGAGGCGCTGTTGCGCTGGCAGCATCCGAGCGTCGGCGATGTGCCGCCGGGTTTGTTCCTGCCGTTGCTTGAAGAAGCGCGGCTGATCAGCCAGTTGAGTACCTGGATCTACCAGCAGGTCGCCGCCCAGCGTCAGGCCTGGCAATCGGCGTTCGATGAGGAGCTGGTGCTGAGCGTGAGCCTGAGCAGCAGCCAGTTCAATATGCCTAATCTGGCGGCCCAGTTGCAGCAGGTCATTGAGCGACATGGGTTGCAGGGTCGACAGCTGGAGGTGGAAATCAGTGAAGACTGCCTGATGAGTAACCTGGAGGAGTCGACCAAACAGCTTAAGTTGTTGCGCCAGATTGGTGTGCGCACCGCCCTGGATGATTTTGGCCTGGGCAATTGTTCCCTGGCGCATCTGCGTGATCTGGCCTTCGACACCCTCAAGCTCGACCCACAACTGGTCGCGCGCCTGCCCGACTCGGCGCGGGATGCGGTGATGGCGCGCAGTATCATCGAGCTGTGCGGGCATTTTGATGTTGTGGTAGTGGCTGAAGGGGTAGAAACCCAAGAGCAAGCCCGATGGCTCAAGGCCAATGGTTGCCCGTTTATACAGGGCCCGATAGCGGCGTCGCCGTTGATGGCTGAGGAAGTGGCTGATTGGTCGCGCGCTCGCGCGTGCTGAATTCGCTACACTGGCGCCCATTCGAACCCTGTTGCAGACCCCATGACCGCGCTGAAATACCTCCAGGCCTATCCCGCCGCTCTGCAAGAGCAAGTGCGCCAATTGATCGCCAAGGACCAATTGGGTGCCTACCTGGAACAACGTTACCCCGAACGCCACGCCGTGCAGAGCGACAAGGCGTTGTACGCCTACGCCCTGGCCCTGAAGCAGGAACACCTGCGCAATGCCCCGGCCATCGATAAGGTGTTGTTCGATAACCGTCTGGACCTGACCCACCGTGCCCTCGGCCTGCACACCACCATCTCGCGGGTGCAGGGCGGCAACCTTAAATCCAAGAAAGAGATCCGCATTGCGGCCCTGTTCAAGGAGGCCGCGCCGGAGTTCCTGCGCATGATCGTGGTGCATGAACTGGCGCACTTCAAGGAATCGGACCACAACAAAGCGTTCTACAAACTCTGTGAGTACATGATGCCGGGCTACCATCAGGTGGAATTCGACCTGCGCGTCTACCTCACGTACCGCGACCTGCAGGGCAAACCCTGACCGCACAAGGCGACCGACCATGGATGTGAGCAAGACCAAGAGCAGCTTCTACCGCCGCCTGTACGTGGCTTACCTGATCGACAGCGGGCAAGCCAGCAATGTCCCGGCGCTGACCGACGTCACCGGCATGCCCCGGCGCACGGCCCAGGATACGATTGCGGCGTTGGCTGACCTGGATATCCTGTGTGAATTCGAGCAGGAAGACGGTGCCCGCAACCATGCCGGGCACTATCGGATTCGCAGTTGGGGGGCCATTGATCGGCGCTGGATCGAGGCGAACCTTGGGCTGATCAAGCAGGTGCTGGGTTATCCCTAGTCCTTTCTCATGCCAATGTGCGGAATATCGTCCTCAAGGTATTCCTCTCCGGCCACCACAAATCCGTATCGCCCGTAATACCCCTGCAAATGCGCTTGGGCTGACAGGAAAATCGGCGTCTGCGGCCAGATATCGCCGATCCGCTTGAGTGTCTCTTCCATCATTTGATGCCCCAGCCCAGTGCCGCGCGCTACCGACGCCACGATCACGCGACCGATGACCACATCACCGCCCTGTGATTCCGGGTCCAGCAGGCGCAGGTAGGCCACCAGTTGGTCATCCTGCCAGGCCATCAGGTGGTGGGTGTCGCCCGACAAGTCCTGCCCGTCGAGGTCCTGGTAAGCACATTTCTGTTCGACAACGAAGACCTCGTTGCGCAGGCGCAGGATGGCGTAAAGCTGCTCCTTGCCCAGGTCATCGTGGTGCTTGCAGACCCATTCAATTGTCATGGCATGTTCTCTTATTAAATGTCTGCTGCGGATAGTAAGCGCGACAGCCATTCGTGTCTAAATCGACTATTTTTGTGAGTGAAATCAATTTGCCATCATTGAGTGCGTGCGGCGCCGCTTTCTTTGTGTAATCTGAGCTACTGTTAGAACCTCAGGTCTCGCCTGAGCTAGCCTGCCAAGGACTTTGAGCATGCCGCGATTCTCTCGTGCCGTTGCTTTGATTGGAGTGTTATTGCTGGCTCAGCCGGCCTTCGCACAGCGTCTGCGCCTGGTAGCGGATGCCTGGCCACCCTTTACCGACGCCACCTTGATCAATGGCGGGCTGGCCACCGACATCGTCAGCACCGCCCTGGCCCGCGCGGGTTATGCCAGTGATTTCGAACAGGTGCCCTGGGCTCGCGCGTTGATGGGCGTTGGCGACGGTCGTTATGACGTATTGGTGAACGCCTGGTACGACGATGCGCGCACACAGCTGGGGCAGTTCTCCGGTGAGTACTTGCTCAACCGCGTGCGTTTCATCAAGCGACGTGACGATCCCATCGAATTCCAGAACCTTGAGCAACTGCACGACTACCCCATTGCCGTGGTGCGCGGGTATGCCTATTCGGCGGCGTTCGATGGCGATGCGCAGTTACAGAAAGTGCCGGTGCATAACTTCGCCATGGCCGTGCGCATGCTCGCGGCGCAGCGGGTGCGGCTGACGGTGGAGGATGAATATGTGGCGCGGTATTACTTGTCCCGCGAATCGACGCGGGTGCGCAATACAGTGGAGTTCTTACCCAAGCCCTTGAGCGAAAACAGCCTGCATATCCTGGTGAGCTTGAAGAACCCCGAGCATGCGCAGATCGTCGCCAGCTTTGACCGGGAGATTGCCAAGATGAAGGCCGATGGCAGTTATGCGCGGTTGATGAAGCAGCATGGGATGTAGGGTTCTTGCGGGCCTCTTCGCGAGCAAGCCCGCTCCCACATTCGACCACATTCCAAAGGATGGGCGCGGTTAAATGTGGGAGCTGGCTTGCTCGCGAAAGCGGTCTAAGCCGCACGGGTGTCCTTGATCAGATGCGCAGCCAATGTCCTCAGTGGCCCCAACTGCCGGCAAATCAACGCCAACTGTGTCTGCACCAGCCGTTGCCCCTCATCAATCTCATCCGGCATCTGCTCCAGCTCCACCGCCAGCGCTTCCTCGGCATCGCTCTGAATCGCAATCGGCTGCTTGTTCGCCAGCCCCGTGGCGATTTCATCGATGCTCGCCGCCAAGGTGTTCCCTGCGCCTTCGATCAGGTGTTCCCGCACCTCGGCTGGCAATTGGGTCTCGCGGTGTGCCCCCAGCCCTGACAAGTAGCTGAGCAAAGTGTGCGACAGCACCAGGAAGCGGAAGCCCACGTCCGCCTCCTTACGAAAGTGCCCCGGTTCCATCAGCATATTCGCCAGGGTGGTCGACAGCGCCGCATCCGCGTTGTGCGCATTGCGTCGGGCCAGGCGGTAGGCCAGGTCATCGCTTTTGCCGGCGGCGTATTGCTGCATGATCTGGCGTAGGTAGATGCTGTTGCAGGTCAGGGTGTTGGCCAGCACTTTGTTCAAGCGGCGGCCCTGCCAGTCCGGCAGGAACAGGAACACCGCCAGGCCCGCAATCAAGCTGCCCAGCAAGGTATCGAACAGGCGCGGCAGGAACAGGCCGTAGCCGTCACCCACCTGGTTGAAGCAGAACAACACCATCAAGGTGATCGCGGCGGTGGCCAGGGTGTAGCGGGTGGTGCGGTTGATAAAGAACACCAGGCCGGCCGCGATGGCGAACATCGACTGCACCAGTGGGCTTGGGAACAGATCGAACAGCGCCCAAGCCACGGTTAGCCCGATGGCGGTACCGATGATCCGCTGGCCGAGTTTGCGGCGGGTGGCGCCGTAGTTGGGCTGGCACACGAACAGCGTGGTCAGGATGATCCAGTAGCCTTGGGAGGCGTGAATTGCATGCAGCATGCCGTAGCCCACGGTCAGCGCCAGGGACAGGCGCAAGGCATGGCGGAACAGCAAGGAGGTGGGGGTCATCTGCGTACGCAGGCGTGTCCACATTTCCTTGAGGTTGCGCGGGGCGCGGTCCAGCAGGTTGCTGTCGGTAGCATCCGCCAGGCTGTCGGGGTTGCTGGCGTCGCCCAGCAGGCGGTCCAGGGTGGACAGGTTGGCCGCCAGGGCGCGCAGCGAGCGCAGCAGGCCGCGCCAGGCCGGGTTGCTCTGGATGCGCAGGTGTTCCAGGGAGGCGTTCAGATCGCCCAAGGCTTCGGCGAAGCTGTCGTCATAGATGAATGGCTGGCGCAGTTGGATCGATTCGGCCAGGGTCTGGCAGGCCTTGCCCTGTTGGCGCAGCAGGCGCTGGCAACGGAACAGCACGTCGCTGTGGAAGAAGGCGTCGGCCAGGGCGTTGTAGGGGTAGTGGGACGAGCTGGCGCGTTCGTGGATGTCTTGGGCCAGGAAGTACAGCTTGAGGTAGCGGCTGACTTTCGAACCAGGGCGGCCATTGCCGACGCGGTGCAGGATGATCTCCTTCGCCGCATTCAGCGCGGCAACGACTCGCCCATTTTGCTGGGCCAGTTCCAGGCGACGCGCCTCAACATCCAGTTGGCGGATCGGTTCGAACAACGATGACTTGAGCTTGAGGTAACGCCCCAATTCGCGAAACAGCCGCGCCAGGCTCTGCTGCACCGGCTGGTTGGAAAACAACGCTTGCCACAGCACCGACAGCGCGCCATACCAGGCGGCGCCAGCCACCAGCAGCAACGGCTCGTGCCAGAAATCGGAGACGGCGCCACCGCGCTGGTCCACGCCGATCATGGTGTACACCGACAGGATCAGCGTCGCCGATGCAATCGCGCCATACCGTTCGCCCAAGGCGCCGAGCATGGTCAGGCAGAAGGTGGCCAGGGCCAGGGAGATCGCGAAGATCCAGGGATAAGGGAACAGCAGCTCCACCGACAGCGCGGCGATGCTGAAACACACCAGCGTCACCGCCAGGGCATTGAGACGGCCTTGCCAACTGTCATCGGTCTCGGCCAAGGCGCTGGCGATAATCCCCAGGAACAGCGGGATCAGCAGTGTCATTTCATCCTGATACCAGCACAGCGCCATGCTGCCGGTGAGGGCGATGAACACCCGAATGCTGTAGCTGAATTTATCCAGCGCCCACAGGCGCCGCATGGACTGCTTGAACGAGGTTGATGACATGAAGTCTGGAGTCTTCCGGGACGATGCCGCTAAATTGAGCTATCAAGGACGCCACGGCAAGCGTGACGATCACATCCAACAGCAAAATTTATTCCGGCCACACCACAAATCGAATGTGGGAGCTGGCTTGCCTGCGATGGCGTCGGCACATTCAGCATTAGCGTTGCCTGGCTCACCGTCATCGCAGGCAAGCCAGCTCCCACAGTTTGATCGAGTACATCCTTTAGTCAGGCGTACTGTGCGGCGGCGTAACCCGACGCCCACGCCCACTGGAAGTTGAAGCCGCCCAGGTGGCCGGTCACATCCAGCACTTCGCCGATAAAGTACAGGCCAGGGCTTTTCAGCGACTCCATGGTCTTGGACGACACTTCCCGCGTATCCACCCCACCCAACGTCACTTCCGCCGTGCGATAACCCTCGGTGCCCGCCGGCACCAGTTGCCAGCTGCCGAGCTTTTGCGCGATATCGGCAATCTCGGCATGGGTGTACTGCTTCATTGGCTTGGACGCGAACCAGGTCTCCGCCAGCAGGTTCGCCATCTTCTTGGTGAAGATCTCGCCCAGCAGGGTTTTCAGCTCGCTGTTGGGGCGCTCGACCTGTTGCTGTTGCAGCCAGGTGTGGGCGTCGTGGTCGGGCAGGAGGTTGATTTCCACCGTGTCGCCGGGCTCCCAGTACGAGGATATCTGCAAGATCGCCGGCCCGCTCAGGCCACGGTGGGTAAACAGGATGTTCTCGCGAAAGCTCTGGCCGTTGCAGCTGACCAGGCAATCCACCGAGGTGCCGGACAACTCGCCGCACAGATCCTTGAGCTGGTCGGTGATGGTGAACGGCACCAGCCCGGCGCGGGTCGGCAGCAATTCATGGCCGAATTGCTTGGCCACTTGGTAACCGAACCCAGTGGCGCCCAGGGTCGGAATCGACAGGCCGCCCGTGGCGATCACCAGGGATTCGCAGCGCAGCTCACCCAAGGTGGTTTGCAACTGATAACCGGCTTCCAGTTTGGCAATCTCCTGGACCGACGTGTCCAGGTGCAGGCTCACACCGACCTGGATGCACTCATCGAGCAGCATGCCGAGAATGTCGCTGGACTTGTTATCGCAGAACAACTGGCCGAGCTTCTTCTCGTGATAGGGCACGCCGTGCTTGGCCACCAACCCGATAAAGTCCCACTGGGTGTAGCGCGCCAGGGCGGACTTGCAGAAATGCGCGTTGTGCGACAGGAAGTTGGCCGGCTCGGTGTACATATTGGTGAAATTGCAGCGGCCACCGCCGGACATCAGGATCTTCTTGCCGGCCTTGTTCGCATGGTCGATCAACATCACTTTGCGCCCACGCCCGGCGGCGGTCAGTGCGCACATCAAGCCCGCGGCGCCGGCGCCAATGATCACAACTTCGGTCGAGCGCAAAACGGTGTCCTCATACATTTTCTGATTTGGAATACAGTCAAATGTGGATCTCCCTTAAGTTGGAGATCTTTACAGGATGCGCACGCGCAACGAACGGCCTTTGATCTTGCCGTCGTTCAAACGCTGCAACGCCTGCTTGGCGATCCCGCGCTCCACGGCCACGAAGGCCTGGAAGTCAAAGATCGCGATCTTGCCGACCTGGGCACCCGGGATGCCGGCTTCACCGGTCAGCGCGCCGAGGATGTCGCCAGGGCGAACCTTGTCTTTACGGCCGGCAGCGATGCACAGGGTGCTCATCTGCGGCAGCAACGGACCACCGCTTTGTGGCTTGAGGTTGTCCAGTTGATCCCAGTTCAGTGGCGACTTCTGCAGTTGCTCGATGGCCTGGGCGCGGTGCGCTTCGGACGGTGCCACCAGGCTGATGGCGATGCCGGTTTCGCCAGCACGACCGGTACGGCCGACGCGGTGAATGTGGATTTCCGAGTCGCGGGCCAGTTCGACGTTGATCACCATGTCCAGCGAGTCGATGTCCAGACCGCGTGCGGCAACGTCCGTAGCAACGAGCACCGACGTGCTGCGGTTGGCGAACATCGCCAGCACTTGGTCACGGTCGCGCTGTTCCAGGTCACCATGCAGGCCGACGGCGGAAATGCCCTTGGATGTCAGGTGATCCACGGTTTCCTGCACTTGCTGCTTGGTAAAGCAGAAGGCCACGCAGGAGGCTGGACGGAAGTGCGCCAGTACTTTGGTCACGGCGTCCATGCGCTCTTCCGGCGAGATCTCGTAGAAACGCTGTTCGATCTGATCGTCGGAGTGGAACGCTTCGGCTTTCACTTGCTGCGGCGCGCGCATGAACTTCGAGGCCAGCTGCTTGATGCTCACCGGGTAAGTGGCCGAGAACAGCAGGGTTTGGCGGCGCGGTGGGGTCTTGCTGATGATGTCTTCGATGGCGTCGTAGAAGCCCATGTCGAGCATGCGGTCGGCTTCATCGAGGATCAGCGTGTTCAGGCCGTCGAGTACCAGCGAACCTTTGCGCAAGTGCTGCTGGATACGACCCGGTGTGCCGACGATGACGTGGGCACCGTGTTCCAGGGAGGCGATCTGCGGGCCGAGGGACACGCCGCCGCACAGGGTCAGTACCTTGATGTTGTCTTCGGCACGGGCCAGGCGACGAATTTCCTTGGCGACCTGGTCGGCCAGCTCACGAGTCGGGCACATCACCAGGGCCTGGCAGCCGAAGTAACGCGGGTTGATCGGGTTCAACAGGCCGATGCCGAAGGCGGCGGTCTTGCCGCTGCCGGTCTTGGCCTGGGCAATCAAGTCCAGCCCCTTGAGGATCACCGGCAAGCTTTGCGCCTGGATCTGCGTCATCTCGACATAACCCAGCGAGTCGAGGTTAGCCAGCATGGCGGCGGACAGGGGCAAAGTATTAAAAGCGGTGGCGATGGTAGTCACGGGACTGGCTCTGCAAAACAAAATGTCGCGCAGTGTACCAGCCTCGTGGGAATTTCCCTGCAAGTTCTAGACGAGAAGCCTGTTAATGCTCGATATGCTGCTCCGGGCTGGCTGCACGCTTGCCGTCTTTGGGCGACAGTTGCAGGAAGATCGCCGCCGCCAGCATCGCCATGATGCCCACGGTGAGGAAGGTCAGTTGGAACGCGCCGAGGACGCTTTCCACACCGTCGTTGCCGGTTTCGGCGGTAAATCCGCCGAGCAGTGCACCGGCGCACGCGACCCCGAGGCTCAGCGACAACTGCGCCACCACCGACAGCAGGCTGTTGCCGCTGCTGGCCTGGGCATCATCGAGGTCGATCAGGGTGACGGTGTTCATGGCGGTAAATTGCAGCGAATTGATCGCCCCCAGTACCGCCAGCATACCCAGTAGCAGCGGGTAGGGCGTGTGCTCCGTGACCAGTCCCATGCTCGCCAGCATGATGCCCAGCGCCAGGGTGTTGCCGGTCAGGACGATGCGGTAGCCCAAGTGTTCGATCAGCGGGCGTGCCACGGACTTGGCAAACATCGCCGCCGCCGCCAGGGGCAACATGCTCATGCCGGCTTCCGACGGTGAATAACCCAGTGCCACCTGCAACAGCAACGGCACCAGGAACGGCAGGGCACCGCTGCCCAACCGCGCGAACAGGTTGCCGAGGATGCCCACGGCGAAGGTGCGGGTCTTGAACAGCACCGGTGAGAACAACGGGTTATCGATATGCCCGGCCCGCAGCCAATACGCCGCCAGGCACGCGAGCCCGCCGAACAGCAGCAACATCACCCGCAAGTGCGGCAGGTGCAGCTCGCCCAGGCCTTCCATGGCGATGGTAATCAGGATCATCGCGGCGCCAAACAGCAGGAAGCCGATTCCGTCGAATCGCGTGCGCTCAGTGCCGCGCAGGTCGGGGATGAATTTCCACACGGCGTAGCAGCCGATCATGCCCACCGGCAAATTGATCAGAAAGATCCAGTGCCATGTCAGGTACTGCACCATCCAGCCGCCCATGGTCGGGCCGAGCAACGGGCCGAGCAAGCCGGGGATGGTGATGAAGCCCATGATGCGCACCAGTTCGGAGCGGGGGTAGGCGCGCAGCACCACCAGTCGCCCGACGGGCAGCATCAGCGCACCGCCCAGGCCTTGGATCACCCGTGCGCCCACCAGCATGGTCAGGCTGCTGGACAGGGCGCACAGCAGCGAGCCAATGCTGAACAGCATGATGGCGCCAAAGAAGATTTTCTTGGTGCCGAAGCGGTCAGCGATCCAGCCCGACGCCGGGATCAGCAAGGCGACGGTGAGCATGTAGGCGATCACCACCCCTTGCATGCGCAATGGGTTCTCTGCGAGGTCCCGTGCCATCGCCGGCAGTGCCGTATTGAGGATCGTCCCGTCCAGCGACTGCATGAAGAAGGCAATCGCGACCACCCAGGGGAGCCAGCGGGCGGTCTTGGCATCAAGCGGGACGCGGTTCGGCATGGAATACCTTTTTGATAGCAGGCTATGTGTTTGCGATTATGCGCCAACCGTCGCGTGTTTTCCCACCAGGAAATCCAGCAGCTCACGGTGCACCGCTACGGCGGCTTCGTTGGATTCAAGGTCGAGCAAGTGGCCCGTCTGCTCGGCCACGGCAAAGCTGCTGCGCCCCACGTACTGCTTGAACAACTGGGCCTCGGCGGCGGGGGTGTATTCGTCCAGCGCGCCGTTGAGGAAGTGCACTGGCGTTTCAATCTGCCGCAGTGCCGGCAGGTAGTTGCCATCGCCCAAGGCCAGTACCTGGTGGATATGGAAACGCGCCTGGCGGTACTCGGTGGTGGCCATGGTCGACAGGTGACGGTGGTTGTTGCGTTTGAGCCGGGGCGACAAGTATTTGCCCACGGTTTCATTGAGCAAGTGGCCGACGGCAGACTTGTCATCCGCTTCGATCAGCACGCGCACACGTTCCACGTAGTCGAGCATGGCTTGATTGAGGTTGGGTGCCAGGGCCATCACCACCGAGCTTTCGATGGAGGGTGGGTTGTGCGCCAGGGTCAGCAGCGTCGAGATACCACCCCAGGAGGCCGACACCAGGTGGTTGACCTGGAAACGCTCGACCAGGGCGCGCAGCATGTGCACCTCGTCGTCCTTGGTTACCAGGTCGAGGTCAGTGTTGTGTTCGCGGGAATAGCCGGAGAACGGCAGGTCGAACAGCAGCACATTGAAATGCTCTGCCAGGCATTTACTGGTGCGAGCGAACGAGCGCGTGGTGGACAGCGCGCCGTTGACCATCAAGACGGTCTTTTTTGCAGAATCGTTTCCTAGCTGCTCAACATGAACGTTGTAGTGCTTGAACAGCTTTTCAATGACAAAACTTCCATGGTTCATGTCAACGCTCCAGCTTGCCCTTCCCGGGCAAGTGCATGCAGTACTACCTGTCGGGTGGCGGGATGCCACTAACCGTTATATCGAGGTTTTTTACAGGCGACAACAGGCTGCCCCACGGAATGGGAAGAAGAGAATTGACCGTAGGAGAGGATGGAACCGAGATGTCAGAAGCTGACACAGCCCCTGTGGGAGCGGGCTTGCTCGCGAAATGCGCAGTGTCAGTCAGCACATGTGTGACTGATGCACCGTATTCGCGAGCAAGCCCGCTCCCACAGGGGATAGTGGTGGTTAAAGGGTTAGCGTCAGGCGTTTTACCAAAGCCCCCGGCAGCAGGTTGGAGGCGGTGTTGCGCTGGCTGTAAGTGCTGGCCGACAGCAGCAGTTCCCGTTCAGCGGTCAGGGCTTCCAACTGCGTGCCGAGCAGGTGGTAGACGCTGTCATCAAAGCGCATGGTGCTGACCGGCGCCTTGATCTCGCCGTCTTCCACCCAAAAGGTGGCGAAACGGGTCATGCCGGTCAGGCGTGCCGCCGGAAGGTCCGAATAGTTCAGGTACCACAGGTTGCTGATGTACAACCCGGTACCCAACTGCTTGAGGATATCGGCCTGGGCCAGGCTGCCGGCGGCCATCTGCAAGGCGCTGGGCGATTCATCACTGCTCGCGCCGTTGGTGCTCAAGCCGTATTCGGCAGCGCTGCGCGAATTGATCAATTGGCCATCGGCTTTCCCCGCCTTGATCAGTGTGACGTCGCCGCGTGGATAACCCTCGGTGGAAAATGCCTGGCTCAGGGAGCCGCTGATCTGTTCAGTCAGCGTCACCAGCGGGCTCAGGGACTGTTCGCCGGCATACAGCTTTTGCAGCGAGCTGCCCTTGCTGGCGATCGCCTGGGCGGAAAACCCGCCCCAGGTGATGATGCTGATGATTTCTTCAATCGCCGCCGGGGCGAGGTAGGCGCGGTAGTGTCCGGGCGCCAGTGTGTGCAGTGGGCGGCCGAGGAACTCAAGCTGTTCGCGGGCCTGCTGGAAGCGCGCGGCAAATTCGGCGCTGTCCCAGGTGTGTCCGGCGTAGCTGGCTTTCACCGCTTCGCCATTGGCGTGGAACAGGCTGAAATCGAAATTGAAGCTATTGGCCTGGTGCCAGCCGAAGGCGCCCGACGAACTGGCAAAGCCTCGGGTGATGGGGCCGGCTGCATAGAAACCGACCAGGTCGACGCCGTGGGCGGCCGCCTTGATGTCTTCCAGTACCTGCGCCAGTTCCGGCAACGGCCGGGTTTGTTCGTTGCTGTTTTGCCAGGCGTTGTGGTTCAGCAGCAGGTACGGATCCTGCGGCAGCAACGGCAGGGTTTCACGCAACTGTTGCAGGCCATCGGCCAAGCGTTGGCGGTCCAGTTCCAGCTCGCCGGCCAGGGTGATGCCGAGGTCCGCGTGGCGGCCGTCGTTGATCAGTTTCAAGCTGAGGCTGGCCTGTTGCACCTGGCCGGCCTGGCGTACCTTGGCGTGGTTGAAGCGCACGAACTCGGACGCTTCATCCGCATACCCGAGGTGGAATTGTTCGCTGTCGGTGATGGCGTGCTTGAGCCAGTCCACCAATGCCTTGAAGGTGTTCATCAGGCGTCTCCCCCAAATACGTCGACATCACTGAATACACAGGCGGGCGACGCATGGCCGACGCGGATCACCTGGTTGGGTTCGCCTTTGCCACAGTTCGGCGTGCCCAGCACCTTGAAGGTACTGGCGTCACCGACCGCGCTGAGGTTGCGCCAGAAATTCGCGGAAATAGCCCGGTAGTTGGGGTTTTTCACCACGCCTTTCAGCTCACCGTTCTCGATCAGTTGGCCCCATTCACAGCCGAACTGGAATTTATTGCGCGCATCGTCGATGGACCATGAACGGTTGGTCGACATCAAGATGCCGTTTTCGATGCCACCGATCAGTTGCGCAAGGCGCTTGTCGCCCGCTTCGATGTTCAGGTTGGCCATGCGGTCGATGGGGGCGCGGTTCCAACTGCTGGCCCGGCTGTTCGCCACGCCGCTCATGCCCGAACGGTATTGCGACAGCGCACCGCCCAGCGGTTTGAGCAGCAGCCCTTCGCGGATCAGGAACTGCTTGCTGGCGGGAGTGCCGTCGTCGTCATGGCTGTAGCTGGCGAGTTGTTCGGGGATGTCCGGGTCGAACGTCACGTTGAGCAACTTGGAGCCATATTGCAGGTGACCGAAGTCGCTGGCCTTCACAAAACTGGTGCCGGCGTAATTGCGCTCGTCACCCAGGATGCGATCCAGCTCCAGTGGGTGACCGATGGACTCATGGATCTGCAGGATCATCTGGTCGGGCATCAGCAACAGGTCACGCGGGCCGTTGGGGGTGTTGGGTGCAAGCAGCAATTGCACGGCTTCGTCGGCGATGCGTGGCGCGGCTCCGACCAGGCCGAAGCGGCTGATCACATCAAACCCGCCTTGCTGGCCGAAATTGCTGCCGCCGAGGGTGCGGCTCTGGCTGTCGTTGCCGTCGTAGGCGGTGACATTGACGCCGGGGAATACAAAGCGCTGGGCCTGGCGCAGTTCGGCGCCGGCGTTGTTGAGGTAGATTTGCTCGACGTGGGTCAGGCCGAGGCTGACTTCCCAGCTCACCAGGCGCTCGTCCTTGGGCACCGCGGCGGATTCGTCACCCAGCAATTGGTAGCAGTCGCTCAGGGACGGGAAGGGCTGGTTGAGTTCGGGGGACAGATAGTCCGCCACATCGCTGGAGACGTGCTGGTCACGCAGGTCGAGTAGCGCGTGGGGCTTGATCAACCGGGCTTGCTGTTCGGCACGCTCAAGGGCGGCTTGCAGGCCAGGCAGGGAAATGTCGTTGGTCGCTGCGTAGGCTTCCACACCGTTGAGGCGCACGGTGAGCATGGCGCCCTCGTCGTGGTTCAGGTGCGGTGGTTCGGCGACGTTTTTGCGCACGGCCAGGTATTGGCCGGATTCGCGTACGTAGCGCAGGGAGAAGAATTCGGCGCGAGTGCGCAGGGCACTGAAATGCTGTTTGAGTGTGGCGTGGTGGTCGAACATGGGGCCTTCCTTGTGGGCGGCTCGGCGCGGGCAGGCAAACAGAGTAGCCGATCAAGGAGAGGTTTTGCAGTGAATGGTTAGGCCCCTTCACGAGCAAGCCCGCTCCCACATTTTGACCGTGTGAACCCGATCAAAGGTGGGAGCGGGCTTGCTTGTGAAGGCAGCACCGCGGTGTATCAGTTACTGCGCCAGCGGGCCCACTTCACGCATCGGCTTGCCACGCACCGGCGCATCGCCGGCCACGTAGTAGTCGGCGGTGCTGCGCGGCAGTGGCTGGCGGCCACGGATCTTGTCGGCGATTTTCTCGGCGATCATGATCGTCGGTGCGTTCAGGTTACCGGTGGTGATGATCGGCATGATCGACGCATCCACAACGCGCAGACCCTGCATGCCATGCACGCGGCCTTCGCCGTCCACTACCGCCATCTCGTCGGTGCCCATCTTGCACGAGCAGGACGGGTGGAACGCGGTTTCAGCGTGTTCGCGGATGAACTTGTCGAGCTGTTCATCGGTTTGCACGTCAATACCTGGGCTGATTTCGCGGCCACGGTAGGGGTCCAGTGCCGGCTGCTGCATGATTTCACGGGTCAGGCGGATGCCGTCGCGGAATTCCTGCCAGTCCTGTTCGGTGGCCATGTAGTTGAAGAGGATGCTCGGGTAGTCCCGTGGGTTCTTCGACTTCAGCTGGATGCGGCCACGGCTCGGCGAACGCATGGAGCCCATGTGCGCCTGGAAACCGTGCTCTTTCACACCGTTGCTGCCGTTGTAGTTAATCGCTACCGGCAGGAAGTGGTACTGGATGTTCGGCCACTCGAATTCTTCACGGGTGCGGATGAAACCGCCCGCTTCGAACTGGTTGCTGGCGCCGATGCCGGTGCCGTTGAACAGCCACTCGGCGCCGATGGCCGGCTGGTTGTACCAGAGCAGCGACGGGTACAGCGACACGGGTTGGGTGCACGCGTATTGCAGGTACAGCTCAAGGTGGTCCTGCAGGTTTTCGCCGACGCCTGGCAGGTCATGGACCACCGGGATGTCGAGGCTTTCCAGCAGTTTGGCCGGGCCGACACCGGAGCGTTGCAGCAATTGCGGCGAAGCGATTGCGCCGCTGCACACCAGTACTTCTTTACGGGCGCGGGCTTCAACGCGTTCTTCGGCGGCGCCGATCAGGTAACGCACGCCGACGGCACGCTTGCCTTCGAACAACACTTTGTCGGTGAGGGCGTGGGTGACGATGGTCAGTGTCGAACGCTTCTTGGCCGTGTCCAGGTAACCGCGCGCGGTGCTGGCACGACGGCCGTTTGGCGTGACGGTACGGTCCATCGGGCCGAAGCCTTCCTGCTGGTAGCCGTTCAAGTCTTCGGTGCGTGGGTACCCGGCCTGTACGCCGGCTTCAACCATGGCGTGGAACAGTGGGTTGTTGCCGGCTTTCGGCGTGGTCACGCTGACCGGGCCATCGCCGCCGTGCCAGTCGTTCGGGCCGATGTCCCGAGTTTCAGCTTTTCTGAAATAGGGCAGGCAGTCCAGGTACGTCCAGTTTTCCAGGCCTGGCAATTTCGCCCAGTTGTCGTAGTCCATGGCGTTGCCACGGATGTAGCACATGCCGTTGATCAAGGAAGAGCCACCCAGGCCCTTGCCGCGACCGCATTCCATGCGACGGCCGTCCATGTGTGGCTCTGGATCGGTCTCGTAGGCCCAGTTGTAGCGGCGGCCTTGCAGCGGGAACGCCAGGGCGGCTGGCATCTGGGTACGGAAGTCTAAGCGGTAGTCGGGGCCGCCGGCTTCCAGCAGCAGGACGGTGACGCCTTCGTCTTCGGTCAGACGGGTCGCCAGGGTGTTACCGGCGGAGCCGGCACCCACAATGATGTAGTCGTATTCTTGGGACATTGGATGCACCCTCTTTGAAGTCTAGTCAGGTCGGGCCTCATCGGGGGCAAGCCCCCTCCCACCTTTGACTGTATTTACACATCTGAACTTGTGAACACAGTCAGTGTGGGAGGGGGCTTGCCCCCGATGGCGGCCTTATAGGCAATACAAGGCTCGGTTCTTAGAACACCGAGGCGTAGTCGCCCAGTTCAACCTGTACCGATTTGATGCGGGTGAAGTTGTTCAGCGAGCTGATACCGTTCTCACGACCCACACCGGATTGCTTGTAGCCACCCACCGGCATCTTCGCGTCGGATTCGCCCCAGGCGTTGATCCAGCAGATACCCGCTTCCAACTGATGAATCACGCGGTGGGCGCGGTTCAGGTCTTTGGTCACCAGGCCGGCGGCCAAGCCGAAGTCGGTGTCGTTGGCGCGGCGGATCACTTCTTCTTCGGTTTCGTAGGTGAGGATACTCATCACTGGGCCGAAGATTTCTTCACGGACGATGGTCATTTCGTCAGTGCAGTCGGTGAACACGGTCGGGGCCACGAAAGCGCCTTTGGCGAATTCGCCGTCGGTCAGACGGTCGCCGCCGCACAGCACGCGTGCGCCTTCTTCCTTACCTTTGGCGATGTAGCCCAGCACGCTTTCCATGTGGGCGAAGCTGACCAGCGGGCCGAAGTTGGTGTTGTCGTCTTGCGGGTTGCCGACGCGGATGCGTGCAACGCGCTCAACGATCTTGGCTTCGAACGCCGCTTGCAGGTGCTTGGGCACGAACACGCGAGTGCCGTTGGTGCAGACCTGGCCGGAGCTGTAGAAGTTGGCCATCATCGCGATGTCGGCGGCACGATCCAGGTCGGCATCTTCGAACACGATCAGCGGCGACTTGCCGCCCAGTTCCATGGTCACTTCCTTGAGCGACGAGCTCGAAGCGCTGGCCATGACTTTCTTGCCGGTGTCGGTGCCGCCGGTGAACGAGACTTTTTCGATGCGCGGGTGCTCGGTCAACCAGGTGCCGACTTCACGGCCGCTGCCGGTCAGGACGTTGAACACGCCAGCCGGAACACCGGCTTCGGTGTAGATCTCGGCCAGTTTCAGGGTGGTCAGCGAAGTGACTTCGCTAGGTTTGAAGATCATCGCGTTACCCGCGGCCAGGGCCGGTGCGGATTTCCACAGGGCGATCTGGATCGGGTAGTTCCACGCGCCGATACCGGCGACCACGCCCAGCGGCTCGCGGCGGGTGTAGACGAAGGAAGTGTCGCGCAGTGGGATCTGCTCGCCTTCGATGGCCGGCACCAGGCCTGCGTAGTATTCGAGCACGTCAGCGCCGGTAACGATGTCGACGTACTTGGTTTCGGAGAAGGCTTTACCGGTGTCCAGGGTTTCCAGGGCGGCCAACTCGTCGTTGCGCTCGCGCAGGATGTCGACGGCACGACGCAGGATGCGCGAACGCTCCATGGCGGTCATCGCAGCCCAGATTTTCTGGCCTTTTTCGGCGCTGACCACGGCACGTTCAACGTCTTCTTTCGTTGCGCGTTGCACTTGGGCGAGAACTTCACCGTTAGCCGGGTTGATGGCTTCGAAGGTGGCATCGCTGCCAGCGTCGGTGTAGCCGCCGTCAATGTAGAGTTTTTGCAGGTCGAAACGGGCCATAAAGTCCTCGCAAGTGCATAAGTGGTTGGCGTTAACCGCCGAAAAGTGGGCCATAAGGGTCTGGCAACACTGATCAACAGCCGTTCAGGGGTTGAGCGGTTATAGATGCTCTAACTCACCTGCTTGGCCAATTGGAAATCCATGTATTCGTAAGCGATCCGTTGCGCCTGCTCCGTGTCGAAAGCGTCTCCCGACAGGGCGCCGCGCAACCACAAACCGTCGATCAGGGCCGCCAGGCCTCTGGCTGCTTTGCGTGCGTGCGGCAGCGGCAGCACTCGGCGGAACTGGCAGCACAGGTTGGAATACAGACGTTGATCGTTGATCCGCTGCAACCTGTGCAATGACGGGTGATGCATGCTGGTGGCCCAGAAGGCCAGCCAGGTTTTCATTGCCGGGCCATTGACCTGGCTGGCGTCGAAGTTGCCCTCGATGATCACCCGAAGGTGCGCCCGTGGGCTGTCGTCCTTCAGCGCAAGCCTGCGTTCGTGGACGTTCTCGATCAGCACATTCATCAAGTACCGCATCGTTGCGGCGATCAGGCCGTTCTTGTCCTGAAAGTAGTGACTGATGATGCCGTTCGAGACGCCGGCCAAACGGGCGATCAGCGCAATGCTGGCATCTCCCATTCCGACCTGATCGATCGCCGTCAGTGTGGCTTCGATCAACTGCTGGCGGCGTATGGGTTGCATACCGACCTTGGGCATGTAGCACCTCTCCTTAGGCCTGCCGATGGACGATCCACGTCCGTCGGCTTGAGGGCCAGTCTATTTTGTTTTGATTGAACGTTCAATCAACAAAGAATAAGATCTGCGACAAATGGTCGCTGCCTACAGATATTTCCTACTTGTGAGCCGCGACATCTGACACCTGTAAAAAACCTTGAAACAGGCCGTATCAGGGCCTGGGCGTCGCTTCGGCGAGGCTCAAGAATTTTAGGGGTGTCTTTATAACACCCGTCCGTCGACTGCCGAAAAATCGATGTCCCGGGATAACCGTTGCCTTGTGTTTCTCTCTCGCACTGCCCGGAGCATCTGCGCCATGAGTTCTGCCTCTCTTATAAAGACCCCGCCGGAAAAGGTGCGGGTCAACGGTTGGGTGTTCTACACCTCCACCGCGTTGATTCTGTTGTTGACTGCCATCCTGATCATCGCCCCGCAGGAGGCCGGGCGCATGCTCGGCGTAGCACAGGCGTGGCTGTCGAAAAGCTTTGGCTGGTACTACATGGTGGTCATCGCCGCCTACCTGGTGTTCGTGGTGGGTCTGGCGTTTTCGTCCTACGGCAAGTTGAAACTGGGGAGCAAGGACGACACCCCGGACTTCAGCTACGGCGCCTGGGCCGGCATGTTGTTCTCGTCGGGCATCGGCATTTCGCTGTTGTACTTCGGTGCTTCCGAGCCGCTGGACCACTACTTCAACCCGCCCGAAGGCGCAGCCGCCAGCAATGGCGCCGCACGCCAGGCGCTGCAACTGACGTTCCTGCATTGGGGCCTGCACGGCTGGGCGATCTATGCCTTGGTCGGCCTGGCCGTGGCGTACTTCGCGTATCGCCATAACCAGCCGCTGGCCTTGCGTTCGGCGCTGTACCCACTGGTGGGCGAGCGTTGGGTGAAAGGCGCGGCCGGCCACGCGGTGGACGGCTTCGGCATGTTCGTGACCCTGCTGGGCCTGGTGACGAACCTGGGGATTGGTTCGATGCAGGTGTCGTCCGGGTTGGAAAACCTGTTCGGCATGGAGCACAGCAACACCAACCTGTTGATCGTGATCATCGTGATGAGCACCGTGGCGACCATCGCCGCCGTGTCGGGTGTTGAGAACGGCATTCGGCGCCTGTCCAACCTCAACATCGTGTTGTTCAGCGGCCTGTTGATTTTCGTACTGTTGTTCGGCCCGACCCTGCACTTGCTCAACGGTCTGGTGCAAAACACCGGTGACTACCTCAACGGCATCATCCTGAAAACCTTCGACCTCTACGTGTACGAAGGCGACGCCGACAAGACCGAACGCTGGATGGGCCTGTGGACACTGTTCTACTGGGCCTGGTGGATTTCCTGGGCGCCATTCGTGGGCATGTTCATCGCGCGTATTTCCCGTGGTCGCACGGTGCGTGAACTGGTGGCCGGCGTGCTGCTGATCCCGTTGGGCTTCACCTTGGCGTGGCTGTCGATCTTCGGTAATTCGGCATTGGACCTGGTGCTGAACCAGGGTGCGGTGGCGTTGGGCAAGACTGCGTTGGAACAGCCTTCCATGGCCATCTACCAACTGCTTGAGCATTACCCGGCGTCGAAAATCGTGATCGGCGTGTCGATCTTCGTGGGCTTCGTGCTGTTCCTGACCCCGGCGGATTCCGGCGCCGTGATGATGGCCAACCTTTCCTGCAAAGGCGGCAACGTGGATGAAGATGCGCCGCACTGGCTGCGGATCTTCTGGTCGGCGGTGATCACCCTGGTGACCATCGGCTTGCTGTTCGCGGGCAACTTCGAAGCCATGCAGACCATGGTGGTGCTGGCGGGGCTGCCATTCTCGGTAGTGTTGATCTTCTTTATGTTCGGCTTGCACAAAGCCATGCGCCAGGATGTGGCCATCGAACAGGAGCAGGCGCAATTGGCCGAGCGGGGTCGTCGTGGTTTCAGCGAGCGCTTGACCGCGCTGGACCTGCAACCGAGCCAAGGCACCGTGCAACGCTTCATGGACAAGCACGTGACGCCAGCGCTGGAAGAAGCGGCGACGGCGTTGCGTGAACAGGGGCTGGAAGTGCAGACCCTGCTGGGTAAATCCAAGCGCTGCATCGGTGTGCGCATCGAGATGGCAGAGGGCAACCCGTTTGTCTACGAAGTGAGCCTGGATGCTTACTCGTCGGCACCGAGCGACCTTCCCGAGGAAGAGCGCACGCGTTACTACCGCGCGGAGGTCTACCTGCACAATGGACCTCAGGAATACGACCTGATGGGCTTCACCCAGGAGCAGATCACCCGGGACGTGCTCGATCAGTTTGAAAGCCATCGGCAGCTCCTTGGCCGTGTCTATAGCTGATAGTTGAAAACGGGTGGTGTCCTCACTGACACCACTGGGTCCAAATGTGTAAACAGAACTAAATGTGGGAGGGGGCTTGCCCCCGATAGCAGTGTGTCAGTCAGTACTTCTGTTACTGATACACCGCAATCGGGGGCAAGCCCCCTCCCACATTGACCCAGTTTCTACATTGAGATGTGCAGTGTTTGTCAGCCCAGGTTCTTGCCCAGCAGGGCATGGTAAAGCTCACTGTCCCCCAGAATCCCCACTACCTGGTTGTTGTCATGCAGCACCAGCTTGTTTCCGGTGTGATAACGAATCTGCAACGCATCACGCATGCCGATATTCGAGTCCACCAGCGTCGGCACCCGGCCCAGACCTTCCACCGCTTGCCCCGGTACCCAGTTCTGCAGGTTCATCACCGCGCCATTCTGGCGAGCGCCCTTGATGGTGTTGCCCTCGGCCAGGTCCAGCCACGAGTCGCCGCCCGGGTCCAGGCAGACTGAACCGTTGACGCGCTTGCAGTTGTCCAGGGTGCGCATCAGGCTGCGGCCGCACAACACGTTCAGTGGGTTGGTATGCGCGACGAAGGTACGCACATAGTCATCCGCCGGGTTCAGGACGATCTCTTCCGGCACGCTGTACTGGATGATCTTGCCGTCTTTCATGATCGCGATACGGCTACCCAATTTGAGTGCTTCGTCGAGGTCGTGGCTCACGAACACGATGGTCTTGCTCAGCTTGCGTTGCAGTTCCAGCAACTCGTCCTGCAGGCCCTGGCGGATCAGCGGGTCGAGGGCGGAGAAGGGTTCGTCCATCAGCAGGATATCGGCGTCCATCGCCAGCGCACGGGCCAGGCCGACGCGCTGCTGCATGCCGCCGGAGAGTTCGTCCGGCTTCTTGTTACGCCATTGGGTCAGGCCCACCAGCTCAAGTTTTTCATCCACCAGCTTGCGTCGGTCTTTCTCCGGGCGGCCCTGCATTTCCAGGCCGAAGCTGATGTTTTCGCGCACCGTCAGCCAAGGCATCAGGGCGAACTTCTGGAACACCATGGCGATGCGCTTGGTGCGCATCATTTTCAGCTCGGCGGGTGTGCAGGAGGCGATGTCGATCTGGCGACCTTCATGCTCGACGAACAGCTGGCCACGGCTCACGGTGTTGAGGCCGTTGATGCAGCGCAACAGACTGGATTTGCCGGAGCCCGACAGGCCCATCAACACACAGATCTCGCCTTTCTCGATGTCCAGGCTGGCTTTTTCCACGCCAACAATCTGCCCGGTTTTTTTCAGGATCTCGTTACGGCTCATGCCTTGGTCCAGCAGCTTGAGCGCTTCGCGTGGGTCTTTGGAGAAGATCACGTCGACTTTGTCGAATCGGATAATGCTCATGCATCACCCCCTACTTTAGCGTCGGGTTGTTTGCAGATGCGGTCGAGCATGATGGCCAGCAGCACGATCGCCAGGCCCGCTTCAAAGCCCAGGGCGATATCGGCGGTGTTCAGTGCGTTGACCACGGGTTTGCCGAGGCCATCGGCGCCCACCAGGGCAGCGATCACCACCATCGACAACGACAGCATGATGCATTGGGTAATGCCGGCGGCAATGCTCGGCATGGCGTGGGGCAGTTCAATGCGCGAGAGCAACTGACGGCGCGAGCAGCCAAAGGCCTTGCCGGCGTCCATCAACTCTTGGGGTACATCACGGATACCCAGGTAGGTCAGGCGGATCGGCGCGGCAATCGCGAACACCACCGTAGAAATCAGCCCAGGCACCACACCCAGCCCGAAGAGGGTCAGGGTTGGGATGAGGTAGACGAAGGTCGGCACGGTCTGCATCAGATCGAGTACCGGCCGCATCATGGTGTAAAACATCGGTTTATGCGCGGCAACAATGCCCAGCGGCACACCGATGACCACGCAGACCAGGGTGGCGAAGAGCACTTGCGCCAGGGTCTCCATGGTTTCCTGCCAGTACCCCAGGTTCAGGATCAGCAGGAAGGAGGCGATGACAAAAACAGTCAGTCCCCATTTACGTTGGATAAAGTGAGCCAGCAGCGCAATCAGACCGATCAATGCCAGCGGATTGAACCAGGTCAGCGCGAACGTCACGCCGTGGATCATCGTTTCCAGTGTCGATGCGATTGCGTCGAAGTAGTTGGCGCCGTGTTGGGTCAACCATTCGACGAAGGCAGCGATGTACTGGCCTAGTGGGATTTTCTGTTCAGTCAGCATGGTAGTGAATGTCCACATGCGAAGAGGGAAAACATCCCGGGACAGCGCACCGCCCCGGGGATAGCGGATTACTTGGCGAGGTAGGCTTTAACGGCGTCGAGTCCTGGTTTGCCATCTATGGTGGTGACACCGGCAAGCCAGGTGTCGAGGACTTGCGGGTTCTTCTTCAGCCAGGCTTTCGCCGCGGCGTCGGGTTTCATCTTGTCGTCCAAGACATTACCCATCAGGGTGCTTTCCATGTTCAGGGTGAACACTAGGTTTTTCAGCAACTGGCCCACGTTGCTGCATTCCTCGGTGTAGCCCTTGCGGGTATTGGTGTAGATGGTGGCCTGGCCGTAGTTGGGGCCGAACGAATCGTCACCCCCGGTCAGGTACTTCATCTTGAAACGGGTGTTCATCGGGTGCGGTTCCCAGCCGAGGAACACGATGGCCTGGTCGCGTTTGGTGGCGCGTTCGACCTGGGAGAGCATGCCTGCTTCGCTGGACTCGACGACTTTGAACCCTGCGGTTTTCAGGCCGAAGGCGTCTTTGTCGATCAGCGTCTGGATGGTGCGGTTGCCGTCGTTACCCGGCTCGATGCCGTAGATCTTGCCGCCCAGTTCATCCTTGAATTTGGCGATATCGGCGAAGTCCTTGAGGCCTTTGTTGTACAGCGCTTCCGGGACGGCCAGGGTGTACTTGGCGTTCTCCAGGTTGGCGCGCACGGTTTCCACGGTGCCGGCATCACGGTACTGCTTGATGTCGTTTTCCATGGTCGGCATCCAGTTGCCGAGGAAGACGTCCATGTTCTTGCCGTCGGCCAGCGACTTGTAGGTCACTGGTACCGAAATCATCGTGGTGCGCGGCTTGTAGCCCAGGCCCTTGAGGATCTCGCTGGTAGTCGCGGTGGTGACGGTGATGTCGGTCCAGCCGACATCGGAGAAGTTGACGGTCTGACATTGTGCCGGTTCTGCGGCGTGCGCCATGACTGGCAGACTCAGCATGGCGGCCAACAACAACGAGGGTGAACCTTTCATCTGGGTAGACTCCTGTGTTTTTTCTGGCGGCATTCGCCGCGCTTTATAAGTGTTGCGGTTGGTGCGTGCGACAACAGCTCTGGCACGGTGCCTTGCAAACGAGTCGAGACTGATCATGTACCAGTGAAAATCTGACGCCTACAGGGGGCGTCGTATCCAGTACAGGGATGGTCGTATCCAGTGTCGGTGACGTCGCTTACAGATTTTTCCACAGGCAAAACTGCAGTTTTTGCCCATCTGCACCGTTAAAAACGGCCAAAACAGGCGATCGCACGGGAGCGACGCTGGTGAGCATGAGTGCGTCGGTGTGAGACGCCGTGACGGCAAGTAAAAGCTTGATGATGCCGCCATCTGGGCGATCTGAGCGTAGCAGCTCCTTGGTGTCCGGCCTGTTCACCTGCGGAGTCCCACGTTAATGGCTATCAGTGTTTTCGACCTGTTCAAGATCGGCATCGGGCCTTCTAGTTCTCACACCGTCGGCCCCATGCGCGCCGCGGCGTTGTTCGTTCAGGCTTTGCGTGAACGTGAACTGTTGGAACAAGTGCGGCGCGTCGAAGTTCAGCTCTACGGCTCATTGTCGGCCACCGGCATTGGTCACGGGAGCGACACCGCGACCATCATGGGCCTGATGGGCGAATGGCCAGATGCGATCGACCCATCGCAAATCGGCCTGCGCATCCACACCCTGCGCGAGACCGATACGCTGCTGCTGGACGGCCGTTTGCCGGTGCCCTTCGTATGGGCGCGGGACATGCGTCTGCTCGACGAAAACCTACCGTTCCACCCCAATGCGATGACCCTGGTGGTGACGGGCGATCACGGTGAGCTGCACCGTGACACCTACTATTCGGTGGGCGGCGGCTTTGTGGTGGATGAAGCCCAGGCGCAGAGCGGCGTGGCCGATATGGACCGCACCGAGCTGCCGTATGATTTTTCCAGCGCAGTCGAGCTGTTGCAGCTGTGCAAGACTCACAACCTGCGTGTCGCCGAGTTGATGCTGGCCAACGAGAAAACCTGGCGCTCCGAGGAAGAAATCCGCAGCGGACTGATGAAGCTCTGGCGCGCCATGCAGGATTGCGTGGAGCAGGGGCTCAAGCACGAAGGCATCCTGCCCGGCGGCCTGAACGTGCGCCGGCGTGCCGCCAAGTTGCACCGCAGCCTGCAGGAATTGAACAAGCCCAATGTGATCGGCTCGACGTTGAGCGCGATGGAATGGGTCAACCTGTTCGCCCTGGCGGTGAACGAGGAAAACGCCGCCGGTGGGCGCATGGTGACGGCCCCTACCAACGGCGCGGCGGGGATCATCCCGGCGGTGTTGCACTACTTCATGAAATTCAGCGAGGAAGTCACCGAAGCCAACGTGGTCGACTACCTGCTTGGTGCGGCGGCGGTAGGCATCCTGTGCAAGAAAAACGCCTCGATCTCGGGTGCCGAAGTCGGCTGCCAAGGGGAGGTAGGCTCGGCCTGCGCCATGGCCGCCGCCGGCTTGGCCGAGATTCTTGGCGCCACGCCGGAACAACTGTGCAACGCCGCTGAAATCGGCCTGGAACATAACCTGGGCCTCACTTGCGACCCGGTGGGCGGGCTGGTGCAAGTACCGTGCATCGAGCGCAATGCAATTGCGGCGGTGAAGGCAATCAACGCAGCGCAAATGGCGCTGCGGGGCGACGGCCAGCACTTTATCTCCCTGGACCGAGTGATCCGCACCATGCGCGATACCGGGGCGGATATGCATGACAAATACAAAGAGACATCGCGGGGCGGGTTGGCGGTGAGTGCTGTGGAGTGTTGAGCCAGTGACGCCGCTATCGCAGGCAAGCCAGCTCCCACATTTGGAATACATTCCCCTGTGGGAGCCGGGCTTGCCCGCGATAGCGGCAGTTCAAGCAACACTGCTCATAAAGTGAACACCGGATCCAAAAGCGCCACCTTTTAGCGCGTCGCAAACAGATAAGTAGCTACCGAACGATTTCCCGCCCGACCCGCTGTCACCCGTGCTTTGGGTGACAGACTTCTCCCACGCCCGCAAAGCGCCTTCCCACAAGTGCTACCGATCTGCTCATCCCCTGTGGATAGGCTCATTCCTACGGCTGATTTCGGCTATATCCGTACGTGCGGCGCGGGCTTATCTAGACACGTCATCAGGTCGTTTTTAGGAGTTATTGGACGGCCATTCAATTTTAGGCATGGCATTTGCTCTATCAATTCAAAGCCTCTCTCCTCGCTGGATGTAGAGCGCAATAACAAGAGCCTCGCCTGAGGCCATCACCCGCTTTTGTGTGAGGAGATACTGCGATGACGTCGTTCAACTCCGGGGCCCAACCCCAGAACCGTGCGCCTCAATCCATCGGCTTTTTGCTGCTGGACAATTTCACGCTGATTTCCCTGGCGTCCGCAGTCGAACCGCTGCGCATGGCCAATCAGCTCTCCGGCCGCGAGCTGTATCGCTGGACGACCTTGAGCGTCGACGGAAACCAGGTGTGGGCCAGCGACGGTCTGCAAATCACCCCCGATGCTTCCATGCACAAAGCCCCGGCCCTGGACACGGTGATCGTGTGCGGCGGCGTGGGCATCCAGCGCACCGTTACCCGTGAACATGTGTCGTGGCTGCAAAGCCAGGCACGCCAGTCCCGTCGCCTCGGCGCGGTGTGCACCGGCAGCTGGGCCCTGGCCTGCGCCGGTTTGCTTGATGGATTTGATTGCAGCGTGCACTGGGAATGCCTGGCCTCGATGCAGGAAGCTTTCCCCCGCGTGGCCATGAGCACACGCCTGTTCACCCTCGACCGCAACCGCTTCACCAGCTCCGGCGGCACCGCGCCGCTGGACATGATGCTGCACCTGATCAGCCGCGACCACGGCCGTGAACTCTCGGCCGCCATCTCCGAAATGTTCGTCTACGAGCGTATTCGCAACGAACAGGATCACCAGCGTGTGCCGCTCAAGCACATGCTCGGCACCAACCAGCCGAAGCTGCAGGAAATCGTCGCGCTGATGGAGGCCAATCTGGAAGAGCCGATCGACCTGGACGAACTGGCGGTGTACGTCGCGGTGTCTCGTCGCCAGCTGGAGCGCCTGTTCCAGAAATACCTGCACTGTTCGCCATCGCGCTACTACCTCAAGCTGCGCTTGATCCGCGCACGGCAGTTGCTCAAGCAGACGCCGATGTCGATCATCGAAGTGGCGTCGGTGTGCGGGTTCGTGTCTACGCCGCACTTCTCCAAGTGCTACCGCGAATACTTTGGCATTCCGCCACGGGATGAGCGCGTAGGTTCCAACACCACCCAGCAGGTGGCGATGATGCCGATCCCGCAGGCGCTGGTATTGTCACCGTTGTCGGGACCGATGTCGGCGTTGAGCCAGGCCAGGAACGAGTCGACTTTTGCCAGCGTAAGGCTCTAGGCCGAGTCGCCTGCGTTCGCGAGCAAGCCCGCTCCCACAGGTGACCGAGTTCCACCTTTGAAATGCGGTCGAATGTGGGAGCGGGCGTGCTCGCGAATGCGGACTATCAGGCGCCCGAGTTCTGCTTGAACTGCACCAAGGCCGGCAGCAACTGCTTATCGATCGCCTGCCGCACCGCCGGCAAGATCGTCGCGCTGCCGGTGTACATCTGCTCAACCATCCCCTTGAGCGCCTTGGCCCGAGCCTCGCTCAAACCACGCACCGCACACTCGCAGGCCTGCTCGGCGGTGGCGCCGCTGGATACTTCGAAACCCAGTGAGCGCAGTTGGCCCAGCAGGTCATCCTGGTCAATCAAATCTGCGTGCATCATGACGTTTATCCTGGTGAAGGGAGCGGGGTTAGACCTGGATTCTGGTTGCCGTCCAAAGGGTCGGCAAGGGCAGATTGCACGAATGCCTCAGATGGCTATGAGCAGGTCGTTTTCGGGCCATTTACCCACCGTATTAATGGGCACACTGAACTCAAGCACTCAGCTTGAAGGTTTGGTCACCCTCAGGATGTAACGCTCACACAAGGCACTCTGCCCCGATCCAGTCACGGCTGGATCGGGGCTTTTTTTAGCCCGGGATTTGTGGCGTGAGTACCGGCCTCATCGCAGGCACGCCAGCTCCCACATTTGGAGTGCATTTCCCTGTGGGAGCTGGCTTGCCTGCGATGGCAGCACCGCGGTCTAGCGCTGCAACACCCGGATGCGCGACAGTAATTCATCGCGGTCGATGTAGCAGCCCTGGAAATGCCGTGCCCCGGAGGCGGGATCGAACGCATTGCGCGCATGCAGGGTGCGACGGTTGTCGAAGCACCACAATTCGCCCGGGTTCAGGCGCTTGACCAGCCGAAAACGATCCTCCCGCGTCATCGCAATAAACCGCCGATACGCCCGATACAGCAGCGGCATCTGCGCCACGCTGGTCTCGAAGGGCCCGCGTAGAAAGTTGGCCATGCGAATCTCCGCCACGTCGCCCAAGGCATCCAGTGCAATGATCGGCGCCAGGCGGCGATAATCGCTGTGACGGTCCTTGTTGCGAAACTCCACCGGGATTTCACACAGCGCCCTGAACGCTTCGGGATCTTCCGTGCGCAGGGCGTTGGCGATGGCAAACCCGTCGACAAAAATGCTTTCGCCGCCGTTGGCATCGTTCACCAGGCAATGCAGGAATTGCAGGCCCGGTTGCAGCTCTCGTGTGGGCAAATCACTGTGCAAGGGCAGGTTGAAAGCGGTGTAGGCATTGCTGTCGGCATCGGCCTTGGATTGCACATTGAACAGCACGCCGAAGTTGCTCTCGCGGATGAAGGAAATGCGCTTGGCCACCAGCGCCAGGGAGTCGCGCTCGGTGGGGACGCCTCGGACTTGCGTCAGGCCAGAATCGCGCAGCGCCAGCAACCATTGCAGCAGCGCGCTCGGGTCTTCCATGACGGCCGAATACTCAAAGACCGGTAGCTGGAACCGACTGTCCCACAGCCGCGATTTGGGCGTTGCCGCACGGCGTTCGGCACGGGATTCATCGTCGTAGGCATGCGCCCGCAGCCAACCCGGATCGTACTGACTGCGGTGGCCGCCGCTCCATTCCAGGCTCAGGTTGCCTTGATCAATACGGGCCGAGGCCGGCCTGAGATGGGCGTCCACATCCACAATCTCCAGCACTTGCTCGCGCGTCACGCTGTATACGCATTGGGAGCAAGGGCAGTTGTCTCGCAGCCATTGATGATGAAACGGACTGACCCGTCCATCGGCCCACTGCACAAAGATCTGATCCTCCAGCACCCGTACGTCCGCGATGTCGCAGATCTTCGGGTAAGTACGGAAATCGGCGACAGCGGCGGCGGTTTGCATGGTGGCTCCTAAGGGTATCTTCAGTGGCTATTTTTTCAGCGGTAGTCCAATCACTCGGCCAAGCAGGGCGGGGCGCGGCAGGTCAGCCTGCTCCGCGCTGATAGCCGTGAGTTTTTCCAGTGTGGACTCGGTGAACGGCGCCGAATGTGGACCGGCCAGATCAACGTGCAACAACATCTGCTCGTTGCCCGCCAGTTCCTTTTCATCCCCAACCAGGTGCAGGCTGTGATAGAGGTGCAGGCGCTTGGCGTCGTGGGCGATGAGTTGGGTATGCACCTCCACGTCGGCACCCAGCTTCACTTCGTGCAGGTAGTTGAGGTGCAACTCCAGGGTGAACAGTGAGTGGCCGCTGGCTTCGCGGTTTTCACTGTCCAGCCCCAGGGTGTCCATCAGCGCGTCGGTGGCGTAGCTGAAGATCAGCAGATAGAACGCGTCGCGCAGATGGCCGTTGTAGTCCACCCAGTCGGGGTGGACCTGGGTGGTGTAGGTGGTCAGTGCGGGCATGTCAGGATTTTCCCTTATTCGGCGAAGGTCATGCCGTGCTTGGCTTTGGTGGTTTTCACCGCCTCCAGCACCGCCAGCAGGCAGTCATCACGATAGCGCTCCAGCGCCGAAATGCTGTGTTTGCCCAGTTGATCGCTGGTGCCGTCGACCACATCGTCGATCAGCTTGTCGGTCAACTCCGGCGCTGGCAGGTAGGTCCACGGCAATTGCAGCGCCGGGCCGAATTGCGCCATGAAGTGGCGCATGCCTGCGTCGCCGCCTGCCAGGGTGTAGGTCAGGAAAGTGCCCATGAACGACCAGCGCAGGCCCGCGCCAAAGCGGATGGCGTCGTCAATTTCGCCGGTGGTGGCGACGCCGTCATTGACCAGGTGCAGGGCCTCACGCCAGAGGGCTTCGAGCAGGCGATCGGCGATAAAGCCCGGGACTTCCTTGCGCACATGCAGTGGGCGCATGCCGAGGGATTCGTACACCTTGATCGCCGCTTGAACGGCCTCCGGCGCAGTGTTCTTGCCGCCGACCACTTCCACCAGCGGCAGCAGGTAAACCGGGTTGAACGGATGGCCGACCACGCACCGCTCAGGATGGGTCGAGCCCTCGTAGAACTCGCTTGGCAACAGGCCGGACGTGCTCGACCCAATCAACGCATTCGGCTTGGCGGCGGCGCTGATCTTGCTGTGCAGGTCGAGTTTCAGTTCCAGGCGTTCCGGGGCGCTTTCCTGGATGAAGTCAGCGTCTTTCACACACTCTTCAATGGTGGCGACAAAGCGCAAGCGGTCCTGGGATGCACCCGGCGCCAGGCCTTGTTTTTCCAAGGCGCCCCAGGCGTTGGCAACACGTTTGCGCAGCGCGGCTTCGGCACCGGGCGCCGGGTCCCAGGCGATCACATCCAGGCCATGGGCCAGGGCGCGGGACACCCAGCCGCTGCCGATAACACCGCTGCCGAGGGCTGCGAAGGTTTTGATTTCAGTGATAAAGCGCATGGCAAGTTCCTAAAGAGTTCGGTGATCACCGGTGGGAGCTGGCTTGCCTGCGATAGCGGTGTGTCAGTTGGTGCATTTGGTGGCTGACGTACCGCAATCGCGGGCAAGCCCGGCTCCCACAGGGTTGTGGGGTGTTTGGAAGTCAGCCGCGTTTGGTCAGGCCCATCTTCACGCGGCCCTCGGCCGGGGTCATGACCCGTGCGCCCAGGCGGCTGAGAATTTCACTTGCCCGCTCCACCAACTGGCCGTTGGTGGCGAGCACGCCTTTGTCCAGCCACAGGTTGTCTTCCAGACCGACCCGCACGTTGCCGCCCAGCAGCACCGCTTGCGCCGCCATTGGCATTTGCATGCGACCGATGCCGAAGCCGGCCCACACGGCGTCGGCGGGCAGGTTGTCGACCATGGCTTTCATGGTGGTGGTGTCGGCCGGCGCGCCCCATGGGATGCCCAGGCACAGTTGGAACAGTGGGTCGTCCAGCAGGCCTTCCTTGATCATCTGCTTGGCGAACCACAGGTGACCGGTGTCGAAGATTTCCAGCTCGGCTTTCACGCCCAGTTCCTGGATGCGCTTGGCGCCGGCCCGCAGTTGTGCCGGGGTAGAAACGTAAATGGTGTCGCCGTCGCCAAAGTTCAGGGTGCCGCAGTCCAGCGTGCAGATTTCCGGCAGCAGCTCTTCGACGTGGGCCAGTCGAGTCAAGGGGCCGACCAGGTCAGTGTTGGGGCCGAACGCCATCGGGTTCTCGCCGCCGCCGATCTCCAGGTCGCCGCCCATGCCGGCGGTGAGGTTGACGATGATGTCGATGTCGGCCTCACGGATGCGCTCCATCACCTCGCGGTACAGGGCGACGTCGCGGCTGAACTTGCCGGTTTCAGGGTCACGCACATGGCAGTGCACAACCGTGGCGCCTGCCTTGGCGGCTTCCACCGCGGCGGCGGCGATTTGTTTGGGGGTGACCGGCACGTGTGGGCTTCGGCTGGTCGTGTCGCCAGCACCGGTGAGTGCGCAGGTGATGATGACGTCGTGGTTCATGAGGCGGTTCCTTACAGGCATAGTGGTGCCGTTCGCGGTCGAAAGTGGCCGCGAAACGGT
Source organism: Pseudomonas sp. DW-iso3 (assembly GCF_058725305.1). Classification (NCBI taxonomy): domain Bacteria; kingdom Pseudomonadati; phylum Pseudomonadota; class Gammaproteobacteria; order Pseudomonadales; family Pseudomonadaceae; genus Pseudomonas; species Pseudomonas sp. DW-iso3. The sequence goes on from NZ_JBZXDZ010000007.1 coordinate 253,799, forward strand.
GATTGAAATGGGCTTACTTGCTGGTCAATTTCAGGTTGGCCGCTGCCGGCTTGCCGTCGAAGGTGGTCACCCCTTCCAGCCAGCGCGCCTGGTCTTGCGGGTGATCCTTGAGCCACTGCTTGGCAGACTCGATGGCGTCCTTGTGATCCAGCAGTGGCTGCATCATCCGGCTCTCGTCGGCGGCGGTGAAGGTGAGATTGGTCAGCAGTTTGTGCACGTTGGGGCACTGCTCGGCGTAGTTCGGCGCGGTGACGCTCCACACGGTAGCCATGCCTTCGTTCGGGCCGAGGGCGTCGTCGCTGCCGGTGAGGTAGGTCATGGCGACGTTGACGTTCATCGGGTGCGGCGCCCAGCCGAAGAACACCACGGCTTCCTTGCGGCGGACCGCACGGTCGACGGCGGCGAGCATGCCGGCTTCACTGGACTCCACCAGTTGGAACTTGCCCAGGCCGAACTGGTTCTTGGCGATCATTGCCTTGATCTGGGTGTTGGCGCCTGAGCCTGGCTCGATGCCGTAAATCTTGCCGCCCAGTTCTTTCTCGAACTTGGCGATGTCGGCGAAGGTTTTCAGGCCCTTGTCTGCCAGATAAGTCGGCACGGCGAGGGTGGCGCGGGCGTCTTCCAGGCTGGGTTTGTCGAGGACCTTGACTTGCTTGGCGTCGACGAACGGTGTGATGGTCTGGGTCATCAGCGGGTTCCAGTAACCCAGGAACAAGTCCAGGCGCTGGTCGCGGATGCCAGCGAAGATGATTTGCTGGGAGGCGCTGGTCTGTTTGGTCTTGTAGCCGAGGCCGTCGAGCAACACTTGGGTCATGGCGCTGGTGGCGATTACGTCGGTCCAGTTCACCACGCCCATGCGCACGTTCTGGCAGGATGCCGCGTCGGCAGCCAGTACGTTCGTGCTCAAGATGGCGCTGGCGCTGAGTGCAAGCACACAGCGGCTGATCAGTCGGTTCATGGTGGATCCCTCGGCAGGTCGTTATTGTGGGGGCCGGCGTCTTTATGCGCCGTGAGGCTGATGTTGCGGGTTTAAGTTACGTAGCTTTGGAGGGGACAAAGCGCACGGCGGCGACCAGCTCTTGCACTGCAGCGACCTGCCCCCTTGAATCCACCCGAGAACGGGAGTATCACAGTGCCACGCTGCCCGTCCGACGAGAGCGCCACCATGTCCCAGGATTTCTACTTTCTGCTGATGCCAGGCTTCTCGGCCATCGGCTTTATCTCCGCGCTGGAACCCCTGCGGGTGGCCAACCGCTTTCGCGGCGAGCTGTACCGTTGGCATGTGTTGAGTGCCGATGGCGGCGCGGTGCTGGCGAGCAATGGCATGTCAGTCAACGCCGATGCGGCGCTGGAACCGTTGAAGAAAGGCGCCACATTGCTGGTGGTGGCGGGTTTCGAACCGCTGCAGTTCGCGACCCCTGCGCTGGAACATTGGCTGCGCCGCCTCGACCACGAGGGCGTGACCCTCGGTGCCATCGACACTGGCGCCTGTGTGCTGGCTGAAGCGGGCCTGCTCGACGGTCATCGCCTGACCCTGCACTGGGAAGCCATCGACGCCTTCAAGGAAGCTTATCCACAGCTCACCGTGACCCAGGAACTGTTCGAGATCGACCGCCGCCGCATCACCTGCGCCGGCGGTACGGCCTCCATCGACCTGATGCTCGACCTGATCGCCCAGGCCCACGGCCCTGAGCTGGCGATCCAGGTCTCCGAGCAATTTGTGCTCGGCCGCATCCGCCCACGCAAAGACCACCAACGCATGCAGATCGCCACGCGTTATGGCATCAACAACAAAAAGCTGGTGCAAGTGATCGGCGAGATGGAGCAGCACACCGAGCCGCCCCTGAGCACATTGGCCCTGGCCGAGGCGATCAAAGTGACGCGCCGTCAGCTGGAGCGCCTGTTTCGCCTGCACCTGAACGACACGCCGAGTAACTTCTACCTCGGCCTGCGCCTGGAAAAAGCCCGGCAACTGCTGCGTCAGAGCGACATGAGCGTGCTGGAAGTGAGTATTGCGTGCGGGTTTGAATCGCCGTCGTATTTCACCCGCAGTTATCGGGCACGGTTTGCAAAATGCCCAAGGGAGGATCGGCGGCGGGAGGTGGTTTGACGGCTGATTATAGTTAATTGTATTCGCGACTATGATTTACAGTTCTTTTCATAATCTGGTGGGCCGACGCCCGGAAATGTTGCGCACCCTCCTTGGTGAGGTGGCATTGGAGCTGGGGGAAACGAGCAATCTGGGCCAACTGCTGCGCGCCGGCGTGTGGACCGAATTCGAAAGTGCCTGGAGCGCCCTCACCATTCTCCAGCGTGCAGCGGCCTGAAGAACACAGAGATCAAATGTGGGAGCGGGCTTGCTCGCGAAGGCGGCGTGTCAGTCAGCACTTCTGATACCGACACACTGCCTTCGCGAGGCCCGCTCCCACCCTGATTGATGGTGTGGCTTACTTCTTGACCAGCGCCGAACACGCCGCTTTGTACGCCTCATGCTGATACTTGTTCAGCGTCGCCGGCAGATCAAAGTTGTGCTTCTTGTTCTGTGCATTGAGGGTCTGTGGCGACAACAGCGTCACCTCAACACCCTCCAGCAACTGAAACACCCCTTCAATCTTGAACGTGGTCGGGCCGCCGGCGAATTCCCCTTTTTTGCTGCGCTTCTTGATCGCGATACGTTCGATGGCGTTTGCCTGCACAAACGCCCTCACCTGAGCGGCGAAGGCTTTGACGTTGGCCGCTTCATCGTCGTCTTCAAGGGCGATTTTTTTCGTGGCCAGAGCGACGTGGGTCAACACCTGGTTGTCCAGAGAGGCGACGGCGATGATGGCTTCGCTGCCTTTGATTTCGATGCCGCAAGTCTTCATGAATAGCCTTGGTTCGGAGAGAAAGTGACGAGGATTGTCGCTTATTCCTGGCCAATCGACTCCAAAAACTCCGACCGCTCATCACTCATCCGTGCCAAACAATCATTTTGCGCAATCGCGTACGCCTTGGTGCCGTTTACCGCTGGGAAGGTGTCCACCGCGCAATCAGCGTCGCGCAATTTTTCCCACTTCTGCTGGGCATCCTTCAGACGAGCGGTAATGTCCGCCAGCTTGGTCTTGTCGCTGCCATAGGTCGAAGCCATGCGTTCCAGCAGGCCCAGATAGTTATCCTTGAGCAGTTGTTCAGCGGTGGTTTTGTTGTAAGAGGCGCATTCCAGGGTTTGCTTGTCGTTTTCGATGCCGTCGCACGGCGTGCTGTCGGTGTCTTCGGCCGCGTGAACGCCGGTTGCGATGAGTGCCAAAGCCAGGAAAATCGATTTCATTGCGCCGTCTCATATCAGGTGATGCGGGAATTCTGGCTCAAGCGTAAGACAAAGAACAGTCGCCAGTCAGGCCTCTCACAACAGCCTTTGTCGCGGATTGACGCTTTCGGCAATTCCCCTGTCGTTTTTGCACCCGGCTCTGTCGGCCCCTGGGCATATGCTGGCCCCAAAGCGCCGGCAGACGATTCGGCGCATGAATCGCCAATAAGGGGACGCCTGATGAGCCCAGCCGAATTGCACGCCGACAGCATCGTTATCGACGGGCTGATTATTGCCAAGTGGAACCGCGACCTGTTCGAGGACATGCGCAAAGGGGGCCTCACCGCCGCCAACTGCACCGTGTCGGTGTGGGAAGGGTTTCAGGCCACTATCAATAACATCGTGGCCAGCCAGACCCTGATCCGTGAAAACAGCGACCTGGTGATCCCGGTGAAAACCACCGCTGACATCCGCAAGGCCAAGGAACAAGGCAAGACCGGCATCATTTTCGGTTTCCAGAACGCCCATGCCTTCGAAGACCAACTGGGCTATGTCGAGATCTTCAAGCAGCTCGGCGTCGGTGTGGTGCAGATGTGCTACAACACCCAGAACCTGGTTGGCACCGGTTGCTACGAGCGCGATGGCGGCCTGTCGGGTTTCGGCCGTGAAATCGTTGCTGAGATGAACCGCGTCGGCATCATGTGCGACCTGTCCCACGTAGGTTCCAAGACCTCCGAAGAAGTCATCCTCGAATCGAAAAAGCCGGTGTGCTACTCCCACTGCCTGCCGTCCGGGCTTAAAGAGCACCCGCGCAACAAGTCCGATGAAGAACTCAAGTTCATCGCCGACCACGGCGGCTTTGTCGGTGTGACCATGTTCGCGCCGTTCCTGGCCAAGGGCATCGATTCGACCATCGACGACTACGCCGAAGCCATCGAGTACACCATGAACATCGTCGGCGAAGACGCCATCGGCATCGGCACTGACTTCACCCAAGGCCATGGCCAGGATTTCTTCGAAATGCTGACCCATGACAAAGGCTACGCCCGCCGTCTGACCAGCTTCGGCAAGATCATCAACCCGCTGGGCATCCGCACCGTGGGCGAGTTCCCCAACCTCACCGAGACCCTGCTCAAGCGCGGCCACCCCGAGCGCGTGGTACGCAAGATCATGGGCGAGAACTGGGTCAACGTCCTCAAGGACGTCTGGGGCGAATAACCCACCGCCAACGCCTCTTCTTCCCCCGGTTGTTCGCGCCGGGGGCATTAACAAGAATTTTTCTGGAGTTAAGTTTCCATGGCCAAGATCGCCCCGCAATTGCCTATCGAAGTCGACAGCGAAACCGGTGTCTGGACCTCCGACGCCTTGCCGATGCTGTACGTGCCACGCCATTTCTTCGTCAATAACCACATCGGCATCGAAGAAGTCCTGGGCGCCGACGCCTATGCCGAGATCCTCTACAAGGCCGGCTACAAATCCGCCTGGCACTGGTGCGAGAAAGAAGCTGAATGCCATGGCCTGGAAGGCGTCGCGGTGTTTGAGCACTACATGAAGCGCCTGTCGCAGCGCGGTTGGGGCCTGTTCAAGATTCAGGACATCGACCTCGATAAAGGCACCGCCAGCGTCAAGCTGGAACACTCGGCGTTCGTCTACGTGTACGGCAAGGTCGGGCGCAAAGTGGACTACATGTTCACCGGCTGGTTTGCCGGTGCCATGGACCAGATTCTGCAAGCACGCGGCAGCCAGATCCGCACTGTCGCCGAACAAGTCTACGGAGGCTCCGAAGAGGGCCACGATGACGGCCTGTTCACCGTCAAGCCGTTGTAAGCCGAGGACCGTGCCATGGCTTTCGAAGCAATGTTCCAGCCGATCCAGATCGGCAAACTGACCATCCGCAACCGCGTGCTCAGCACCGCCCACGCCGAGGTGTATGCGACCGACGGCGGGATGACCACCGACCGCTATGTGAAGTACTACGAAGAGAAAGCCAAGGGCGGTATCGGCCTGGCGATCTGCGGCGGTTCCTCGGTGGTCGCCATCGACAGCCCGCAGGAGTGGTGGAGTTCGGTCAACCTGTCCACCGACCGCATCATTCCGCACTTCCAGAACCTGGCCGACGCCATGCACAAGCATGGCGCCAAGATCATGATCCAGATTACCCACATGGGCCGTCGCTCGCGCTGGGACGGCTTTAACTGGCCGACGCTGATGTCGCCGTCGGGCGTGCGTGAGCCGGTGCACCGTGCCACCTGCAAGACCATCGAGCCGGAAGAAATCTGGCGTGTGATCGGCAACTACGCCCAGGCCGCGCGCCGCGCCAAGGCCGGTGGCCTGGACGGTGTGGAACTGTCTGCCGTGCACCAGCACATGATTGACCAGTTCTGGAGCCCGCGGGTCAACAAACGTACCGACGAGTGGGGCGGCACCTTTGAAGGCCGCATGAAGTTCGGCCTGGAAGTGCTGAAAGCCGTACGCGCCGAAGTTGGTGATGATTTCTGCGTGGGCATGCGCCTGTGCGGTGACGAGTTCCACCCGGACGGCTTGTCCCACGAGGACATGAAACAGATCGCCAAGTATTACGACGACACCGGCATGCTCGATTTCATCGGCGTGGTGGGCTCGGGTTGCGATACGCACAACACCCTGGCCAACGTGATCCCCAACATGAGTTATCCACCGGAGCCGTTCCTGCACTTGGCCGCCGGTATCAAGGAAGTGGTCAAGGTCCCGGTGCTGCACGCGCAGAACATCAAGGACCCGAACCAGGCCACGCGCATTCTGGAAGGCGGTTATGTGGACATGGTCGGCATGACCCGTGCACACATCGCCGACCCGCACTTGATCGCCAAGATCAAGATGGGCCAGATCGACCAGATCAAGCAGTGCGTCGGTGCCAACTACTGCATCGACCGCCAGTACCAGGGCCTGGATGTGTTGTGCATCCAGAACGCCGCGACCTCTCGTGAATACATGGGCGTGCCGCACATCATCGAGAAGTCCGCCGGGGCGAAACGCAAAGTCGTGGTGGTCGGTGCCGGCCCGGCCGGGATGGAGGCTGCACGCGTGGCCGCCGAGCGTGGCCATGACGTGACCTTGTTCGAGAAGAAAGAGTTTATTGGTGGGCAGATCACCACGGCGTCCAAGGCGCCGCAGCGTGACCAGATTGCCGGCATCACCCGCTGGTTCCAGTTGGAGCTGGCGCGTTTGAAAGTCGACCTGCGCCTGGGTGTCGCGGCCGATGCAGAGACCATCCTGGACCTGCGTCCGGACGTGGTGGTGCTGGCCGTCGGCGGGCATCCGTTTATCGAGCAGAACGAACACTGGGGCGCCGCCGAAGGTTTGGTGGTCAGCAGCTGGGATGTGCTCGATGGCAAGGTCGCGCCGGGCAAGAACGTGCTGGTCTACGACACCATCTGCGAGTTCACCGGCATGTCGGTGGCCGACTTCCTGGCCGACAAAGGCTGCCAGGTGGAAATCGTCACCGATGACATCAAGCCGGGCGTGGCCATCGGCGGTACGTCGTTCCCGACCTACTACCGCAGCATGTACCCCAAGGAAGTGATCATGACCGGCGACATGATGCTGGAGAAGGTCTACCGCGAGGGCGACAAGCTGGTGGCGGTACTGGAGAACGAATACACCGGCGCCAAAGAGGAGCGGGTGGTGGATCAGGTGGTGGTGGAGAACGGCGTGCGTCCGGACGAAGCCATTTACTACGCGCTCAAGGAAGGCTCACGCAACAAAGGCCAGATCGACGTTGAAGCCTTGTTCGCGATCAAGCCGCAGCCTTGCCTGAGCGAGGCGGGTGATGGGTACTTGCTGTTCCGCATTGGCGACTGTGTGGCGCAGCGCAACACCCATGCTGCGATCTATGACGCCCTGCGCTTGTGCAAGGATTTCTAGAAACCACCGAACCACTGTGTACTCGATCTAAATGTGGGAGCTGATCAATGTGGGAGCCGGGCTTGCCCGCGATGCAGGCGACTCGGTCTTGAGTGAAACCGAGGCGATGCCATCGCAGGCAAGCCAGCTCCCACAGTGATCCGGCTTCCATGCTGGACCCGCGTGGTCTTTGGGAGCTTCACCATGTTGAACACCCTTCTTCCGATTCTCTTGTTTGCCGCCCTGGGCCTTGCCGTCCTCGGTGCCCTGCGCCGAGTGAACATGTGGCGCCGTGGCCGCGCGTCCAAGGTCAACCTGCTGGGCGGCCTGTTGGCTATGCCAAAGCGCTACATGGTCGACCTGCACCACGTGGTCGCTCGCGACAAATACATCGCCAATACCCACGTCGCCACCGCGCTGGGTTTTGTGCTGTCGGCGTTGCTCGCCATTCTGGTCCATGGTTTCGGCCTGCAGAACCGCATCCTCGGCTATGCCTTGCTGCTGGCGTCGGTGCTGATGTTTGTCGGCGCCACCTTTGTTTACCTGCGTCGCCGTAATCCGCCTTCACGCCTTTCGAAGGGCCCCTGGATGCGCCTGCCGAAAAGCCTGATGGCGTTCTCGGTAAGCTTCTTCCTGGTAACGCTGCCGGTGGCCGGAATTCTGCCGGTGGACTTTGGCGGCTGGCTGCTGGCGGCGTTGCTCAGCGTCGGTGTGCTGTGGGGCGTGTCCGAAATGTTCTTCGGCATGACCTGGGGCGGCCCGATGAAACACGCCTTTGCCGGTGCGCTGCACCTGGCCTGGCACCGCCGTGCCGAGCGCTTCGGAGGTGGCCGCTCCACCGGTTTGAAGCCGCTGGACCTCAGTGATAAAAGCGCGCCCCTGGGCGTGGAAAAACCCAAGGACTTCACCTGGAACCAACTGCTCGGTTTCGACGCCTGCGTGCAGTGCGGTAAATGCGAAGCCGCCTGCCCAGCCTTCGCCGCCGGCCAGCCGCTGAACCCAAAAAAGCTGATTCAGGACATGGTGGTCGGCCTGGCGGGCGGCACCGATGCCAAGTTCGCCGGCAGCCCCTATCCTGGCAAACCCATCGGTGAGCACAGCGGCAACCCACATCAGCCGATCGTCAACGGCCTGGTGGACGCCGAAACCCTGTGGTCATGCACCACCTGCCGCGCCTGCGTGGAAGAGTGCCCGATGATGATCGAGCACGTGGACGCCATCGTCGACATGCGCCGCCACCTCACCCTGGAAAAGGGCGCGACCCCGAACAAAGGCGCCGAAGTCCTGGAAAACCTGATCGCCACCGACAACCCCGGCGGCTTCGCACCGGGCGGTCGCCTGAACTGGGCGGCAGATTTGAACCTGCCGCTGCTCAGCGAAAAAGGCAGTTGCGACCTACTGTTCTGGGTCGGTGACGGTGCCTTCGACATGCGTAACCAACGTACCCTGCGCGCCTTCGTCAAAGTGCTGAAAGCGGCCCAGGTCGACTTCGCGGTACTCGGCCTGGAGGAGCGCGACAGCGGCGATGTTGCGCGGCGCCTGGGTGATGAAGCGACTTTCCAGTTGTTGGCCACACGCAACATCCAGACCCTGGCCAAGTACAGCTTCAAGCGCATCGTGACCTGCGACCCGCACAGCTTTCATGTACTGAAGAACGAGTACGGCGCCTTCAACGGTCATTATCGCGTACAGCACCACAGCACCTTCATGGCGCAACTGATCGATGAGGGCGCGCTGAACCTGGGCCAGCACAAAGGCAACAGCGTGACCTACCACGACCCTTGCTATCTGGGCCGTTACAACGGTGAGTACGAAGCGCCGCGTCAGGTGCTGCGAGCCCTGGGCATCGAGGTCAAGGAGATGCAACGTTCGGGCTTCCGCTCACGCTGCTGCGGCGGCGGTGGCGGGGCGCCGATTACCGACATTCCCGGCAAGCAACGTATCCCCGACATGCGCATGGAAGACATCCGCGAAACCGGCGCCGAACTGGTGGCCGTGGGTTGCCCGCAATGCACCGCGATGCTCGAGGGTGTGGTTGAGCCGCGCCCGTTGATCAAAGATATCGCCGAGCTGGTGGCGGATGCATTGCTTGAAGAGGCGCCAGCCAACGTTCCATCCAAGCGCGAACCTGCGGAGGTGCATTGATGAGCGACATTATCCGCCGCGACCCACGGGCCGAATGGATCGCCCGTAACCGTCTTCATCCCCTGCATGCGGCGATGCAGCCCGTGCAACACAGCTGGATGGGGCCCAACGGCGTTGTCCGCAAGAACGTGCATGGCGTTGGTTTTATCGGCCCCAACGGGATCAAGCGTATCGACCGCAGCGGCGCCCAGCAGGGCGGCGCGGCGAAGCGTACGGCGGCGGTCGAGGTGCAATTGCCGCTGCACCAGGTTCCGGCGCCGGCGTTCTACATCAACGTGGTGCCGGACATGGTCGGCGGCCGCCTGAGCAGTCACGACCGCGACTTGCTCGGCCTGGCGCGGCAGCTCGCCGGCAACGACGGCGCAGTGTTGGCAGTGGTGTTTGGCGAGCATAAAGAAACCACCTTTGCCACAGCGGGCGTTGATCGCCTGCTGGTGCTGGAGGGCCATGAGTTCGACGGTTATTCACCGGAGCAACGCGTCCAGGGCCTGCGCGCTGTGGATAACCAGCTCAACCCCCGCCATTGGCTGCTGCCGGACAGCCGCAGCGGTGGCGGCGAGCTGGGCCGGCGTTTTGCCGCCAGCCTCAAGGAGCGTCCGGCCACGCGGGTGTGGCAGATCAAAGGCGAGTCGTGTATCGGTCGCGCCGGTGCGGGCCAGGAAGATCTGGCCCGGCCGCTGCCACGCCTGATCCTTGCGGCCGCCGAGTGTGCCGATCCGGTCAGCGAGACACGTCATGAAGTACTGCCCGTGGAGTTATCCACAACCCTGGCGCGCAGCCTGCCACGTATCGAAGATCTAGGTGCCGTGGCGGTAGACCCGGCGGCGATTCCCATGGCCGAAGCGGAATTCATTTTCTCCGGCGGTAACGGCGTGAAGGACTGGGCCCTGTTCCACCAGACCGCTGCGGCTCTGGGCGCCACTGAAGGCGCGTCGCGGGTAGCGGTGGACGATGGCTATATGGCGCGTGATCGCCAGGTCGGCGCCAGCGGCACCTGGGTCACGGCACGGGTCTATGTGGCCGTGGGCATTTCCGGGGCGATCCAGCACCTGCAGGGCATCGGCGCCTGCGACAAGGTGGTGGCGATCAACCTCGACCCCGGTTGCGACATGATCAAGCGTGCCGACCTGTCGGTGATCGGCGAAAGCGCCGCGATTCTGCAAGCCTTGATCGTCGCGGTCGAGGCCCACCGCAACGGCGCCAAGCGCGACGCGGCTTGAGGATATGAGCATGAACACAAATGTTATCAGCTTGGTGTCCATCGGCGCCCACCCGACCTCCGGGCGACCACGCCGTGCCGAGCAAGACGCGCGCGCGGTGGAGCTTGGCCTGCAAATGGCTGGGGATAAGTTGCAGGTGCTACACGCGGGCGACATCAGCGAGCCGACCCTGCGCAGCTACCTGGGCATGGGGTTGCCGCAGTTGCATGTGCTGGAGCAGCCAGCGGGCAGTGATGCGTTACCGGTGCTCAGTGAATACCTGCGTGACGCCGGTGCCCAGGTGGTGCTCGCCGGCAGCCAGGCGGAAACCGGTGAAGGCTCGGGCATGTTGCCGTTTTTGCTCGCCGAGCAATTGGGTTGGCCTTTGATTGTCGGGCTGGCGCAGGTCGAGTCCATCGACGGCGGTGTGGCCCATGTGCTGCAAGCTCTGCCACGTGGGCAACGACGACGCCTGAAGGTACGCCTACCGTTTCTGGCGACGGTGGATAACGCCGCGCCCAAGCCTCGGCAGAGTGCCTTCGGCCCGGCGCAGCGCGGTGAGCTGGCGGCCCACGAAGTCGAAATCGAACAAGACGAGTTATTCACAGACGCCGTGCTGCAGCCGGCCAAGCCACGCCCCAAGCGCCTCAAGGTAATCAAAGCCAAGAGCGGTGCTGACCGCATGAAAGCCGCCACGGCCAAGGCCAGTGGTGGCGGTGGTCAAGTGCTCAAGGGGCTCAGCCCGGAAGCGGGCGCCGAGGCCATTCTCAAGCTGTTGGTCGAGGAAGGCGTCGTACGCTGATCGAATGTGGGAGCGGGCTTGCTCGCGAATGCGGTGTGCCAGTGCCTGTGTTGGCTGACACCTGCCTTCGCGAGCAAGCCCGCTCCCACCTTGGTTTTGCACTGTCCGTGGGATTACCCACAATCCCTGTTGACCCGTCTGTGGATAACCTGTTCGCGGTTGTCCACAGCCCGTTACAATCAAGCCCTCCAGCCCTTTGTACGAAAAACAACCAGGCTAACTGACGGTTTTTACTCGGTTTTTTTGCGCTGCCCGGGCATTTTTACGCACAGAGTTGCCCCCATACTCTGTTGGCGCTTCTGTGGATAACGTGTTCGCTATCGGCTGCAGCCCTTATTTATCAAGGCTTTCAATCGACTGATCAAAATATGATCAATTAGGGGTATTTACTCACCGGAATCTCTGGAAACCGCGATTTATGAAGCTTTGAAGGGGTTTTCCACAGCGTCGTGCAAGTTGCCCCCAAAGTCTGTTGGTGCTTCTGTGGATAAGGTGTTTGCGTACCTCTACACGTCACGTAATACAACGCTTTCAGTGGTTTGGTCAATAAGTGATCAACCGTTGGCAAAACCTCGGTACTCAAATAAGTCACGGATTTTCTTCATTTAATTTAGGGTGCAAGGCGCACTTGCCCACAATTGCTGTGGGTGGCTTTGTGGATAAGTTGTTGGGTAAAGGCTGGAGGGTACGTCAGGAGAGGGGTTCAGAGGTTTTGATTAAAATTTGAACACTACATAGGAGCCGGCTTGCCGGCTCCTACAGAGGGGAAGGTTACTCGTGAGCCGCAACGCCTTTGAGGTAAGGCGCCGGAGCGGCCCCCAGGTTGCTCAACATGCGCTCGCTGTACCAGTCCACGAAGTTCACCACGCCGAATTCATAGGTCTTGGAATACGGGCCTGGCTGGTAAGCGGTGGAGTTGATCCCGCGCTGGTTCTCTTCGGCCAGGCGACGGTCCTGGTCGTTGGTGGCGTCCCACACTTGGCGCATGCGGTCCACGTCGTAGTCCACGCCTTCCACGGCGTCCTTGTGCACCAGCCACTTGGTGGTGACCATGGTTTCCTGAGCGCTGATCGGCCACACGGTGAACACGATGATGTGATCGCCCATGCAGTGGTTCCAGGAGTGGGGCAGGTGTAGGATGCGCATCGAGCCCAGGTCCGGGTTCTTGATGCGGCCCATGAGTTTGGCGCAGCCCTGCTTGCCGTCCAGAGTCATCGACACGGTGCCCTTGAGCAGCGGCATGCGCACGATGCGGTTACGCAGGCCGAAGCTGGCGTGGGCGTAAGGGATCTTCTCGGCATCCCAGGCGGCGGCGGAGGCGGCCACGTGGTCCTTGAACGCCTGGTCGGCGCGCGGGTCGGTGACGTCGTCCCATTCCAGCAGGGTTTTCAGCAGTTCCGGGTGCGACGCGTTGCAGTGATAGCACTCGCGGTTGTTTTCCAGCACCAGCTTCCAGTTGGCTTTCTCCATCAAGGTGGTGGTAATCGCCACCTTGGTGTTCTCCATGTCGTAGGGTTCCATGTAGTGGTTCAGCGTCGACAGGAAGTCATCGATGGCTGGCGGGTTCTCCGACAGGCTGATGAAGATGTAGCCACCGGCGGTCTTCACGTTGACCGGCTTGAGGCCGTACTGCTTCATGTCGAAGTCGGCGCCCATCTCGGTGCCGGCGAACAGCAGGCGGCCATCCAGTTCGTAGGTCCACTGGTGGTAGTGGCAGACCAGTTTGGCGACCTTGCCCTTGTCGCTGGTGCACAAGCGCGAGCCACGGTGACGGCACACGTTGTGGAAGGCATGCACCACGCCTTCGGCGCCACGGATCACGATGATCGGGTTCTTGCCCACTTGCAGGGTCAGGTAGTTGCCCTTGGCCGGGATCTCGCAGGTCATGCCGGCGATCAACCACTCTTTCTGGAAGATCTCCTGCATGTCGATATCAAACAACCGCTCATCAGAGTAAAACGGCTGCGGCAGCGAGAAAGTGCGCTCGCGCTCTTGCAGCATTTGCGCGGTGGCCTTGCGTGCGGGTTCCAGCGGATCGCCCAAGCTTAAGGTTGCGGTGACGTCCATCGTGTGTGTCCTCATGGCCATTCTGTGTGGCCGGCGAATAGTGGCTACGGTTGGTGCTTTGCAAGGCGTAAAGAAAGCGTCGTTGTTGGGAGCGAGTGTGGGGCCGGCGATGTGGCGAACCTTATCCATGGGCGACATGGCCCAATCTGTTCCCGACGCGCAACCCTAGGTCGTTGGGGGCTGGTCGCGATAAGTATGTGAATGTCGCAGATAGGTAAATGGGTGGTTCTGACGTTACGCAGAATCGCCACCATAAGGCCGATGTCGGCGGTGGAGAACAACATGTCCAATAATTTCCTGAATCCGGTAACCACCCAGACCTGGGCCAATGGTCGACACATTGTCCGTTGCGTCAAAGTCATCCAGGAAACCTGGGACGTGCGCACCTTCTGTTTCATGGCCGACCAGCCGATCCTGTTCTTTTTCAAGCCAGGGCAATTCGTCACCCTGGAGCTGGAAATCGACGGCCAGCCGATCATGCGCTCCTACACCATTTCCAGCTCGCCCTCGGTGCCTTACAGCTTCTCGGTGACCATCAAGCGCGTGCCGGGCGGCAAGGTTTCCAACTGGTTGCACGATACCCTTCATGAAGGGCAAGAGTTGGCGGTGCACGGGCCGGTGGGCTTGTTCAACGCCATCGACTTCCCGAGTCCGAAAGTGCTGTACCTCAGCGGCGGCGTGGGCATCACGCCGGTGATGTCGATGGCGCGCTGGTTCTACGACACCAACGCCAACGTCGACATGACGTTTATCCACAGCGCCCGTTCGCCCAAGGACATCATCTACCACCGCGAGCTGGAGCATATGGCGTCGCGGATCGACAACTTCAGCCTGCACCTGATCTGCGAGAAACATGGTTTGGGTGAGCCTTGGGCGGGTTATCGCGGTTACCTGAACCACAAGATGCTGGAACTGATGGTGCCGGACTTCCTGGAGCGCGAAGTGTTCTGCTGCGGCCCTACGCCTTACATGAACGCGGTAAAGCGCCTGCTGGAAGTGGCAGGGTTCGACATGACGCGGTACCACGAGGAATCGTTTGGCGCCACACCGCCGGAAGCCCGTGCGGACGCGGTGGAGCAAGCCGAACAAGCCGCCGACGCGCCGGAAATCGACCTGGCGGATCTGCACCAGGTGGAGTTCATTGCGTCGGGCAAAAGCATTCGCGTCGCCCCCGGCGAAACCGTGCATGCCGCAGCCGCCAAGCTTGGCCTGTTGATCCCCAAAGCCTGCGGCATGGGCATCTGCGGCACCTGCAAGGTGATGAAGCTGGGCGGCGAGGTGGAGATGGAGCACAACGGTGGCATCACCGAGGAAGACGAAGCCGAAGGTTATATCCTGTCGTGCTGCAGTGTGCCGAAGGGTGATGTGCGCATCGAGTTCTGACCCTCAGTAGAGTGCTGGCCGCCGACCCGGTTGACGCCGCGCGCTCCGCCGTGGCGGTCGCAGGCCGCGATGAACATGCAGTTGACCGCCGTCCAGGGCACCGGGAAATAGAGCATCAAGAGCCGAAGGCCTTGTGAGCGAAATCACATCAGTGCCGCGTCGCAGGTCATGAGTCTGCGGCGCGAGCCTTAGTGGTTAGCGGACGAAAAGGTTGATGGTGTACGCGCCGGATGCTGTCATTTCGAACTCTTTGCCGGTGACCGTAAAGAGCCTGGAAGGCTCGACGATGGTGTCGCCGACATTCGCCAGCTTCCTCAGGTCGTCGAGGCTGACGAGTGTGGCGCTGGTGGCGTCTCGGCGTTGCGAGTCAATCGTGTAGCGTTGAATTTCCATGATGTTGCCCTCTATAGGATTTCCCTTTCCAGCCGAATATTCGGCAGGCAGTCAGCCCCGAAAAAACGCGTCCGTTTGTTCGGGGTGACGAAATCCTAACCAAGGCAGGGGGTAGATAGATACTGTCAGAAATACCTACAAACAGTCTCTGAAAACGCCCTGAAGGGCCCGTCGTTTCAGGCTTCCATTACTTTCCGAATATCCGCCGCCAATTCTCTTACACGTTCTTCCTCGGTATCCCACGCACACATGAAGCGTGCGCCGCCTTTGCCGATGAACGTGTAGAAGCGCCAGCCCTTGGCGGTCAACGCCGCAATCGCCGGTTCCGAGAGCTGCAGGAACACGCCATTGGCTTGCACCGGGAACATCAGTTCCACGCCGGGAATGTCGGCCACCAGGCTGCTTAGCAGTTGTGCACAGTGGTTAGCGTGGCGTGCATGCTTGAGCCAGGCATCGTTTTCCAGCAGGCCCACCCACGGGGCGGAGAGGAAGCGCATTTTCGACGCCAACTGGCCGGCCTGTTTGCAGCGGTAGTCGAAGTCTTCGGCCAGCTTATGGTTGAAGAACAGGATCGCTTCGCCCACGGCCATGCCGTTTTTGGTGCCGCCAAAGCACAGCACGTCCACGCCGGCCTTCCAGGTCAGGTCCGCCGGTGAGCAGCCAAGGAATGCGCAGGCGTTGGAGAAGCGTGCGCCGTCCATGTGCAGGTTCAGGCCCAACTCTTTGCAGGTGGCGCTGATGGCGCGGATTTCATCCGGGGTATACACGCTGCCGACTTCGGTGGCCTGTGTCAGGGTGACCACGCGCGGCTTGGGGTAGTGAATATCCTGGCGCTTGAGGGCGATCTCGCGGATCGATTCCGGGGTCAGTTTGCCGTTTTCGGTGCGCGCGGTGAGCAGCTTGGAACCGTTGGAGAAAAACTCCGGTGCGCCGCATTCGTCGGTTTCGACGTGGGCGGTTTCCGAGCAAATCACGCTATGGTAACTCTGGCACAACGAGGACAGCGCCAGGGAGTTGGCGGCGGTGCCGTTGAAGGCGAAGAACACTTCGCAGTCGGTTTCGAACAGGTTGCGGAAACCGTCGGCGGCACGGTGGGTCCATTCATCATCGCCGTAGGCGCGCTGATGGCCCTGATTGGCTTGTTCCATGGCGGCCCAGGCTTCCGGGCAAATGCCCGAATAGTTGTCACTGGCGAATTGTTGGCTCTTGTCGGTCATGGCCCATTCCTGTGGTCGATGTTGGTGCGCACTGTAACCAAGATTGTCGCGGGTGCGCACGCACTGTAAATGCAAAGTCACTGGGGAATTATGCACGGTACTGGAACCCTGCCTGTCGGACATGTCCGTGATGGCGCTTTGGATCTGCTCAAGTGGCTGGCGCTGTTGAGCATGGTGCTCGACCACCTGCGCTATGTCGGGCTGAGCCTGGACGGCCTGTATGTGCCGGGACGCTTGGCGTTCCCGTGGTTTTGCCTGGCGATTGCGGCGAATCTGCATCGGGTCAGGCACGCACCCGTGACAGGCCAATGGCGCTACCTGGGCTGGCTGTTGGTGTTCAGCGTGATCAGCGAAGTGCCCTATCGGCTGTTTATCGAGGATGCCGATACGTTGAACGTCTTGCCGACCTTGGCACTGGGCCTGCTGGTTGCCCGAGGATGGCAGCAGAAGGCGCTTTTTGATCGCGTATTGGCGCTGATTGCCGTCACGATCGCCGCCGTGTTTTCCACGCAGCTGATGTTCGGTTTGTTTGGTGTATTACTGCCGCTGGCGATGCTGCTGGTGTTCCGTCGTCCCTGGTATTTCAGCGTGTTGCCGGGGTTGGTGTGTGTGGCCGCCAATCAATGGCAGATTCTGCTTAATAGCGGCACGCCTGTCGCGTTGTCGGGATTGGCCGCATGCCTGATCGCGCCGTTGGCGGGATTAGTCCTGTTGCGACATGCCAAAGATGTCACGCCGCCGGCCATGCGCCGTTGGGCTTACGCCCTCTACCCCCTGCATTTCCTTCTGCTGCTGCTCGTTCGCAAGATCATCGCTTAACCCTTGTGGGAGCTGGCTTGCCTGCGATGGCATCACCTCGGTTCTGCTTATAGACCGAGGTGTCTGCATCGCAGGCAAGCCAGCTCCCACACAAGCCCATTCCCACATTTGTTTCGGTGTTGTTCACGCCATGTCGTAAACGCACCTTTGCGTGGCGTCCGTAGGCATTTGATCTAGAGGCGTCAGCCCTACCATCGCATCAAAGGGCCCCTGAACGGGCCTCAACAATACGAAAGGCTGGGAGAGACGCGATGTTCAGCAAACAAGACCAGATCCAGGGATATGACGACGCACTGCTGGCGGCCATGAATGCCGAGGAGCAGCGTCAGGAAGATCATATCGAGCTGATCGCGTCAGAGAACTACACCAGCAAACGCGTGATGGAAGCCCAAGGCAGCGGCCTCACCAACAAATACGCGGAAGGTTATCCGGGCAAGCGCTACTACGGTGGCTGCGAGCACGTGGACAAAGTTGAAGCCCTGGCCATTGAACGCGCCAAGCAACTGTTCGGCGCCGATTACGCCAACGTGCAGCCGCACTCCGGTTCGTCCGCCAACAGTGCGGTGTACCTGGCCCTGCTGCAAGCCGGCGACACCATCCTCGGCATGAGTCTGGCGCACGGCGGTCACCTGACCCACGGCGCCAAAGTGTCGTCTTCGGGCAAGCTGTACAACGCCGTGCAATACGGCATCAACACCGACACCGGCCTGATCGACTACGACGAAGTCGAGCGTCTGGCCGTCGAGCATAAGCCGAAAATGGTGGTGGCCGGTTTCTCTGCCTACTCCAAGACGCTGGATTTCCCACGTTTCCGTCAGATTGCCGACAAGGTGGGCGCACTGCTGTTCGTTGACATGGCCCACGTCGCTGGCCTGGTTGCCGCCGGCCTGTACCCGAACCCGCTGCCGTATGCGGATGTGGTCACCACCACCACCCACAAGACCCTGCGCGGTCCACGGGGCGGTCTGATCCTGGCCAAGTCCAACGAAGAAATCGAAAAGAAACTCAACGCCGCGGTATTCCCCGGCGCCCAAGGCGGCCCGCTGATGCACGTCATCGCCGGCAAGGCCGTGTGCTTCAAGGAAGCGCTGGAGCCAGGCTTCAAGGCCTATCAGCAGCAAGTGATCGATAACGCCCAGGCCATGGCCGATGTGTTTATCAAGCGCGGCTACGATGTGGTATCCGGCGGCACCGACAACCACCTGTTCCTGGTCAGCCTGATTCGTCAGGGCCTCACCGGCAAAGAAGCGGACGCCGCCCTGGGCCGCGCCCACATCACCGTCAACAAGAACGCCGTGCCGAATGACCCGCAGTCGCCGTTCGTGACCTCGGGCCTGCGTATCGGCACCCCGGCGGTGACCACGCGTGGTTTCAAAGTGCCGCAGTGCATCGAACTGGCCGGCTGGATCTGCGACATCCTCGACAACCTCGGCGACGCCGATGTCGAGGCCAACGTGGCCAAGCACGTGTCTGCCCTGTGCGCTGATTTCCCGGTTTATCGCTGAGCGCGGTTTTGGAGTAATGACTATGCAACGCTACTCGGGCTTCGGCCTCTTCAAGCACTCACTCAGCCACCACGAAAACTGGCAGAAGATGTGGCGCACGCCGACCCCTAAGAAGGTCTACGACGTGGTCATCGTCGGCGGCGGCGGGCATGGTCTGGCGACCGCCTACTACCTGGCCAAGGAGCACGGCATCACCAACGTGGCCGTGGTCGAGAAAGGCTGGCTGGGCGGCGGTAACACCGCGCGCAACACCACCATCGTGCGTTCCAACTACCTGTGGGACGAGTCGGCCCACCTGTACGAACACGCGATGAAACTGTGGGAAGGCCTGTCTCAGGACCTGAACTACAACGTGATGTTCTCCCAGCGCGGCGTCTACAACCTGTGCCACACCCTGCAGGACATTCGTGATTCCGAGCGCCGCGTCAGCGCCAACCGCCTCAACGGTGTGGACGGCGAACTGCTCAACGCCAAGCAAGTGGCCGACGAGATTCCGTACCTCGACTGCTCCAAGAACACCCGCTACCCGGTCCTCGGCGCCACTGTGCAACGTCGTGGCGGCGTGGCCCGTCACGATGCCGTGGCCTGGGGCTTTGCGCGTGCCGCCGACGCACTCGGCGTGGACCTGATCCAGCAGACCGAAGTGATCGGTTTCCGCAAGGAAAACGGCGTGTGCATCGGTGTGGAAACCAACAAGGGCTTTATCGGCGCCAAGCGCGTCGGTGTGGTCACTGCCGGTAACTCCGGGCACATGGCTTCGCTCGCCGGGTTCCGCCTGCCGATTGAATCCCACCCGCTGCAAGCCCTGGTGTCGGAGCCGATCAAGCCGATTATCGACAGCGTGATCATGTCCAACGCCGTGCACGGCTACATCAGCCAGTCCGACAAAGGCGACCTGGTGATCGGCGCCGGTATCGACGGCTACAACGGCTACGGCCAGCGTGGTTCGTACCCGGTGATCGAGCACACCATCCAGGCCATCGTCGAGATGTTCCCCGTGCTGTCGCGCGTGCGCATGAACCGTCAGTGGGGCGGCATCGTCGACACCACGCCCGACGCTTGCCCGATCATCTCCAAGACGCCGGTGCCGAACATGTTCTTCAACTGCGGTTGGGGCACCGGTGGCTTCAAGGCCACACCGGGCTCAGGCAACGTGTTTGCCGCCAGCCTCGCCAAGGGTGAAATGCACCCGCTGGCCGCGCCTTTTTCCATCGACCGTTTCCACAACGGTGCGTTGATCGACGAACACGGCGCTGCGGCCGTCGCCCACTAACAGGAGAAATTCCCTATGTTGCATATCTTCTGTCCTCACTGTGGCGAACTGCGCTCCGAAGAGGAATTCCACGCGTCCGGCCAAGCGCACATCCCGCGCCCGCTGGACCCGAACGCCTGCACCGATGAAGAGTGGGGCGACTACATGTTCTTCCGCGACAACCCCCGTGGCCTGCACCACGAACTGTGGATCCACGCGGCGGGTTGCCGTCAGTACTTCAACGCGACCCGCGACACCCTGACCTACGAAATTCTTGAAACCTACAAGATCGGTGAGAAGCCACAATTCACCGCCAAGGCCTCTGGAGAGAAGGTATGAGCCAGACCAATCGCCTGTCCAACGGTGGCCGGATCGACCGTAATAAAGTCCTGACGTTTACCTTCAACGGCCAGAGCTACAAAGGCTTTGAGGGCGACACACTGGCCGCAGCCTTGCTGGCCAACGGCGTCGACATCATCGGCCGCAGCTTCAAGTACTCGCGTCCTCGCGGCATCTTCGCGGCAGGCGCTGAAGAGCCGAACGCGGTGCTGCAGATCGGCGCCACCGAAGCCACGCAAATCCCTAACGTGCGCGCTACGCAACAGGCGCTGTACCAGGGCTTGGTCGCCACCAGCACCAATGGCTGGCCGAACGTCAACAATGACGTGATGGGCATTCTCGGCAAGGTTGGCGGCAAGCTGATGCCGCCGGGCTTCTACTACAAAACCTTCATGTACCCGCAATCGTTCTGGATGACCTACGAGAAGTACATCCGCAAGGCCGCTGGCCTGGGCCGTTCGCCGACCGAGAACGATCCGGACACCTACGACAACTTCAACCGTCATTGCGACGTGCTGGTGGTGGGCGCAGGCCCTGCCGGTTTGGCGGCTGCACTTGCCGCTGCGCGCAGCGGTGCCCGTGTGATCCTCGCCGATGAGCAGGAAGAGTTCGGCGGTTCGCTGCTGGACTCGCGTGAAAGCCTCGACGGCAAGCCGGCGGCTGAATGGGTTGCCAGCGTCATTGCCGAACTGAAGGCCCTGCCGGACGTGGTGCTGCTGCCTCGCGCCACCGTCAACGGCTACCACGACCATAACTTCCTGACTATTCACGAGCGCCTCACCGATCACCTTGGTGACCGTGCGCCGATTGGCGTGGTGCGTCAGCGTATCCACCGTGTGCGCGCCAAGCGCGTGGTGTTGGCGACCGGTG
Organism: Pseudomonas sp. DW-iso3; assembly: GCF_058725305.1. NCBI lineage: Bacteria > Pseudomonadati > Pseudomonadota > Gammaproteobacteria > Pseudomonadales > Pseudomonadaceae > Pseudomonas > Pseudomonas sp. DW-iso3. The sequence goes on from NZ_JBZXDZ010000007.1 coordinate 274,958, forward strand.
CGTGCGAGCGTCCACTCGTCTACGGCAACAACGACGTGCCGGGCAACATGCTGGCTGGCGCGGTGTCCACTTACGTGCGCCGCTACGGCGTGGCACCGGGCAAGAAACTGGTGTTGTCCACCAACAACGATCACGCCTACCGCGTAGCGCTCGACTGGCTCGATGCAGGCCTGCAAGTGGTTGCCGTCGCCGATGTGCGCCACAACCCACGTGGCGCACTGGTTGAAGAAGCCCGCGCCAAAGGCATTCGTATCCTCACCGGCAGCGCCGTGATCGAAGCCCGTGGCAGCAAGCACGTCACCGCCGCCCGCGTGGCCGCGATCGATGTGAAAGCGCATAAAGTCACCAGCCCCGGCGAATGGCTGGACTGTGACCTGGTCGCCAGCTCCGGCGGCTACAGCCCGGTAGTCCACCTGGCTTCGCACCTGGGCGGCAAGCCGACCTGGCGTGAAGACATCCTCGGTTTCGTGCCGGGCGAAGCACCGCAGAAACGCGTGTGTGTCGGCGGTATCAACGGCGTTTATGGCCTTGGCGATTCGCTGGCGGATGGTTTTGAAGGCGGCGTGCGCGCGGCCAGCGAAGCCGGTTTTGCCCCGGTGGAAGGCACTCTGCCAAAGGCCTTGAGCCGGCTGGAAGAACCGACGCTTGCGGTGTACCAAGTGCCGCATGACAAGCCGACGGCACGGGCACCGAAGCAATTTGTCGACCTGCAAAACGACGTGACCGCTGCCGCCATCGAACTGGCGACCCGAGAAGGGTTCGAGTCGGTCGAGCACGTCAAACGCTACACCGCGCTGGGCTTCGGCACCGACCAGGGCAAGCTGGGCAACGTCAACGGCCTGGCCATTGCCGCGCGCTCGCTGAACGTGACCATCCCGCAGATGGGCACCACCATGTTCCGCCCGAACTACACGCCGGTTACGTTTGGCGCAGTGGCGGGCCGGCACTGTGGGCACATCTTCGAGCCGGTGCGCTACACCGCGCTGCACGCCTGGCACGTGAAGAACGGCGCCGAGTTTGAAGATGTCGGCCAGTGGAAACGCCCTTGGTACTTCCCACGCAACGGTGAAGACCTGCACGCCGCGGTGAAGCGTGAATGCCTGGCTGTGCGCGACAGCGTCGGCCTGCTGGACGCGTCGACCCTCGGCAAGATCGACATTCAAGGCCCGGATGCGCGTGAGTTCCTCAACCGCATCTACACCAACGCCTGGACCAAGCTCGACGTGGGCAAGGCGCGCTACGGCCTGATGTGCAAGGAAGACGGCATGGTCTTCGACGACGGCGTCACTGCCTGCCTCGCCGACAACCACTTCCTGATGACCACGACCACCGGCGGCGCCGCCCGTGTGCTGCAGTGGCTGGAAATCTACCAGCAGACCGAATGGCCAGACCTCAAGGTGTACTTCACTTCGGTCACCGACCACTGGGCGACCATGACCCTGTCCGGCCCCAACAGCCGCAAGCTGCTGGCGGAAGTGACGGATATCGACCTGGACAAGGACGGCTTCCCGTTCATGACCTGGAAAGAAGGTTTGGTCGGCGGCGTACCGGCTCGCGTATTCCGGATCTCGTTTACCGGTGAGCTGTCGTACGAAGTCAACGTGCAGGCTGACTACGCCATGGGCGTACTGGAAAAAATCGTCGAGGCCGGCAAAAAGTACAACCTGACCCCGTACGGCACCGAAACCATGCACGTACTGCGGGCCGAGAAGGGCTTCATCATCGTCGGCCAGGACACCGACGGCTCGATGACTCCGGACGACCTGAACATGGGCTGGTGCGTCGGTCGTACCAAGCCGTTCTCGTGGATCGGCTGGCGCGGCATGAACCGTGAAGACTGCGTGCGTGAAGAGCGTAAGCAACTGGTGGGCCTGAAACCGATCGACCCGACCGTGTGGCTGCCAGAAGGCGCGCAGCTGGTGTTTGATCCGAAGCAGTCGATTCCGATGAAGATGGTGGGTCACGTCACCTCAAGTTATGCCCACAACTCCCTCGGCTATTCGTTCGCGATGGCAGTGGTGAAGGGCGGCTTGAAGCGCATTGGCGAGCGGGTGTTCTCACCGCAAGCGGATGGCAGCGTGATTGAGGCGGAGATTGTGTCTTCGGTGTTCTTCGACCCGAAAGGCGATCGCCAGAACATCTGATGCACCGAGTCGCCTGCATCGCAGGCAAGCCAGCTCCCACAGCGCAATGCGTTGCAAATGTGGGAGGGGGCTTGCCCCCGATGAGGCCAGAACAATCACCACAGCATTCAGAACAGGTGCTTTATGACAGCAGCCAACGTATACCAACAACGCCCCACCACCGGCGCCAAGGCCGAGTCGTCGCTGCACCATGCCGACCTCGCCAGCCTGGTCGGCAAAGGTCGCAAGAACGCCGGTGTGACCGTGCGCGAGAAAAAGCTTCTGGGCCACCTGACCCTTCGCGGTGATGGCCACGATGCAGCCTTCGCCGCCGGCGTGCACAAAGCGCTCGGCATTGAGCTTCCAGGGGCCCTGCAAGTCATCGTCAAAGGCGAAACCAGCCTGCAATGGCTCGGCCCGGATGAGTGGCTGCTGATCGTGCCAAGCGGTGAAGAATTTGCCGCCGAGCAAAACCTGCGTGCCGCCCTGGGTGATTTGCATATCCAGATCGTCAACGTCAGCGGCGGCCAGCAGATTCTTGAACTCAGCGGCCCGAACGTGCGTGACGTGCTGATGAAGTCCACCAGCTACGACGTGCACCCCAACAACTTCCCGGTGGGCAAGGCGGTGGGCACGGTGTTCGCCAAGTCGCAACTGGTGATCCGCCACACGGCTGAAGACACCTGGGAACTGCTGATCCGTCGCAGCTTCTCGGATTACTGGTGGTTGTGGTTGCAGGATGCATCTGCCGAATTTGGCCTGAGCGTCCAAGCCTGAGGAATACCCCATGAGCCGCGCACCCGATACATGGATTTTGACCGCCGACTGCCCCAGCGTGCTCGGCACGGTGGACGCGGTCACCCGCTACCTGTTCGAGCAGGGTTGCTACGTTACTGAGCACCACTCGTTCGATGACCGGCTGTCGGGCCGGTTCTTCATCCGCGTGGAGTTCCGCCAGCCCGACGGTTTTGACGAGCAGGCCTTTCGTGATGGCCTGGCCACCCGGGGTGAAGCCTTCGGCATGATCTTCGAGCTGACGGCGCCGAACTACCGGCCAAAAGTGGTGATCATGGTCTCCAAGGCCGATCACTGCCTGAACGACCTGCTGTACCGCCAGCGCATCGGCCAACTGTCGATGGACGTGGTGGCGGTGGTGTCCAACCACCCCGATCTCAAACCTTTGGCCGACTGGCACCAGATTCCCTACTACCATTTCCCCCTCGACCCCAACGACAAACCGTCCCAGGAGCGTCAAGTGTGGCAGGTGGTGGAAGACACCGGCGCGGAACTGGTGATCCTTGCGCGCTACATGCAAGTGTTGTCGCCGGAGCTGTGCCGCAAGCTGGATGGCAAGGCCATCAACATTCATCACTCGTTGCTGCCGGGGTTCAAGGGCGCCAAGCCGTATCACCAGGCGTACAACAAGGGTGTGAAATTGGTCGGCGCCACGGCGCATTACATCAACAACGACCTGGACGAAGGCCCGATCATTGCCCAGGGCGTGGAAGTGGTGGATCACAGCCACTATCCCGAGGATTTGATTGCCAAGGGACGGGATATTGAAGGGCTGACACTGGCCCGGGCGGTGGGGTATCACATTGAGCGAAGGGTGTTTCTCAACGCCAATCGCACGGTCGTTCTTTAGATCGCTATCGCAGGCACGCCAGCTCCCACATTCGACCGCATTTCAAGGTTGGAACCCGATCAAATGTGGGAGCGGGCTTGCCCGCGATGAGGTCCTTACTAACAACGCAAAAACAGCATCTGTACCCGAGCACTTAAACGCGCTGCCCAACCAAAGAGGCAACGCAGTTCCATAAAAACAACAGCGAGGTGAAAGCATGTCTGGTAATCGTGGTGTCGTGTATCTCGGCAGCGGCAAGGTCGAAGTACAGAAAATCGACTATCCCAAAATGCAGGACCCCCGTGGCAGGAAGATTGAGCACGGCGTCATCCTGCGCGTGGTTTCCACCAACATCTGCGGCTCCGACCAACACATGGTGCGCGGCCGCACCACTGCCCAGACCGGCCTGGTGCTCGGTCATGAAATTACCGGTGAAGTGATCGAGAAGGGCAGCGACGTCGAGAACCTGAAAATCGGCGACCTGGTTTCCGTACCATTCAACGTAGCCTGCGGCCGCTGCCGCTCCTGCAAAGAACAACACACCGGCGTGTGCCTGACCGTCAACCCGGCCCGTGCCGGCGGCGCCTACGGCTATGTCGACATGGGCGACTGGACCGGCGGCCAGGCCGAATACGTGCTGGTGCCCTATGCCGACTTCAACCTGCTGAAACTGCCGGACCGCGACAAGGCCATGGAGAAAATCCGCGACCTGACGTGCCTGTCCGACATTCTCCCGACGGGCTACCACGGCGCCGTCACAGCGGGCGTGGGCCCAGGCAGCACCGTTTACATTGCCGGTGCCGGCCCTGTGGGCTTGGCCGCTGCGGCTTCAGCCCGCCTGTTGGGCGCAGCGGTGGTGATCATCGGCGACGTCAACTCTATCCGCCTGGCGCACGCCAAGGGGCAGGGCTTTGAAGTGGTCGACTTGTCCACCGATACCCCGCTGCACGAACAGATCGCCGCGTTGCTCGGCGAGCCGGAAGTGGACTGCGCCGTCGACTGCGTAGGTTTTGAAGCCCGCGGCCACGGCCACGACGGCGTCAAGGCCGAAGCACCGGCCACCGTGCTCAATTCATTGATGGGCGTGGTGCGCGTGGCCGGCAAGATCGGTATCCCTGGCTTGTACGTCACCGAAGATCCAGGTGCTGTCGATGCCGCCGCGAAAATGGGCAGCCTGAGCATTCGTTTCGGCCTGGGCTGGGCCAAATCCCACAGCTTCCACACTGGGCAGACGCCAGTGATGAAGTACAACCGCCAGCTGATGCAGGCGATCATGTGGGACCGTATCAACATTGCCGAGATCGTCGGCGTGCAGGTGATCAGCCTGGATGACGCGCCACGTGGGTATGGCGAGTTTGATGCGGGTGTGCCGAAGAAATTTGTGATCGATCCGCATAAGTTGTTCAGCGCGGCATAAACCCCAGGCTATCGAAGATCCACCTGCGGGAGGGGGGCAAGCTCTCTCCCGCAGGGTTTTGTGGTATTTGAAGTATCAGCGGTAGGCCAGTGCGCCTTGGTACACCGTCGGGCCGGTGGGCTGCTTGCTCAACGACCCACCCTTAGTTTCCGAACTCACCATCAATTCCACCGGCTTGCGAATGCTGGCCTGCTGGCGCGGGTTCAATCCAATGATGCCCTTGCCATCCTCCGGTAACAGCCCCAGGGAAACCGGCGCGCTGCCTTCTGGCATGGCCCACAGTTCCAGGCTGCGGTCGGGTTCAGGTGCCGCCGTGGCAATGGGGTCGACTTCGAGGTAATCCTTGTGCGCCATGATCTGCGCCGCCGGCTGCTGGGTGGTGGTCACCAGGGTCGCGGCGGATTTGACGCTGTCCTGGGTATAAAGCGCGCCGCCGAGCCCGGCGACGATGGCCACGCACACGCCGATGAACACGCGCGGGCGGCTCCAGAATGGGTTTTTTTGTTCAATTACTGGGGGGCGGCTGGCACTCATAAGGCTGTTCCTGGCAAGTCTTGAAGTCATTTCATGGACTCTGGTATGCCGATTGGGTTCCTCGACCGACCTGGAACAATGTGCCGGATGCCCAGTCAAACGCCTGCTTTCACCCCTATACCCAGAGGTTGTTTCGATGAAGATTTCACGCGGTTTCGCCCTTTCCTGCCTGATGACCCTGGCAGCCGACCCGGTGTTTGCCGCAGGCTTCAGCCTTGGTGACGCGGCCAATGCCATTTCCGGCATGCAGGGTGGCAACAACAAGGCCGCAGCTGCCGCACCGTCGTCCGAGACGGCTGGCTTGTTGAGCGCACTGACCTCACAACTGAACATCACCCCTGAACAAGCCGTCGGCGGCACGGGCGCGATGCTGGGCCTGGCCAAGAACAAGCTGAGCGGTAACGATTATTCGCAACTGGGCAATAGCGTGCCGGGCCTCGACCAATTGTCGGGCAACAACGCATTGGGCAGCCTCGGGGCCTTGAGCGGGATGCTCGGCCAGACCGGTGGCAGCAAGACCAGCGGCCTGGACGGCCTTTTGGGCAACGTGAAGAACACCAACGACCTGAACACTGCCTTCAGCGCTTTGGGCATGGACAGTGGCATGATTGGCCAATTTGCCCCGGTGATCCTGCAATACCTGGGCGGCCAGGGCGCCAGCAGCTCGGTGCTGGGCAAGCTGGCCCAGGCCTGGGGCACCGGCAGTTAAGAACGCTCTGCGCGCAGTTGCTCGATGCGTGCGTCCTTCTCCGTCCAGAGCTGGTTCACCCAGCTCTGGACGGTCTGGCGAAACGCCGGATCATTCTCGTAATCCCCTTGCCACAACGCCGGATCCAGCTCACGGGTGCGGATATCAATGATCACCTCTGGCACCGCGCCACTGATCAAATCCCAGAACCCTGGAATCTGCTGCTGCGGATAGACCACGGTCACGTCGAGCACGGCATCCAGCTGTTCACCCATCGCTGCCAGCACGAACGCCACGCCGCCCGCTTTGGGCTTGAGCAAGCGGGTAAAGGGTGAATCCTGCTGCTTGCGCTTGGTCTCGTTGAACCGCGTGCCTTCCAGGTAATTGACCACCGTCACCGGCTGGCGCTTGAACAGCTCGCAGGCTTCCTTGGTGATCTTCAAGTCCTGCCCCGCAAGTTCCGGGTGCTTGGCCAAGAAGGCCTTGGTGTAGCGCTTCATGAAGGGGTAATCCAGTGCCCACCAGGCCAGGCCGAGGAAGGGCACCCAGATCAGCTCTTTTTTCAGGAAGAATTTGAAGAACGGTGTGCGGCGGTTGAGGGCCTGGATCAGCGCCGGGATATCCACCCAGGATTGGTGATTGCTGATCACCAGGTAGGACGTATCGCTGCGCAGGTCTTCACCGCCGCGAATGTCCCACCGGGTCGGGATGCACAGCGAGAAGATCAGCTTGTCGATCTCGGCCCAGGTCTCGGCGATCCACATCACCGCCCACGACATGTAGTCACGCAAGCGGCCCGGCGCCGCCAGCTTGAGCAGCGCGAACACCATCAACGGGCCGATCAGAATCAGCGTATTGAGCAATAGCAGCAGTGAAACAAAACAGCCGGTGAGCAGGCGGCGCATAAGCAACTCTTGGGATCTGGTGGGCGGGCCATGATAAGCAAGCTGAGTCTAGAGGCCAAATCACAAAGCGTCGGACGAATGTTTCACAATGTGCCTGCTAGGGTTGAACGCTAACTAAAGACGGCTTTTGCGGTCTAGAATCCGCCTACTTCTTTCCGAGGAAATCACTTCGTGAAACTGCTCCTTGCCTCTCTCGCCCTGGCTGCCCTGCCTGTCATGGCCGCCGAACCGACCCTCTACGGTCGCTACGAATACATCCAGTTGCCGGAGATCGGTGAAACCTTCAAGGCCAAGATGGACACCGGTGCGCTGACGGCTTCGCTGTCGGCCCGTGACATCGAGACCTTTACCCGTGACGGCGACGACTGGGTGCGCTTCCGCCTTGGCGGCAAGGATGCTTCCAACAAAGTCTACGAACACAAGGTGTCGCGCATCAGCAAGATCAAAAGCCGCGCCGACGAAGACGACGACAAGGATGAAGCCTCCGTGGCCAAACGCCCGGTGATCGACCTGGAAATGTGCCTGGGTAACGTCAAGCGCACCGTCGAGGTCAACCTCACCGATCGCAGCAGCTTTAACTACCCGCTGCTGATCGGCGCCAAGGCCTTGCGTGAATTCGGTGCAGCGGTGAACCCGGCGCGTCGTTACACTGCCGACAAACCGGACTGCTGACGGACCACCATGCCGCATATCCTGATTGTCGAAGACGAAGCGGCGATAGCCGACACGCTGATCTTCGCCCTGCAAGGGGAGGGCTTCACCACCACCTGGCTGACCCTCGGTCAGGCGGCGCTTGAGCATCAGCGCCAGACGCCCGCCGACCTGATCATCCTCGACATCGGCCTGCCCGATATCACGGGTTTTGAAACCTGCAAGCAATTGCGCAGGTTCAGTGAAGTGCCGGTGATGTTCCTCAGTGCGCGGGATGGCGAGATCGACCGCGTGGTGGGGCTGGAGATCGGCGCCGACGATTATGTGGTCAAGCCCTTCAGCCCACGGGAAGTGACGGCGCGGGTCCGGGCGATCCTTAAACGCATTGGCCCAGGTGCTGCGCCGGCAGTGTTTCAGGTTGATCTGGAGCGCATGCAAATTGCATATCGCGGCCAGCCCTTGAGCCTGACGCGCCATGAGTTCCGCCTGCTGCAAAGCCTGCTGGAACAACCCGAGCGTGTGTTCAGTCGCGAGCAATTGCTGGATGCCGTCGGTGTGGCGGCGGATGCCGGCTACGAGCGCAATATCGATAGCCACATCAAAAGCCTGCGCAGCAAGTTGCGCAGCGTGGCCGCCGATGCCGAGCCGATCCAGACCCATCGCGGCCTCGGCTACAGCTACAGCCCGGGCAACAGCTGATGCGCCTGGGGCTGCGGATCTTCCTGGTGTATGCGCTGTTCATCGGCCTGACCGGCTACTTTGTGCTCAGCACGGTCATGAAGGAAATCCGTCCCGGTGTGCGTCAATCCACCGAAGAAACCCTGGTAGACACCGCCAACCTGCTGGCCGAGATCGTGCGTAATGACGTGAAGAACGGCACCCTCGGCCAAAGCCACTGGCCGGAACTGCTCAAGGCCTACGGCAACCGTCAGCCGGGGGCGACCATTTGGGGGTTGCCGAAGAATCAGGTCAACCACCGCATCTACGTGACTGATGCCAAGGGCACCGTGCTGCTCGACTCCACGGGCGAGGCGGTGGGGCAAGACTATTCCAAATGGAATGACGTGTACCTGACCCTGCGCGGTGAATACGGTGCGCGTTCCACCCGCAGCGAGCTGGATGACCCGACTTCGTCGGTGATGCACGTGGGCGCGCCGATCCGTGACAACGGCCAGATCATCGGCGTGGTCACCGTGGCCAAGCCGAACAGTTCATTGCAACCGTACGTCGACCGCACCGAGCGCCGCCTGCTGTGGTACGGCGCGGGCTTGGTGATTCTGGGCCTGCTGCTGGGTGCGCTGCTGTCGTGGTGGCTGAGCGTTGCGCTGCGCCGGCTGACCGCCTACGCCGAGGCCGTCAGCGAGGGGCGGCGTGCCGAGTTGCCCCATTACCGCGGGGGTGAACTCAAGCAACTGTCCACCGCCGTGGAGCACATGCGCACGCAGTTGGAAGGCAAGGCCTACGTCGAACATTACGTACACACCCTGACCCACGAACTGAAAAGCCCATTGGCCGCGATTCGCGGCGCGGCGGAGCTGTTGCAGGGTGATATGAGCCGCGAGCAACAGCAGCGCTTCGTCGGCAATATCGACAGCGAAAGTGCGCGCCTGCAGCAGTTGATCGAACGCCTGCTGAACCTGGCGCAGGTCGAACAGCGCCAGGGCCTGGAAGAGCAGGCGAGTATCTCGTTGGCGGCCATGGTCGATGAGGTACTCAAGGCCCAATGCGCGCGGATCGAAGGCGCCGGGTTGCAGGTCGAGCAGTCGATTGCGGCGCAGGTGAAGGTGTACGGTGAACCCTTCCTGTTGCGTCAGGCCCTGGGCAACCTGCTGGAGAACGCCCTGGACTTCACGCCGCCTGGCGGCCTGTTGAGGTTCAGCGCGCAGACGCGACACAACGATGTGCAAGTATGCCTGTTCAACCAGGCCGCACCGATTCCCGACTACGCCCTGCCACGCCTGAGTGAGCGCTTTTACTCGCTGCCACGTCCGGCCAGTGGGCGCAAAAGCACCGGCCTGGGCCTCAACTTTGTCGAGGAGGTTGTGAAGTTGCACGGCGGCGCGTTGCAGATCGGCAATGTCGACGGCGGCGTGCTGGTGGTGCTGCATCTCCACACAGTCTCCACATTGCCCACATAAATCCCCCACACAGGCTGCCCAGACTCTTCCCATCAAAACAGGGAGAGACCCATGAACCGCAGCCTGCTTTTCAAACTTGGCGCGATTGCGCTGCTGATGCTGTTATTGCTCATTCCGTTGCTGATGATCAACGGCATCATTGCCGATCGCCAGTTCACTCGCGATAACGTCCTGGACGACATTGCTCGCAGTTCCAGCTACAGCCAGCGCCTCACCGGCCCGGTGATGGTGGTGCCGTATCGCAAGACCGTCCGCGAGTGGAAGCTCAATGAAAAGCTCAACAAACGTTACGAAGTCACCCGTGAAGAGCGCGGTCGTCTGTATTTCCTGCCGGATCGATTTGAGCTCGACGGTAAGGTGCAGACCGAACTGCGCGCACGGGGCATTTACCAGGCGCGGTTGTTCCACGCCGACAACCGCATCAGCGGGCGTTTCGAGTTACCTGCGCAATTGGGCATTGCTGAGAACTTTGCCGATTACCGTTTTGAGCCGGCGTTTCTGGCGGTGGGCATCAGCGATATTCGCGGTATCGAAAACGCGCTGAAACTGGAGCTGGGCAGCCAACAACTGGAGTTCGAACCGGGCTCCCAGGTGGACTGGCTGGGTGAAGGCGTGCACGTGACATTGCCGGAGCAGGACAGCAAAAAGCCCAACGTCGTGGACTTCGCTTTCGACCTGCGTCTGCAAGGCACCGAGCAACTGCAAGTGGTGCCGGTGGGCAAGACCAGCCAGGTATCGCTGGCTTCCAACTGGCCACACCCCAGCTTCATTGGTAACTTTCTGCCGGCACAACGCGAGATAACCGACACGGGTTTTACCGCCAACTGGCAGACGTCGTTCTTCTCCACCAACCTCGAACAAGCCCTGCAAACCTGCCTGGACAAACAGGGCTGTGATGATTTCAACAACCGCAGCTTCGGGGTGAACTTCATCGACCCGGTGGACCAGTACCTCAAGAGCGACCGTGCGATCAAATACGCACTGCTGTTCATTGCCCTGACCTTTGCCGGCTTCTTCCTGTTCGAGGTGCTCAAGAGTCTGGCGGTGCACCCGATCCAATACGCGTTGGTGGGGTTTGCGCTGGCGTTTTTCTACCTGTTGTTGCTGTCGTTGTCCGAGCACATAGGCTTCGCCCTGGCTTACCTCATCTCTGCCAGTGCCTGTGTGTTGTTGATTGGCTTCTATGTGTGCCATGTGCTGCGCAGCATCATCCACGGCCTGGGCTTCTCGGCGGGGTTGGCAGCATTGTATGGCTTGTTGTACGGGCTGTTGAGTGCCGAGGATTACGCGTTGCTGATGGGCTCGTTGCTGCTGTTTGGACTGTTGGGCACGGTGATGGTGCTGACACGTAAGTTGGACTGGTATGGCGTGGGCAAGCGCAAGGCGGCCGAGCCTTTGGCATTTGACCTGGAGGCGGTGCAATGATCGGGTTGCGTGAGGATCAGCAGATCAAGGCGCGGTTGGTGGCAAGGATTAACCAACTGTTCCCGCTCTCCATAGGGGACCGTGTTACAGCCAGTCAAGCCGGTGGTTGTGTTTCCAGCATCGAAGGGCGCTGGCTGACGTCGGCGTACCAGGCGGCAAGCTGCGGATTATCCACGCGCCATTGCAGATCCGGATGACGGAAGTCGAGGTAACCCAAGGCGCAGGCCACGCTGATGGCGGCGATGTCGAAGTGGCTGGTCAGCTCGGCAATCGCGTCAGTCTCTAATTCAGCCAGGCTGCGGCGGATCTTTTTGCGCTGTTCGTCGAGCCACTGGTCCCACTGTTTTTCGACTGGGCGCAGGGCGGTTTCGTAGCGCACCAATACGGCGGCATCCATGATGCCGTCGGCCATCGAAGCCAGGGTCAGGCGGCGCCAGCGGGCTGAGCCGTCGCGAGGGATCAGCGGGTTGCCGACGTGCTGGTGGTCGAAGTAATCGAGGATCACCCGGCTGTCGTGCAACACCGTGCCATCGGCCAGGCGCAGGGCCGGGATCTTGCCCACGGGGTTGCCTTGCACCACCTGCGCATCCGGGTTGACCGGGGTCGGCATGCAGCCATGCAGGGCTACGCGGCCCTGCTGGCCGGTTTCAGCCAGCAGCACGCGAACCTTACGAACGAACGGTGAAGCGGGGTTGTGAAACAAGGTCATGCTGGGAGCGGACATGGGCATTCCTCGGAAAGGGCTGTAGGGCCTGTGTTCAGTTGTTTTCTTGCGGGATGGCTTTCAAGTAGTTGTAAACCGTCGCTCGGGAGATCTCGAAGTACTCGCCGAAATAATCGACGAAGTTGCGGATGTCCAGCAGCCCATTGGCTCGCGCTTGTATGAGGACAAGCATGATTTCGGTGCGCCCGAAATCACCTCGCCGCACGCAGTGTTCGACGGAGATCTTTTCGACGATGTCGTTGAGTGTTTCCCGCCAGTCAGCGCTAAACAAGGGGGCGGGGCGCGCCTGGGGCTGCAGGCCCACAGCGAAACCACTCAGTAGCTTTTGCACCTGCGATAACGCCGTGACATCGAAGTTCAGGCACAGGAGTGCAACGATTTCGCCGCTCTCCGAGCGGGCAACGATAGAAATCGAACGTAGCGTACGGTTGTTGGGGCCGGCTTTCTCATACGGCCCGAGGACATCCAGCCCTGGGGCCAGGTCCGGAAGGTCACAAATCAGCGATGCGTCACCGACCTTGCGCTTGGAGAAACCATTGGCGATGTGCACGATCAAGCCGCTGCGGACATCGTGAACCACCGCTTCCAGGTCGGGGAAAAGCAGAGCAGCGATGCCGTCTGCCGCTGCGTTCATGAAGGCGATACTGGCCATGGCGATCCAAGCACAGGTAGGTGGAGGCAACGATTGTACGGAGTCGGCCACACCTTTGACAGGTGCGTTGGCGCGGCCCTCAGTGGTGGATCTGCGCCAGGAAAGCTTGAGCCCTGTCGCTCTTGGGGGCGGTAAAGAATTGCTCCGGGGGCAGGTCTTCGACAATACGTCCCGCATCGAGGAACAACACTCGCTCGGCAACCTGGCGCGCGAAGCCCATTTCGTGGGTAACGCACAGCATTGTCATGCCGGTGTCGGCCAATGTGACGATGACGTCCAGCACTTCCTTGACCATTTCCGGATCGAGTGCCGAGGTGGGTTCGTCGAACAGCATGATTTTCGGCTCCATGCACAACGCCCGGGCGATGGCCACGCGCTGCTGCTGCCCGCCTGAAAGTTGACTGGGGTACTTGTTCGCCTGGTTTTCGATACCGACCTTGTCCAGAAAGTGCCGTGCGTGCGCTTCAGCACGCTTGCGTGAGAAACCGCGAACCGACATCGGGGCCAGTGTGCAGTTTTGCAGGACCGTCATGTGGGGGAACAGGTTGAAGTTCTGAAACACCATGCCAATCTCGCGCAGCGCTTTATGTCGGGCTGGCGATGGTTTTCCGAGGTCGGCATCCAAGGCGCGGATAACCCCGCTATCTGCGACTTCAAGGCGGCTGATGCAGCGAATCAAGGTCGATTTTCCTGAGCCGGATGGCCCGCACAGGACGATGCGTTCACCTTGGCTGACGGTGAGGTCAATGGCGTGAAGTACCTGGAAGTTGCCATACCATTTGTTCAATCCACTGATTTGCACCACGGACTCTCGCGTTGGCAGGGCTGGAAGGCAGAGACTGTCTGGAGCGGTGATGCTCGAATTCATTGGCTTACCCTCTGGACCGCAGTGTTGGGAATGTTGAAGCCTGACTACCCGATGTGCTTGCTCAGTGACCGTTCAAGGCGTCTAAGCGTGCGTCTGACGACCTCGACGATCGCCAGGTACAACACCGCCGCCCAAAGGTAGATCTGGAAGTCGAAGCTGCGTGAGAACGCCAGTTTGGCCACGCCCATCAGGTCGTAGAGGGTCACCAGCGAGGCAATGGAACTGGCCTTGATCATCAGGATCAGCTCGTTGCCCAGCGGCCCGACGGCCACCAGTAACGACTGCGGCAGGATGACCTTTTGCAAGGTGGCCCAACGCGAAAGGCCAAGCATTTGCGCCGCTTCGCGTTGGCCTGGTGCGACGGCTGTCAGGGCGCCGCGCATGATCTCGGCTTGATAGGCTGCGGTATTGAGGGTGAAGGCCAGCAGCGTGCAGAGCCAGGCGTCCCGGAAGAACCACCAGAGGCCTACGTCTTGCCAGAAGCTTTTGAATGACCCCAGGCCGTAATACAGCATGAACAGTTGTGCGAGCAGCGGGGAGCCGCGAAAGAAGTACATATAGGTGCCAGTGATGCCGCGCAGCCAACGGTTGCTCGACAATCGTCCCAGGGCAAGCAGCAGGCCCAGGAGTGCGCCGAGGCTAAAGGAGATGGCCACCAGTTTTGCGGTGACCAGCAAGCCGTCGATAAAACGCGGGGCGTAACGTTCGAACAGTTCCAGGTTGAGCAGCGCACTCAACAGGCTCTCGATATTCATGGCTTGGCACTCAGTTGGTGGCGGCTGAAATATCGTTCGAGAAAATTGAACACGCGGCCGGACAACGCCGAGAAAAACAGATAGCCGAAACAGGCCACGGCGTAGAACAGCATCGGTTCTTTGGTCACGCTGACCGCCAGGCTGGTCTGACGCATAAGGTCGACCAGGGAGATGGTTGAAACCAGGGACGTGTCCTTGAGCAGCGACAGCCAGTTATTCGACAGGCCGGGCAAGGCAATGCGCGTCAGTTGTGGCAGGACCACCTTGCGAAGGGTCGTACCCTTGGGCAAGCCCAGCATTGTCGCGGCCTCGAATTGCCCCTTGGACAGGGACTTGAAGGCACTCAACCAGACCTCGCTGGAAAACGCGGCAAACACCAGGCTGAAGGCAATCATGGCCGCGACGAAGGTGTTGATCGTGACTTCGCCTTGGTAGCCCATGGCTGCGAGCATGCTTTGTGCGGCAATCTGGCAGCCGTAATAAATGATCAACAAGGTCAGTAGTTCGGGCAGCCCACGGAACACTGTGGAAAATACCGTCGCCCCCGTCCGTAGCCAGCGTCGCTTGGACCTCGCCGCCAGGGCTACTAACAGGCCCAATGGTAAACCGAGCGGGATGCAGGCGAGTGCCAGGGTGATGGTGACCAAGGCTCCGGCCAGAAGCGCCGAGCCCCAGCCGCCGTTGGCGAAAGATAACAGTGACAGTTGTTCGAGCATGCCAGAACCCTCTCGCGAAATTTGGCCTGCACGTGAGCCCGAAGCCAGCGCCCGGGCCCCGCAGGTCAATAGATATCGAAGGCGAAGTAGCGTCTGGAGATGTTCTTATAGGTGCCATCGGCGACGATTTCGTCCAGCGCCTTGTTTAGCCGCTCACGCAACTCGACGTCGCCCTGGCGCACCGCGATGGCCGCGTCAGTATTGGTACCGTCGATGTCCCCGAGAAATGTGCAGCAGTCCTTGCCTGCGCCTGCGACCCAGGCGAGCAAGGGATATTTGTCGGCGATGACGCCGTCCAGGCGCCCGGCTGCCAAGTCACTGGCGGCCTCGTCCTGGGAGGGGTAGAGCTTCACCGTGGCGCCGGCCTCGGCGTAATGTTCTTCGGCGTAGATGGCTTGTGTCGAATAAGACTGGGCACCCACTGTCAGGCCTTTGAAGTTGGTCTGGGCGTCGCTGATGCCTGAGTCATGGGCCACGGCGACCGACAGCGGTGTGCGGTAGTAGCGGTTGGTGAAGGCGATCTTCTTTTTGCGCTCTTCGGTGACATTCATCGAGGCAACGATCGCATCGTATTTTTTCGCCAGCAGGGCGGGAATCATGCCCTCCCAGTCCTGGGTGACAAAGGTGCAGTTGACCTTCATTCGCTCACACAGGGCGTTGGCAATGTCGATATCGAAGCCGTGCAGCCTGTTGTTTGAATCCACGTAATTGAACGGCGGATAAGCCCCTTCACTGGCAATGCGCAGTGTTTCTGCGTGTGCCGCGCCCGCGACAGTGCAGAGCAGCCAGAGCGTGGCTGTGGTGATCGTGCTCGTCAGCTTTTTCATGTGAATACCTACCCTATTGTTATTGTTTGTTCAGGCGTTGATTCGGACTGGTTGCAGGTAGCGGTGCTCGCATCGCCAGGCTTCATGGCCTGGACCAACCCGACCGCCAGGGTGGCGATGGCAATGTCCTGTGCGGCAAGGCCGGTCAGGTCGGCGACGGTGATGTCGTCAGCACCGAGGCGCCCCGGGAGGTTGCCGGCCAGCACTTGCCCCAGCGAGATGTCGGCGGTGTTGGCGATCAACCCGGCGCGAAGGGCATGGGCCAGTTCACCGCGTTCGGCGCATTGGCGGTGGTCGTCGGTCATGATGACCCGAGCCAAGGAGAGGATTTGCGGGTCAAGTTCCTGTTTGCCCAGGCTGTCCGAGCCCAGGGCGACGATGTGGGTTCCGGGTTTTACCGCAGACACTGGCACGATCGGCTGAGTGGACGGCGTGCAGGTAATGACGACATTGCAGTGCTCGAACACCTTCTCCACCGTTGCCGCCACGTAAACCGTCAAACCGTGATGCTCCAGTTTCTCTGCCAGTCGGGTGGCTCTGGTCGGGTCTCGTCCCCAGATGAATACTCGATCGGTCCCCAGCAGGTGTGCAGCCCACTGCGCCTGGTGTTCGGCCTGATGGCCGGTGCCGAGAATACCCAGTGCGGTGATGTGTGACGGTGCCCCGGCCTTCGCCGCCAAAGCCCCGGCCGCGGCGGTGCGCCAACTGGTCAACCAGCCTTGGTCGTTGAGAAGGGCAACGATCTTGCCGGTTTGTGAGCTGAAGACCAGCATTAGCCCGTTATTGGTTTCCAGCCCCTTGGAGGGGTTCTCATAGAACCCCATGGCCAGTTTGACCACGAAGGTTTGCCCTCCCCGAAAATAGCCAAGCCGGATATGGCAGTCCCCCGGAGGCTCCTGGAACATCAATTCGCCGGACTTGGCGCTGATGATGTTGTCTTGGGCATGCTGAATGCAGGCGTCGCGTACCACGCGCAGCATGTCGTCGCGCTTCAGCACCGTGCGCAACTCGGTAAGGCTATAGATGGGGAGAGTCATGGGTGTTGCCCCGCAGGTCGGCGGCACAGGATGTGTGACCTTGGGGCGAGATTAAGCCTGCTTGGACTGTTTGTGTAATTTATTATTAATGTCTAATTATTGCTGGGCACGATTTACAACGCTCACCGCTCATCGGCGCATTACTCCCCACAGCGCAATGGCTGCCGGGATCCCAAGCCCCAGCCAACTCAACGAATCCCACAACCCGTCTCCCAGCAACGCCGCGAACAACCCTGCCGCCGTGAACAGGCCAATCCCCAGCGGAATACCAAATACCTTCCAGAAATTCGATTGCCTAGGCTTCATGCCTTGCCCGCCTTGCGCCGCACGATCCACAAATAAACCCCGCTGCCGAGCACGATGATGGTCAGCACATCCAGCGTCGCCCACAGGATCTTCATCGGCATGCCGCCGTAGTCACCAAAGTGCAGCGGCTGGGACATGCCCATGGCGTCCATGTACCACGGTCGTTCGGCGATGGCGGTGACGGCGAGGGTGCTGGCGTCAATCAGCACGGGTGTGAGCAAGTGCGAGGTCAGGTGGGTGCTGCCCTTCATGAAGACCGCGTAATGGTGCTCACTGGAAAAGCGCGTGCCGGGGAAGGCGATAAAGTCCGGCTGCATGCCGGGTGCAGCTTTGGCGGCGATACTCAGGAGTTCGGTGGCCGGAGCGCGCTGGCTCAGGGGTGGAGCATGTTTGTACGGTTCGATCATCGCGCTGAGGCTGTCCTGGCGCCAGGCGGCGATGATCAGGTCGGCGCAGGCGCTGATCACACCGGTCACGCCGACGACCAGTGCCCAGGTCAGAGTGACCACGCCGATCAGGTTATGCAGGTCGAGCCAGCGCAGGCGGGTGGATTTGTCCTGGCGTACGGTGGCGAACTTCAAGCGACGCATGAATGGCAGGTACAGCACGGTGCCCGAGATAATCGCGACCACAAACAGAATGCCCATGAATGCCAGCAACAACTTGCCCGGCAGACCGGCAAACATGTCCACGTGCAGGCGCAGCAGAACCATCGTGAACCCGCCGTTGGCCGATGGCATCTCCACGGCTTCACCGGTGCGCGCATCGAGCATGAAGGTGTGCGACGAGTTGGGTTCGGTGCCAGCGGTGGCGGCCATGATCGCGATCACGCCGTTTTTGTCGTCTTCGTCCCAGGCCAGGTATTGCATGGCTTCGCCAGGGCGATGAGCCTGTGCGGCGCTGACCAGTTGCTCCAGGTTGAGCTGCGGCGTGTCGGCAGGCATGTACGCCAATTCCGGCTCGTTGCCCAGCAGATGGTCGATCTCATGGTGAAACACCAGCGGCAAGCCGGTAAGGGCGAGCAGCAGCAGGAATACCGTGCAGATCAGGCTGGTCCATGTGTGGATGAAGGACCAGCGGCGGATGGTTTTGCTTTTCATTTGTTCAACCTTCAGACACACCAAAGCCGCCCACGGTGGCGGCCTGGTGGTTAACTCAGCCGATTACCACTGATAGGTGGCGCTGGCGACGACGCTGCGTTGGTCGCCGAAGTAGCAGTAGGAACCGTCACAGGTGGAAATGTAGTCCTTGTTGAACAGGTTGGTGGCGTTGAGTTTGATCGAGGCGCCTTTGAGGGTGTTGTCGAGTCGGCCCAAGTCGTAATGCACCGCACCGTCGAATACGGTGTATGCGTTGGCTTTGCCGAGCCAGGTGTTGCCCTGGTCGCCGTAGGTGTTGCCGGTGTAGCGGGCACCGAAGCCGATGCCGAAACCGTCCAGTACGCCTGTGTGCCAGGTGTAGTCGGTCCACAGGGAAGCTTGCTGGTTGGGCATCAGTTGCAGGCGGTTGCCCTTGAATTCGCCTTTCTGCACTTCGGATTTGGCCAGGGTGTAAGCGGCGATCACCTTGAGATTCTCGGTGACGTCGGACACCGCTTCCAATTCCAGGCCTTTAACTTTCACTTCGCCGGTTTGGTCGGTGACAGATTGGCCGCCTGCGCCGGTGCTGGTAACGAGTACGTTTTTCTGAGTCAGGTCGTATACCGCCGCACTCAGTAAAGTGTTGGAGCCAGGTGGCTGGTATTTGATCCCCAGCTCCCATTGCTTGCCTTCGGTTGGTTTGTACGACTTGAGCGGGTCCACGCTGGCGTTGCTCGCTGGCTGGAAAGATTCAGCGTAGGACAAGTACGGCACAAAGCCTGAGTCGAACACATAGCTCAACGCTGCGTTGCCACTGAAGTTTTTGCTTCGGTCAGTGTTGGTCACGTCTTTTTTATTGAAGTAGGTAGTGCCTTGATGCACCCAGTCTTCCCGTCCGCCGAGGGTCAGGCGCCAGTTGTCCAAAGCCATTTGGTCTTGAACATAGAGGCCGGTTTGTACAGTTTTCTGGTTGTAGTCGTAGTAGGCGTCGGCGCGTGCGGGGCGCACGACTGGTGTCGTGTTGACGGGGTTGAAAATGTTCACACGCCCGGCGCTGCCGTAGATAGACAGGTAAGAAGTGTCTGTGCGCTGGTGGTCCAGACCCAATAGCAGGGTATGGGTGACATCACCGGTCGAGAAGTCGGCCTGGAAGTTGTTGTCGACCGCGAATTGGCCGATGTTTTCGTCAACGTTTGTTGAGGTGCGGTCGATATTGCCTGCCGCGTCAACCGGATAATAGGCATAGGCACCGACAGTCAGTTGCTGGAACGACAACTCCGACTTGGTGTAACGCAGGTTCTGCCTGAACTGCCAGGTATCGTTGAAGCGATGCTCGAAGGCATAACCCAGCGCGTAATAGGTACGGTCGTAGAACTCGTAGTCCGGATCGCCCAGGTTCTTGTGGTGGGACACATCGCCCAGCGGCGATTTGATCTTGGTGCCCACGATTGGCAGGAACTGACTGGTCGCGCCCGTATCGTCGCGGGTGAACTGCGACAGGAAGGTCAGCTTGGTATCGTTATCGATATTCCATGTCAGGCTTGGCGCAATGTTGTAGCGCTTGTTGTCGATGTGGTCGACCTGGGTGCCGGCATCGCGCACCACGCCGCTGAGGCCATAGAGGAACTGGCCTTCATCATCGATCTTGCCGGTGCTGGCGAAGTTGATCTGGCGATAGTTGTCGCTGCCGTATTGCACCTGCACGGCATTGCTCGATTCAGCGCTGGGGCGGCGGCTGACCATATCCAGCAGACCGCCCGGCGGGGTCTGGCCGTACACCGACGAGGCCGGGCCACGCAGCAGGGCGAGGCGGTCAAGGTTCCAGGTTTCGGCTTTCGGGTTGGCGTACACGCCACGCGGCAGTGGCAGACCGTCGAGGAACTGGGTCGGTTCGAAGCCGCGCACACGCATCCAGTCGTAGCGGGTGTCGCTGCCATAGCTGGCGGAGACGATGCCGGGCATGTACTTGACCGCGTCATCCAGGTTCTGGACGTTGCGGTCCTGCATCTGCTCGCGGGTGGCGACGGAAATCGAACGGGGTGCCTCGACCAGTGCAGTGTCCGTCTTGGTGCCGGCGGCAGTGCGCTTGGCCAGGTAGCCGTCGACCGGCCCCCAGGCGCTTTCATAGCTGTCCTGGCCCGTGATGTTGGTGGTAGGCAATGCGAGTACCCCCTCCGGCACCGGCACCAACGAGTACGTCCCGGCACTGCTCTGCTCCAACTGCAACCCAGTCCCCCTCAACGCTTCACGCAGCGCAGCCGGCGCATCGAACTGGCCCTGGACCGGCGCCGAGGTCTTGCCTGACGCCAATGCCGGGCTGAGGGTCAGTGCCAGGCCGCCCTGGCTGGCGATCTGGTTCAGGGTGGTGGCCAGTGGTGCCGCCGGCAGGTTGTAGGTGCGCACGCTGGACGCCTGCTCGGCGGCAATCAGCGAGGTGCTGGCCAGCGGGGCGCTGAGGGCAATCGCCATGGCTAACAGGCTGGGGCGCAACAAGGTGTCTAGCGTGCGGGACATAGGGCGGCTCCTGAATGGAAATATTTCGCAATTGCCTAGGTGCCGAACGAAAAACGAAAAGTGATAGGGCCAAGTGAAAATAAATCTGTGAGCGTTCACAACTCTTCGCACTGCATGGCCCTGAAAGTTCAGGCTTGCGATGCGTTTCAGCCTTGTGCCCATTGCAGTTTCGCGGTCAAAGCGTCTGCGTAAGGTTCTGCACGGGCGATGGCCGCACGCGTCGCTTCACCGTGGCCGAAGGCATCGATCAACAGCAGGGCGTGGGGGGCCAGGAAGTCGCTCAGTCGATTGAGTTGTTCCTCCAGCGCACGGTAGCGAGTACTGTCCATGAGGCCCTCGCTGATATACCAGGCCGCGTGTTTGTGCAGGTAGTCGAGTACGTAAAGGCCGCACAGTGCGTTCACCAGATCCTTTGCAAGCCCCGGCGGCAGGGAGTCGCCGGCCTTTACTGCGCTCTCGATGGCGAGGCGTTGGGCATGCGCTTCGCCTGCCCGTGCAACCACCATCAGCTTTGAATTCCAGACCTGCATGTCGTCCTCACCCAACGTCCGGCGTGCGGCGACATGGTCGGCCACCTCCTTGAGCAAACGGTATTCCAGGGTGCGGGCCATGCTCAGGCTGTACTCGGGATCGTCCAGTTCAGCCTGCGGGTCGGGTGGTGTGGGTTTGCTCAAGGGTTGGCCGATCAGGACCTTGGCGGCATCCAGCAGGATCATGCGGTTATTGCCGCCCGCGTCCTGGTAGATCTTGGCCATGCCTTCGTAGTCGGCGAAACGATTGAGGTTGAGCGCCCCGGCCACGCCGCAGCGCAATCGGCATTCGGTGGCCACCGCCTCGGCGGCGGGGGCGCAAAGGGCTTTGAGCAACGCCAATCTCTGGGAAATGGCGGCCCACGGTGTCCACGTCACCTCTCCCGCGCCGGTGTTGTCCAGTGATGACTGACTGGCCGTGCCCTCGATCCAGAGACACGCGCAGTCATTGGCGAAGCTTTTCATCACGTACGCGGTGGCCAGGCAGCCGAACAGTGCGCGGCGTTGGGTGCGAAAATCCAGCAGGCTTGTACCGTTGCCGATGCGTGCCTGGGTGGTGCGCCGGTTGGCATGCGTCAGGGCCAGTGTTGCACAGGCCAGCATGACGGAGCTCAAACCGGTGCCAACCATCGCCCACACGTTCTTGGGGGCGAAGAGTGAGCGGATCAGACGCCGATCGGTGTTGCCCAGTGGGTCGTGGAAGCGGTTGGAGTCATCAATGTGCGCCCCGTCACACAGCCATGCGTCAAAAGAGATGCGTACCTGATTAAAACGCAACACGCCGTAATCCAATGGCACTGCGCGAATTTCCGCTGGCGACGACATTTCAATGCCGGGGCACGGGCCCTGTGCATCACTTAATGGCAAGACAAAGGCGAAGACACCACAGCGTTGGTCCTGAACCGTCAACTCAGCAAACACTACGCCCATCTTATTCAGGTTATTGATACCGACATTGGCGAATTTCAGCGCGGCGTTGTTCGGTGTGTTCAACACAAACGTACGCGTGTCGGTATCGAATACCGCCTCCAGGCAGGGGGCCATATGCGAGTTGCTGCGGCCTATTTCAGTCAGCGCGTAGACCCCCAGGCTTTCGCCCGTTTCCAGTTCGCGCCGCCACCGGGCGGCATGCGGGTGGTCCTGCTCGAACGCCAGCAGTGTGCCGATGCACAAACCCTGCTGAATCACGCATCCCATGAACAGCGATGGATCATTGATCGCCGCATGAGTGGCCACGGCCATCAACCATTCCGGTTGTTTGAACCCGTGGATGCCGTCGGGCAGTTGCTTGAGCAGATGCTGCAAGCGCCAATAGGTATGGCGGTGGCCGTCGTGGGCGCTCTGGTTGGTTTGCGGATGCAACTGCGGATCGCTGAACGTATAGGCCATGTGCGCGTGGGTTTGGGCAGAGACGGGCCCGTTGACCAGAGGGCGCAGGACGTTGAGCGTCTGTGAGTCGACCAGCAGTTGGCGAAGGGCATTGGGCGGCGCGGCCAGGGGTGTGTAGGTTTTGGCATCGCGCAGGCTTTTGAGGATGCACATCGACATGCCTCGGTTCACGCCCATGTCGATAAATAGGCGGCGGTGGTCGGGCGCTAATGTGGTGAGTGTCTTGGGCAGGTCGGTGGGGTGGGTCACGCCCCGCGTGAACAACTCGTGCAGGTCTTCCCCGTGCCGGTAGCAGCGTCTCAGCACGGTCGAATAGATGGGCATTCTGAACGGCTGTTGCTTAAGGGGCTGTAGCCGTGCGTTCATCACTTCTGCGACATGCCGGTGCGCCGAGTAATGGGAGGCGTAGGCGATCGGCACCCAGCGCAATGGCGGCGTGTTGTCGCCGTAGCGTTCAAGCAGACCGTTCAGGCCGCTCATTTCGCCGCTGATGATGCATTGCTCAGGGGCATTGACCGAGCCCAACTCCAGCTTCAGTTCTGGCCACCTGTCGAGCAACGCTTGCGTCTTTTGCGGCGCCAGGTTGATCAGCAGCATGCCGCCGCGGCCCTCCTCACTGCGGTAGGCCGCATTGAGGGCGCAGACTGCAGCCACGCCCTGCTCAATGCTCAGTACGCCGGCGCATACCCGAGCGGCAATCTCACCAAAACTCTGCGCGAGAATCAGTGCCGGACGCACGCCTGCGTCGTGCAGCAACTGGTTGAGCACAACCGCAGCGCCATACAGGGCCAGTTGCATGACTCCGGAAGGCAGCGGCAGGGCATGCTGATGGGTCAGCAACACTTGAGTGATCAGGCCGGGCTGCAGGCCGGGCTCGTGCTGCGCCGCCTCGTGTTCGATGAGCGCCAGGGTGGACTCTATCGAGCCACGCAACTCCTCGGCGTGTTGGTGCAGGTCGGCCAAGGCACCGCAGGGGTCGTTGCCCTGACCGGGGAAGCAGAAGGTAAACGTGTGGCGGGTGATGTTTGGGAGCGTCGACATCGTTTCATCCTTAATAGAACAATTGAGATGTCTATTGAAGGACACGACGGTAAGGCTGAAACCTGTCAGGCATGACAGTTTTTTAGACGCGTTTGAAATGAGGGTTTGTTCATTTCTCGCTAAGTGATTCGGTGTTTTTCGCCGTGGCTTTCACCGTTACCCACCAGGGAGTGTGTTGCTCGATGTGCACCGGCAGTGTCGGCAGCAGCGCGTTGAGCGCCAGCGTGGTGTCGTGCAGTGGGAAGCTGCCGGTGATGCGCAGGTCAGCCACGTTTTTATCCACCCCCAGGTAACCGGTGCGGTAACGGCTGAGCTCCTCGACCACCTCGCCCAGGCGCGCGTTGTCGACCACCAGCATGCCGCGGGTCCAGGCATCGGTGGCGGGAGTGACGGCAAGCAGCGGGCCGAGGCCGTCGCTGCGCATCAGCACTTGTTGGCCTTCCTTGAAAACCTGTTCCTGGTGCAGCGCCTCGGGTTGGGCCGCCACGGCCGATTGCAGCACGCTCAAGCGTGTGGCGTCGTCTTCGCGCCTGACGATAAACCGTGTGCCCAGCGCCCGCAGGCTGCCATCGCGGGTTTGTACATAGAACGGGCGTTCATCGTTGTGGCCGGTTTCGACCAGGATTTCACCTTCCTGCAACACAACCAGCCGGCGTTTTTCATCGAAACGTACGTCGATGGCGCTGTGGGTATTGAGGTTGATCAGCGTACCGTCCGACAGCTTCAGCGTGCGCTGCTCACCCGTGGCGGTACGTTGGTCGGCCAGCCAATAGTGGATCGGCACATAGCGCTCACCGGCAAACAGCGCCAGGCCAATGACCAACGCGACACTTGCCAGGCCACTGCCCAGCTTGCGCACACGCTGGCGAATACCTTCACGCGATTGCAGCAATGCTGCCCGCGCCGGGCCTGAGGCTACGCTGAAACGCTGGTCGAGCATGCCCAACTGACGCCAGGCGCGGGCATGTTCTTCATCGCTGGCCAGCCATTTATCGAACTCTTCACGCTCGATCGCGCTGCCGTCACCCGAATCAAGGGACAACTGCCAGGCGATCGCCGCATCCAGCACGCGGGCCGACACCGGTCTGGAACTGATCACCGTCACTGCGGCTCGCCATACAGCGCGATGTAGCACTGGCGAATACCTTGGGCCAAGTACTGGCGCACGCGGGGCACCGACACGCCGAGGCGCTGGGCGATTTCGGCGTGGCCCATGCCGTCGAGACGGTTATAAAGGAAGGCGGCGCGGGCCTTGCTCGACAGCTTGCCGAGCAGGCGGTCGATGGCCTTGAGGTCTTCGAGGATCAGGTGCTGTTCTTCCGGCGAAGGGTGTTCACTTTCCGGGATCAGCATCAGTTCGGTGAGGTAGGCCTGTTCCAGGGCGGCGCGACGGAAGTAATCGAACAGCAAGCCCTTGGCGATCGCCATCAGGAACGCACGGGGTTCGCGGGGCGCGCGCAACTCGTCACGGCCCAGCAGACGCATGAAGGTGTCCTGGCTCAGGTCTTCGGCGCGGCTCGGGCAGGCCACGTTGCGTCGAAGCCAGGCCAGCAGCCAGCCACGATGGTCGCGATACAACGCGCCAACAAGCTCACTGTGTGGATTCTGGATCGACGACAAGGCATCACCTGGTAAACGGGATGTTTAAACTAACGAGAATTATTCGCGATTGTGGCAGAGCCGTGGTGTAGGCGCAATTGGCGTTTGTCGGGAGATGACATTAAAACGATGGCGCGTGTTGACGCCGTTTCCATTGGCTCAAACGCTCTTGCAACGCCTGTGGCGTATCGATGTGCTGCTGGCGCGCGCGGCTGAACAGGATGAGCATCAGCTCCGCCGTGGCCAAAGCATCGGCGCTGGCGTGATGACGTTCGCCCACGTGCAGGTTGAAGTGATTGATCCAATCGTCCAGCCCGGCTTCGCGGATATGCGCCTCGGGGCACAATAGGGGAGCGATGTCTGCAACGTCGAGAAACGGATGGGTCAGGCGGTAACCCAGGCTGTCCTTGAGTGCCCGGCACAGCATGTGTTGATCGAACGGCGCATGGAAGGCGAGTAATGGGCTGTCACCGACAAAGTCCATGAAGTCCAACAACGCGTCCACCGGATCGCTGCCGGCCGCGATCGCACTGGGGCCGAGGCCGTGGATCAACACGCTGGGGCTGAGTTTGGTTTCAGCCCGTTGCAGGGTGCGTTCGAACAGTTGCGAGAAATCCACCGCACCGTCTTCGATCACGACCGCGCCGATGGACAGTACCTGATCACGATTGAGGTTGAGGCCGCTGGTTTCCAGGTCCACCACCACCCAGCGCTGGTTGCGCAGGGTGTTGTTGCCCAGTGGCGTGGGACTGCGCAGTTGCGCCAGGCGCTGTTGTTGCGCACTGTCGAGCCCCGGCTTTTTCTTACGCAGCCAGTTGAACAAACTCACAGCTGATACCGCAGCGTCAGGCTGCTTTGCAGACGTTGTGCCTGGCGCAGGGATTCACGCAGGATCCGACGGTCCAGATGGTTGAGGCTGTCAGGGTCGACACGGTTGGAGTACGGCTGGTTCTCGCGGGATTGCAACTGGTGCTGCTGCATGCGGGTCTGCTGGATAAAGTGGTAGGCCTCTTCATACGCGGCGCCGTCCAGGGGCTCAATCACCTCCTTCACCACCAGTTGGCGCAGACGCTCCAAGGTGTTGTTGGCGTGGATACCATTGGCCAGGGCCAGCAGGCGCGCGCCGTCGACGAAAGGGGTCAGGCCCTGCACCTTGAGGTCGAGGGTGGCTTTTTCGCCACCTTTACGGGTCAGTACAAATTCACGGAAACGTCCTACGGGCGGCCGCTGGCGCAACGCGTTTTCGGCCAGCATGCGTTGGAACAACCGGTTGTCCGCCACTTGGTCGAGAATGGTTTGGCGCAATTGCTCGCAGCCACGTTCATCGCCCCACACCACACGCAGATCGAAATAGATGCTGGAACCCAGCAGATTCTCCGGCGTCGCCTCGCGGATAAAAGCTGCAAACCGCCGCGCCCACTCCGCGCGCGACAGGCACAGCTCCGGGTTGCCGGCCATGATGTTGCCTTTGCACAGGCTGAACCCGCACAAGGCAAGATTCTGATTGATCTGCTGGGCGAGTGGCAGCAGCCGGCCACGGATCGCTGCTGCTTCGGCGGCGTCCTTGGCATCGAACAGAATGCCGTTGTCCTGATCGGTGTAAAGCGTCTGCTCGCGACGGCCTTCGCTGCCGAAGCACAACCAACTGAACGGTACGCCGGGGTCGCCTTTTTCGGCCAGGGTCAGCTCGATCACCCGGCACACGGTGTGATCGTTGAGCAGCGTAATGATGTGGGTGATCTGAGTGGACGAGGCCCCATGGGCCAGCATGCGTTCGACCAACTGGCCGATCTCGCCGCGAATCGCCACCAGGTTGTCCACCCGCGGTGCGTTGCGGATGGTGCGCGCCAGATGCACCAGGTCCACCCGTTGCAGTGAAAACAGGTCGCGTTCGGACACTACACCGCACAGGCGCTGGTCCTTGACCAGGCAGACGTGGGCGATATGCCGTTCGGTCATGGCGATTGCAGCGTCGAAGGCGCTGTGGTCAGGGGTCAGGAAGAAGGGCGCCTGGGTCATATGCCCTTCGATGGGTTGGCTGAAATCGCTGGTGCCATCGGCCACCACCTGGCGCAGGTCGCGCAGGGTGAAAATCCCCAGGGGCGCCTTGAGCTCATCGACGATGACGATGCTGCCCACCTGTTGCTCATGCATCAGCGTGACGGCTTCGCGCAGCGGTGTGGCTGGGCTGCACGTGACCGGATGGCGCATGGCCAATTCGCCGAGGCGCGTGTTCAGCGAGTACTGAGTGCCGAGGGTTTCCACGGCTTTTTGCTGCACTTGCTGATTGACCTGGTCCAACAGGCTGCTGACGCCACGCAGGGCAAAATCGCGAAACGGGCTGGACAGCGCGAAGAGCTTGATGAATGCCGGTTTGTTCAGTTGCAGGCAGAAGGTGTCTTCGGCGGCCTTGTGCTCGGTGCGGGTCGCCCGTTCGCCCAGCAACGCGGCCAGGGGGAAGCACTCGCCAGTGGTGATTTCGAAGGTGGTTTCGGCGCTGTCCGGTCGTTCACCCACAACCCGGCCCTGCTTGACGATATAAAAGTGTTCAACCGGCCCACCCGACGGTTTGAGGATGCTGTCGCCGGAGCCGTAAAAGCGTAACTGGCACTGTTCCACCAAAAACGCCAGGTGGGCGTTTTCCATCTGGTTGAACGGCGGGAAACGCTGCAGGAACTGCAGGGTGCCGTGAATATTCTGCAAAACAGCAGTTTTTCCCGCTTGCGCGAAAGCATCAGCTTTACTCATAACAGTGACCGCATTTTTTTGTCGTTATCGTCCTGCATGGTCGACTCCCGCGCGGCGGGTGCCCATTGGACGTAAGTCTAGGTCGATACAAACGGCACACACCTAGGGAAAAACCTTACATGACTATCGTCCAAAACCCGTAGAACGCCCACTAGGCAAACTTTCCGACGAAGTGCACATTGAACGCCCTTCCGCAGATGTCTGACGAGTGTGCTGGGAGATTGATTAGAACTGCTGAGAACCGTATGTCCGACCACGATATTTTGAGTGACGCTGAGCGCGAGGCGCTGAGCGCCGTGATGCTGGAGCCTGATTTACCGCCACAACGCGTGCTGATCGTCGACGACGACAAGGACGCACGCGAATTGCTGGCGGAAATCCTGGGACTGGACGGTATTCGCTGCATGACGGCTGACAGTGGTGAGGCGGCGTGGGATTTGTTGAAGTCGAGCAGCTCCATCGGTTTGCTGATCACCGATTTGCGCATGAACCCCGGCAACGGGCTGGAGTTGATCAAGCTAGTGCGAGATTCCACTCGCGCTGCGTTGCCCATCATCATCATGTCGGGGGACGCCGAAGCGCCAGATGTGATTGATGCGATGCACTTGAGCGTGGTGGATTTTTTGCTGAAGCCGATTGATAGCGTGAAGTTGGCGAAGATGGTCAAGCGGGAGTTGGGGATGGCGCAGTAGGGGCCGTTTGTCTGGAGTTACACCACACTGTCAATTCTGACAGTCGTTGCGGTGGGTGAAAGCATGTTCAATGGTTTGGGTGCTCTTGCCGAGCTTTTGGCCCATGACCTGAACAGGAATCTAATTTATGCCCACTGCAGAAGATAACTGCCCTCAGGCTGACGCTGACCACGCGTTAGCGGAGTTTGAATACACCCTCAAAGGCAATCGTCTCAAATTAACCTCGCGGAGGATCATCAGGGACATTCAACGACTGATAATACCCACAGACGAAGTGAACGGCTTAGGTATTAGCTTGACCTATTCTCCGAAAAGAGTCGAAGAGGGGAATAACGAATTCAACTTGTCGGAGATCTCGAAAGTAATATTTATGCTCAGTCCGTTTGAGGAATACGACCGAGCCCCCTCAGGAACGATAGAGGTCAAATATCAAATCATCCCCGAACCTACAGTAGATAGAGTCGAGCTCTCGGGCCTTGTGCGAGACGGCAAAGTCAGTAATAAAACGGGTGATGTACTTACGTTCAGCGGTACATTCAACTACGGGTTTAGTGTGCCTCTAAAGCGTTAATAAAAAGCCCTGATCTCACGATCAGGGCTTTTTCATTTACAGGCCGTTTTTAGCCTTGAACTCCCGACGCCTGCGGTGCAACACCGGTTCGGTATATCCATTCGGCTGTTTGGTACCTTCAATCACCAACTCCACCGCCGCCTGGAACGCGATATTGCTGTCGAAATCCGGTGCGAGTGGGCGATACAGTTTATCCCCGGCATTTTGACGGTCCACCACTGGCGCCATGCGCTTGAGGCTTTCCATCACCTGGACTTCATTGACGATGCCGTGGCGCAGCCAGTTGGCGATGTGCTGGCTGGAGATACGCAGGGTGGCGCGGTCTTCCATCAGGCCCACATCGTTGATGTCCGGCACTTTCGAGCAGCCAACACCCTGGTCGATCCAGCGGACGACATAGCCGAGGATGCCCTGGGCGTTGTTGTCCAGCTCGTTGCGGATTTCTTCGTCGGACCAATTGGTGTTACTGGCCAAGGGAATGGTCAGGATGTCGTCCACCGACGCGCGCTCGCGCTTGGCCAGTTCGGCCTGGCGGGCGAATACGTCGACCTTGTGATAGTGCAACACGTGCAGGGCAGCCGCCGTGGGCGACGGTACCCAGGCGGTGTTGGCGCCGGCCAGTGGGTGGGCGATCTTCTGCTCGAGCATTGCGGCCATCAGGTCGGGCATGGCCCACATGCCTTTACCGATCTGCGCGCGACCTTGCAGGCCGGTGCTCAGGCCGATATCCACGTTCCAGTTCTCGTAGGCGCTGATCCATTTTTCCGCCTTCATGGCGGCCTTGCGCACCATCGCGCCGGCTTCCATGGAGGTGTGGATCTCGTCGCCGGTACGGTCGAGGAAGCCGGTGTTGATGAATACCACGCGCTCACTGGCCGCCTTGATGCAGGCCTTGAGGTTGACCGTGGTGCGGCGCTCCTCGTCCATGATCCCGACTTTGAGGGTGTTGCGCGGCAGGTTCAGCACGTCTTCGATGCGCCCGAACAGCTCATTGGTGAACGCCGCTTCTTCCGGGCCGTGCATCTTCGGTTTCACGATGTACACGGAACCCGTGCGGCTGTTTTTGCGGCTGCTGTTGCCGTTGAGGCTGTGGATCGCCGCCAGGCTGGTGATCAGCCCGTCGAGAATACCTTCCGGCACTTCATTGCCGTCTTTGTCGAGGATCGCGTCGATGGTCATCAGGTGGCCAACGTTACGCACGAACAGCAGCGAACGGCCATGCAGGGTCACGTCCTGGCCATTCACGCCGGTGTAGACACGGTCGGCATTCATGGTGCGGGTGAAGGTCTTGCCGCCCTTGGCGACTTCTTCGGCCAGGTCGCCCTTCATCAGGCCGAGCCAGTTGCGGTAGATCACCACTTTGTCGTCGGCATCGACGGCGGCGACGGAGTCTTCGCAGTCCATGATGGTGGTCAGCGCGGCTTCCATCAGCACATCTTTGATGCCGGCGGCGTCGGTCTGGCCGACAGGGGTGCTGGCGTCGATCTGGATTTCGAAGTGCAGGCCGTTGTGTTTCAGCAGGATCGCAATCGGCTGCGCTGCAGGGCCCTGGAAACCGATCAACTGTGCGTCATCGCGCAGGCCGCTGTTGCTGCCGCCCTTGAGGCTGACGATCAGCTTGCCGTCGACGATCTTGTAGCCGGTCGAATCCACGTGGCTGCCGGCGCTGAGCGGTGCGGCCTCATCGAGGAAGGCGCGGGCGAAGGCGATGACCTTGTCGCCACGTACCTTGTTGTAGCCCTGGCCCTTTTCGGCGCCGTCGGCTTCGCTGATGGCATCGGTGCCATACAGCGCGTCATACAGAGAGCCCCAGCGCGCATTGGAGGCGTTGAGGGCGAAGCGGGCGTTCATCACCGGCACTACCAGCTGCGGGCCGGCCATGCGGGCGATCTCGTCATCGACGTTTTGGGTCGTGGCCTGGAAGTCTGCGGCTTCTGGCAGCAGGTATCCAATGTCTTGCAGGAAGGCTTTGTAAGCCACCGGGTCATGCGCCTGGCCGGCGTGGGTCTGGTGCCAGGTATCGATCCGCGTTTGGAAATCGTCGCGTTTGGCGAGTAGGGCTTTGTTCTTCGGTGCCAGGTCGTGGATGACCTTGTCGGCGCCGGCCCAGAACTGGTCGGCAGTAATGCCGGTGCCGGGAATGGCTTCGTTGTTCACGAAGTCGAACAGGACTTTGGCGACCTGCAGGCCACCGACTTGAACGTGTTCAGTCATTGCTTGCCTCACTCTGCGGAGCTTATGCGCTGTTTCAGATTTTCATTATGTAGTGCACGATTGGGCATACTACATGATGACTTGCGGTTGTGAAAATTAGACTAAATACGTCGTTTAGCGACCCACTTTGGTCGTACGGTCACAGCGGAGAACCGGATGTTCTCAAAAAACTAATGGATTGTTCCATATAAATATAAAAATGGTACACGATTTGTTTTCAAGGGCTTGCGGGTCCACCTTGTAGATTGAATTCCAGAGGGCTTGGCCATGGACCATCTTGTACTCACAATTATCGCCGCCGACAAACCCGGGCTGGTTGAACGCATTGCGCAGAACATCGCCGCCCACGGCGGCAACTGGCTGGAAAGCCGCATGGCCCACATGGCCGGGCAGTTTGCCGGGATCCTGCGGGTCAGCGTTCCTGCAGAGCACCGTCAGGCGTTGGTCGGGGCGCTGGAGGATTTATCCACACATGGCATTCGCGTGCTGGTGGGCGAGGGCAGTAGCGGACAGGCCTCGGCCTCCAGATCGATCATGATGACGCTGGTGGGCAATGACCGTGCGGGCATTGTGCGCGAGATTACGGCGCTGCTGAGCAAGCAGGGTGTGAACCTGGAGAGCCTGAGTACCGATGTGCGCCCGGCACCCATGAGCGGCGATCCATTGTTTACCGCCGAGGCGTTGTTGCAGGTGCCAGCAACGTTGGCCCTCGATACCTTGCAGTTATCTCTGGAAACCCTGGCCGATGACTTGATGGTGGAACTGCATCACGAGGAATAATCTGCCCACAGGGTTATGCATGGAAATCTTGCATGGGCCTGTGGATAACCTGTAGAGACCCGGCGCCAGGCCACGCCCGCCGGGCGCCTCCGTCATTTGAGCAAAAAACGAGCAATTTCAAAAGCTTGTGCACAAATGGCGGGGATCAGGTTGTGGATAACCTTGGGGTGGATGCCTGCAAGCCACGCCCGCTGTGGCTTGCAGAGGTTTGTACGTTATTTGATCAGCGTTTGCGTGCGCTGAGCCAGATATCAACGCTGTACACCACCAGGCCTGCCCAGATGAAGGCGAAGGCGGTCAGTGTGCTCGGTGCCAGGTGTTCACCGAACAGCAGCACGGCTTCCAGCAACACCAGCGTCGGTGCGACGTACTGCAAAAAGCCCAATGCGGTGTAGGGCAAATGCCGTGCGGCGGCGTTGAAACACACCAACGGGATCAGCGTCACCGGGCCGGCGGCCACCAGCCACCAGGCTTCGGACGTACTCCAGAACGCCATCTGGGCACTATGGGCGGTCGGGTTGAACAGCAACCAGGCCACTGCAATCGGCACCAGCATCCAGGTTTCCACCACAAGCCCCGGCAGCGCTTTAACGGGCGCCTGCTTGCGAATCAGCCCGTAGAAGCCAAAGGTCAACGCCAGCACCAGCGATACCCACGGCAAGCTGCCGACTTGCCACACCTGTTGCGCCACACCCACGGCGGCCAGCCCGACGGCCACCCACTGCAAGCGCCGCAGGCGTTCGACCAGGATCAGCATGCCCAGCACCACATTCACCAGTGGGTTGATGTAGTAACCCAGGCTCGCTTCCAGCATGCGTCCGGTATTCACCGACCACACGTAAGTCAGCCAGTTGCCCGCAATCAACGAACCACTGAGGGCCAGGATCGCCAGGCGCTTGGGGTTGTCGCGCAATTCGCGGAACCAGCCGGGATGCTTCCACACCATCAACAGCAAACCGCCGAACAGCGCCGACCACAGCACGCGGTGTACGATGATCTCGGCAGCGGGTACGCTGGCGATGGCTTTGAAGTAGAGCGGGAACAGACCCCAGATGACATAGGCGCTCAGGCCCAGGATGTACCCCTTGCGGGGGTTGGCGGCTTGCATGCGGAATCCTTGCTTAGGCAGCTAACAAAGCGCAATTGTAAGGATATTTCTCAGGCAATGGGATCTGCTTTCTGTGGGAGCCGGTCTCCCACAGAACAGCCGTTAAAACAGTTTCAGGGGTTCTTCGTTCAAGGCCGAGAGTTGCTCGCGCAACGCCAGCACCTGATCGCCCCAATAACGCTCGCTGCCAAACCACGGGAAGCTGTGAGGGAACGCCGGGTCGTCCCAGCGCCGCGCCAGCCAGGCGCTGTAGTGCATCAGACGCAAGGCGCGCAGGGGTTCGATCAGCGCCAGTTCACGCGGGTCGAAGTCATGGAATTCCTGGTAGCCGTCCATCAATTCCGAGAGCTGGCCCAGACATTCCTGACGATCTCCGGCGAGCATCATCCACAGGTCCTGCACTGCCGGGCCCATGCGGCAGTCGTCCAGGTCAACGATGTGGAACATCTCGTCGCGACACATCATGTTGCCGGGGTGGCAATCGCCGTGCATGCGGATGTTCTTGTGCGGCGTGGCCTTGTACACCTCTTCCACACGCTTGAGCAGGTCGCGGGCCACGGACTCGTAGGCCGGCAGCAGGCTCTTGGGAATGAAATTGCCTTCGAGCAACGTGGTCAGGGAGTCGTGACCGAAGTTCTTCACGCCCAGGGCTTCCCGGTGTTCGAACGGGCGGGTGGAACCCACCGCATGCAAACGGCCGAGCAATTGCCCTAGGCGATACAGTTGATCGAGATTGCCCGGCTCCGGCGCGCGGCCGCCACGGCGCGGGAACAAGGTGAAGCGGAAGCCGGCGTGTTCGAACAGGCTTTCGCCGTTGTGGATCAGTGGCGCGACCACCGGGACTTCGCATTCGGCCAGTTCGAACGTAAAGCGGTGTTCTTCGAGGATTGCTTCGTTGGTCCAACGCTGTGGACGATAGAACTTGGCGATCAGCGGTTCCGAGTCTTCGATACCCACTTGATAGACACGGTTTTCGTAGCTGTTGAGCGCCAGAACGCGAGCATCGCTGAGGAAACCGATGCTTTCGACCGCGTCGAGTACCAGGTCGGGCGTGAGTGTTTCAAACGGGTGGGCCATGCGAACTCCTGCGCGCAGCAGGGCGCCGCGTCCGGCCGGGTATGGTAACGCACACGAGCATAGATAGGTGGTGGCTGTGGGAACGCCTTCGCGAGCAAGCGCGCTCCCATATTTCACCGCGTATATCCTGTAGGAATGCGGTGGAATGTGGGAGCGGCGGTTCGACGCTTCGACTTGCTCGCAAAAGCGGTCTATCAGGCGCCGACGATACCGCCGTCATCCCGTCGAATCGCCATCACCGACGAGCGCGGCTTGCCATTCGGCAGATGCTCCGGCCAGGTCGAACCGCCGGTCTCCCCCGGATGCTGAATCCCTACAAAGAGCGTCTTCTGATCCGGCGAGAAGCTGATGCCTGTCACTTCACAGGCCACCGGCCCGACCATGAAACGGCGGATTTCCCCGGTGGCGGGGTCTGCACACAGCATCTGGTTATTGCCCATGCCTGCGAAATCTCCGGCGTTGCTGTAGTCCCCGTCTGTGAGGATCCACAAACGCCCGGCCTTGTCGAAGCCCAAGCCATCGGGGCTGTTGAACATGTTCTGCGGGTTGATGTTCGACGAGCCACCTTTTGGCGTGCCGGCGTGCACACCCGGGTTGCCGGCCACCACAAACAGGTCCCAGGTGAATGTCGAGGCACCGTGGTTATCGGCGTCGGCCTTCCAACGCAGGATCTGGCCGTAGACGTTTTTCTCACGTGGGTTGGGGCCGCCCACTGGCTGGCCCTCCTCACCCCGCTTGGCGTTATTGGTCAGGGTGCAATAGACCTGACCATCGGTGGGGCTGACCACGATCCATTCCGGGCGGTCCATGCGTGTGGCTTTCACCACGCTGGCGGCCAGGCGGGCGTGGATCAGCACTTCGGCCTGGCTGGCAAAACCGGTGCTGGCGTCGATGCCGTTTTTGCCGTGGGTCAGCTCGACCCATTGGCCCTTGCCCTTGGGGTGGTCGGTGTTGCCGTCGCCCGCGTCGAAGATCGCCACATACAAGGTGCCGTGGTCGAGCAAGTCTTTGTTGGCCTTGGGGTTCTTGTGGTTTATCTTGTCGCGGCTGACGAACTTGTAGATGAACTCGCCGCGCTCATCGTCGCCCATGTACACCACGGCGCGGCCGTCGCGGGTTTCCGCCAAGGCCGCGTTTTCGTGCTTGAAGCGGCCCAGGGCGGTGCGTTTGGCCGGGGTGGATTGTGGGTCGAACGGGTCGATTTCCACGACCCAACCGTGGCGGTTGAGTTCGTTGGGGTTCTTGGCGATGTCGAAGCGTGGGTCGTGTTGGTGCCAGTTGATGTCTTTGCTGGCGGCGACCACGCCATAGCGTTTCTGCCCGGCGTCGAAGGTCTGTTGTGGGTTGCTGCTGCCGAAGCAGTCGGTGAAGTTCTCTTCGCACGTCAGATAAGTGCCCCACGGTGTCTTGCCGTTGGCGCAGTTCTGGAAGGTACCCAGGGCTTTTTTACCGGACTTGTCGGCGCTGGTTTTCAACCAGTCGTGGCCGGCGGCGGGGCCGCTGAGGCGGATCGGCGAGTTGCCGTGGATGCGGCGGTTGTAGCGCGAGTCCTGCACGAACTGCCAGGTGTCGCCCTTGCGGCGTACTTCGATCACTGACACACCTTCGCTGGCCTGGGCCTTGTGCACGTCTTCGGCCGACTGCGGCGCACCGCCGTGGGCGAAGAGGTAGCGATAGTTGGTGTATTCGTTGTTGATCGCCATCAGCGCGCGGTTGTCGTCACCGGGGAAGGCAAACAGGCTCATGCCGTCGTTGTTGTCGCCGAACTGTTGCTCCTGGGCCTTGGCCGTGCCGTTGCCGGACGGGTCGAAGGCCGGCGCGCTCTTGCTCAGCGGCTGGCCCCAACTGATCAGCACCGACGCGCTGTAGCCCGGCGGCAAGGTAATGGCGTCGCTGGTGGCAGCGGCGATGCTGGTGAAGCCCAGCAACGGGCTGGCGCTGGCGGCGTTGACGGCGAGAGCGCTGCGGGTCAGCAGGTTGCCGCCGAGGAACATCGCGGCGCCGCACAGGGCACCGGCACCGATGAAGCGGCGGCGGGTGAGGCCGACCATCTGCTCAAGGTCGGTGGCTTGGTTTTCTTCTAATAGGCTCATCTCAGGCTCCCTGCGGTTTTTGCAAACACCATAAGGAGCGGGCGTGACGAAATTGTTGCAGTTTAAATAGCGGGCCGCTTACACCGGTGTGCCGAGCAGCACATTGCTCGGTGCACATTGAACCTGGATCGCTTTACCTTCGGCCACGCACAGAGCCTTGAGCGTGTCGGGCTGCGCCAGGGCGCATAAAACCTGGCCGTTGGGCAGGATGACACGCACTTCGCTGGGGCCGTCCTCGGCGTCGAGAATGGCGTCGACGATGCCGCTCATGCAATTGTTTCCAGTTGTTGCGAAGGCCCCGGGCGCCAGCAATTCCAGCCAGCCGGCCTTGATCAGTGCGACCACTTCCACGCCGATCTCCAGCTCTAGTCGCTGCGTGCTGTCGTGGGTGATCTGCGCAGCCAGGGTCAGCCCGCCAGCCAGTTGCAGACGGATCAGATCATTGCGGCCATGCTGCTCGATAGCGACGACCTGACCATGCAGTTGATTACGCGCGCTGGTGCGCAGCATCAAGCGGCCCAGCAGGTTGAAGTCACTGGCGGCTTCGTCAGAGCCCAGCACTTGGGCCTGCAATACTTGCAGGCGCTGATAAAGACGCAGCACGCGCTCACCTTCCGCCGTCAGCTTGGCGCCGCCGCCACCTTTCCCGCCGACGCTGCGTTCCACCAGCGGCTTTTGCGCCAGGTTGTTCAGCTCATCAATGGCATCCCACGCCGCCTTGTAACTCAACCCCGCGCTTTTCGCCGCGCGGGTGATAGAACCCTGCTCGGCGATATGCGCCAGCAGGGCAATGCGCTGGGGGCGGCGGATGATGTGTTGGCTGAGGGGCGTTGGCAGAGACATGGCAATACGCTTCGATGTGGTGGGCCGAACGTTGCGGGCAAGGTGGGACGGAGTCAAGTCAGCTGCCTGGTTTGGGCGTGCGCGCCAGGCAGTACACATCGACCTGCCGCGCCCCGGCGTTCATCAACAACCGCGCCAGGCTGTGGGCGGTGGCACCCGTGGTGAGTACGTCGTCCACCAGTGCAAAGTGACGGCCTTGCACCTGGGCATCGGGCGCCAGGGCGAAAGCGCCGAGCAGGTTGCGTTTGCGGGTCTTGGCATCGAGGGCTTGTTGGGCGACGGTTTCATGGGGGCGTAATAACAAGTGTTCATCGTAGGCGATGTTTAAGGAGCTGCTGAGCCAGCGCGCCAGCATCAAGGCCTGGTTATAGCCGCGTTCACGCAGGCGCTTGCGCGCCAGGGGCACCGGTAGCAGGCAGTCGGGGCGCGTGAGTTCGGTGTTGTCGAAGCGGTGTTGCAGGTGCTGCGTCAACAACTGTGCAAGCATTTGTCCGAGGGGCCAGCGCGCCTGGTGCTTGAAGCGGCTGATCAGACAGTCGATCGGAAAGCTGTAAGTCCAGGGTACGATCACCTGTTTGAAAGCCGGTGGATGCTGTTGGCATTGACCGCAGATCAAACCCTCCATCGGCAAGGGCAGGGCGCACAGGTTGCAGTGCTCCATCAACCAAGGCAGCTCGGTTTCGCAGGCGTTGCACACAGCATCGCAAGAGTCCGTGGCCTCATCGCAGATCAAACAGGTTTGTGTGTTTTTTGACCAGATGTAAACCTGGTGTTTGTAGTCTGGTTGACAGTGCATGAATCTTCCTTAAATATGCCGAGCATCCGTGTCGTGCCTGTGGGTATTGCCCTGCCCACAGCGCTTGCCAAAGCATAATCAAGGAATCGCCCATGAGCGCCAGCACCACCGCCACCTTGCGTCACGATTGGTCCCTCGCCGAAGTCAAAGCGCTGTTCGTGCAGCCGTTCAATGACCTGTTGTTCCAGGCGCAGACCGTGCACCGCGCGCATTTCGACGCTAACCGTGTGCAAGTGTCGACGCTGCTCTCGATCAAGACCGGGGCCTGCCCGGAAGATTGCAAATATTGTCCGCAGTCGGGCCACTACAACACTGGCCTGGAAAAAGAGAAGCTGATGGAAGTGCAGAAGGTCCTCGAAGAGGCTGCCCGCGCCAAGGCCATCGGTTCGACCCGTTTCTGCATGGGCGCCGCCTGGAAGCACCCGTCGGCCAAAGACATGCCTTACGTGCTGCAGATGGTCAAAGGCGTGAAGGCCATGGGCCTGGAAACCTGCATGACCCTCGGCCGCCTCGATCAGGACCAGACCGAGGCCCTGGCCCAGGCTGGCCTGGACTACTACAACCACAACCTTGATACGTCGCCGGAGTTTTACGGCTCGATCATCACCACCCGCACCTACAGCGAGCGTCTGCAAACCCTGGCTTACGTGCGGGAGTCGGGGATGAAGATCTGCTCGGGTGGCATCCTCGGCATGGGCGAGTCCCTTGATGACCGCGCCAATTTGCTGATCCAGCTGGCCAACCTGCCGGAGCATCCGGAATCGGTGCCAATCAACATGTTGGTGAAGGTTGCCGGTACGCCGCTGGAAAACGCCGAAGACATCGACCCGTTCGACTTCATCCGCATGCTCGCCGTGGCGCGCATCCTGATGCCGCAGTCCCATGTACGGCTGTCGGCTGGTCGCGAGGCGATGAACGAGCAGATGCAGGCCCTGGCGTTTTTTGCCGGTGCCAACTCGATCTTCTACGGCGATAAGTTGCTGACCACTGCCAACCCGCAGGCCGACAAGGATATGCAACTGTTTTCGCGCCTGGGGATTCTGCCGGAAGCGCGCGAAGAGCATGCCGATGAAGTGCATCAGGCCGCGATCGAACAGGCGCTGGTGGAGCAGAAGAGCAGCGAGCAGTTCTATAACGCCGTTGTTTGATTGAAATGCCATCCCTGTAGGGGTGGCAAGCCAGCTCCCACATTGTTCACCTGATGTATCGAGGCCAGCATGTCTTTTGATCTCGCCGCGCGCCTCGCTGCCCGCCGTGCCGAACACCTTTATCGCCAACGCCCGCTACTGGACAGCCCCCAAGGTCCGGAAGTGGTGGTGGACGGCCAGCCGTTGCTGGCGTTCTGTAATAACGATTACCTGGGCCTGGCCAATCACCCTCAAGTGATCGAAGCCTGGCGCGCCGGTGCGTCCCGCTGGGGCGTGGGCGGTGGTGCTTCGCACCTGGTGGTCGGGCATGCGACACCGCACCATGAACTGGAACAAGCGCTGGCCGACTTCACCGGTCGCCCGCGCGCGCTGCTGTTTACCACCGGCTACATGGCCAACCTCGGCGCGGTCACGGCGTTGGTGGGGCAGGGCGATACGGTGCTGGAAGACCGACTCAACCATGCCTCGTTGCTGGATGCGGGCCTGCTATCGGGTGCGCGTTTCAATCGCTACTTGCATAACGACGCCGAAAGCCTGGCCAAGCGCCTGGAGAAAGCCACCGGCAATACGCTGGTGGTCACCGATGGCGTGTTCAGCATGGACGGCGATCTGGCGGACCTGCCAGCGCTGGCCCGTGAAACCAAAGCCAAAGGTGCCTGGCTGATGGTGGATGATGCCCACGGCTTCGGGCCATTGGGTGCCAACGGCGGAGGCATCGTCGAGCATTTCGGCCTTAGCCAGGAGGACGTGCCGGTATTGGTCGGCACCCTTGGCAAGGCGTTTGGCACGGCTGGGGCTTTTGTGGCGGGCAGTGAAGCGCTGATCGAAAGCCTGATCCAGTTCGCACGCCCGTACATCTACACCACCAGCCAACCGCCGGCCCTGGCCTGCGCCACCTTGAAAAGCCTGGAGCTGCTGCGCACCGAACATTGGCGGCGCGAGCACCTCAACAGCCTGATTCACCAGTTCCGCCAGGGCGCCGAGCAGCTTGGGCTGGACCTGATGGACAGCTTCACGCCGATCCAGCCGATCCTGATCGGTGACAGCGCCAAGGCCATGCGCCTGTCGCAGATGCTGCGCGAGCGCGGTCTGATGGTCACCGCCATTCGCCCACCCACCGTGCCGGCTGGCAGTGCCCGCTTGCGCGTGACCTTGACGGCGGCCCACACCGAGGCGCAGGTGCGGCTATTGTTAAACGCATTGGAAGCGTGTTTGCGCGTATCAAGCAGTTCGGAGCCCGACCATGCGTGACCGACTGATATTGCTGCCCGGCTGGGGCCTCGGCGTATCACCGCTGGAGCCTTTGGCTGCCGCACTGCAAGGCCTGGACGAACACCTGCAGGTGCAGATCGAGCCCTTGCCCGCGCTGGCTTCCAGCGACCTGAATGAATGGCTCGACGAACTCGATGCCACGCTGCCGGACAACGCATGGTTGGGCGGTTGGTCGTTGGGCGGCATGCTTGCCTCGGAACTGGCGGCGCGGCGCGGCGAACGCTGCTGCGGCTTGCTCACACTGGCGAGCAATCCGTGTTTCGTCGCCCATGACGGCTGGCCGAGCGCGATGCCCGCCGAGACGTTCGACGCGTTTCTCGCCGGTTGCCATGCCGACTCCCAGGTCACCCTCAAACGTTTTGGTTTGCTGTGCGCCAAAGGTGCCGAAGACCCACGTGGGTTGTCACGCTTGCTGGTCAGTGGCGCACCGAATACGCCTTCCAGTGTGCTGATGCCCGGTCTTGAACTGCTCGCCCAACTCGACACCCGCGACGCTTTGCTGGCGTATCGCGGCCCACAGTTGCACCTGTTCGCCGGACTGGATGGGTTGGTGCCCGCCGAAGCCGCCAGCGATCTGCTGGCGCTGCTGCCCGATGTTGAAATCGGCCTGATTGAACAGGCCGGCCACGCTTTTCTTCTGGAAGACCCCCACGGTGTAGCGGGGGCCATCCAGGCTTTTTTGCATGAGTGCATCGATGACTGATTTATCCCACGCCCCGCTGCCGGGGGCCTTGCCGGACAAGCGCCAGGTGGCGGCATCCTTTTCCCGTGCAGCCGCCAGTTACGACAGCGTTGCTGAGTTGCAGCGGGCAGTGGGCAGCCAATTGCTGATGCGCCTGCCGGCCGATATCACCCCGCAACGCTGGCTGGATATGGGCTGCGGCACCGGCTATTTCAGCCGCATGCTGGGTAAGCGGCTGCCTGCCAGCCAAGGCATCGCACTGGATATCGCCGAAGGAATGCTCAACCACGCGCGCCCTTTGGGTGGCGCCGAGCAGTTCATCGCGGGTGATGCAGAGCGTTTGCCGCTTAAAGCGGACAGCGTGGAGCTGATCTTCTCCTCTCTCGCGGTGCAGTGGTGCGCGAACTTCGAAGCGGTGCTCAGCGAGGCCTATCGCGTGTTGCAACCGGGTGGTGTGCTTGCCTTTACCAGCCTCTGCGTGGGCACCCTGGAAGAACTGCGCGAAAGCTGGCGCGCGGCGGATGGCTTGGTTCACGTCAACCGCTTCCGTACTTTCGAGGCTTATCAGCAACTGTGCGCAGCCAGCGGCCTGCGGGTGGTGAGCCTGGAGCAGCGTCCCCATGTACTGCATTACCCGGATGTGCGCAGCCTTACCCATGAGTTGAAGGCCTTGGGCGCCCATAACCTCAACCCCGGCCGCCCGGGAGGGTTGACGGGGCGCGCGCGGATTGTTGCACTGGTGCAGGCGTATGAGCGGTTCCGCCAGGCCCCGGGCCTGCCGGCGACTTACCAAGTGGTGTATGCCGTACTGGAGAAACCTCTATGACCGCTGCCTACTTTATTACCGGTACCGACACCGATGTCGGCAAAACGACTGTCGCTGCCGGCCTGCTCCACGCAGCGCGACAAGCCGGCAAAAGCACCGCCGCCGGCAAGCCCGTGGCGTCCGGCTGCCAGGTTACGCCCAAAGGCTTGCGCAACGCCGATGCATTGGCGTTGTTGGCCGAATGTTCGTTGCCCTTGAGTTATGCCGAGGTCAACCCGGTGGCCTTCGAACCGGCCATTGCACCGCATCTGGCGGCGCGGGAGGCGGGTGTGTCGCTGACGGTGCAATCCTTGCTCAAGCCCATGCAGCAGATGCTGGCGCGAGAAGCGGATTTCACCTTGATCGAAGGCGCAGGCGGTTGGCGGGTGCCACTGGCTGATCAGGCGAACCTGTCGGATTTGGCCATGGCGCTCAAGCTGCCGGTGATCCTGGTGGTGGGCGTGCGCCTGGGTTGCATCAGCCATGCCTTGCTGACCGCCGAAGCCATCGCCCGCGACGGTTTGCAGTTGGCCGGGTGGGTGGCAAATATCATCGACCCCAAGACCTCCCGTCTGGAAGAAAACCTCGCCACCCTGGCCGAACGCCTGCCCGCGCCGTGCCTGGGCCGTGTGCCGAAACTCAAGCACGCCGGGGCTGAGGCCGTTGCGGAGTACCTGCAATTGGACCTGCTTGACTGATTTTGGCTATCGATAAGGCATTATGCCATTAGTGTTTTTGACGGGCGTTTTGCGGGCGACTCTGCTTCAATCAAGGTTCACGATTCTCTAAAGGCAGGCTTACGCCATGGAAATCTCTGGAAGCAGCGCGTTTTATTCGGGCCTGAGCAGCATTCAGGCCGGGCAAAACCGTGTCGACCAGGCCGCCGGTAAAATTGCCAGCGCCGCGACGACCCAGCCCTCGGATGCGCAAAGTGACCGTCTGCAAGCCAATGACCGCGCCCAGCCGTCCAACTCGGCCAGCAACATGGTCGAAATGGCCCAAGGCAAATTCCAAGTGGAGCTCGGTGCAAAAGTCGCCAAGGCTTCGGATGAAATGCTCGGCACCCTGATCGACACCTACGCTTAACCCCCTTCTGTCTTATCCGGTCACTGCAGGAGCGAGCTTGCTCGCTCCTACAAAAACTCCCCATCTCTCCTAAAGTCATGTGTGGCGACCCGCCGCAGGCTTCGCCGTGCGCGCCTTTGATTCATGTCATGACAAACGGCATCCGGACGGCGCTTGACATCCCCAGGTGGTAAACGTATGTTTCAAACACCTGTTTGACCGCCACAACACATCCACGCGGTTGTTCATTCCAGATACATCAGCAGAGGTTTATCGCTATGCCTGACTACAAGGCCCCCTTGCGTGATATTCGCTTCGTTCGTGACGAACTGCTTGGCTATGAAGCGCACTATCAGAGCCTGCCGGCTTGCCAGGACGCTACCCCGGACATGGTTGACGCCATCCTTGAAGAAGGCGCCAAGTTCTGTGAGCAAGTGCTGGCACCGCTGAACCGCGTGGGTGACATCGAAGGCTGCACCTGGAGTGAGTCGGGCGTTAAAACCCCAACCGGTTTCAAAGAAGCCTACAAACAATTCGTCGAAGGTGGCTGGCCAAGCCTGGCCCACGACGTGGAGCACGGCGGCCAAGGCCTGCCGGAATCCCTGGGCCTGGCTGTCAGTGAAATGGTCGGCGAAGCCAAC
Organism: Pseudomonas sp. DW-iso3; assembly: GCF_058725305.1. NCBI lineage: Bacteria > Pseudomonadati > Pseudomonadota > Gammaproteobacteria > Pseudomonadales > Pseudomonadaceae > Pseudomonas > Pseudomonas sp. DW-iso3. The sequence continues at coordinate 319,035 of NZ_JBZXDZ010000007.1, forward strand.
TGGTCGTGGGGCATGTACCCAGGCCTGTCCCATGGCGCGATGAACACCATCTCCGAGCACGGCACCCCCGAGCAGCAAGAGGCCTACCTGACCAAGCTGGTGTCGGGCGAGTGGACCGGCACCATGTGCTTGACCGAGCCACACTGTGGCACCGACCTGGGCATGCTGCGCACCAAGGCCGAACCTCAGGCCGACGGTACCTATAAGGTTTCCGGCACCAAGATCTTCATCTCGGCCGGCGAACACGACATGGCCGATAACATCGTCCACATCGTACTGGCCCGCCTGCCGGACGCACCGGCTGGCACCAAAGGTATTTCGCTGTTTATCGTGCCGAAGTTCCTGCCGAATGCCGACGGTTCCATCGGTGCGCGCAACGCGGTGACCTGTGGTTCCCTGGAACACAAGATGGGCATCCACGGTAACGCCACCTGCGTGATGAACTTCGACGCGGCCACCGGTTTCCTGATCGGCCCGGCGAACAAAGGCCTGAACTGCATGTTCACCTTTATGAACACCGCTCGCTTGGGCACCGCGCTGCAAGGCCTGGCCCACGCTGAAATCGGCTTCCAGGGCGGCCTGAAATATGCGCGTGACCGCCTGCAGATGCGTTCCCTGACCGGCCCGAAAGCGCCGGATAAGGCCGCCGACCCGATCATCGTGCACCCTGATGTGCGCCGCATGCTGCTGACCATGAAAGCCTTCGCCGAAGGCAACCGTGCGATGGTGTACTTCACCGCCAAGCAAGTGGACATCGTCAAATACGGTACCGACGACGAAGCCAAGAAACAGGCCGATGGCCTGCTGGCATTCATGACCCCGATCGCCAAGGCGTTCATGACCGAAGTCGGTTTTGAATCCGCCAACCACGGCGTGCAGATCTACGGCGGTCACGGCTTCATCGCTGAGTGGGGCATGGAGCAGAACGTTCGCGACAGCCGCATTTCGATGCTGTACGAAGGCACCACCGGCATCCAGGCGCTGGACCTGCTGGGTCGTAAGGTGCTGATGACCCAAGGCGAAGCGCTCAAGGGCTTCACCAAGATCGTGCACAAGTTCTGCCAGGCCAACGAAGGCAACGAAGCGGTCAAAGAGTTCGTTGCACCGCTGGCTGCGCTGAACAAAGAGTGGGGCGAGTTGACCATGAAGGTCGGCATGGCCGCGATGAAAGACCGTGAAGAAGTGGGGGCCGCCTCGGTGGACTACCTGATGTATTCCGGTTACGCGTGCCTGGCTTACTTCTGGGCCGACATGGCGCGCCTGGCTGCCGAGAAACTGGCTGCCGGCACCACCGAAGAGGCGTTCTACACCGCCAAGTTGCAGACCGCGCGCTTCTACTTCCAGCGTATCCTGCCGCGTACTCGCACTCACGTGGCCACCATGCTGTCGGGCGCCAACAACCTGATGGACATGAAAGAAGAAGACTTCGGCCTGGCTTACTAAGCCTTACCGGGTTCACTTCAAGAGCCGCTGCTCCCTCCCGGGAGCGGCGGCTTTTTTCGTTTCTGCGTAGGAGCGAGCCCGCTCGCGAAAAAACACAGCGGGCACGCCAGCCCCGACAGAAAGCATTGCAACAAAAAGCTCAGGGAATGCCAGTGGCTGCCGTTACAGTGATGGCAATGTGATATATGCGTGCCAGTTTGTGCTTAACTGTCAGCGTAAAGGCACAGTGCCATCATTTTTCTGCGGGTCGGAGTTTTACCCTTGTCACGCGTGTCCGCTGTGCGTTTCAGTCATTTCCTACCTTCGTTGCTGCTCTTGCTGGCCGGGCTCTCGGCTGCGTACGTCAAGGAGCTCAACGTCTTCTTCACCTCACTGTTCAATGTATTGCCGACCCTGGTGTTGCTGCTCGGCGGTTCGTATTGCGCGGTGTACCGTCGTCAGCGTGAACTGTTTCTGATGATCACGGTGTACATCGCCTACTTCCTGCTGGATACCCAGACAGACTTCTATCGCGATCACGGTCGCGTGCGTGAAGACGCAGCCGTGGTGTTTCACCTGTGCTGCCTGCTGCTGCCGTTGTTGTTCAGCATCTACGCGCTGTGGCAGGAGAAGACCCACCTGTTCCGTGACTTCGTCGCGCGTGGCGCGGTGTTGCTGGCGATCGGCAGCGTGGCCTTGGCGCTCGAGCAGAGTTATCCCCAGGCGGTGCTGAACTGGTTGGCGGAGATTCGCTGGCCGGCGCTGCATGGCAGTTGGATGAGCCTGATCCAACTGTCGTACCCGATGTTCCTGATCGGCTTCCTGACCCTGGCGGCGCAGTACTGGTACCAGCCGCGCCCGCTGCATGCGGCGCAACTGGTGGGGCTGCTGGGCATGTTCTGGATGTTGCCGCAGACGTTCATCCTGCCGTTCACCCTGAACATCATGTGCAGCCAGGTGATGCTGATGATTGCCGCCGGTGTGGCCCATGAGGCTTATCAAATGGCCTTTCGCGATGAGCTGACCGGCTTGCCGGGGCGCCGCGCACTGAACGAGCGCATGCAGCGGCTGGGACGCAACTACGTGCTGGCGATGAGCGACGTCGACCATTTCAAGCGTTTCAACGACACCCATGGTCATGACGTCGGCGACCAGGTGCTGCGCCTGGTGGCGAGCAAGTTATCCAAGGTCAACGGCGGCGGGCGCGCTTATCGCTATGGGGGTGAAGAGTTCGCCGTGGTGTTCGCCGGCAAGACGGTGGAAGAATGCTTGCCGCACCTGGAGGAAATCCGCGGGATCATCGCCGATTACGATATCAAGCTGCGTAATTCGGACCGCCCTCAGGACGATCATCAAGGCCGTCAGCGCCGTTCCGGCAGTGGCGCATCGAGTGTTTCGGTGACCATCAGCATTGGCGTGGCTGAGCGCCAGGCCGAGCAGCGCACGCCGGAAGAAGTGCTTAAATCCGCGGACCAGGCGCTGTACGCCGCGAAGGGCGCCGGGCGCAACTGCGTGGTGGCCGCCGGGCAAACCCGGCGTGGCGCAGTGCGTATGGAGAGCGCTGCCGGTTGAGTGATGGCGCTGTATTCAGCAGCGCTACAGTGATTGTCCGCGGCAATGCCCGGCAGTAGGTTGAAACCATCTGCTGACGGAGACATTGCCATGCCTGAATACAAAGCGCCCCTACGCGACATGCGTTTTCTGATCGACAACGTGTTTGATTTCCACGGCCATTACGCCGCCTTGGGCGCGACTGACGCCAGCCCGGACATGGTCAGCGCGATTCTCGAAGAAGGCGCAAAATTCTGCGAAAACGTACTCGCACCGCTTAACCGCAGCGGCGACGAAGAAGGCTGCCATTTCGAAAATGGCGTGGTCACTACACCCAAAGGCTTCAAGGAGGCCTTCGCCCAATACGTGGAAGGCGGCTGGCACGGTGTGGCCGCGGACCCGGCCTATGGTGGCCAGGGCCTGCCGCAGTCACTGGGCCTGGTGCTCAGCGAGATGATCGGCTCCAGCAACACATCCTGGGGCATGTACCCAGGGCTGACCCACGGCGCGATGTCGGCGATCCACGCCCACGGCACCGCCGAGCAGAAAGACACGTTTCTCAGCAAACTCACTGCCGGCGAATGGACCGGCACCATGTGCCTCACGGAAGCCCACTGCGGCACCGACCTGGGCCTGATCAAAACCCGCGCCGTGCCCCAGGCGGACGGCAGTTATGCGGTCACCGGCAGCAAAATCTTCATCTCGGCCGGCGAACACGACATGAGCGCCAACATCATCCACTTGGTATTGGCCAAACTGCCGGACGCACCGGCGGGCACCAAGGGTATTTCATTGTTTATCGTGCCCAAGTTCCATGCGGACTCCGGCGAGCGTAACGCAGTGCACTGCGGCTCGATCGAACACAAGATGGGCATCAAGGGCTCCGCCACGTGCGTGCTGAACTTCGATGGTGCCAAGGGTTTCCTGATCGGTGAGGCGAACAAAGGCCTCAACTGCATGTTCACCATGATGAACCATGCGCGGCTGGGCACCGGCATGCAGGGCCTGTGCAACGGCGAGGCAAGTTTCCAGGGTGCGATCAAATACGCCAACGACCGCCTGCAGATGCGCTCACTGACCGGCGCCAAGGCTCCGGATAAAGCCGCCGACCCGATCATCGTGCACCCCGATGTGCGCCGGATGCTGCTGACCATGAAGGCCTTCAACGAAGGCAACCGCGCACTGACCTACTTCACCGCACAGTTGCTCGACACCGCACACCTGAGCAGCGATGCCACCCAGCGCCAGGACGCCGAAGACCTGCTGGCGTTCCTCACCCCGATCTGCAAAGCCTTCATGACCGACACCGGCCTTGAGGTGACCAACCACGGCATGCAGGTTTTCGGCGGTCACGGTTACATCCGCGAATGGGGCATGGAGCAGCTGGCCCGCGACGCACGGATTGCGCCGATCTATGAAGGTACCAACGGCATCCAGGCCCTCGACCTGCTGGGGCGCAAGGTGCTAGGCAGCCAAGGCAAGTTGCTGCGTGGGTTTACCAAGATCGTGCATAAGTTCTGCGCAGCGCATGCCGAGCATCCGCAACTCAAGGCCTATGTGGCGCAGCTCAATCAGTTGAATGGGGAGTGGGGCGAGTTGACCACCAAGGTCGGCATGGCCGCAATGAAGAATCCCGATGAAGTGGGCGCGGCGGCGGTGGATTACTTGATGTACAGCGGCTACGTGGTGCTCGCTTACCTGTGGCTGCGCATGGCGATCGCTGCCGCTGAACAACCGGATACTGATTTTGCCAAAGCCAAGCTCGCGACCTGCGACTTCTACTTCAAGCGTCTGCTGCCACGTACCGCCACCCACCGCGCGGCGGTGGAAGCGGGCAGCGAATGCCTGATGAGTCTGCCTGCGGAGGCCTTTGCGCTGTGATGACTTAAAAATACCGATCAGTCACAAGTGGACCCTATGTGTCTGAAAAGTTGTTCGGGTACACTCTGAGCCTGTAAAACCGACTCTCACCGAATCACTTTTCACGTTCTCACGAGGTTTGCCATGGCTGATTACAAAGCGCCGCTGCGTGATATGCGCTTCGTCCTCAACGAAGTCTTTGAGGTCGCCACCACTTGGGCCCAATTGCCGGCATTGGCAGACACCGTTGACGCCGAAACCGTAGAGGCCATCCTCGAAGAAGCCGGCAAGGTCACCGCCAAATCCATCGCCCCGCTCAGCCGCGGTGGCGATGAACAGGGTTGCCGCTGGGACAACACCGCGGTGTTCACGCCGGATGGCTTTCCACAGGCCTACGCGACCTATGCGCAAGGCGGCTGGGTTGGGGTTGGCGGTGATCCGATCTTCGGCGGCATGGGGATGCCCAAGGCGGTGTCCGCCCAGGTTGAAGAGATGATCAACTCATCGAGCCTGGCGTTCGGTTTGTACCCGATGCTGACATCCGGCGCCTGCGTGTCAATCAACACCCACGCCAGCGAAGCACTCAAGGCGACTTATCTGCCGAAGATGTATTCCGGTGAATGGTCCGGCTCCATGTGCCTGACCGAGGCCCATGCCGGTACCGACCTGGGGATTATCCGCACCAAGGCCGAGCCACAGGCGGACGGTTCCTACAAAGTCAGCGGCACCAAGATCTTTATCACCGGTGGCGAACACGACCTCACCGACAACATCATCCACCTGGTGCTGGCCAAACTGCCGGATGCGCCGGCCGGTCCCAAGGGGATTTCACTGTTCCTGGTGCCGAAGTTCATGGTCAATGCCGATGGCAGCCTGGGCGCGCGTAACACGGTGAGCTGTGGGTCCATCGAGCACAAGATGGGGATCCAGGCGTCGGCGACCTGCGTGATGAACTTCGACGAGGCCGTGGGTTACCTGGTAGGCGAGCCGAACCGCGGTCTGGCGGCAATGTTCACCATGATGAACTACGAGCGTCTGGGTGTCGGTATCCAGGGACTGGCGTCCGGCGAGCGTTCCTACCAGAACGCGATCGAATATGCTCGCGACCGCCTGCAAAGCCGTGCACCGACGGGCGCTCAGGCGCAAGACAAAATGGCCGACCCGATCATCGTGCACCCGGACGTGCGGCGCATGCTGCTGACCATGAAAGCCGCGAACGAAGGTGGCCGGGCGTTCTCCACCTACGTGGCGACGCAGCTGGACATCGCCAAATTCAGCGACGACGCCGCTGCCCGCGAGCGTGCGGATAACCTGGTGGCATTGCTGACGCCGGTGGCCAAGGCTTTCCTGAGCGACCTGGGGCTGGAAACCACTGTGCTGGGCCAGCAAGTGTTTGGCGGCCACGGTTACATTCGCGAGTGGGGCCAGGAGCAACTGGTGCGCGATGTGCGCATCACCCAGATCTACGAAGGCACCAACGGCATCCAGGCCCTGGACCTGATGGGACGCAAGATCGTCGGCAGTGGCGGGGCGTTCTATACCTTGTTCGCTGACGAAATCCGTGGGTTCATTGCCTCGTCGGGGACCGAGCTGGCCGAATTCACCAAACCGCTGAGCGCGGCGGTGGATAACCTGGATGAGTTGACCGCCTGGGTGCTGGACCGCGCCAAGACCAACCCGAACGAAATCGGCGCGGCGTCGGTGGAATACCTGCATGCCTTTGGCTACATGGCTTATGCCTACATGTGGGCACGCATGGCCAAGGCCGCCCTGGGCAAGGAATCGGAAGAAGACTTCTACGCCAGCAAGCTGGGTACTGCACGCTTCTACTTTGCGCGTCTATTGCCGCGTATTCATTCGCTGAGTGCGTCGGTAAAAGCCGGCAGCGAATCGTTGTTCTTGCTGGATGAAGCACTGTTTTAAGGGATTGGAGAGTGTGTAAGCATTCTCTTACATGACGTGCTGCTATTCGTCCTCTATCGCCAGATTGGATCCACGGATAATCTACTTCACATGGACGTCGCGCAGGAAGCGCAAAGCAACAACACGGACACGTAGGATTCTGCCAGGAAGGCGGAGTGAAATGGATGTCAGGGAAACAGTCTGCAAAGCCCCGCTTCGGCGGGGTTTTCTTTTGCCCGTGAAAAAGTCAGGCCGGTGCCTGCGGGGCATTCATCACGTCTTCCAGCAAGGTGCGCAGCAACGCCATCGTCGCCTGCTGACGCTGCACATCGCGGCACACCAAGCCGACTTTCAGCGGCACCCTGGGTTCACTCAGCGGTTTCCATAACAGTGACTGGCTGTTGTGTTCGTCCTGGGAACGCCCCGGCAGCACCGTCGCCAACTTCGTGTGGGGCAAGCTGTCGAGAATCCCCACCATGGTGTTCAGCTCCGCCTGTACTTGCGGGCGTCGTCCGAGGTTGGACAGTTGGCCCTGCCAGATCTGCCTGACTTGAAACTCTTCCCCCAACAGCAACATGGGCAACTCGGCCGCCTGCTTCAGCGAGACTTTCTTGAATGCCCGCAAGGGATGGTCCTCGGGGATGACCACCTTTAACTCATCTTCATACAACAACACGCCGTGCAGCCCCGGCTGGCGTGGCGGCAGGTAGCTGATGCCAATATCCAGCGAGCCGTTGAGCAGTCGTCGCTCGATCTCAAGCCCCGTCAATTCGTAAATCTGCACCACCAGATGTGGCTGGGCCTTGCGCACACGCTCCAGCATCTGCGGCACCAGGCTGGTGTGCACGGTTTGCAGGACACCGATGGCCAAGGTGCGCATCGCCTGCCCCTTGAAGTTACGCAGTGCTTCAACCGCCTGTTGCATGCCATCGATCAGCGGCAGGGCATGGTTGTACAGCGTGTGCGCCGCCAGTGTCGGCAGCAGGCGCTTGCTGCTGCGCTCGAACAGGCTCACATCCAGGTTCTGTTCCAACTGGCGGATCTGCTGAGACAGCGCCGGTTGGGAGATCGACAGGCGCTCGGCGGCACGGCCTACGTGGCCTTCCTCATACACCGCGACGAAATAACGCAGTTGCTTGAAATCCATAAGGCTTACTTATCGAAAAAGCTGGAAAAACGAAATGGCTGTTGGCCGCTGAGGCGCCTAGTCTAGCGCCTATTCGCAGGGCTTACAGGGCCGAATCGAGCAATGAACAGCGTTTATGTTGATAGGGTTTACATAGGCAAGGCAAAAAACCTCAGGGCCGTTCTCGCGTGCCGCACCGACCAAGGTCCGGTTGCTATTGGGGGTGAGCTATGAATCTGTTCCGTCGCGCTGCGCCGAGCCTGGACGATTTGCTTCTCGAGGCGCCCAGCGAGACGTCTTCCAGCGAGTCCCTGATGCCCTGCGTCGCCCGCCCGCCGCACGTGTTCGTGCGCGGCCAGGGCTCGTGGCTGTGGGACAGCGACGACCGTGCCTACCTGGATTTCAGTCAGGGCAACGCAGCCAACAGCCTCGGCCACAGCCCCCAGGTGTTGATCAAGGCGCTGGCTGACCAGACCCAGGCGCTGATCAACCCCGGCAACGGCCTGCACAACCGCGCTCAACTCAACCTCGCTGAGCGCCTGTGCCATCGCACCGGTAGCGATCAGGCTTACCTGCTCAACAGCGGCGCGGAAGCCGTCGAAGCAGCGATCAAGTTGGCGCGCAAATGGGGCCAGCTGCATCGCGGCGGGGCCTACCGCATTATCAGTGCCAGCGCGGGTAGCCATGGTCGCAGTTTCGCCGCGATGTCGGCATCGGCGGGTGGCCCGGAAAACCGTTTCGAACCGCAGTTGCCCGGCTTCAGCCATGTGCCCTTCAACGACCTGTCAGCGCTGCATGCGGCAGTCGACGCGCAAACCGTCGCCATCCTGCTCGAACCGATCCAGGGCGAAGCGGGCGTCATTCCTGCGACCGAGCATTACCTCAAAGGCGTTGAGCGCTTGTGCCGTGAATTGGGGATCCTGCTGATTCTCGACGAAGTGCAAACCGGCATCGGCCGCTGCGGTACCTTGCTCGCCGAGCAGCAATACGGCGTGCGTGCCGACATCATCACCCTCGGCAAAGGCCTGGGCGGCGGTGTGCCCCTCGCAGCACTACTGGCGCGTGGTAAAGCCTGTTGTTTCGAGGTGGGCGAGTTGGAAGGTACTCACCACGGTAATGCGCTGATGGCGTCGGCCGGCCTGGCGGTACTCGAGGCGGTGCTGGAGCACGGCTTTATGGACCACGTGCGTGAGTCCGGCTTGTACCTGGGCGAGGGGCTGGCCCGTCTGGCCTACCGCTACGACCACGGTCAATTGCGTGGTCACGGCCTGATGTGGGGCCTGACGTTGTCGGATGATTCTGCGGATGCTGTTGTAAAAGCTGCCCTGCACGAAGGCCTGATCATCAACGCCCCGCAACCAAACTGCCTGCGCTTCACCCCGGCCCTGACCGTGAGCAAAAGCAACATCGACGAAATGCTCCTGCGCCTGGCCCGTGCCTTCTCCCGCGTGCGCACCGCACAACTGCAATGCCGCAAGGGCGTCGCCGTTTAACCTCTTCCTGAACCGTCTCGCGGTCTACGCGGCGCCTCCGGCCTGATTCTTTTGGTTGGGGGCGTTTTTTTGCCTGGATGGCCCAAAGCCAGATCCCACTGAACCCTCACGAATGGCCAAGGTCGATTAGCTACACGGCTCACACGAGCCGATTTTTGGAGCTTACCCATGGACATCATTCGTATCATCATCGCCATTCTGCTGCCGCCACTGGGTGTGTTCCTGCAAGTGGGTTTCGCCGGTGCATTCTGGCTTAACATCCTGCTGACCCTGTGCGGTTACTTCCCCGGCATCATCCACGCGGTGTACATCATCGCCAAGCGCTGAAGCCGTCAGCCTTTTGCGATGAGCCGTGAGTTGCGCTCGTTGCGAAAGGCCAATTGCTCGATGGTCTGGGTCGCGTGTTCGGCTTCTTCCCGCGCTTGCAGGATGATGCCGTGCTGCTCGGACTTGCTGCACACCGGGTCGGCATTGCTCGCGTCTCCCGTGAGCATGAAGGCCTGGCACCGGCAGCCGCCGAAGTCCTTTTCCTTCTCGTCGCAGGAACGGCATGGCTCGGGCATCCAGTCGTAACCGCGAAAGCGGTTGAAGCCGAATGAGTCGTACCAGATGTGCTGCATGCTGTGGTCGCGCACGTTGGGAAATTGCACCGGCATCTGTCGGGCGCCGTGGCAGGGCAGGGCGGTGCCGTCTGGCGTTACTGTCAGAAAGATACTGCCCCAGCCGTTCATGCAGGCTTTAGGGCGCTCCTCGTAGTAATCCGGCGTTACGAAGATCAGCTTGCACGGGTGCCCTTCGGCCTCAAGCTTGGCGCGGTATTCGTTGGTGATGCGTTCGGCGCGCACCAGCTGTTCCCGGGTCGGCAACAACCCCACCCGATTGAGCTGCGCCCAACCGTAGAACTGGCAGGTGGCGAGTTCGACGAAGTCCGCCTCCAATGCAATACACAGCTCGATGATGCGATCGATCTTGTCGATATTGTGCCGATGGGTCACGAAGTTCAGCACCATCGGATACCCGTGGGCCTTCACCGCGCGGGCCATTTCCAGCTTTTGCGCGAAGGCTTTTTTCGAGCCGGCCAGCAGGTTGTTCACCTGTTCGTCGCTGGCCTGGAAGCTGATCTGGATATGGTCCAGGCCGGCTTTCTTGAAATCGCTGATCTTCTGTTCGGTCAGGCCGATGCCGGAGGTGATCAGGTTGGTATAGAACCCCAGCCTGCGCGCCTCGGCGATCAGCTCGGCGAGGTCTTGACGGACCAACGGCTCGCCGCCGGAAAACCCCAGCTGTGCCGCGCCCATCTCGCGGGCTTCGCGAAATACCTTGAACCACTGCTCGGTGCTCAGCTCCTTGCCCTGCTCGGCAAAATCCAGCGGGTTGGAGCAGTACGGGCACTGCAGCGGGCAGCGATAGGTCAGCTCGGCCAGCAACCATAGCGGCAAGCCAATCGGCGGTTTTTCAGGCAAGGGTGATCCAGTGCTCTGCACGGGCGACCTCCATGAATTGCTCGATGTCTTCGCCGAGCTCAGGCACGCCGGGGAACTGTTTATCCAGCTCGGCGATGATCGTCGCCACGTCGCGCTCACCGTTGATCAATCCGCCGATCAGCGCAGCGCTGTCATTGAGCTTGATCATGCCTTCGGGGTAGAGCAACACATGGCCCTTTTGCGCGGGCTCGTACTGGTAGCGATAGCCTTGGCGCCAGGTGGGTTTCTTGCTGCGATCAAAGCTCATAGGGTGATCCCTTTATGCCACACACGCTGCTCGGTCACGCTGTGATACGGCGGGCGGTTGAGTTCGTAGGCCATGCTCATGGCATCCAGCATGCTCCACAGGATATCCAGTTTGAACTGGAGAATTTCCAGCATGCGCTCCTGGCCTTCACGGGTGGTGTAGTGCTGCAGGGTGATCGCCAAACCATGTTCCACGTCGCGCCGGGCCTGGCCGAGACGGGTGCGGAAGTATTCATACCCGGCCGGGTCGATCCACGGGTAATGCTGCGGCCAGCTGTCGAGGCGCGATTGGTGGATCTGCGGCGCGAACAGCTCGGTCAGCGAGCTGCTGGCGGCTTCCTGCCAACTGGCGCGGCGGGCGAAGTTGACGTAGGCATCCACCGCAAACCGCACGCCTGGCAACACCAGTTCCTGAGAGCGCAGTTGGTCGGGGTCCAGTCCAACGGCCTGGCCGAGGCGCAGCCAGGCTTCGATGCCGCCGTCCTCACCGGGGGCGCCATCGTGGTCGAGCAAGCGCTGGATCCACTCGCGGCGGATCTCACGGTCTGGGCAATTTGCCAGGATCGCGGCGTCTTTCAGGGGGATGTTCACCTGATAGTAGAAGCGGTTGGCGACCCAGCCCTGGATCTGCTCGCGGGTTGCGCGGCCTTCGTACATCGCCACGTGGTACGGGTGGTGGATATGGTAGAAGGCGCCTTTGGCACGCAGGGCGGCTTCGAATTCAGCGGTGGTCAATGGCGTGTCGGTCATTTCGATCGCTCCTACAGTTCAATGCTCATGCCGTCGTAAGCCACTTCGACATTGCGCCGCACCAGCTCCGCTCGCTCGGGGGAGTCTTCATCAAGGATCGGGTTGGTGTTGTTGATGTGAATAAGCACTTTGCGCTGTTTTGGCAATTGCTCCAGCACTTCCAGCATGCCGCCGGGGCCGTTCTGCGCCAGGTGGCCCATCTCGCGGCCGGTGCGGGTGCCGACACCACGGCGCTGCATTTCGTCGTCATCCCACATTGTGCCGTCCACCAGCAGGCAGTCGCTGCCGGCCATGATCTCCAGCAACGGCGCGTCGACCTTGCCCAGCCCTGGCGCGTAGAACAGTTTGCCGCCGGTGCGCAGGTCTTCGACGATCAGGCCGATGTTGTCGCCGGGGTGCGGGTCGAAGCGGTGCGGCGAGTAGGGCGGCGCGGCACTGCGCAGTGGCAGCGGGGTGAAGCGCAGGTTCGGGCAGGCCGGGATGGTGAAGCTGGCGTCCAGCTCGATGCGGTTCCAGGCCAGACCGCCGTTCCAGTGGGTGAGCATAGTGAACAGCGGGAAGCCGGTGCTCAGGTCTTCATGGACCATGTCGGTGCACCACACCTGGTGCGGGCAACCTTCACGCAGGCTCAGCAGGCCGGTGGTGTGGTCGATCTGGCTGTCCATCAGGATGATCGCGCTGATGCCGGTGTCGCGCAGGGCGCGGCCAGGTTGCATCGGTGCAAAGCCCTGGAGTTGCGCACGGATATCCGGCGAGGCATTGCACAGCACCCAGTTCACACCATCGTCGGAGATCGCGATGGACGACTGGGTACGCGCCTGGGCCCGCAGGCTGCCATCACGAAAACCCGCGCAGTTCACGCAGTTGCAGTTCCACTGCGGGAAACCACCGCCGGCGGCGGAACCTAGAATCTGGACAAACATGGCAGCTCCATCAAGCTCAAAACAAAAACGCCCCGGGCGAACCGAGGCGTTGTATTACCCAGCGGATTAACGGCTGGCGAAGTACATGGTGACTTCGAAACCGATGCGCAGATCAGTGTAAGCAGGTTTGGACCAGGTCATATTCTTACTCCTACGAAGGGATGGGACGTTTACTACCAAGTAATACATATAGTCCACCTCCAATCGGAGATGTTCAGATGTGTGCGTGGGAATGTTACGCAATTCTTTTCAAGTTAGCGCTGTCTTGATGGAAAAAGCCTTTTGCAGGGGCGGCAATGATCAGCCTGCCGCTTGCCAGGTAGCCGAGCTGCACGGGCCGTTGGCCACGCAGCGCCAGCCGCCTGTGGCGTCGTTCAATTGCTGGGCGGCGAGCTGCAACGCTTCGCGGGTACAGGCTTGGATGTGGGATTGCAGTTGATCCAGATAACCCGACGGATGACCTGCCAGATGGGCGTGCCACAGCAGTTCGGCGGCTTGGGCGTTGGGCAGTGTCTGTGCTGAGAACTGCTGTGCCAGGGCCAGGTTGCCCAGGTCGTCGCTGCTATCGATCAGTGCCGGCAGTTGTTGGAGGAAGGCTTGCAGGTGATCAGCGATGCCCTCCAGGGACACGCTGGGGGATTGCACGCCGAATAGCAGGCCGGTCTGGCCGCTTATCTGTCGGATGCCGCTGAACACGGCGTAGCCGATTTGCAGCTCGACGCGCAGGCGCTGGTAGAACGGCCCTTGGACCAGATGGCCCAGCAGTCGCCATGCGGCTTCATCCGCCAGGGACTGGCTTGGCGCCTGGCAAAACAGCAGCAGTGCAGCTTCGTCCGAGTCGGTTTTTAGCGTGTGCCATAGGCGCTGACCGCTGAGGGAAGGACGTGCTTGATCAAGCCGCGCGGGTTGCCCTGGCAGCCGGGCCGCTGCGGTTTTGATCGCGGCTTCATGGGCGGCGGAAAAGCCCAGGCCCAGGCCTTGCCAACGTGCGGTGGCCCAGGCTGTCGATTCAGCGTTGTGACCGTTGCAGCAAGCGGGCAGCGCCTTGAGCAATTCACGGATGGCAATCATCTGTGGCAAGACGGGTTGAGCTTCCTGCGGTTGATTCAGGCTTTGCGCCAACCGGTCCAACACGGCTGGCATGGGCTCCTGCAGCCCGACCATCTTCACCAGCCCGTCCTGCCCCAGGTTTTCGAATGACAATTCGACGCCTGCCTGACGGGCATTCTCACGCAACGGCTGCAAAGCACTTTCAAGGCCGCAAGGCGCTGACCGCCATTGCAGATACAGCGCGCCTTCGTCGCCGTCGTCTGCCAATGCTTGACTGAATGTCAGCGCCGACACTTCCTTGCGGCCACGGGAACGATCCTGGGCAAAGGTGCGTAAGCCTCGGTGGGCGCTGGTCTGGCCGCGAATCAGGCCGGCGCGTTCTTCCTTGATCGGAGGGCGCAGGAATGGGTTGTTCGGTGGCAGTTGCCACGTGTGTCCGGAGGGCGGTAGGTGCAGTGAATCCAGTAGGGTCTTGAGGGCGGCCACACTCTGTTCCGAGAGATCCTGGCTGTGGTTTTTTGCCAATGCCAGGGCGCCTTGGACCTGCCGTTGCCGAGCGGCCAACAGTGCGAATTCTTCCCGCAGTGAAGTCCAGTCGCTGTGTGCGAAAAAGCTCAGCCAGTCGAGCAGCAATGCCTCTATTTGCGTAGCCGATTCGCCTTGGGTGGTGAAGTCGATATCCAGCACAGCCTGCCCAGCGTAGTCATAAAGCACTGACGCCTGCAGTGCACTGGCCAGTTGTCGCGTCTTCAGTTCAGCCAGCAATCCGCCGGGCGCCGAGGTGTTAAGCCAGGTGCAAAGAAACTCCAGCGCTGGCCGGGGCGCGTCGCAGGTAATGACGTGATGCAGGTGATGATTGGCGATGTGCTGATAGCCCCGCGCCTGGCCCGGCATCAATGCCGGTGGGGCGGATTGTGGGCGCAGAGGCCCAGAAGTCAGCTGTTCACTGAACGACTGTGCCAAGCCTTGCAGCGCCTCCAGTGATTGCGGGCCCGCCAGGCTCAAGGTCATCTGTCCGCTCTGATAGAACTGCGCGTGAAATTCGCGCAACGCCTGCTGAAATGCCTCACGTTCTACCGGCAAGCTGTCGCGGTTGCCTGCATGGAAACCCCGCAGTGGATGATCCGCCGCCAGTCCTTCAAGCAACGCGACCTGCTGCTGAGCCTTGGCATCCTGGGACCAGGCGACGAACTCCGCGTGCACTACCTCGCGCTCGCGCAATTGATCCTCCAGGGCCAGGCGTGGGTGGGTGAGCATGTCACCCAAGCGCTCCAACCCATCGGCAAATGTTGCAACCGGCAATTCAAAGAAAAAATCCGT
This sequence comes from Pseudomonas sp. DW-iso3, assembly GCF_058725305.1. Lineage (NCBI taxonomy): Bacteria > Pseudomonadati > Pseudomonadota > Gammaproteobacteria > Pseudomonadales > Pseudomonadaceae > Pseudomonas > Pseudomonas sp. DW-iso3. Next base: position 334,162 of record NZ_JBZXDZ010000007.1, read on the forward strand.
GGTGCGCTCGCGGGTGCTGGCATTGACCTGACCGCCATGGCGTTGCACGTAGGCCATCAACCCTTCACTCGTGGGAAAGCGCTCTGTGCCGAGGAACAGCAAATGCTCCATGAAATGCGCCAACCCCGGCCAAGCCAGTGGCACATCATGGCTGCCTGCCGCTACGCGCAAAACGGCGGCGCAACGTTTCAAACGCGGCGCATGCTGCAAGGAAACTCGCAGGCCATTGGCCAGGGTCAGTTGAAGGGGATGAGGGTGGGCCGGCGCAGGCATGGGCACTTCCGAAACGTAGAATGTGCCCATGTTAGCAAACCGACTGGATCAGGGCTTGTGCAGCGCCCCGTACAACTCGGGGCGGCGGTCCTGCAAGTAGTGATTGGCGGCGCGGGCGTCGAGGATCGACTGGCGATCCAGCTCCCCGACGATCAAGGCTTCATCCAGGCCCGCCTGGGCAATGCGCTGTCCATTCGGTGCGGCGATGCTGCTTTGCCCGCAGTACTGGATCTCGCCTTCACGCCCACAGTAATTGGCGTAGGCCACATAACACTGGTTTTCGAAGGCCCGCGCCCGCACGGTGACGTCGGCGACAAAGTCGAACGGCACCATGTTGGCGGTGGGCACCAGGATCAGTTCGGCACCGGCCAGGGCCAGGCGCCGGGTGTTTTCCGGGAACTCCAGGTCGTAACAGATCAGAAAACCAAGCGTCCAGCCGTTGAGCTCCACCAGAGGGAAATCATCCTCGCCGGCGCTGAACATCGAGTGGTCCAGGTCGCCAAACAGATGGGTCTTGCGGTAGTTGCACCGGCGCTGGCCGTGGGTGTCGATCAACTGCACGGCGTTGTAGATCTGGCCATCCTCGGCCCGTTCCGGGTAACCGTACAGAATTGCCAGCCCGGCGCTTTTGGCCAGTTCGGCGATCGCCTGTGCCGACGGCCCATCCTGCGCCTCGGCCAGCGCGCCAACGGCCTCGGCGCCGATGTTGTAGCCGGTGAGAAACATCTCCGGCAGCACCAGCACATCGGCATTGGAGGCCTCATGCGCCAAAGCGTGCAGGCGCTTGAGGTTGCCGCTTACATCCAGCGGCTGCGGTGGGCATTGGTACAGGGCGACGCGCATGTTCAACTCCTTAATCGGCCAGGGCGATCGGTCCGATTTCATCGAATACGTCACCCGGTCCTGGGTTCTCCGGGTGAGTGCTGCCACCGAAGTGGGTCATGATGCCCCACACCGCGTTCAGCGAGGTTTGCACGGCGCCTTCGACCCAGGCAGGCGTCCAGGACACATCATCACCGGCGATAAAGATCCCACGTTGCTCGGCGGGCATGTCCTTCTGCATGAAGTGTGCATACATGCGTTGGTTGTAGCGATAGTGGCCCGGCAGCGCGCCTTTGAAGGCGCCGAGGAAATGCGGGTCGGCTTCCCATGACACGGTGATCGGGTCGCCGATGATGCGCGCCTTGATATCGACTTTCGGGTAGATCTTTTTCAGGGCGTCGAGGGCCAGTTTTACGCGCTTGTCGATGGGCTGCGGCAGCATTTTCAGGGCGTCGCTCATCCACGAGTACGACAGGCAGATCACACCCGGCTTGTCGTCGCCGTTATCGAACAGATACGTGCCACGGGTCAGGCGATCGGTGAGGGTCATGCTCATCAGGTCACGGCCGGTCTCCGGGTCTTTGTCTTTCCAGAACGGGCGGTCGACCATCACGAAGGTTTTCGACGATTGCATGTAGCGCGTGCGGTCCAGGGCCATCCACATTTTTTGCGAGAACAGGGTTTCGTCGCATTCGATCTGGGTGGTCAGCAGCCAGCTTTGGCAGGTGGTCAGTACAGCAGCGTATTCGCGAGTGTCGCCATAGTTGTCGGTGACGGCGAAACGACCATCCGCGGCATGGGCAATGCGTTTCACCCCTGCCCTTGGCGCACCGCGGTGCAGCGAACTCAGGCTGGTGCCCGCCGGCCAGTGGGCGCAACGCTCCGGTACATGGCGCCAGATGCCCATCGGCACCTGTGCCACGCCGCCGACCACCAGGTGTTGGTGGTCATCGCAGTTGGTCATTACCACGCGGAAGATTTCCAGCATCGAGTTGGGGAAGTCCGAGTCCCAGCCGCCGGTGCCAAAGCCGACCTGGCCGAACACTTCGCGGTGATGGAAGGACAACTTGGCGAAGGCCTTGGAGGTGGCGACAAAGTCGTAGAAGGTGCGGTCATCCCACAGTGGCACCAGCTTGTTCCACAGCTCCTTGAGGCGCGGCACGTCGCGGTCGCGGATGGCTTGCTGGATATCGCCGAACTGCGAACCCGCTTCCAGGGCGTCGGCCCAGGCGTCCGCCACTTCCTGGAACAGGACCGGCAAGTCGGAGAGTTTTTGCGCGTAGTGGGTCTGGCCTTCAAGGTCAATGACCGTACTGCCGGACGCCGGCGTCAGTGGGTTGGGGAAGGGTTTGGTTTCCAGCCCCAGCTTGTCGACATAGTGATAGAACGCGGTGGACGACACCGGAAAGCGCATGCCACCCAGCTCGGCGATGATGCCTTCGGCCCCTTCGAAGGCTTGGGAGCGCAGGCGGCCGCCCATTTTAGAGGCTTCGTACACCACCGGCTTGAGACCCAGTTTCATCAGCTCGTAGGCGGCCACCAGGCCCGCGATCCCGGCGCCGACAATCGCCACTTCGGCACCGTGGTTGGCGGTGGGGATGCTGCCCAGGCCTGCGGGGTGTTCGATCCAGTCATCAAAGGCAAACGGAAAGTCCGGACCGAAGATGGTGATGGGTTTCTTGCCGTCGGCGGGGTGGCGATTGGTCTTGCTGATGGTGCTGGACGGAATGCTCATGGCTGACCCTTACTGGCGACCTGGCGGGCGTGACCCGCTGAGTATAGGAAAAGATGGCAGCCAGTTTAGGGAGCGTGGCGTTCGTTAATAAGACGCAAAGTGTCGTCGGATTGATCTGTTTTTAGTCAGAATGACGAACCTGTTGATCAGATTGGCTGTCCGCGATCCAATTTGTTACTGAGGATGATCGACGTTGTGGTTTTCTCCACCCCATCCACACTGCCGATCTGGTCCAGCAATTGGTCCAACTGCTCGGGCGAATCCGTGCGCAGCCAAGCGACGTAATCGAACTCACCACTCACCGCGCACAACTGTTGCACCTGGGCCATCGCACTCAACCTACGCAGCACTTCCTTGCCCGAGCGCGCTTGCACGGTGATCCCGACGTAAGCCTGCAAACCACCGTCGACGACACGTTGACCGAGGCGCACGCCATAACCGGTGATCACCTGGGTTTTCTCAAGGCGTGCCAGGCGCGACGTCACCGTGGTGCGTGCGATGCCCAACTGCCGGGCGAGCATGGCCACACTTTCGCGGGCGTTGATCTGCAGGGCGGCGATCAGTTGGCGATCAATTTCGTCTAGGGCGGGCAAGGCGAGGGCTCCGATACGGGGGGGGGGCAATGTGCTGGCATCTTACAGGCTGGCGTCGGCGAGGAGGCAGCGGGTAAACAGTTGCGGCACGGGGAGATGCTGTTGGCTGTGGCGACTGAGCAGGATGATTTCGCGGTAAAACGTCAGGCCGCCCAATGGGATGATTCGCACCTTGGGCGAGCGCTCCAGCCACAACCCCGCCTGAGGAATCAACGACACGCCCAGGCCACACTCGACCATCTTGACGATGGCTTCCAGCTCATCCAACTCCAGCGCCATCTGTACATCCAGCTTCTGTTCACGCAGGAAGCGGCTGACCAACCGTCCGCCAAACGAAGCACGGTCGTAACGTACATGGGGCTGTGTCGCGAGCACGTGCAAAGGGTCATCGCCCGTCAGCGCATGAGGCACGACCAGTGCAAACGGCTCCTTGCGCAGGACCTGTACGTGCAACTCCTTGGGCAAGTCAAAGGGCGGACGAATGATGATGGCCGAATCCAATTCGCCGGCGTCCACCCGACTCAACAGCTCCAGGGACACACCGGGTATCAGTTTGCACTCCACCGTCGGCGCTGCCTGGCGCAAACGCACCAGTGCCTGGGGCAGCAGACCGGTTTGCGCGGTGGTGATGGCGCCCACTTTCAGCTCGCCTCGGTACTCGTTGGCACCCACCGGCACGGCCATGCGATTGAAGGTTTCCAGGATCTCCCTGGCCAACGGCAAGGCGCGCAAACCGGCCGCATTCAACGTGGCCTGGCGCCCGGTACGGTCGAACAACTGCACGCCGAGCGTCTGTTCCAGTTGACGAATCTGCGCACTGACCGCCGACTGCGTCAGCCCGATATGCATGCCTGCCGCCGCGAACGTGCCGTGACGGGTTACCGCAATAAAGGTCTTCAATTCGCGCAACATGGGCGTCTCGATTGATCAAAATAATTTGAGCTCGGCGCAAAAACTATCGTCTTTTCATCGTCAGGAGCAAGGCTAAACTCGGGGCACTTAATACCCACAGAGGTTTGACCTGATGACACTCGCACCTTTTCACCTGGCAATTCCGGTCTATGACCTCGCCGCTGCGCGGCATTTCTACGGTCAAGTCTTTGGCCTTGAAGAGGGGCGTTCCAGCGAACACTGGGTCGACTTCAACTTCTTCGGGCATCAGTTGGTCATTCACGAACACCCGAAAACCGCCTCACAGGAATCCGCCCACACCAACGCAGTCGACGGCCACAACGTGCCCGTGCCGCATTTCGGCGTGGTACTGGGCTGGGAAGAGTGGCATGCGTTGGCGGAGCGCCTGCAGGCGCAGCAAACCCGGTTCGTGCTGGAACCGCACATTCGTTTCAAGGGCCAAGTGGGGGAGCAGGCGACGTTGTTTCTGTTTGACCCCTGCGGTAACGCACTGGAGTTCAAGGCATTCAAGGACATCGGGCAGTTGTTTGCGAAGTGAGGCTGCCAGACACACAAAAGCCGCGCAATGCGCGGCTTTCTTGTTTGGTGGGCCCACACGGACTTGAACCGTGGACCAAAGGATTATGAGTCCTCTGCTCTGACCAACTGAGCTATAGGCCCTGTAACAGGTCGCGGATTATAACGATGGTTTCTCCGCTGTGCCATCCGAAAAGTCCTCAATCCTCATACGAAGAAACGTCGCGGCAAAAAGCGCCGGCGGTAGCGGCAGGCTGACGATGTAGCCTTGCATCTGTTCGCAGCCTTCGGCAGCCAGGAAGGCTTGCTGTGCGGGGTTCTCCACGCCTTCGGCGATGATGGTGAATTGCATGCTGTGGCCCAAGGCGATGATGGCGCGCACGATGGCGGCGTCGTGGGGGTCGTCGGGCAGGCCGCGGACGAAGGATTGGTCGATCTTGAGGAAGTCCAGCGGCAGGCGTTTGAGGTAGCTGAGGGATGAATAGCCGGTGCCAAAGTCGTCAATGGCGAGCTGTACGCCGAGGTCTTTGAGCTGGTGCAGGACATCCAGCGCTTCTTCGGCCTGGCTCATGATGAAGTTTTCGGTGATTTCCAGTTGCAGGCGGCCGGGATCGAGCTGGTAGTCATGCAGCAGCTGTTTGATACGGCCCAATAAGCCGGGGTGGCGCAATTGTGCGCCGGCCAGGTTGACCGACAGCGGGCCGAAATCGTCGAAGTGGCCTTGCCAGGCGTGCATTTGCCGGCAGGCCTGTTCCAGCACCCAGTCGCCAATCTGCAGGATCATGCCATTCTCTTCGGCGAGGGCAATAAAGTGTTCGGGCGGTACGTCGCCAAACGTGGGGTGATGCCAGCGGATCAGCGCTTCGGCACCGATCAGTTCATGGGTCGCGAGGCTCAGTTTGGGCTGGTAGTAGAGGCTCAGCTCATCGCGCTCGATGGCGCGGCGCAGTTCGTGTTCGAGTGCCACGCGTTCGTTGGCCTGGGCGGTGAGGTCGCGAGTATAGCTTTCAACCCGGTTGCGCCCCTTGGCCTTGGAGCGGTACATCGCGGCGTCGGCGTTCTTGACCAGCGTGGCGACGTCGGTGCCGTCCTCCGGGTATAGGCTGGTGCCGATGCTCGCGCTGATAAAGAACTCATGCTCACCCGCCTGGAACGGTGGTGTGAAGCAGGCCAGCAGTTTGTTGGCCAGGTACTGGGCGTCGCTGGCGTGCTGCAAGCCGGGGAGCAGGATGATGAACTCGTCGCCGCCCAGGCGGGCGACGGTGTCGATGTCTCGCAACTGCTCCTTGAGGCGCACGGCGATGTCTTTGAGCAGCAGGTCGCCGATCGGGTGGCCGAGGCTGTCGTTGATGTGTTTGAAGCGGTCCAGGTCGAGAAACAGTACGGCGCCTTGTTGACCGGTTTCCTGATGGCCGTTGAGGGCCGCTTGCAGCCGGCTTTCGAAGAGTGTGCGGTTGGGCAGGCCGGTCAAGGGGTCGTGATGCGCCTGGTAGTCGAGGCGCGCCTGGGCAAGTTTGAGGCTGGAGATGTCGGCAAACACCGCGACGAAGTGTGTGATCAACTGCTCGCGGTTGCGCACGGCGCTGATGGTCAGCCAACTGGGGTAAAGCTCACCGTTCTTGCGACGGTTGGAGATCTCGCCCTGCCAGTGCCCTTGGGCGGTCAATTGGTGCCACATCGCCGCATAAAATGCGCTGTCATGCAGCCCGGAAGCGAGTAAGCGGGGGGTGTTGCCGAGGGCTTCGGCCTCGCTGTAGCCGGTGATTTCACTGAAGGCACGGTTGACGGCACTGATGTTCTGCCGGGTGTCGGTGATCAATACTCCTTCGGCCGTGCTCTCGAACACGGTGGCAGCTTGTTGCAGTTTTTCCTGCATCAGTTGGCGTTCGGTGATGTCTCGCGCGATGGTCAGCATGCAATCGTCGTCGCCGATAGGCAGCGGGCGGCTGGATAACTCGCACAGGCGGATCTGGCCATCGCTGCGGCGTATATGGCAGATGAAGTCGCGCACAAAGCCATCGCGCTGCATCAGCTCCAGCATGTGTTTGCGTTCGTTGAGGTCGACCCAGATGCCCAGGTCCAAGGTCGATTGGTCGAGGGACGTGGCGCTGGTGAAACCAGTGATTCGGCTGAAACCGTCGTTCACTTCAATCAGCAGACCATCGCGCTGTCGGCTCAGCAGCAAACCGTCAGGGGAGGCGTGAAAGGCCTTGGCGAATTTCTCTTCGGAGGTCTGCAGTTGTTGCTGGGTTTCCTTGAGCTGGGTGATGTCGCGCACCACCACCACAATGGCTTCAATGGTGTCGAGTTGAAACGGTTCGGCGGAGATCAACCCGGTGAAGGCTTGGCCATTGCTGCGCAGAAAGGGCATTTCCAGGTTGCGAATGCTGGTGGTCTGCACCCGTTGCAGCAGGTCCGGCCCCACGCCCTGAATGCCCCAGATATTCAGTTCGGTGGCGGTTTTACCCACCACGTGTTCGGCCTTCAGGCCTATTTGGTCTTCGAATGCCTTGTTGACCTCCAGCAGGCAGCCATCGGAGAGACGAGCAATCACCAACATGTCCGGGCATTGCTGGAACACCGAGGCGAATTTCTGCTCGGACAGCTGCAAGGCTTCCTCGGTGCGCTTGGCCTCGCTGATATCGATCATCAGGCCGCGCAGTACCGGCTCATGCCCGTGTTCTATCAGGCTGACGATGTCACGCACCCACAGGCAACGGCCGTCGGCGGTGATCACGCGGTAATCGATGCTGTGATCGCGGTTAGCGCGGGTTTCACGGTAGCAATAGGCTTCGGCGCGCGTCAGGTCAGCGGGGTGAATGATGTTGCGCCAGAAGCCCGGAATCAGCCAGTGTGCGCGGGGATAACCGAGTAATTCCTCGGCATGCGGTGACACGTAGCTGTAGGTGAAGTCGGTGACACTGGCTTCCCAGGCGATGGCGGACAGGCTCTCCACCAGGCCGCGATAGTGGTATTCGCTGCTGCGCAGTTCCTGTTCGAGGGCGACGCGGCGGGCAATTTCCGAACTGAGCCGGCGATTGATCCGGATCACCACGGCCAATACGGTGCTCAATAACAGCACGGCGGGCAGGCCATAGATCAGCAGGTCCTTCCAGAACGTGCGATGGTCGGTAACGCTGCCGACCCAATGTTGCTGGATCGCGTCGGTTTCTTCCGGGCTGAGGTCAGCCAGCACCTTGTCGAGGATGCCCACGAGCATTTTGTTGTCGCGCGGTACGCCCATCGCCAATTGGTAACGGTAGGGGGTTTCGCCGCTGACGTACAAGCCGTCGAGCTTGAGTTGGCGAAGGCTCCAGACGCTTGAGGCGAGGTCGCCGACCACCGCATCCACTTCATCGGTGGCCAGGGCCTGCAGCGTCGAGCTGACGTTCGGCATGGCCACCAGGTTGAGGTCGGGATGATGGGTGCGCAGCAGTTCATGAGGGGCGTAGTTTTCTACCACGGCAATCTTCAAGCCGTAGAGGTCCTTCAGGGTGCGCGGTTTGGCGCCGCCTTCATGGGCCAGGATGACGATGGGGAAGTCCAGGTACGGGCGAGTGAATGCCATGTAGCCCTGGCGCTCGGGTGTGGACATGATGCCGGGCAGCAGGTCGAGCTGGTTGTTGCGGGCCTGCTCCAGCACGGCGCTCCAGTTCTCCGGCTCGATCAGCTTGACGCGCACGCCCAGGCGGTCCTGGATCAGGCGCACGTAGTCGGCCGCCAAACCTTGGTAGCGGCCCTCGTCGTCACGGTATTCAAAGGGTGGCCACGACGCATCCACCCCCAAGCGCAACTCCTGATGGTCCGCCAGCCAGCCACGCTCATCATCGCTAAGAGTCAACGCGCCAGCCGTTGCGGTCCAGGTCAGCAGCGACAGCAGTAACACGGCCGGCAGTCTGGGCATAACGGTCTCGTTATGGCACGGGGAATATTTCGAGTGTAGACGGGCATTGCGAGGGAGGGGTGTTGCTTGGGATTTTATCTGTAGAAAGCAAAACCCCCGGCCTGGGCCGGGGGTTCTGGTATCACTCGTCGAGGAAGGAGCGCAGATGCTCGCTTCGCGTCGGGTGGCGCAACTTGCGCAACGCCTTGGCTTCGATCTGACGGATCCGCTCACGCGTCACGTCAAACTGCTTACCGACTTCCTCAAGGGTGTGGTCGGTATTCATGTCGATGCCGAAACGCATGCGCAGTACCTTGGCTTCACGGGCAGTGAGGCCGGACAGTACGTCGCGAGTCGCTTCTTTCAAGCTCTCAACGGTGGCGACATCGATTGGCGACTGCATGGTCGAGTCTTCGATGAAGTCACCCAGATGGGAGTCTTCGTCATCACCAATCGGGGTTTCCATGGAGATCGGCTCTTTAGCGATCTTCAACACCTTGCGGATTTTATCCTCAGGCATTTCCATGCGTTCGCCCAGCTCTTCCGGGGTCGGTTCGCGACCCATTTCCTGCAACATCTGCCGGGAAATACGGTTGAGCTTGTTGATCGTCTCGATCATGTGCACCGGAATACGGATGGTGCGGGCCTGGTCGGCGATCGAGCGAGTGATCGCCTGACGGATCCACCAGGTGGCATAAGTCGAGAACTTGTAGCCGCGACGGTATTCGAACTTGTCCACAGCCTTCATCAAGCCGATGTTGCCTTCCTGGATCAGGTCGAGGAATTGCAGGCCACGGTTGGTGTACTTCTTGGCGATGGAGATCACCAGACGCAAGTTCGCTTCAACCATCTCTTTCTTCGCGCGGCGGGCCTTGGCCTCACCGATCGACATGCGACGGTTGATGTCCTTGATCTCGGCAATCGTCAGACCGGTTTCGGTCTCAAGCGCGGTCAGCTTCTGCTGGCAACGGATGATGTCCGGTTGCAGGCGACCAATGGCTTCGGCGTATTTCGCCTTGCCCTTGGCCAGTGCGTCGGTCCAGCTTTCATCTACTTCGTTGCCCGGGAACTGGCGCAGGAAGTCGGCACGCGGCATACGGGCATCACGCACACACAGCTGCATGATTGCGCGTTCTTGGGCACGCAGACGCTCCAGGGCGCTGCGGACACGCTCAACCAGGCCTTCGAATTGCTTCGGCACCAGCTTGATCGGCATGAACAGCTCAGCCAGGGCCACCAGCTCGGCAATCGCCTGCTTGTTGGCGCGACCGTGCTTTTTCAGGGCCTTGCGGGTGATTTCCATTTGATCGGAAACCGCGCCGAAACGCTGGGCAGCGATGATCGGGTCTGGACCGCTTTCAACTTCATCTTCGTCGTCGCCGCTGGCTTCAGCGTCGTCGTCTTCGGTGTCGTCGTCCGCTTTCGCAGCCTTGGCATCAACAGGCGGCGGCACTTCGGCGGCAGGCGGCGCGATGCCGTCGTCCGGATCGATGTAGCCACTCAGGACGTCAGACAGGCGGCCACCTTCGGTGGTGACGCGGGTGTACTCGGAGAGAATGTGGTCAACCGTGCCAGGGAAGTGCGCAATTGCGCCCATCACTTCACGGATACCCTCTTCGATACGCTTGGCGATTTCGATTTCGCCTTCGCGTGTCAGCAGCTCGACGGTACCCATTTCACGCATATACATGCGCACAGGGTCGGTGGTACGACCGATATCGGTCTCCACAGCGGCCAGCGCGGCAGCAGCTTCTTCAGCGGCAGCCTCGTCGGTATCGGCGTCCGCCAGCATAAGGGAATCCTTATCTGGCGCAGCTTCGAATACGTTGATCCCCATGTCGTTAATCATGCGGATGATGTCTTCCACCTGCTCTGGATCTGAAATATCCTCAGGCAGGTGGTCGTTGACCTCCGCGTAAGTCAGGTAACCCTGCTCACGACCGAGAACGATCAACTCTTTGATACGAGACTGCTGTTGCGCTTTTCCGGACATAACACCCTATCCACTGAAGGTCTTGGCGGGCAAAAAACAAGCCGAGGATTATACCCGAGCTATGACCTCACACGCCAGCTGAGGTCGGGTTTGATGCGGAAACATTCTGTTTTAAGAGGTCGCGCATCTGTTTTGCTATCTGAATTTGCTCTTCAGCCGATAATCCCGGCTGCTTTGCTTTCTTGATCAGTTCATCGAGGGTCTGCGTATGCTGGCCCGCGGATAACCTAGTAATGGTGTCTAAAAACTGTTGTTCAAGGTTATCGCCGTCAATTAGCCACTCCTTTTCCGCAAGGGCTTTCAACAGTCGGCCCTGTTCGGTGCCGTGCCAGCGCGCCATCAACTGAATTGAGTTTAGCTTAGGATTTTTCTGTACCGCCTCGATCAAGGCGATCAGTACCTGGGCGTAAGTGTTGCTCGCGTTGGCAAAGTGATCGGCGCTCTCGACCTTTTCCGCCAGTTGCGGATGGTGGATGAGCGTGCGCAGGGCAATGAGCGTTGGCGCTTCTACGGCGACAGGCGTCCGCGGGGCATACGCCTCATCGCGATCACCGCGCTTGCCGTTCTTGCTCCAGGGTTTCTTTTCCCATTTCTTGCCGTCGTTGCCGGACTTTTTCGGTGTCCACTCCTGCTGGGGGGCGTAGGCCTCCTGAGGTTGATGGAAGTCGGAATAGTCCGGCATGGCGTCGTAATCCATGCCCGGGTCATAGGCCGGTGGCGGCGCATCATGCGGCGTGTTGTGCACCAGCTGGCTGACGGCTTCGCCGCTTAACCCGGTGATTTCCTGCAGGCGCATGCGCATCAATGACTTCAGGTTGGCGCCGGGGACTTTGTCGATCAGCGGCGCCGCAAGGGTGGCCATGTGGGCCTTGCCTTCGAGGGAGCGTGGGTCGGCTTCCTCGGTCAGTTGCTGGAAGAAGTAGTCCGCCAGCGGCTGTGCATGCTGGTTGATGCGCGCGCGGAACGCGTCGGTGCCTTCGGAGCGCACCAGGGTGTCCGGGTCTTCGCCTTCGGGCAGGAACAGGAAGCGTGCGCGACGCCCGTCCTGCAGGCTCGACAGCGTGGCTTCGAGTGCGCGCCAGGCTGCATTGCGGCCGGCCTGGTCGCCGTCGAAGCAGAACAACACGCTGGGCACCACGCGAAACAGGCGTTTCATGTGTTCTTCGCTGGTGGCGGTGCCCAGGGTGGCGACCGCGTTGCGCAAGCCTTGTTGGGCGAGCGCGATGACGTCCATATAACCTTCAACCACGATAATCTCATCGAGGTTGCGGTTGTGCTTGCGCGCTTCGAACAGGCCATAGAGTTCCTGGCCCTTATGAAAAACCGGGGTTTCCGGGGAGTTCAGGTACTTGGGCTTGTCGTCCCCCAGCACGCGGCCACCAAAGGCGATGATCCGACCCCGGCTGTCGCGGATCGGGAACATGACGCGATCGCGGAAGCGGTCATAGCGTTTGCCGGTCTCGGCGTTCTCCACCAGCAGGCCGGCGTCGATCATGGCCTTTTGTTGGAGAGTGTCGCTGCTCAAGTGCTTGTACAGGTTGTCCCAGCCGGGCGGCGCGAACCCCAGGCCGAAGTCGCGGGCGATCTCACCCGTGAGGCCGCGACCTTTCAGGTAGTCGACGGCGGCCTTGCGCTGCGGATGGCTTTTAAGCGCCTGACGGTAAAAGTCGGCAGCGGCCGTCAGCAGCGGGTACAGCGGCGAATCGGTGGGTTGGCGCGGCTTGTGCGGACGGCCGCTTTCCTCGCGTGGGACTTCCATGCCAGCGGCTTTGGCCAGGTCCTCGATAGCCTGGGGGAAGTCCAGGTTGTCGTGGTCCATGAGAAAACCCAAGGCGTTGCCGCCTGCGCCGCAGCCGAAGCAGTAATAGAACTGCTTGTCGGGGCTGACACTGAACGACGGGGTCTTCTCTTTATGGAACGGGCAGCAGGCGGTGTAGTTCTTGCCAGCTTTTTTCAGTTGCACGCGCGAGCTGACAACATCGACGATGTCGGTGCGGTTCAGAAGGTCGTCAATAAAGCTCTGGGGAATCAGCCCGGCCATGGCGTTCTCGTCATCACTGCGTGTCAATGAGGGCCCATTGATTGTTCAAGCGCACGCATTGCGCGGCTCGATCATCAGGTGTCTGCTTGGGCATTCAGGAAGTGTATCTGCCGTTCATTCACTGACGTTAGTTTCAATCAGGTTTTTGGCATGGAAATGTTGCCCCGGCATCCGGTCTTGGCCAATGGCGGCCTCGGAAGCTCATTGTCGGGCACAGTCGATACAGTTGATCGTCTGCTTGAAAAATAAGTGTGCTCGTCAGTAGCCTTGATAGGCTCGTCAGAAGAGACGTGCACCGCTGGCAAAAGAGCCAGTCCTGACGTGTGAAGCAGTTGTATCGGTCGCGTGTGCGACGTCAACAGTGAAGCATCAAGCGATATCCGCAAATGCCATTAGCCCGGCTGAGGGCCGGGCTTGGCAGAAGCTTGCTACGAACGTCTGTGTATTAGTACAGACGAACGGCGCGGCGCTGTTCGCGCTGAACTTTCTTGGCGTGACGCTTAACAGCGGCTGCTGCTTTACGCTTACGCTCAGAAGTTGGCTTCTCGTAAAATTCGCGGCTACGAACTTCAGCCAGTACACCGGCTTTTTCGCAGGAGCGCTTGAAACGACGCAGAGCTACGTCGAAGGGTTCGTTCTCTTTAACTTTGACGGCTGGCATCCAGAGCTACCTTCTTTCATTACCGGGATCAACGTTCTCGTCGCAAAAAATTCGCGGCTGAGGTCGTCGGTTTTTAAGGGTTGCGGATGTTAACCCCTCATTGCCCGGAATGCAAAGCCTCTGATCGAAAACCGCTAGTCGGGAGGGGGAGTGGCGACTATTATGCGCGCCTTCGAATTCAGCCTCTACAAGGCGCAAACCCATGCTAGTACTGGGACTTGAAACCTCCTGCGACGAAACCGGTGTCGCACTTTACGACAGTGAACGCGGGCTCTTGGCCGATGCGCTGTTCAGTCAGATCGACCTGCACCGCGCCTACGGTGGCGTGGTGCCGGAGCTGGCCAGCCGTGATCACGTCAAACGCATGCTACCCCTGATCCGTCAGGTGTTGGATGAGGCAGGCTGCGTGCCGACCGAGATCGACGCCATCGCCTACACCGCTGGCCCCGGATTGGTTGGAGCCCTGCTGGTTGGGGCCTCTTGCGCCCAGGCGCTGGCGTTTGCCTGGGGCATTCCAGCCCTCGGCGTGCACCATATGGAAGGCCATTTATTGGCGCCGATGCTGGAAAAAACACCGCCAGAGTTCCCGTTCGTCGCATTGTTGGTTTCCGGTGGTCATACGCAGTTGGTTCAGGTGGACGGAATCGGCCAATACACCCTTTTGGGTGAATCCCTGGACGACGCTGCCGGTGAAGCCTTCGACAAGACCGCGAAGATGATGGGCCTCAATTATCCCGGTGGCCCGGAAATCGCCCGTCTCGCCGAAAAAGGCGTTGCCGGTCGCTACACCTTCCCGCGGCCGATGTGCGATCGCCCGGGCCTGATGTTCAGCTTCAGCGGCTTGAAAACCTCTGCGCTGAACACCTGGCAGCAAAGCGTCAGCGCCGGAGACGACAGTGAGCAAGCCCGTTGCGACATCGCTCTGGCGTTCCAGCAGGCCGTGGTGGAGACTTTGACCATCAAGTGCAAGCGCGCCTTGAAACAGGCGGGCATGAAGCGCCTGGTGATCGCAGGCGGCGTCAGCGCCAACAAGGCCTTGCGCAGTTCGCTGGAAAAAATGCTCGGCGACATGAAAGGCGACGTGTTCTACGCGCGCCCCGAGTTCTGCACCGACAACGGCGCGATGATCGCCTATGCCGGTTGCCAGCGCTTGCAGGCGGGGCAGCACGAAAGCCTGGCTATCAGCGTGCAGGCGCGCTGGCCGATGGAGCAGTTGTCGCCGCTGTAACGACGCAGGTGGGCCGGGCTCATCGACGGTATTTAAAAATGCCGTTCGCGCCCGGCAAACAGGTCGCGTAAATTGCCCCGGTGGCGCCAGACGATCAGCAGTGTCAGCACGCTCATCGGCAGCAGTGCCGCCGGTTCTTGCCAGGCCAGTAGCGGCAGGGTGAGTGGGGTGGCGATCAGCGCGGCGAGTGAGCTGGTGCGAGTCAGGTAGAACGTCAGCAGCCAGGCGAGCACGGCCAGCAAAGCCGCCGGCGGGTAGATCCCCAGCAACATTCCGGCTGCCGTGGCGACGCCTTTGCCGCCGCGAAAGCGGAAGTACAGGGGAAACAGATGGCCGAGAACGGCACATACGCCGATCCAGGCCTGCTGTTGCAGGGTCAGGCCGGCGAGGCTGGCGATCAGCACGGGCAATAAACCCTTGCACAGGTCGCCCAGCAGCGTCAGTACGGCGAGTTTCTTGCCGGCCAGGCGCAACATATTGGTGGCGCCGGCATTGCCTGAGCCACTCATTCGCGGGTCGGGATTTCCCGTCAGGCGGCTGAGCAAAATGGCGAAGGACAGTGAGCCGAGCAGGTAGGCGAAAATCGCCAGTGACCAAAACATGCTAACTATTCCGGGCGAGGACGCCCTGATTCTAACGGGGCATCGCGCCCTTGTCGTGCTGCGGAGAAAAGTGCTTGGACAGAGTGTTTATCGAAGGCCTGGAAGTCGACACCGTTATCGGGGCCTACGACTGGGAGCGCGGAATCCGTCAGTGCCTGCGCTTGGACCTGAGCTTTGCCTGGGATAACCGCCCGGCTGCGGCCGGTGACGACCTGACATTGGCGCTGGATTACGCCAGTGTGTCCGCGCGTATCCAGGCCTTTGCCGAAAAATCCCAGTACCAGTTGGTGGAAACCTTTGCCGAACGCCTGGCCGAAGTGCTGATGAGTGAATTCCAGATTCCCTGGTTGCACCTCAAATTGACCAAGCCAGGCGCCGTTCCGGCTGCCAAGGGTGTGGGTGTGGAGATCGAGCGCGGATGCCGCTAACTCAGGTTTACCTAGGCCTAGGCAGCAATATCGAGCGCGAGCGGCATCTACGCGCCGGTCTGGACGCGTTGGCGAGTTTCCTGACGGATGTGCGTTGCTCGGCGGTGTTTGAAAGCCAGCCGGTGGGTATCAAGAGCGGGCCGTTCTTCAACCTGGTGGTGTCGGCTTACACCGATCTGCCGTTGATGGAGCTGGATCGCCGATTGAAGCTCATCGAGGCCGACAATGGTCGCTACGCGCCGGATCGCAAGGGGCTGCCGTTGGACATCGACGTGCTGCTGTATGGCGACCTGGTGGGCAATTTCGATGGATTGGTTCTGCCGCGAGCGGAAATCCTGAAGAACGCGTTTGTGCTGTGGCCACTGTCGTTGATGGCGCCGGCGCGGGTCCACCCTGAAGTGGGCAAGACCCTGGCCGAGCTGTGGCGCGACGCGCAGATTGACCAGCTTCTGGCGCCTGTCGCGTTCGAGTGGCAGGGCCAGCAACTCACGCCGAACCATCTCCTGTAGGCGACAGCTCGACAAGCCGGACGCCTAGAGGACGTGATGTTCCTTGTAGATTTTTAATGCCTTGAGCCGTTCGCGCTTAAGTGCCTCGCCCAGCTCCGGGCCTTTGAAGCCTTTCTCCAGCAGTGGCGCAACGGCGACTTCGCGCGCGGCCTTCGCTGCGCCGCGCAAGTAGGCCGCCTGTGGGTAACTTCTCTGCTCCAGGCCCTTGCGGCCCCGTGCATCCATCTCGCAGGCAACCACGAACTCTTCAAAGCGCTGCGGTCGACGGTAAACGTCGAAATTGTGCAGCAACTCCAGCAATGTCGAGGCTTTCAACTCCAGCGCACGATGACCGTGGGTGTGATATTCGCCCACCAGCAACGCAAGCTCCTGGCAATCCCTGGGTACCTTGAAGCGTTCATTGACGGCCTTGATCAGTTTCAAACCCCGGTGTTCATGGGCGATGTGCTGCGGCAACTTATCCACAGGCGTCGTGCCCTTGCCCAGGTCATGAAGCAGGCAGGCCCAGCGCACAGTCAGCGGCTGCTGGTGCAGAGCGGCCTGCTCCAACACGCTCAAGGTGTGCACGCCGGTGTCGATTTCCGGGTGATGGGCTGCGGGTTGCGGCACGCCGAAGAGTGCATCGACCTCAGGCATCAAGGTTTTCAGCGCATCGCATTCGCGCAGTACCTGAATAAACACTTGGGGTTGGTCTTCCATCAGCGCGCGGGAAATTTCTTTCCAGCTGCGCTCAGGTGTCAGGGCCTCCAGTTCGCCGGATTCGCTGAGTTGGCGCATCAGTTCAAGTGTTTCTGGCGCAACGGTAAAACCCAGGTGCGCATAACGTGCAGCAAAGCGCGCAACGCGCAGCACTCGCAGAGGATCTTCGGCGAACGCCAGAGAAACATGGCGTAGAATGCGACCTTCAAGATCACGCTGACCGTGGTAAGGGTCGGTCAAGTTGCCGTCATCGTCTTCCGCCATGGCGTTGATCGTCAGGTCACGGCGGATCAGGTCTTCTTCCAGCGTCACCTCGGGGCTGGCGTGAAACACAAAGCCGCCATAACCCCGACCGCTTTTGCGTTCCGTACGGGCCAGGGCGTACTCGTCGCCGTTCCTGGGGTCGAGGAACACTGGGAAGTCAGCACCCACCGGCTTGTAGCCCTTGGTGAGCATCTCTTCGGCAGACGCGCCCACGACAACGCGGTCGATATCGGTGACCGGGATACCCAAGAGGCGATCCCGCACCGCACCGCCGACTTTGTAGATTTTCATGAAAAAGCCTCCATTAGCGGCACAGGATACCGCCTGTGCCTGGCCAATGGAGGCTTTGCTGTTTCAGAGATGCACGACGGCCAGGTCCAGGCGGCCGTAGTCGTTGTCGTTGTGATCAGTGCGCGGTGGCACGTGGTGGGTTTTCATCACCTGGTCGCCCTGCAGGGTTTCGAGGTGAATATCGAAGCCCCACAGCCGATGCAGGTGCTTGAGCACTTCCTCGGTGGATTCACCCAGGGGTTTGCGGTCGTGTTGCTGGTGACGCAAGGTCAGGGAGCGGTCGCCGCGCACATCGATACTGTAGATCTGCACGTTGGGCTCGCGGTTGCCCAGGTTGTACTGCGCTGCCAGTGTTTCGCGGATGGTGCGGTAGCCGGGCTCATCGTGGATGGCCGGCACCACCAGGTCATCCTTGAGATCGTCATCGAGAATGCTGAACAGTTTCAGGTCCCGAATGACCTGCGGCGACAGGTACTGCAGGATAAAACTCTCATCCTTGAAGCTGCTCATGGCGAACTTGATGGTGGACAGCCAATCGCTGCCGGCGATTTCCGGGAACCAGCGGCGGTCCTCCTCGGTGGGGTGTTCACACATGCGCCGGATGTCGCGGTACATGGCAAAACCCAGCGCATAGGGGTTGATGCCGTTGTAGTACGGGCTGTCGAAGCCTGGCTGGAACACCACGCTGGTGTGGGAGGTGAGGAATTCCATCATGAAACCGTCGGTGACCAGGCCCTCGTCGTACAGGTCGTTCATCAGGGTGTAGTGCCAGAACGTGGCCCAGCCTTCGTTCATGACCTGGGTCTGGCGCTGTGGATAAAAGTACTGGGCGATCTTGCGCACGATACGCACGATTTCCCGTTGCCAGGGTTCCAGCAGCGGCGCGTGTTTTTCCAGGAAATAGAGGATGTTTTCCTGCGGTTCGGCGGGGAAGCGTGCATTGTCCTTGTCGCTGTTCTTGCCGGCGCGTTTGGGGATGGTGCGCCATAGGTCGTTGATCTGTTTCTGCAGGTGCTCCTCACGTTCCTTCTGGCGCAGGCGTTCTTCCTCGGCGGAAATCGGATACGGGCGTTTGTAGCGGTCGACGCCATAGTTCATCAGCGCATGGCAGGAGTCGAGCAGGTCTTCCACCGCATCGATGCCGTGGCGCTCCTCGCATTGCATGATGTACTGCTTGGCGAACACCAGGTAATCGATGATCGAACTGGCGTCGGTCCACGTGCGGAACAGGTAGTTGCCCTTGAAGAAACTGTTATGCCCATAGCAGGCATGCGCCACCACCAACGCCTGCATGCAGATGGTGTTCTCTTCCATCAGGTAGGCGATGCACGGGTCGGAGTTGATCACGATTTCGTAGGCCAGGCCCATCTGACCTCGGGTGTAGGACTTTTCGGTGCTAAGGAAGTGTTTGCCGTAGGACCAATGGTGATAACCCAGCGGCATGCCCACCGAGGCGTAGGCGTCCATCATTTGTTCGGCGGTGATCACTTCGATCTGGTTGGGATAGGTGTCCAGGGCATAACCCGCCGCAATGCGGCTGATTTCCCGGTCATAGGCCTGGATCAGTTCAAAGGTCCACTCGGAACCCGTGGAAATCGGTTGGCGTTTTTGCTCTTTTTTGGCGGTCATGTCACTAACCTGCGCTGGAAGAGTTCACGGAAGACCGGGTAAATATCGCCGGCCGAGACCAGTTGCTGCTGTGCGAACGTGTCGGCAAAGGCTTCGCCGATGCGCTCGTATTCGAACCACAGGGCTTGGTGCTCACGGGGGGTGATTTCAACGTAAGTGTAGTACTGCACGAAAGGCATGATCTGGTTGATGAGGATGTCGCGGCAGATCGGCGAGTCATCGTTCCAGTTGTCGCCGTCCGAGGCCTGGGCGGCGTAGATGTTCCATTCGTTGGCCGGGTAACGCTCGGCCATGATCTCCTGCATCAGCTTCAAGGCGCTGGAAACGATGGTGCCGCCGGTTTCCCGCGAGTAGAAGAATTCCTCTTCGTCGACTTCGCGAGCGCTGGTGTGATGGCGGATGAAGACGACGTCAATCTTGTCGTAGTTCCGCTTCAGGAACAGGTACAAGAGGATGAAGAAGCGCTTGGCGATGTCCTTGGTCGCTTGGGTCATGGAGCCCGACACGTCCATCAGGCAGAACATCACCGCCTTGGAGCTGGGGTTGGGTTGTTTGACCAGCAGGTTGTATTTCAAGTCAAAGGTATCGAGAAAGGGTACGCGGTGGATTCGCGCGCTGAGTTTCTCGATTTCCGCCTCCATTTCCTGGATATCGCCGAAGTTGTCCGGCTCTTCACGCTTCAGGCGCGCCAACTCTTCCTTGGCTTCCCTCAACTTGGCGCGACTGCTGCCCGACAGGGCAATACGTCGGGCATGGGCCGAGCGCAGGGTGCGGATGATGTTGATACGGGACGGGTTGCCCTCGTTGCTGATCCCGGCGCGCACCGTCTTGAAGGTGTCGGTGCCGGTCAGGTTACGCTTGACCAGGTTGGGCAGCTCCAGGTCTTCGAACATGAATTCGAGGAATTCTTCCTGGGTGATCTGGAATACGAACTCATCCATGCCTTCGCCGGAATTGCCCGCCTTGCCCGGCCCTCTACCGCCGCCACCCCCTTGGGGGCGTTGGATATGTTCGCCGGTCGTGAATTCCTTGTTGCCGGGGTGCACAACAGTCTGTTTGCCGCCGCGGCCGTGGTGCAGCACCGGCTCGTCGATGTCCCGTCCGGGAATGCTGATTTGCTCGCCATGTTCCATGTCCGTGATGGAACGGCGGCTGACGGCCTCTTCGACGGCCTTTTTGATGTGGTCACGGTAACGCCGCAGGAAACGCTGACGGTTTACCGTGCTCTTGTTCTTGCCATTGAGGCGTCGGTCGATCACATAGCTCATGGGGAGCCCTCCGGGCAGCTTCACGTTACAAGCTTCAAGCCGCGAGCTGGAAGCTTAGAGACAAGCGGTCAGCTGCCAGGCCAGTGGCCCGGCAGTTCACGCCTGTCGCTGCCTTACTGCGATTTACGAACCCGCAGATACCACTCGGAGAGCAGCCGTACCTGTTTGTCGGTGTAGCCGCGCTCGACCATTCGTGTGACGAAGTCGTTGTGTTTTTGCTGATCCTCCTTGCTGGCCTTGGCGTTGAAGCTGATGACGGGCAGCAGGTCCTCGGTGTTGGAGAACATTTTCTTCTCGATGACCACCCGCAGCTTCTCGTAGCTGAGCCAGGTAGGGTTCTTGCCGTTGTTGTTGGCGCGGGCGCGCAGCACGAAGTTGACGATTTCGTTGCGGAAATCCTTCGGATTGCTGATGCCGGCCGGTTTCTCGATTTTTTCCAGCTCCTCGTTGAGGGCCACGCGGTTGAGGATCTCGCCGGTTTCCGGGTCGCGGTACTCCTGGTCCTGGATCCAGAAGTCGGCGTACAGCACGTAGCGGTCGAAGATGTTCTGGCCGTACTCGCTGTAGGACTCGAGGTACGCGGTCTGGATTTCCTTGCCGATGAATTCGATGTAGCGCGGCGCCAGGTATTCCTTGAGGAAACGCAGGTAGCGTTCGCGGGTTTCCGCCTGGAACTGCTCCTGTTCGATCTGTTGCTCCAGCACGTAGAGCAGGTGCACCGGGTTGGCCGCAATTTCGTGCGGGTCGAAGTTGAAGACCTTGGACAGGATCTTGAACGCGAAGCGCGTCGAGAGGCCGTTCATGCCTTCATCCACACCAGCGGTGTCGCGGTACTCCTGGATTGACTTGGCCTTGGGGTCGGTGTCCTTGAGGTTTTCGCCGTCGTACACGCGCATCTTCGAATAGATGTTCGAGTTTTCCGGCTCTTTGAGGCGCGACAGCACGGTGAACTGGGCGAGCATCTTCAGGGTGTCGGGTGCGCAATGAGCCTTGGACAGCGAGCTGTTGAACAGCAGCTTGTCGTAGATCTTGATCTCATCACTGACCCGCAGGCAGTACGGCACCTTGACGATGTAGATCCGGTCGATGAAGGCTTCGTTGTTCTTGTTGTTGCGGAAGGTGTGCCACTCCGATTCGTTGGAGTGGGCCAGCAGGATCCCGGTGAACGGAATCGCGCCCAGGCCTTCGGTACTGTTGTAGTTGCCTTCCTGGGTCGCGGTGAGCAGTGGGTGCAGCACCTTGATCGGTGCCTTGAACATTTCCACGAACTCCATCAGGCCCTGGTTGGCCCGGCACAGCGCGCCCGAGTAGCTGTAGGCGTCGGCGTCGTTCTGTGGGAATTCTTCAAGCTTGCGAATATCGACCTTGCCCACCAGCGCCGAGATGTCCTGGTTGTTCTCGTCGCCTGGTTCGGTCTTGGCCACGCCGATCTGGTTGAGGATGGACGGGTAGAGCTTCACCACGCGGAACTGGCTGATGTCACCGCCGAACTCGGCCAGGCGCTTGGTGGCCCAGGGCGACATGATGGTGTTGAGGTAGCGGCGCGGGATGCCGAAGTCTTCTTCGAGGATCGCGCCATCTTCTGTGGCGTTGAACAGGCCCAGGGGCGACTCGAAGACCGGTGAGCCCTTGATGGCGTAGAAGGGCACTTTTTCGATCAGTTGTTTGAGCTTTTCGGCCAGCGACGATTTACCGCCACCGACGGGGCCGAGCAGGTAGAGGATCTGTTTCTTCTCTTCCAGGCCTTGGGCGGCATGGCGGAAGTAGGAGACGATCTGGTCAATGCATTCTTCCATGCCGTGGAAGTCTTCAAAGGCCGGATAACGACGGATCACCTTGTTGGAGAATATTCGCGACAGCCGCGAATTGTTCGAGGTGTCTATCAGCTCCGGCTCGCCAATCGCCAGCAGCAGACGTTCGGCGGCAGACGCGTAGGTGCTGCGATCCTGTTTGCACAGCTCGAGATACTCTTGCAGCGTGAGTTCTTCCTGCTGTGTGGATGCGAAGCGTTGTTGGAAGTGGCTAAAGATACTCATGACGTCGTCACCTCGCTCGATACGTGGAGCCGACGCCGGATCAATCAGTCGATGCTGGCAGACATTGGCAGACGCCAATGGCTGTTTTCCCCCCAAACACCCTGAAACGCTACCGATGACCCGCACGCCGGTGTACCGGCTCTCCCCTGATTCGGATGGCCTGCGCTTAAGGATAGTTCGGAATCGGAGAGGTCAAGGCGCGATGCGCAATTAGTTTGGCTGCGCCGTTCGTCAGAAACGGCGCGAGCCCAAGCGTCACGCGGGGTAGCGGGGTGTGAAAAAAATTATTGCGAATTGCCGGAAGAAATTTCCGCAGGATAAGTCGTACGCCACAGTTCAAAGCCGCCATCCAGGCTATAGACGTCGGAGAAACCCTGGCTGATCAGATAAGCCGCTGCACTCTGGCTGGAATTGCCGTGATAGCAGGCCACGATCACAGGTGCATCGAGGTCGGCGGCGCGGATGAAATCGGCGATGTTGACGTTGTCCAGGTGCTGGGCGCCAGTGATGTGGCCAGCCGCATACGTTGGCTGGTCACGGATGTCGACCACCACGGCACCTTGCTCGCGCAGCGCCTGGGCTTGTTCGGGGGGGATACGTTTGAATTCGCTCATGGCGGGCTCCTATGGCTTGGCAGTAGCCGGCAGTGTAACGGGAAGAGGGGATTCGCACTGGCAGCTATGACGCTCGCCGGTGTCGATGTTCATCAGGGTCATGGCGCCGCCCCACACGCAGCCGGTGTCGAGGGCGAATACGCCGGGCTCATTGCACTTGCCCTCAAGGGCCGCCCAGTGGCCGAAAATGATCGGGGTGTCGCGGGTCTTGCGGTCCTTGTGAGCAAACCAGGGCTTGTAGCCCGGCAGCGCGGTGTCCGCGCCTTCCTTGCTCTTGAGGTCGAGCTTGCCCTCGGCAGTACAGAAGCGCATGCGCGTGAAGTAGTTGGTGATGACCCGCAGGCGCGTGACGCCGGTGAGGTCGTTGTCCCACTTCACTGGCTCGTTGCCGTACATGCCGTCAAGGTAGGCGGTATAGAGGGTGTCATCGGCCAGGGCGCTTTCGACTTCGGCGGCGCACTTGAGGGCTTTCTTCAGCGTCCACTGGGGCGGGATGCCAGCATGGACAAGGGCCATGTTGCGGCCTTCGTCGTAATGCATGATTTTTTGCCGGCGCAGCCAGTCGAGTAGTTCGGCGCGATCCGGTGCTTCGAGGATTTCCCGCAGGGTGTCGCCCTTTTTCAGGCGCTCAATGTTATTGCCGGCTGCCAGCAGATGCAGGTCGTGATTACCCAATACGCACACCAGGGAGTCGCGCAGGCGATATAAATAGCGCAGCGTCTCCAGGGATTGCGGGCCGCGGTTGACCAGATCACCGACCAGCCACAGGCGATCGTTGGCTGGGTCGAAGGCTACGCGCTCAAGCAGGCATTTGAGGGGTTCCAGGCAGCCTTGCAGATCACCGACCGCATACGTCGCCATCAGTGCAGGGCTCCCGGCACGGCGAGGCGGAAAGGCGCGATGATGGCGTCGAACAATTGGCCGTCGGTGGCTTTCATCTGATAGGAGCCCTGCATGGTGCCGACTTTGGAGGTCATCACCGTGCCGCTGCTATAGGTATGGCTGGCGCCGCTGTCGATCAACGGTTGCTGGCCAACCACGCCGGCGCCGCGAACTTCTTCGACCTGACCGTCACCGTCGGTGATCACCCAGTGGCGCGACAGCAGCTTGGCCGGCACCAGCCCGTTGTTTTTCACCGTGATGGTGTAGGCAAAGGCAAAGCGGTTCTGTTCAGGTTGGGATTGGTCCGCCAGGAAGCGGGTGACGACGCTGACGTCGATCTGGTAGCGAGGATCGGACATGCAAGAGGCCTTAAAAGCGGAAGACAGCAGATGCGGTTCAGTCTAGGCCAAGAGGAGGGCACTAGGCCAGACATGTGTCTAGCCTAGCTCGGTGCTGTCAGTCCGCGGCTGGTGCAGGCTGAATGGCCAGTTGGTCGGCCAGGCGCACGAATGCGGCCAGGTCCAGTTGCTCCGGACGCAGGCCGCCATCGACGCCGGCAGCTTCGATCTCGGCATTGCTCAACAGTGCCTTGAGCGTGTTGCGCAGGGTCTTGCGACGTTGGTTGAACGCTTCGCGTACGACACGCTCCAGCAGTTTGTGGTCCTTGGCCGGGTGTGGCAACACGGCGTGGGGCACCAGGCGTACGATGGCCGAGTCGACCTTTGGCGGCGGATTGAACGCGCCAGGGCCCACGTTGAACAGGTGTTCGACGCGGCAGTGGTACTGAACCATGATCGACAGGCGGCCCCAATCACCACCACCAGGACCTGCGGCCAGACGTTCTACCACTTCTTTTTGCAGCATGAAGTGCATGTCGCGGATGATCCCGGCGTTGTTCAGCAGGTGGAAAATCAGCGGCGTGGAGATGTTGTACGGCAGGTTGCCCACCACGCGCAGGCTGTTGGGCGCGGCGTTGAGGGTGTTGAAGTCGAACTTCAGTGCATCGCCCTGATGCAGGTTGAAGTTGGGCTTGCCGGCGAACTGCTGGTTGAGGATCGGGATCAGGTCCTTGTCCAACTCAACCACGTCCAGTTGGCCGCCACTGGCCAGCAGGCCTTGGGTCAATGCGCCCTGGCCCGGGCCGATTTCCAGCAGGCGGTCTTCAGGCTTGGCATGGATGGAGCGCAGGATGCGGTCGATCACGCCAGCGTCATGCAGGAAGTTTTGCCCGAAGCGCTTGCGCGCCCGGTGTTGGTAATGCTCGGTCATATACGGGTCTCGGCCATCTGATAGGCGGTTTCCAGGGCCACGTGCAGGCTGCCGGTATCGATCTTGCCGCTGCCCGCCAGGTCCAGGGCGGTGCCATGGTCGACGGAGGTGCGGATGATCGGCAGGCCCAGTGTCACGTTGACGGCGGCGCCGAAGCCTTTGTATTTAAGCACCGGCAGCCCCTGGTCGTGGTACATCGCCAGCACTGCGTCGCAGTGCTCCAGATATTTGGGGGTAAACAGAGTGTCCGCAGGCAGTGGGCCGCGCAGGTCCATGCCTTCTTGGCGCAGACGCTCCAGGGTGGGTTCGATGATGTCGATTTCTTCATGGCCCAAGTGGCCGCCTTCGCCGGCGTGGGGGTTGAGCCCACAGACCAGGATGCGCGGTCGGGCGATGCCGAACTTCTGTTGCAGGTCGGCATGCAGGATGCGCGTCACGCGCTCCAGTCGCTCGACGGTGATGGCGTCGGCAATCTCACGCAGCGGTAGGTGCGTGGTCACCAGCGCGACCCGCAGGCCGCGCGTCGCCAGCATCATCACCACTTGTTCGGTGTGGGTCAGCTCGGCGAGAAATTCGGTGTGGCCGGAAAAGGCGATGCCGGATTCGTTGATCACGCCTTTGTGTACTGGCGCGGTGATCATGCCGGCGAAGTCACCGTCGATGCAGCCTTGCCCGGCGCGCGTCAGGGTTTCCAGCACGAACGCGGCGTTGGCCTTGTCCAGTTGGCCGGCAACCACCTTGGCCTGCAGCGGGGTGTCCCACACGTACAGGCTGCCGGCAGGGGCGGGCAGGTCGGGCCAGTTGCCTGGCTCCACCTCCAGCAAGTTGACAGCCACACCCAGCTGCGCGGCCCGCTCAAGGAGCAGGTCGCGGCTGGTAATGGCAATCAGGGGGTGTGGCTGGGGTTGCGAGGCGAGCAGCAGGCACAGGTCAGGACCAATGCCGGCCGGCTCGCCGGGTGTCACCGCGAAACGCTGGGGTTTCACTGAACTGCCTGGTCGGTGCCTGTCTGGGCGCCTGGCAGCTTGTTCTCAACGTAGGCTTCGTCGCGGATCTGACGCAGCCAGGTTTGCAGCTCTTCGTCGTATTTGCGGTTACGCAGTACGTTCAGTGCTTGTTGCTCGCGGGCTTGATTGGTGTTGTCGGTGGCGCGACGGCCAAGGACTTCCAGCACATGCCAGCCATATTGGGTCTTGAATGGCTTGGACAGTACGCCTTGCGGGGTGTCGGCCATGACTTGCTGGAACTCCGGCACCAAGGCTTTCGGGTCGATCCAGTTCAGGTCGCCGCCGTTGAGGGCCGATCCCGGGTCTTCCGAGAAGCTCTTGGCCAAGGTGGCGAAGTCTTCACCGCTTTCGATGCGGTCATAGATCTTCTGGGCCAGTTCCTTGGTCTGGGCTTCGGTGCGGATTTCGCTTGGTTTGACCAGGATGTGGCGAACGTGCACCTCATCCTTGAGCGACGTTTCGCCGCCGCGTTTTTCCAGGAGCTTCAGGATGATGAAACCACCCGGTGTACGCGCAGGTTGGGTGATGCCACCCACTTCCATTGCGCTCAGCTCGCGGTCGAACGGCGGAGGCAATTGAGCCGCTTTACGCCAGCCCATGTCGCCGCCTTCCAGTGCGTTGTCGCTGCCGGACTGGGCGATCGCCATTTGCGCGAAGTCGGCACCTGCCTTCAGGCGCTCGTAGATAGCCTGGGTCTTGGCGGCGGCTGCATTGAGCTGCTCGGAGTTGGCGCTGTCCGGTGTCGGGATCAGGATGTTGGCCAGGTGCAGCTCTTCGGAAAGCTGCATCTTGCCCAGGTCCGACGCCAGGAAATTCTTCACTTCCTGCTCGGACACCTGAACCCGCTCGGCCACACGGCGCTGACGTACACGGCTGATGATCATTTCACGGCGGATCTGGTCACGGGCGTCCTCATAGGACAAACCGTCGTGGGCCAGGGCTGCACGGAACTGGTCGATGCTCATGTTGTTGCGCTGGGCAATGGTGCCCACGGCCTGGTTCAGTTCCTCGTCAGAAATACGGATGCCGGAGCGATCGCCGATCTGCAGTTGCAGGTTCTCGACGATCAAACGCTCCAGTACCTGCTGGTCCAGAACGCTGGTCGGTGGCACGCCACCGCCACGCTTGGCGATGGTTTGCTGGACTTCCTTGACGCGCTGGTCCAGTTGGCTCTGCATGATCACGTCGTTATCGACGATGGCCACGACCTTATCCAGTTCTTGAACCGCAGCGTGCGCCGATGCGGTACCCAGGAACAGCGCGCCCAGCACTAGCGGGCGCAGACAATCAGAAAGCTTGGTCTTCACGTTCACGATAACCTTCAATGCCTTTGTCGAGGAAGCTCTCTACCTTGGCGCCAGTCAGGCCGCCGAGTCCTTTGAGGACGATCTGGAAGAAGAGCCCGTGGTCACCCTTTTCGTTAAGCGGGGCGATCTGGCTGTATTCGTCGTTGGAAACCCAGTAACGGTTGATGACGCGCAGTTTCCAGCAGCAGTTGTCGTACTCGAAACCACCGAAGGCTTCCAGGGTACGGTTGCGAGCGTAGTCATACTGCCAGCGGGTGATCAGGTTCCACTGTGGAATGATCGGCCACATCATCGAGAAGTCGTGTTGTTGGATTTTGTAGTAATCCTTCACGAAATTCGGATCGCCTGGCTGACCGTAGTCGCCACCGAACTGCCATTTGCCGGTCAGCTGGTTGTAGACGACCTGGTCGTTACGATAGCGATAGCCGACGTTGATGATCTTGTTCGGGTTGTCTTCCGGCTGGTAGTGAAGCATCGCGCTGCCGGAACGAGGGCTGTGTTCCTCGGTGTCCCAGTTGTAGTCGGCAGTGGCGCGCCAGTCACGGTTGAAGCGGAACTCGTAGTCCAGAGCTACCGGCGAAACATCGGACTGTGCATCGGCACGGTCAGCCGCGAGGATGCCTGGCAGTTGCACTTCACGATCCTTGAAGTACACCGCCTGGCCCACGGATACGCGCTGACGCTCGAAGCCGTTTTCTTCGATCCAGCGGCTGGTCAAGCCCAGGGACAGTTTGTTCTCGTCGCCGATCCGGTCAGAGCCGCTGAAGCGGTTGTCGCGGAACAGCGAGGCGTAGCTGAACGAGTATTCGCTGGTATCAAAGACCGGGATGTCGCTCTGGTCCTTGTTTGGCACATACAGGTAGAACGCACGCGGCTCGAGAGTCTGGCGATAGTCTTTGCCGAACCAGTTGGTGTTGCGGTCGAAATAGAGGCCGCTGTCGACGCTGGCGACTGGCACAGCGCGGTCTTGCGAGCTCTTGAAATCGCCACCGGCGTACGGGTTGGCCGCAGTGGCCGCCGCTTGCTGGGCGATGATCTGGTTCTTGCCGATGCTGTCGAGGTCAAGATCGTACTTGGTGTAAACGTACTTGAGCTTCGGTGTGATAAACCCGTAGGTCCAGTTCATCGGGTAGTCGACGGCTGGCGCAACGTTCAAACGTGTGCCGTTGGCGCGGGTGAGGCCGGTGACGTAGGTGTCCAGGCGAGGCGATACAAGTCCGTCCTGATCGGTGAACGTGCCTTTTTCAAGGCTGCGTTCAAAGCGAACAGCTTCGGTCTCATAGGTAAAGTTCAGCCCGCCCGGATGGTACGGCAGCGCACCATTGAAGGTGATTTGCGGCAACCGGTCATACGGCGTGATCTGGGAGATCGTCGCCAACTGGTAAGCCTGGACGTTCAGGCGCGCCTGGTAAGAGTCGCCCCGGTAGGTCACGGAACCCTGTTGATTGAGGGCATCCCGACTTTCAACGCCTTCCTGGAACGACTTCAGATCCTGGAAGTAGTAAGGATCGCTGATCCGGGTGTAATCCACCTGGGTCGCCAGACGCGAATCCAACCCGCCGCGATGCTGCCAATTGAGCATGTAACGGGTTTTTTCGTAGTCGGTCTGCTTGCTGCGCTCGTCGTTGTCGTCGTTCAGGTACGCGCCGCCGAACTGGCCTTCGCTGGATTTGGTGAGGTAGCGGAATTCGCCTTCCATCAACAAACCGCGCTTGGTCATGTATTGCGGGTACAACGTGGCGTCGTAGTTGGGCGCCAGGTTGAAATAGTACGGCGTAACCAGGGTGAAGCCGGTTTCGCTGCCGGTGCTGAAGCTCGGCGGCAGGAAGCCGGATTGACGACGGTCGTCGATCGGGAAATAGATGTAAGGGGTATAGAGGATCGGGATGTTCTTGATCCGCAACGTCGCGTTGGTCGCCGTACCGAAACCGGTAGCCGGGTTCAACGTGATGTTGTTGCCCCTGAGCTGCCAGGCGTTGCTGTCTGGCTCGCAGGTGGTGTACGTACCGTCCTTGAGACGGATGATCGCGTTTTCAGCACGCTTGGCGTACAGCGCGTTACCGCGGATGCGCGACTTGTGCAGCACGTATTCGGCGTTGTCGATCTGGGCCGCGCCGGTATCGAGTTGCACTTCGGCATGGTCGCCCACGATCAGTGCACCGTTGTCGCGCAGACGGACTTTGCCGTTCAGCTCGCCACGGTTCTCGGCCTGGTACAGGCTGGCTTCTTCAGATTCCAACTGCATGCTGCCCTGGCGCATGACGACGTCACCGGCCAGGGTAGCGACTTGTTGTTCCTGCTCGTAACGCGAAGCCTTGGCGCCGATGAAGGTGGGCGCATCGCTCTTGTTCGTCTTGTCGTTCATGCCAGGACGAGTCGGCTCGATGTACGCACCCCCGCAGTACGGGCCGGTTTCGGCCAACTGCGCGGCGGTCAGCTTCTCGCGTGGTACCCAGTCCAGGTGGCTGTAGTCGGCGCTGCGCGAGCGCAGGCCACGGCCTTTGGATTCGGTGACCAGTGCGGTCTTGGGCTCGGCCTCGGCTTTGCCGCCAGCATCGGTCTGCGCCGTGCTGTTGGCGGAGCTGATGGCTGCGCCATCATGCACCGGGCGCGGTGGTAGAGGGGCTGCGGCGGTTTTCGGCGCGCAATCCCAGGCACCCGAAGCAGAGACTGAGCAGTCATACTGTTCCGCGGCGACCACGAATGAGGTGGCGAAGGGTTGCAAGGCCAGCAGACTGCCGGTTACCAGCAACGGAAATTTTCTACGAAACGCGGGGGATTTCAATGCCATCTTATTAGTCCGGGCTTCCTGCGTGCCATCTGCCCGCGGTTTGGGCCGCACGCCTCTCGATGGTCTGAAAAAGATGCGTGATAATAAAGCATGCCCCGCTTGACGGCTAGCGCCGTCGGAGACCCTTGTAATGCCCGAGCAAGATCTACGTTTACAACAGCTGGAAGTCTGGCTGGATGAGCAGTTGCCGATCCTTTTCAACGCTCAAGGCTGGGGTGTCGTACCCCCGGCCACATTGACCGCGGCCAGCAGCGACGCGAGTTTCAGGCGCTATTTCCGTTGGGAAGGCGGTGGCCGTACCTTCGTGGTCATGGACGCTCCCCCCCCCCAGGAAAACTGCAAACCATTCGTCGATATCGCGCATTTGCTGGCGAAGTCAGGGATAAATGTTCCAAAAATTTACGCAGAAGATTTGCCGCGCGGCTTTCTTTTGCTCAATGACCTGGGCAGAAAAACCTATCTGGACGTGATTGACGACAAAAATGCCGACCCATTGTTTGCCGATGCCATCGACACCTTGCTGGCTTTCCAGCAATTGCCGATGGACGCGCCGCTGCCCAGCTATGACCTCGCCTTGCTGCGCCGCGAGCTGGAATTGTTTCCGGAGTGGTACGTGCGCCGTCACCTGGGTATCGAACTGGATGCGCAGCAGCAAGCGCTATGGCAGCGCGTCAGTGATCACCTGATCGACAGTGCCCTGGCGCAGCCGAAAGTGCTGGTGCATCGCGACTATATGCCGCGCAACCTGATGATCAGCGAACCCAACCCTGGCGTGCTGGATTTCCAGGATGCGGTCTACGGGCCGGTTACCTATGACATAACCTGCCTGTTCAAGGACGCCTTCCTCAGCTGGCCCAAGGCCCGCGTGCAGGAATGGCTGCGTGGGTATTGGGAGCGTGCGCGGCAACTGAACATTCCGGTGCAGGCGGATTTCGACGATTTCCTGCGCGCCAGCGACCTGATGGGCGTGCAGCGCCACCTCAAGGTCATCGGTATCTTCGCGCGCATTTGCCATCGTGACGGCAAGCCACGCTATCTGGCCGACGTGCCGCGCTTCTT
Source organism: Pseudomonas sp. DW-iso3 (assembly GCF_058725305.1). Taxonomy (NCBI): domain Bacteria; kingdom Pseudomonadati; phylum Pseudomonadota; class Gammaproteobacteria; order Pseudomonadales; family Pseudomonadaceae; genus Pseudomonas; species Pseudomonas sp. DW-iso3. The sequence continues at coordinate 365,474 of NZ_JBZXDZ010000007.1, forward strand.
TGCTTATATAGAAGCTGTGCTGGCCGACCGTCCGGAGTTGAGCGCGTTGGGTGAATTGCTCGCCAGCCTGCGCCAACCCGCCGAGGCCAATGTATGAAGGCGATGATCCTGGCCGCCGGCAAGGGCGAGCGGATGCGCCCACTCACCTTGCACACGCCCAAGCCACTGGTGCAGGCCGGCGGCAAGCGTCTGATCGAGTATCACCTGGAAGCGCTGACCAAGGCCGGCTTCACCGATATCGTGATCAACCATGCCTGGCTCGGCCAGCAGATCGAAAACTACCTGGGGGATGGCGCGCAATTTGGCTTGCGCATCCGTTACTCCCCCGAGGGCGAGCCGCTGGAAACCGGCGGCGGGATCTTCCAGGCATTGCCCTTGCTGGGGGATGAACCTTTCCTGGTGGTCAATGGCGATATCTGGACCGACTACGACTTCACCCAACTCAAACGGCCGCTCAAGGGCCTGGCTCATCTGGTGATGGTCGATAACCCGGCCCATCACCCTTCGGGCGGTGATTTCTACCTTGATCAAGGTTTGCTTCATGATGCCGCGCCCGGTGCCGATAACCTGACCTTCAGTGGCATTTCCGTGCTCGACCCCAAGTTGTTCGAGGGGTGCAGCGCGGGTGCCTTCAAGCTGGCACCGCTGCTGCGGGCGGCGATGGCCAAGGGACTGGTGACGGGGGAGCACATGATAGGACGCTGGATTGATGTCGGTACGCTGGAGCGCCTGGCGCAGGTCGAAACCCTGCTGACAGCGGGGCAGTAACATGCTGTGGCCAGGGACGCTGATCGGCGCCGGGGCTGGCTTTGCCATTGCCAGTATTCCGGGGGCCATGCTGGGCGCACTGTTGGGGCAGGCACTCGACCGCCGCCTGCAACTGCACAGTTGGGCGCAGTTGCGCGAGCGCCTGGGCGGGCGCCCGGCGTTGCGCAATGACGAGCTGTTATTCGTGTTGCTGGGGCGTTTGGCCAAGAGCAACGGTCGGGTCGCCGATGGTCATATCCAACAAGCGCGCCAGGAAATGCGCTCGCTGGAGATGACCGACTCGGCCCAACGTCGCGCGATTGCGGCCTTCAATCGCGGCAAGTCCGGCTCCGACCGGGTGCGCAGTTATCTACGTGTGCTCAAGGCCCAACCCCATGCCGCGGAAGGCTTATTGCGCGCATGCTGGCGCATGGTCTGGGCGGACGGACGGGCGGATGACGCCGAACGTGACTTGATTGACCTGTGGGGCAAATGGCTGGGGTGGACGCCGCAGCAGCTGCAGGCGCTGGCAGCCGACTACAAGCCGGAGCGCAAGCCGCTGGTCAGTCGCGGTGTTACCTATCAGGACGCGTTGCGCTTGCTGGGTGTGACGGCCACCACCGAGCCATCTGTGATCAAGCGGGCTTATCGTCGACTGCTCAGCCGCCACCACCCGGACAAGATCGCCGGCACCGGCGCCAGCCCCGCACAAGTGCGTGAGGCAACCGAGCGTACTCGCGAGTTGCATAACGCCTATGCGTTGATTCGCGAGCGTCGGGATTTCCGTTAGTGTGCCCAACCCCCCTCTGTAGGAGCTGGCAAGCCAGCGCCTACAGTTTGATCGGGTTCACAGTCAGCGATCAGTCAGCCGTCGCCTGCGGGCTCAACCAGCCGCGGATCCTGCGATACAACTGCTCCTGCTCGGCAGCGCTGTTGCCGGGCAAGGCTGTCAAGGACACCTGTTTGTAACCTTCATTTTTCAAACGCTTGGCCGCCTGCGCGCGGGCCAGGGCGTTTTTGCGTGATTGGGCGTTGTCTTGATAGAAGACATCGGCGGTCGGCAACTTCAGGCCAGGGGCCAGTTGTTGTACATCCGGATGACGTCCGCTGGGCGTCTGTGCCGCCACCATCACAAACTTCTGCACTTGGGACGGTTGTTTCTCGCTCAAATAACGTGCGGCCCACCAGGCACCGGTGCCATGGCCGAGCAGTACCACGCTGCGCGCGCTTTGTGTTTGGGCGAACGCCACGGCGGCGTCGATGCGGTCGAAGATGCGCGAGGCGTCGGACTTGTCCTGCTCATCGGCACCGGGCACCACCGCCGGGTCGGTGCCTTCGGCTTCGGCGCTGGCGGCTTGCTCGATGGGTTTGTCGGCGGTGCTCGCTTCCTTGCTGCTGGTGTCGACAGTCGCCTTGGGCGCTTCCATTACACGCGGTGGCAGCGTATCCACGCTCACGTCCGGCAACGACAGGCTGAGGCTGCCCCAATTGGCGTCCGGGAATTTGTGCCGCAACGGGCTGATTGCTTGCGGCCAGTCAGCATTTTCGCCGGCACCCGGTACGATAATCACCACGCCTTCGGGCTCGGCGCTGTTGGCCGGTTTCCACAGGGCGAGGAAGGAATCGCTGCCGGCCTGCAATTGTTGCTGTTCCTGCTGCGGGATCTTGCGCTCCAGGGCGCTGGCTTCTGCCTGGCTGCGCTCGGGCAAGGGTTGGCGCTCGACCGGTTTTTCCGCGGCAGGTTCGGGCGCGTCTGCGGCTCGTACAGAAAAGGCGCTGGTAAAAAGCAGCGACAGGCACAATGCTGGCAGTGCTGAACGGTGAAAAAAGGGCATCGTAAATTCCCGGCCAGAAGTGATTCCAGCAGCCTAATGGGTTGGTCAGTATTTGTCAGTGATGTGAGACGTGGATCATGGGTTTTCGCTGTCTGCTGGTTATCGGCTGTTTGTGCCTTGCCTTGATGGCAAATGCCGCCCCTGCGCCCGTCGCGCCCCAGGCGCAACTCAATGCGCAACAACTCGAATGGCTGGCCCAGCACCCGGAACTGCGGGTGGGCCTGGTGTTACAGGCGCCGTTCGCGCAATACGACCGGCGTTTGCAGCGGCTGTCCGGGGCCAACGTCGAGCTGATGCAGTGGTTGGCCAAAGCGTTGAACATCGAATTGACCTGGCGCAACTTCCCAAACCAGGAGCAGTTGGAAGCGGCCCTGAGCGACGGCGAGGTGGATATCGCTCCCGGCCTGCAACAAACGCCGGCCGGTTTGCGCCTCTGGTTGTTCAGCGACCCCTATATGCGCGTGCCGCAACACATCGTTGGCATCCGTGATGGCGGCGGGGCGGTGGAGTTGGAGAAACTCGATGAGCAATCCCGCGTCGCCGTGCGCATGCCCAGCGCCGTGGCCGATTACCTGCGCAGCACCTATCCCGGCCTGAACCTGCAAGGCGTGCCCATGGAGCGACAGGCCCTGCAATTACTGGTAAGCCAGCAAGCGCGTTATGCGGTGGTGGATGAAGCGCAATTGAGCCGTTTGTCCGGCGAGGCGGAGTTCGCCGGGCTGGCGGTGGTGGGCGATATCGGCCTGCCGCAATTGCTGCGGGTGGCCACGCGCCGGGAATGGCCGGAACTGGCCAGCATCATGGAAAGCGCCCTGCGCGCCATTCCCGCCCGCGACCTGGACCAACTGCACAGCCGCTGGCTGCAACCCAAATACCCACGCCTGACGGAATCCCCGGGCCTGTGGCAAAACCTCAGCCTGTTGCTCGGCCTGTTGCTGCTCGCCAGCCTGGCCACCGTATTCTGGCTGCGCCGCCAACAACGGGTGCTGGAGCACAACCTTTTGGCTGCGCGCGAAGAAAGCGCCGCCCGCGCCGCCGGTGCCGAAGCCTTGCGGCTGACTCAGTTTTCCATCGACCAAAGCACCGTCGGCATCCTTTGGGTCAACTGGGACAGCCACGTGCGCTACGCCAACCGTGCGGCCGAAAGCATGCTCGGCTACGGCCCCGGCGCACTGATCGAGCGGCCACTGGTCGACCTTGATCCGAGCCTGGACATGGACCGCTGGCTCAACCTATGGAAACGCGCGCGGGCCAGCGAAGACGGGCCGCAGAACTTCGCCACCGATTGCCGGCGCGCAGACGGCAGCATCCTGCCGACCAATGTGTCCTTGAGCTTTCTGCGGTTTGCCGAGGCCGAATACCTGGTGGTTTACCTCAATGACGTCACCGAGTTGCGCCGCACCCTGGCGGCATTGCTGCAAAGTGAAGCACAGCTGCGCGAACTGTCCGCTCACCTGGAAACCGTTCGCGAAGAAGAGAAGGCACGCATCGCCCGTGAGGTGCACGACGAACTCGGGCAAATGCTCACGGTGCTCAAGCTCGAGACCTCAATGTGTGAGTTGGCCTACGCGCAACTTGACCCCGGTTTGCACGAGCGCTTGAACAGCATGAAGCGCTTGATCGCCCAGCTATTCCAGTTGGTGCGGGACGTAGCGACGGCGCTGCGTCCGCCGATTCTGGATGCGGGTATCGCGTCAGCCATCGAGTGGCAGGCGCGGCGCTTTGAAGCGCGTACGCAAATTCCCTGTTTGGTGCAGGTGCCGGATAACCTGCCGACACTCAGTGATGCCAAGGCCATTGGCTTGTTTCGGATCCTGCAGGAGGCGCTGACCAATGTGATGCGCCATGCCCAGGCGCATACTGTTGAACTGACCCTGGCCCTGGAGGGCACGGATTTGCGCTTGACCATCAGCGACGATGGCGTCGGTTTCGTCCAGGCCCAGGGCCGCCCGGTGTCGTTTGGCCTGGTGGGCATGCGCGAGCGCGTGCTGATCATGGGTGGGCAATTGAGCCTGGACAGCGAGTTGGGGGAGGGCACCACCCTGAGCGTCACGGTGCCGTTGGATGCATAACACCAAGAGGAAGCCCTTGTGATCCGCGTATTGGTAGCCGAAGACCACACCATCGTTCGTGAAGGCATCAAGCAATTGATCGGCCTGGCCAAAGACCTGTTGGTGGTTGGAGAAGCCAGCAATGGCGAGCAATTGCTGGAGGCGCTGCGCCACGTGCCCTGCGAGGTGGTGTTGCTGGACATCTCGATGCCCGGCGTCAATGGCCTGGAAGCGATTGCGCGCATCCGTGCGCTGAACAATCCGCCGGCAATCCTGGTGCTGTCGATGCACGACGAAGCGCAAATGGCCGCCCGCGCCTTGAAGGTGGGCGCGGCCGGTTACGCCACCAAGGACAGCGACCCGGCGCTGTTGCTCACGGCGATTCGCAAGGTGGCGGCGGGTGGGCGTTATATCGACCCGGACCTGGCCGACCGGATGGTCTTCGAAGTCGGCCTCACCGATGCCCGCCCGTTGCATTCACTCCTGTCGGAGCGTGAGTTCTCGGTGTTCGAGCGCCTGGCCCAGGGCGCGAACGTCAACGACATCGCCCAACAACTGGCGTTGAGCAGCAAGACCATCAGCACCCACAAGGCGCGGCTGATGCAAAAGCTCAATATCACCTCCCTGGCGGAACTGGTGAAGTACGCCATGGAACACAAGTTGCTGTAACAACATGCCTGTTTACGACCACCTGTAAGCCGCGCTGATCCCATTCCCGGTGCACGGCAGCGTGGCACTGTCCCATCCCCGCCATCCGTGTAGGGCGATCCCTACCCCCAACCTTCCATCCGGCTGATGTGATTCTCTCCTGGCCCCCGATTTTCGGGGTCTCGCGCCTGGACTACGCTTGTCTCACAGCAGTCCAAAACAAAAAGGTGTTGGTATGAGCGAGGTGGATTCAAATGATGTGCTGGTCAGCTTTCGTGGCGTGCAGAAGAGCTACGACGGCGAGAACCTGATCGTCAAAGACCTCAACCTGGAGATTCGCAAGGGCGAGTTCCTCACCCTGCTCGGGCCTTCCGGTTCGGGCAAGACCACCAGCCTGATGATGCTCGCCGGCTTTGAAACGCCGACCGCCGGCGAAATCCAGCTGGCCGGGCGCTCCATCAACAATGTGCCGCCGCATAAGCGCGACATCGGCATGGTGTTTCAGAACTACGCGCTGTTTCCGCACATGACGGTCGCCGAGAACCTGGCGTTCCCGCTGTCGGTGCGAGCTTTAAGCAAGACCGATATCAGCGAGCGGGTCAAACGCGTGCTGAGCATGGTCCAACTCGACGCGTTCGCCCAGCGCTATCCCGCGCAACTCTCCGGTGGCCAGCAACAGCGCGTGGCCTTGGCCCGAGCGCTGGTGTTCGAACCGCAATTGGTGCTGATGGACGAACCCCTCGGCGCCCTCGACAAGCAACTGCGCGAACACATGCAGATGGAGATCAAGCACCTGCACCAGCGCCTCGGCGTGACGGTGGTGTACGTGACCCACGACCAGGGCGAAGCCTTGACCATGTCTGATCGGGTGGCCGTGTTCCACCAGGGCGAGATCCAGCAGATCGCTGCACCGCGCACCTTGTATGAAGAACCGAAGAACACCTTTGTCGCCAACTTTATCGGCGAGAACAACCGCCTCAATGGCCGCCTGCACAGCCATAGCGGCGAGCGCTGCGTGGTGGAGCTGGCGCGTGGCGAGAAGGTCGAGGCGCTGGCGGTCAACGTCGGCCAGGTGGGTGGCCCGGTGACGCTGTCGGTACGCCCTGAACGCGTCAGCCTCAATGGCTCCAGCGAATCTTGCGTCAACCGCTTTTCCGGGCGGGTGGCGGAATTCATCTACCTGGGCGACCACGTACGTGTGCGCCTGGAAGTCTGCGGCAAGGCCGATTTTTTTGTGAAACAACCGATTGCCGAGCTGGATCCAGCCCTGGCGGTCGGCGACGTGGTACCGATTGGCTGGCAAGTCGAGCACGTTCGCGCACTCGACCCACTTTTAGAGGCGAATTGATCGCCCCCTGGCTTCACCAACCCTGCACGTGGAGAGAACAACAATGTTGAGTTCCTTGAAGTATTCCGTTTTGGCATTGAGCTTGATGGGTGCGACACAGGCCATGGCAGGCCCGGATCTGACGGTCGTGTCCTTTGGCGGCGCGAACAAGGCGGCCCAGGTCAAGGCCTTCTATGCACCGTGGGAAAGCGCGGGAAACGGCAAGATCGTCGCCGGCGAGTACAACGGTGAAATGGCCAAGGTCAAAGCCATGGTCGACACCAAGAGCGTGTCCTGGGACCTGGTGGAAGTGGAGTCGCCGGAACTGTCCCGCGGCTGCGATGAAGACATGTTCGAGCCCCTGGATCCGAAACTGTTCGGCAACACGGCTGACTACGTGAAGGGTGCGATCCAGCCGTGTGGCGTGGGCTTCTTCGTGTGGTCGACGGTGCTCGCCTACAACGCCGACAAGCTGGCATCCGCGCCAACCAGCTGGGCGGATTTCTGGGACACCAAGAAATTCCCTGGCAAGCGTGGCCTGCGCAAAGGCGCCAAGTACACCCTGGAATTCGCCTTGATGGCTGACGGCGTTGCACCGAAAGACGTGTACAAAGTGCTGGCCGGCAAAGACGGCCAGGACCGCGCGTTCAAGAAGCTCGACGAGCTCAAGCCGTCGATCCAGTGGTGGGAAGCCGGCGCACAACCGCCGCAGTACCTGGCCTCGGGTGACGTGGTGATGAGCTCGGCGTACAACGGCCGCATTGCCGCCGTGCAGAAAGAAAGCAACCTGAAAGTGGTGTGGAACGGCGGCATCTACGACTTCGACGCCTGGGCCATCCCTAAAGGCCTGGCCAAGGATCGTGCCGAAGCGGCGAAAAAATTCATCGCCTTCTCGGTGCAGCCACAGCAACAGAAGACCTACTCGGAAAACATCGCCTACGGCCCGGCCAATACCCAAGCCGTACCGTTGCTGGCCAAGGACGTGCTGAAGGACATGCCGACCACTCCGGAAAACATCGCCAACCAGGTGCAGATCGATGTGAGCTTCTGGGCGGATAACGGCGAGCAGCTGGAGCAGCGCTTCAATTCCTGGGCTGCCAAGTAACACTGCATAACCCTGTGGGAGGGGGCTTGCCCCCGATGACGGCGGTCCAGTCGATATATGTGTTGACTGAAAGTCTGCCATCGGGGGCAAGCCCCTTCCCACAAGGGATTTCTTGTGTGTGAAAGGTTGCATTCATTTTCAAGATTCGGAGTCAGCCATGGCCATCGCCGTTCCCTCGAACGAGGTCAGCAGCCCCACCCTCAAGCAGCGCCTGGCGCGTGCCGAGCGGCTCAACCGCTGGAAGGCCCAGGCCTTGATTGCGCCGCTGGTGCTGTTCTTGCTGCTGGTGTTCCTGGTGCCGATTGTGGCGCTGTTGTTCAAAAGCGTCGGCAACCCGGAAGTGGTAGGCGGTTTGCCGCGTACCGTGGTGGCGGTGACGGCCTGGGATGGCCGGGGCCTGCCGGGCGAGCCGGTGTACCAGGCCCTCAGTGAGGACTTGAGCGAAGCCCGCCAAAACCAGACGTTGGGCGATCTGTCCAAGCGCTTGAACATGGAACTGGCCGGCTACCGCAGCCTGCTGACCAAAACCGCGCGGGCGCTGCCGTTCAGTGAAGCGCCGGCCTCCTATAAAGAAGCGCTGGAAAGCCTCGATGAACGCTGGGGTGACCCGGCGTACTGGCAAGCGATCCGGCGCAATACCAGCAGCCTGACGCCGTTCTATCTGCTGGCGGCTGTCGATCACCGCATCGACGACCTCGGTGAAGTGGCACCGGCCACGCCGGACCAGGCGATTTACCTGGACATCTTCGCCCGTACTTTCTGGATGGGCCTGGTGATCACGGCGGTCTGCCTGCTGTTGGCTTATCCCCTGGCGTACCTGCTGGCCAATCTGCCTGCACGCCAAAGCAACTTGTTGATGATCCTGGTGTTGCTGCCATTCTGGACCTCGATCCTGGTGCGCGTGGCGGCCTGGATCGTACTGCTGCAGTCCGGCGGCCTGATCAACAGCGCACTGATGGGCATGGGGCTGATCGATAAGCCGTTGGAGCTGGTGTTCAACCGTACCGGCGTCTACATCTCCATGGTGCACATCTTGCTGCCGTTCATGATCCTGCCGATCTACAGCGTGATGAAGGGCATTTCGCCCACCTATATGCGTGCGGCCATTTCCCTGGGCTGCCATCCGTTCACCAGCTTCTGGCGTGTGTACTTCCCGCAGACCTACGCCGGTGTCGGCGCCGGTTGCCTGTTGGTGTTCATTCTGGCGATTGGTTACTACATCACCCCGGCATTGCTGGGCAGCCCGAACGACCAGATGGTCAGTTACTTCGTGGCGTTCTACACCAACACCAGCATCAACTGGGGCATGGCAACGGCGTTGGGTGGCTTGCTGCTGCTGGCCACCGTGGTGCTGTATTTGATCTATAACCGGCTGGTAGGCGCCAGCCGCCTGCGCCTGAGCTGAGGAGACCTTTCGATGCTGAGCCCTTATATGTCGCCCGTCGAGCGGGTGTGGTTCTACAGCTTGCGGATCCTCTGCGGCTTGATCCTGTTGTTTTTGATTCTGCCGGTGCTGGTGATCATCCCGCTGTCATTCAACAGTGGCAGTTTTCTGGTGTACCCGTTGCAGGGTTTCTCGCTGCACTGGTACCAGGATTTCTTCGCCTCCGCCGAATGGATGCGTGCTCTCAAGAACAGCGTCATTGTCGCCCCGGCGGCCACGGTGCTGGCCATGGTGTTCGGTACCTTGGCGGCGATTGGTCTGACTCGCGGCAACTTCCCTGGCAAGGCGCTGGTCATGGCGCTGGTGATTTCGCCGATGGTGGTGCCGGTGGTGATCATTGGCGTGGCCAGTTATCTGTTCTTCGCGCCACTGGGCCTGGGCAACAGTTTTTTCTCGCTGATCGTGGTGCATGCGGTGCTGGGCGTGCCGTTTGTGATCATCACCGTGTCGGCGACGTTGCAGGGTTTCAACCACAACCTGGTGCGGGCGGCGGCCAGCCTGGGTGCTTCGCCACTCACTGCGTTTCGCCGGGTGACCTTGCCGTTGATTGCACCAGGCGTGATTTCCGGGGCGCTGTTTGCCTTCTCCACGTCGTTTGATGAGGTGGTGGTAACGCTGTTTCTCGCCGGCCCCGAGCAAGCGACCCTGCCGCGTCAGATGTTCAGCGGCATCCGCGAAAACCTCAGCCCGACGATTGCCGCCGCCGCGACCTTGCTGATTGCCTTCTCGGTGTTGTTGTTGCTGACCCTGGAGTGGTTGCGCGGGCGTAGCGAGAAACTGCGCACCGCACAGGTTTAACTATCAGATGAAGATCACAATGTGGGAGCGGGCTTGCTCGCGAATGCGGTCTATCAGTAACACGTGCACTGGCTGACCCACCGCCTTCGCGAGCAAGCCCGCTCCCACATGGGGCCTGTGTTGAACCAGAAATTGCCATTCAGCCGCTGAATGCTAGGCAACCCAGATTCCCCAGCTATTCTTGTGCCAGCCCATCTCCGAATAAGAGGCCGCGCACATGAGTACTTCCTCATTCAAGATCGCCCATAAACTGCTGACCGGCGCGGGCGCCATCGAACAACTGGCCGCCGAGCTGACGCGCCTGGATGTGGATAACCCGCTGATCGTCACCGACGCCGCGCTGGTCAAGTCCGGTACCGTGGCGCTGGCCCTCGAACACCTGGGCGAACGCAGCTACGAAATTTTCGACCGCGTACTGCCTGACCCCGAAATCGCCATTGTCGAAGACTGCATGCGCGTCTACCGCGAGGGTGGGCATGACGGTTTGATCGGCCTGGGCGGCGGCAGCGCCATCGACATTGCCAAAAGCGTTGCCGCCTATGCCGGTTACCACGGCGCCCTGGCGGACTTGTTCGGCGTCGACCAGGTGCCGCGCAAGGGCCCGCCGCTGATCGCCATTCCCACCACGGCGGGTACTGGTTCGGAGGTGACCAATGTGGCAATCCTCTCCGATAAGGCCGCGCAGCTGAAAAAAGGCATCGTCAGCGACTACCTGCTGCCGGACGTCGCACTGATCAGCCCGCAAATGACCCTGACCTGCCCGCGCAGCGTCACCGCCGCCAGTGGCGTGGATGCGTTGGTGCATGCTATCGAATCCTACCTGTCGCTGAACGCCTCGCCGATCACCGACGCCCTGGCGATTGGCGCGATCAAGCTGATCGCCCATGCATTGCCCAAGGCCTACGCCAACCCAGCCAACCTGCAGGCCCGTGACGACATGGCCACCGCCAGCCTGATGGCCGGCATGGCGTTCGGGAATGCGGGAGTCGGCGCGGTGCACGCGTTGGCGTATCCACTGGGGGGGCGTTTCAATATCGCCCATGGCGTGAGCAATGCGCTGTTGCTGCCCTATGTGATGCACTGGAACAAATTGGCCTGCGTTGAGCGCATGCAGGACATTGCGCAGGCCATGGGGGTGAATGTCACCGGCCTGAGCGTCAACGATGCCGCCGACCAGGCGGTGGAAGCGATGACGCGACTGTGCGCTGCGGTGGAGATCCCGGCAGGGCTGCACAGTTTCGGGGTGCCCGAGGACGCGATCCCCGCGATGGCGGTGGAGGCGGCGGGCATTGAGCGGCTGATGCGCAACAACCCGCGCAAGCTCAGCGCGGCCGATATCGAGAAAATCTACCGGGCCGCTTACTAACCGTTGAGTTAGGTCACGGTGCGCGCGGCAAAGCATGAGGTATACAATGCGCGCCATCGTGATTTAGCTCAAAAAAGGTGCGTCATGCAGCCCTTCGTCATTGCTCCATCGATTCTCTCTGCCGACTTCGCCCGCCTGGGTGAGGAAGTGGACAAAGTGTTGGCCGCCGGTGCCGACTTCGTGCACTTCGATGTCATGGACAACCACTACGTACCCAATCTGACCATCGGCCCGATGGTCTGCGCCGCGCTGCGTAAGTACGGCATCACTGCGCCGATCGATGCACACCTGATGGTCAGCCCCGTGGATCGCATCATTGGCGACTTCGTGGAAGCTGGCGCAACCTACATCACCTTCCACCCGGAAGCCTCGCTGCACGTCGACCGCACGCTGCAGCTGATCCACGAAGGTGGCTGCAAGGCGGGCCTGGTGTTCAACCCGGCCACTCCGTTGAGCGTGCTTGAGTACGTGATGGACAAGGTCGACATGATCCTGTTGATGAGCGTCAACCCCGGTTTCGGCGGCCAGAAGTTCATCCCTGGCACGCTGAACAAGCTGCGCGAAGCCCGTGCGTTGATCGATGCGTCCGGCCGCGATATCCGCCTGGAAATCGACGGTGGGGTCAACGTCAACAACATCCGCGAAATCGCCGCCGCTGGCGCCGACACCTTTGTGGCCGGCTCGGCGATCTTCAACGCGCCGGACTACCAGGAAGTCATCGATAAGATGCGTGCCGAGCTGGCGCTGGCGCGTCCATGAGCGGCTTTGAGCAGCTGTTCCCCGGCAAATTGCCACGGCTGGTGATGTTCGATCTGGACGGCACCTTGATCGACTCGGTGCCCGACCTGGCGGCGGCGGTGGACGAAATGCTGCTCAAGCTAGGGCGTAAGCCGGCCGGGATCGAGTCGGTGCGCGAATGGGTCGGCAACGGCGTGCAGATGCTGGTGCGCCGGGCCTTGGCCAACAACATCGATGCTGAAGGTGTCGATGAAGTCGAAGCCGAGCACGCCCTGGAATTGTTCAACGCCGCCTATGAAGACGGCCACGAGTTGACCGTGGTTTACCCCGGCGTGCGCGACACCCTCAAGTGGCTGAGCAAGCAGGGCGTGGAAATGGCCCTGATCACCAACAAGCCGGAGCGCTTCGTCGCGCCGCTGTTGGACCAGATGAAAATCGGCCGGTATTTCCGCTGGATCATCGGTGGCGATACCCTGCCGCAGAAAAAACCCGACCCGGCGGCGCTGTTTTTCGTGATGAAAATGGCCAATATCCCGGCCTCGCAGTCGTTGTTTGTCGGCGATTCGCGCAGTGATGTGCAGGCGGCAAAGGCGGCGGGTGTGCAGTGCGTAGCTCTCAGTTACGGCTATAACCATGGTCGGCCGATCGCCGAAGAGTCGCCTTCACTGGTGATTGATGACCTGCGCCTGTTAATCCCCGGTTGCTTGGGAGCTGGCGCTGAGATAACGTTGCCCGATACCGATCCGTCCCCTTCTGGAAATTCCATCGTGGTGGTCACTCGCAAACTCTGGATGAAAGTCATCAAGGCCCTGGCCCGCTGGCGTTGGCGCGCCTGACTGTTCCTGGCCGCGCTCTGCGGCACGTTTGCATACCTGACTGTTAGACCCTCAAGCCACGAGGCATATCATGACCCGCGAAGAATTCCTGCGTTTGGCTGCTGCCGGCTATAACCGCATCCCCCTGGCCTGCGAAACCCTGGCCGACTTCGACACGCCGCTGTCGATCTACCTGAAACTGGCCGACGAGCCTAACTCCTACCTGCTTGAGTCCGTACAGGGCGGCGAGAAGTGGGGGCGTTACTCGATCATCGGCTTGCCGTGCCGCACGGTACTGCGGGTACACGACCATCACGTGAGCATTACCCAGGATGGCGTCGAGATCGAAAGCCACGATGTCGACGACCCGCTGGCGTTCGTCGAAGCGTTCAAGGCGCGCTACAACGTGCCGACCATTGCCGGCCTGCCGCGTTTCAACGGCGGTCTGGTGGGTTACTTCGGTTATGACTGCGTGCGTTATGTGGAAAAACGCTTGGGCAAATGCCCGAACCCGGACCCGCTGGGTGTGCCGGACATTCTGCTGATGGTTTCCGATGCGGTCGTCGTATTCGACAACCTGGCCGGCAAGATGCACGCGATCGTGCTCGCCGACCCGTCCCAGGCCGACGCCTTCGAACAAGGCCAGGCCAGCCTCGAAGCCCTGCTGGAAAAACTGCGTCAGCCGATCACCCCGCGTCGCGGCCTGGACCTCAGCCGTCCACCGGCCGCCGACCCGGTGTTCCGCTCCAGCTTTACCCAGGATGACTACGAGCGTGCCGTCGACACCATCAAGGAATATATCCTCGCCGGTGACTGCATGCAGGTGGTGCCATCGCAACGCATGTCCATCGACTTCAAGGCCGCGCCGATCGATCTGTATCGCGCATTGCGCTGCTTCAATCCGACGCCGTACATGTACTTCTTCAACTTTGGTGACTTCCACGTGGTGGGCAGTTCGCCGGAAGTGCTTGTGCGTGTCGAAGACAACTTGATCACCGTGCGCCCGATCGCCGGTACGCGCCCGCGTGGTGCGACCGAAGAGGCCGACCTGGCGCTGGAAGAAGACCTGCTGAGCGACGACAAGGAAATCGCCGAACACCTGATGCTGATTGACTTGGGTCGCAATGACACCGGGCGTGTCTCGGAAATCGGTTCGGTGAAACTCACCGAGAAGATGGTGATCGAGCGTTATTCGAATGTGATGCACATTGTGTCCAACGTCACCGGCGAGCTGAAAGCCGGCTTGACTGCGATGGACGCACTGCGCGCGATTCTGCCGGCGGGCACCTTGTCGGGTGCGCCGAAGATCCGCGCGATGGAAATCATCGACGAGCTGGAACCGGTGAAACGTGGTGTCTACGGCGGCGCCGTGGGTTATTTCGCCTGGAACGGCAACATGGACACGGCCATTGCGATTCGTACGGCCGTGATCAAGGACGGGGAGCTGCACGTGCAGGCCGGTGGCGGGATTGTCGCCGACTCGGTGCCGGCCCTCGAGTGGGAAGAAACCCTGAACAAGCGCCGCGCGATGTTCCGCGCCGTTGCGCTGGCTGAACAGACCCCTAATTCTTGAGGTTTCCCCCATGTTGCTGATGATTGATAACTACGACTCCTTTACCTACAACGTTGTGCAGTACCTGGGCGAGTTGGGTGCCGAGGTCAAGGTGGTGCGCAACGACGAACTGACCGTGGCCGAGATCGCAGCCCTGAACCCGGAGCGCATCGTGGTTTCGCCAGGCCCGTGCACGCCGACCGAGGCGGGTATTTCCCTGGAAGCGATCCAGTATTTCGCCGGCAAGCTGCCGATCCTGGGCGTGTGCCTGGGCCACCAATCCATTGGCCAGGCTTTTGGCGGCGACGTAGTGCGCGCGCGCCAGGTGATGCACGGCAAGACCAGCCCGGTGTTCCATAAAGATGTAGGCGTGTTTCATGGCCTCAACCTTCCGGTGACGGTGACCCGCTACCACTCGCTGGTGGTCAAGCGCGAAACCCTGCCGGAATGCCTGGAGCTGACCGCCTGGACCCAACTGGAAGACGGCTCGGTCGACGAGATCATGGGCCTGCGCCACAAGACACTGAATATCGAAGGGGTGCAATTTCACCCCGAGTCGATCCTGACCGAGCAGGGCTACGAGCTGTTCGCCAACTTTCTCAAGCAGAGCGGCGGCACGCGCTAAGGACTTTCCATGGATATCAAGACTGCCCTGAGCCGTATCGTCGGCCACCTGGACCTGAGCACCGCTGAAATGAGCGATGTGATGCGCGAAATCATGACCGGCCAATGCACGGACGCGCAGATCGGCGCGTTCATGATGGCCATGCGCATGAAGAGCGAAAGCATTGACGAGATCGTCGGCGCCGTATCGGTGATGCGCGAGCTGGCGGACAAGGTCGAGCTCAAGACCCTCGATGGCGTGGTGGATGTGGTCGGCACCGGCGGTGACGGTGCGAACATCTTCAACGTGTCGACGGCTTCTTCGTTTGTGGTCGCGGCTGCAGGTTGCACCGTGGCCAAGCACGGTAACCGTGCGGTGTCCGGCAAGAGCGGCAGCGCCGATTTGCTGGAAGCGGCCGGGATCTACCTGAACCTGACGCCGGTACAAGTGGCGCGCTGCATCGACAACGTCGGCATCGGCTTCATGTTTGCCCAATCCCACCATGGCGCGATGAAGCACGCCGCGGGTCCGCGCAAGGACCTCGGCCTGCGCACCCTGTTCAACATGCTCGGCCCGCTTACGAATCCGGCCGGTGTGAAACACCAGGTGGTGGGCGTATTCAGCCAGGCACTGTGCCGGCCATTAGCCGAAGTGCTGCAGCGTCTGGGCAGCAAGCATGTGCTGGTGGTGCATTCCAAGGACGGCCTGGACGAATTCAGCCTGGCGGCTCCGACCTTCGTGGCGGAACTGAAGAACGACCAGGTCACCGAATATTGGGTCGAGCCGGAAGATTTGGGCATGAAGAGCCAGAGCCTGCACGGCCTGGCGGTGGAAAGCCCGGCGGCGTCCCTGGAACTGATTCGCGATGCCTTGGGGCGTCGCAAGACCGAGAATGGTCAAAAAGCGGCAGAAATGATTGTTCTGAATGCCGGTGCGGCGCTGTATGCCGCCGATCACGCCTACAGTCTTAAAGAGGGCGTAGCCCTTGCTCATGATGCGTTGCACACCGGGCTCGCGCGCGAGAAGCTTGAAGAACTGGGTGCCTTTACTGCGGTGTTCAAGATGGAGAATGAAGGATGAGTGTGCCGACCGTTCTGGAAAAGATCCTGGCTCGCAAGGCTGAAGAAGTGGCTGAGCGCCGTGCCCGCGTCAGTCTCGCTGAGCTGGAAGCCCAGGCGAAAACCGCCGATGCACCGCGTGGCTTTGCCAATGCGCTGATCAAGCAGGCCAAGGAAAAGCAGCCTGCCGTCATTGCGGAAATCAAGAAGGCCTCGCCTAGCAAGGGTGTGATCCGCGAGAACTTCGTGCCGTCGGAAATCGCCGTCAGTTATGAGAAGGGCGGGGCCACGTGCCTGTCCGTGCTGACCGATATCGACTATTTCCAGGGTTCCGACCTGTTCCTGCAGCAAGCCCGCGCCGCGTGCAAGTTGCCGGTGATCCGCAAGGATTTCATGGTCGATCCGTATCAGATCGTCGAAGCCCGTGCCCTGGGCGCCGACTGTGTGCTGTTGATCGTTTCCGCGCTGGATGACGTGAAGATGGCCGAGCTGGCAGCCGTGGCCAAAAGCGTCGGTCTGGACGTGCTGGTGGAAGTGCACGACGGCGATGAGCTGGAACGCGCACTGAAAACCCTCGACACACCGCTGGTGGGGGTCAACAACCGTAACCTGCACACCTTCGAGGTCAGCCTGGAAAACACCCTCGACCTGCTGCCGCGCATTCCGCGTGACCGTCTGGTGATCACCGAGAGCGGCATCGTCAACCGTGCCGATGTGGAGCTGATGGAGATCAGTGGGGTGTATTCGTTCCTGGTGGGCGAGACCTTCATGCGGGCCGAGAACCCAGGGGCTGAACTGCAGCGCCTGTTCTTCCCGGAGCGGGGCGTGGCGGTCAGCGGTTCGACACTAGACTGACGTAAAACCCGGTCAACATTTAAAATACAGTCTAAATGTAAGAGCGGGCTTGCTCGCGAATGCGGTGTATCAGTCATTGCGCTTTTTACTGACAGACCGCATTCGCGAGCAAGCCCGCTCCCACATCTGGGTTTGTGTCTATTCAGATAGGTAGGTGTTTGATGGCTAAGCCGGTGTCGATGACGGTTGAAGCTGGGCTGGCCGCCGAGCAAGCCTTGCTGGCAGCCGTCTGCGCGGGTGATCAGGCGTTTGGCCTGCTGTTCTGGCAACCCAACGATCAAGCCTTGGTGATGCCCCGCCGTTTGAGTCGGCTGCCGGCGTTCGAAACCGCCAGCCAAGTCTCGGCTGACGCCGGTTGGCCGGTATTGCTGCGTGAAACCGGCGGAGAACCGGTGCCGCAGTCGAATGCCACGGTCAACATCGCCCTGGTCTACGCCCCACCGCGCAGTGAAGGTGACCAGAATCGTATCGAAACCGGTTACCTGCGCTTATGCCAACCGATCTGCGATTTGCTGATCGAGTTGGGCGGTGATGCCTCGGTTGGTGAAATCGATGGGGCGTTTTGCGATGGCCGTTACAACGTCAACCTCAACGGTCGAAAAATGGTCGGCACTGCCCAGCGCTGGCGCCAAAGTGGTGGCCGCCCGGTAGGGTTGGTGCACGGTGCCTTGTTGCTGGAGAACGATCGCGAGGCGTTGATCGCGGCGGTCAATCGGTTCAATGAAGCGTGTGGTCTCGACCAGCGGGTTCGTGCAGACAGCCATATCGCCTTGCACGAAGCTTTCCCCGCGCCGGATGCGATCAGCCGGCTGGATACCTTGTACCGTCAAATGTTGGCCAGCTTCCTGCCGGTTTAACGGGTACCGAACACCACCATCGTCTTGCCTTTGACATGCACCAGGTTGCGCTCTTCCAGATCCTTGAGCACGCGACCGACCATCTCCCGTGAACAGCCGACAATGCGCCCGATTTCCTGGCGCGTGACCTTGATCTGCATGCCGTCGGGGTGCGTCATGGCGTCGGGCTGCTTGCACAGGTCCAGCAGGCAACGCGCGACTCGGCCGGTGACGTCAAAGAACGCGAGGTCGCCGACCTTGCGGGTGGTGTCCCGCAGGCGCTGGGCAATCTGGCCGCTCAGGGCGTAGAGAATGTCGGGATCGTGCTGGGACAGTTCGCGGAACTTGGCGTAGCTGATCTCGGCCACTTCGCATTCGACCTTGGTGCGCACCCAGGCGCTGCGTTCCTGTTCCTTGCCGGCTTGTTCGAACAGCCCCAACTCCCCAAAGAAATCCCCGGTGTTCAGGTAAGCAATGATCATTTCGCGACCGTCGTCATCCTCGATCAGGATGGTGACCGAGCCTTTGATGATGAAGAACAGCGTTTCGGAGCGTTCGCCGGCGCAGATGATGTTGTGCTTGGCCGGGTGACGACGGCGCTGGCAATGCATCAACAGTTTGTCGAGATTCTTGATTTTGGGTATGGGAGTAAGGGCAACCATGGTTGTATCCCGAAAAGACTGCGCTAAATAGTTTGAGTTGTTGTATTCATCGGGTATCGGCACTGATACGCACTGCATAAAGGGTGGCATTACGCCATCGATTTGGCGTCAGCTTAACAGACACATTCTGACTCGATTAGCCAATTTTCTGCGCAAACCCTGCTATTGATCGCTTTTGTTGGAAACACTGACGCAGGCGGGCCCTGTGCTAAGCTGGCGACCCTTTTTTAGCAGTGGAGTCTGGGCGATGAAGGCACGCATCCAATGGGCGGGCGAAGCCATGTTCCTCGGTGAGTCGGGCAGTGGCCATGTGGTGGTCATGGACGGTCCGCCGGAAGCGGGTGGCCGTAACCTGGGCGTACGCCCGATGGAAATGCTCCTGCTGGGCGTGGGCGGTTGCAGCAATTTCGACGTGGTCAGCATCCTCAAGAAATCCCGCCAGGCAGTGGAAAGCTGTGAAGCTTTTCTGGAGGCTGAGCGAGCCACTGAAGACCCCAAGGTATTCACCAAGATCCACATGCATTTCGTGGTGAAGGGGCGGGCGCTTAAAGAAGCCCAGGTCAAGCGTGCGATTGAGTTGTCGGCTGAGAAGTACTGCTCGGCGTCGATCATGCTCGGCGCGGCCGGTGTGGCCATCACCCACGATTACGAAATCATCGAGTTGGGTTGATCGACCGCAGCCCCCATGAGTGAGCTCGCCACCGCGAGCTCGCTCCTGCGGGGTGACGCTTCAGATACGGTAGGTGCTTTTGGTCATGACCTTGGCCAACAGGCTCATGCCAAACCTTACCGGCGCAGGGAAGCGGAAGCCGCCAGCATCCAGTGCGCTTTCCGCGTGATGCTCTTCATCAACACGCATCTGCTCCAGAATGGCCCGGGATTTTTCGTCTTCGGCCGGCAGTTGCTCCAAATGTTCATCCAGGTGTTTGCACACCTGATGTTCGGTCGCCGCGACAAACCCCAGGCTGACTTTATCGCTGATCAGGCCGGCAGCGGCGCCAATCCCGAACGACAAACCATAAAACAGCGGGTTCAGCACGCTTGGGTGACTGCCCAATTGGCGAATGCGTTGCTCGCACCAGGCCAGGTGATCGATTTCTTCTTCGGCGGCATGTTCCATGGCCGCGCGTACCTGGGGCAGCTTGGCGGTCAAGGCCTGGCCCTGGTACAGCGCCTGGGCACAAACTTCGCCGGTATGGTTGATGCGCATCAGGCCGGCGACGTGACGGGTCTCGGTCTCGCTCATCTGGGCGTCGGGCTGCACGATGGCGGGCGAGGGGCGATACGGCTGGCCGCTGAACGGCAGCAGCGTGCGCATGGCCATGTCGGCTTGCAGCAACAGACGGTCAATCGGCGAGTAGTGACGTTGGGTAGTCATGCTGACCTCCGGGAAGAATCTCGGCGGCCAGTTTACCGCAAGAGAGGGGGAAGCGTTTGCGCTGCGTCAAGGGCATGGGGTCGCAGCCTGGGCCGCGCCCTGTGCCTAAGGGCTGATCAGCCCGGTGGCCAGTTCATCTGGCGCTGACCCAGCACATGCATATGGATGTGATAAACGGTCTGCCCACCTTTCGGGTTGCAGTTCATGACCACCCGGAAACCCTCTTCACACCCCTGTTCCACGGCCAAACGCTGGGCGGTGAACAGAATATGACCGGCCAGGGCTTTATCTTCTTCGGTCAGGTCGTTGAGGGTGGGGATGTGTTTCTTGGGAATGACCAGGAAGTGCACTGGCGCCGCTGGATGGATGTCCTTGAACGCCAGGACTTGATCATCTTCGTAGATGATATCCGCAGGTATTTCTCTGTTGATGATCTTGGTGAACAGAGTATCCACAGCTGTTTCTCCATTATGAATGTGCAGGGTGAGTGTACTCAGCCAGTCAGCGCGGGCAATAGGCCTTGTTGATGGCGCCGGCGATCTTGCGGGTCAGCCAGCGTGGGCTGAAACGCGGGCTGAAGGCGAGCCAGCGGTTACGTCGGCCGGGAATGATGATGGCCTTGTTCTTTTCCAGGGCGCGCACGGTATAGAGCGCCACCTCTTCGGGGCTCATCAGTTGTTGGCTGCGGTCGAGTTTGGCGGTGTCCATTTGTGCCGTGCCGAAGAATGCGGTACGTGTCGGGCCGGGGCAGAGCACCGAGACCTTGATGCCGCAGGTTTTCAGTTCTTCGCGCAGGCCTTCGGAGAAGTGCAGCACATAGGCCTTGCTGGCGTAATAGGTGCTCATCCACGGGCCAGGCTGGAATGCCGCGACGGAGGCCACATTGAGAATCTGGCCGCCGCCGTGCAGCGCCATGGTGTTGCCAAGGGCGTGGCACATGCGGGTCAGGGCGAGGATGTTGACCTCCATGAGGTCTTGTTCGGTCATCCAGTCCTGGGCCAGGAATGGCCCGCTGGTGCCGATGCCGGCGCAGTTCACCAGCAGGTCGATCTGCCGTTCGCCTTCTTCAAGCTCCAGCAGGAACCCGGACAAGCGCAGCGGCTCGCCCAGATCGCAGGCCCGGAACAGCACCTCGACGCCAAAGCGTTGGGTCAATTCGATTGCAATGTTTTCCAACTGGTCACGCTGGCGGGCCACCAGAATCAAGCTGCGGCCGCGACGGGCCAGCGCTTCGGCCAAGGCCAGGCCGATGCCGCTGGAGGCGCCGGTGATCAGAGCGTAACGGGTCATGCCTTTCTCCATCGCAACGCCACCGCGCCTGTGACAAAGGCATCACAGGCCGGGGGCGTTTCTTCACTGTTCTGGAGAGTCTACAGGTTCGTCCGCTTCGTCAGCACTCTGCGCTTCGTCTTCTTCGACGGTCGCGGCTTGGTCGGCATCTTCATCGGAGGTGATGGAGCTGCTTTCGTAGCCGCTGTCCATGTTGGCTTCGAGCTGGTTCAGGTAACCGTTCATACCCAAGGTCACCACGATGGCAAGCATGACCGGGATAAACGCCAGCCACAGGGTGGCCAGGACTTTTACCGCCGTGGAGTTGCGTGGTGGTGGCGCACCGTACTGGTTGGCGCCTGCATTACCCGGCAATACCAGCAGCAGGATCGGGAAGACGCTGTTCACCAGCGGCACCAGGTTGAGAAAGTACAACCAGCCCGACCAACCCAGGTCGTGCAGGCGCTGCACACCGATTTGTACACTGACCCAGACCAGCGCGACAAACAACGCGAGGCCCAGCAATACGCCGAGGATAGTGCCCGCGGTTGGCGAAGCGGTCGCTACGGCAAAGCTAACGGTGCTGATGATGCCACCCGCCACCAACAGCGCCAGAGTCAACACCAGGGTCCAGGCGAGGTACCGCAAGCGCCCGATGCGCCCGTGGATGGTGAACACCTTGAGGGTGGCGTATTCCGGCAGGTCATCACCCACAGCGGAGCGCGGTGGTGCGTAAGGTGAGGCCGCAGTGCGCGAGAAGCTGCCGGAATCCGTTTCGTGCGTCTCGGCGAGGCTGAAGGCGACAGGCTGTTCAGCTTCGATGCGTGCATCGACCCCGGCGTTTTTCAGTGCGGTGAGGTAGGTTTCTGCATCCGGGCGCGACAGGTCACGCTTGAGCGCGACCGGGCGACCGGTGAAGAGCTTCTCGATGGCTTCGACGTCGCTCTTGAACAGCTCGGCCAGGTTCAGCTTGGCCGTGGTGCTTTCGACACCCGGGAGCAAGGCTCCATCAAACACAATCTTGAAACGGTTGTCGCTCATGCGGGCTTCCTTGTCACTTGATTCAGGGAGGTAGTGCAGGCCGGCTCAAGTGGCAGGCCTTGCGGTGGGGTCAGTGCGGCCAGCGCAACTGAGCTGCCTGTTCGCGGGCTTTGCGATATTCGGCATCCAGACGGGCAACCAGTTCATCGACGCTGGGCAAATCATCAATTTCACCGACACCTTGGCCGGCCGACCATACAGTTTTCCACGCCTTGGCCTCGTCGCTCAACGGCTTGAGCTTGGAACCGAAGTTCACTTCGCCTTTGCCTTGCAGGGCGGCCAGGTCGAAACCGGCGTTTTCCAGGCTCTGGCGCATAAAACTGGCGGGCACGCCGGAGACAGCGGGAGTGTGCACGATGTCGGCGGCGCGCGATGTGAGCAGCATCTCTTTATACGCATCCGGGGCATGGCTTTCGGTGGTGGCAATAAAGCGTGTGCCGAAATAGGCCAGGTCGGCCCCCAGCAACTGGGCGGCGAGAATCTCGTGCCCGTGGTTGAGGCAGCCGGCCAGCAGCAGGGTTTTGTCGAAGAACTGGCGGATTTCGGCAATCAGCGAGAACGGGCTCCAGGTGCCGGCGTGGCCGCCAGCGCCGGCCGCCACGGCGATCAAGCCATCCACGCCGGCTTCGGCAGCCTTCTCGGCATGACGTCGGGTGGTGACGTCATGGAACACCAGGCCGCCGTAGCTGTGTACGGCGTCTACCAATTCCTTCACAGCGCCCAGGCTGGTAATGACGATCGGCACTTTGTGTTCGACGCAAATCGCCAGGTCCGCCTCCAGCCGCGGGTTGCTGTTGTGCACGATCAGATTGACGGCGTAAGGCGCGGGGTTGTCCAACTGCGCCAGGCCCGCTTCGATTTCCTCCAGCCAAGCCTTGAACCCGCTGCTTTCGCGTTGGTTGAGCGCCGGGAAGCTTCCGACGACCCCATTGCGGCAGCACGCCAGGACCAGTTGCGGGTTGGAAATCAGGAACATCGGTGCCGCCACGACGGGCAGGCGCAGACGTTGTTCAAGCAGAGCGGGCAGTGACATTGGAGGTACCCCGAGTAATTGAAGTTAGAACGGTTTGACCACGACCAAAATTACGATAGCCAGCAATATCAGAACGGGTACTTCGTTGAACCAGCGATAAAAGACATGGCTGCGGGTGTTTTCGCCACGGGCGAAGCGTTTTACCTGCGCGCCGCACATATGGTGGTAACCGATGAGCAGTACGACGAGGGTCAGTTTGGCGTGAATCCAGGCGCCCGCATGAAAGATGCTTGGGTTCAGGTAGATCAGCCAGCCGCCGAAAATCAGCGTGGCAACCATCGCCGGCCCCATGATGCCGCGGTACAACTTGCGCTCCATGACGCTGAAACGCTCCTTGCTGACGGTATCCTCGCTTTGGGCGTGGTAGACGAACAGGCGTGGCAGGTAGAACAGCCCGGCAAACCAGCAGACGATGCTGACGATGTGGAAGGCTTTGATCCATAGATAGAGCATTTCTAGTTATTCCCAGGTTCACGGTAACTGAAGATAGTAGTGGCTCATGCGCCCGTACGTCACGTTGACGGTTGTCGCAGGACGATACGGCCCCTATTATCGACGGCTTTCCAGTGGGTTCGTTGAGGGCAGGTTTATGGTCAAGGTCGGTATCGTCGGCGGCACGGGTTACACCGGTGTCGAATTGCTGCGTCTGTTGGCACAGCATCCGCAAGCTGAGGTGGTGGTCATCACTTCCCGATCCGAGGCCGGGCTGGCCGTGGCCGATATGTACCCGAACCTGCGAGGCCACTATGACGGCCTGGCGTTCAGCGTTCCGGACATCAAGACCCTGGGCGCGTGCGATGTGGTGTTCTTCGCCACGCCTCACGGTGTTGCCCACGCATTGGCTGGTGAGCTGCTGGCCGCTGGCACCAAGGTGATCGACTTGTCCGCGGACTTCCGTCTGCAAGACGCCGATGAGTGGGCCAAGTGGTACGGCCAGCCGCACGGTGCGCCAGAGTTGCTGGAGGAGGCGGTGTACGGCCTGCCGGAAGTCAATCGTGAGCAGATCAAGCAAGCGCGCCTGATCGCGGTGCCAGGTTGCTATCCAACGGCAACACAACTGGGTTTCCTGCCATTGCTGGAAGCCGGGTTGGCTGATGCGTCGCGCCTGATCGCAGACTGCAAGTCGGGTGTGAGTGGCGCCGGTCGTGGTGCGGCGGTGGGTTCGCTGTACTCCGAGACATCGGAAAGCATGAAGGCCTACGCGGTAAAAGGGCATCGTCACTTGCCGGAAATCCGCCAGGGCCTGCGTCGTGCAGCCGGTAAAGACGTGGGCCTGACCTTCGTACCACACCTGACCCCGATGATTCGCGGCATTCACTCCACGCTCTACGCCACTGTGGTTGACCGTTCGGTTGACCTGCAGGCGCTGTTCGAAAAGCGTTATGCCAACGAACCGTTCGTCGACGTGATGCCAGCCGGCAGCCATCCAGAAACCCGCAGCGTGCGCGGCGCCAATGTGTGCCGGATTGCCGTGCACCGCCCTCAGGATGGCGACCTCGTCGTGGTGTTGTCGGTGATCGATAACCTGGTCAAGGGCGCGTCGGGCCAGGCGGTACAGAACATGAACATCCTGTTTGGCCTGGATGAGAAGCTGGGCTTGTCCCACGCGGGCATGCTGCCTTAAGACGCTCAGGTGGTTGCGCAAAAGGCCCGTTGAACGGGCCTTTTGTGTTTTTAATGGCTGCTATGGAGATTGATATACCGTAACAATAGTTGACCGCTTTTCTAGGAGAAGCGGATAATACCGGCCATTACGCATATGGCGGCGTTACGCCGGGAGATTATCAGCATGAGCGTTGAATCCTTCACCCCCACGGCTTTGCAATTCACCCACGGTGCTGCGCACAAGGTGAAGAGCCTGGTCGATGAAGAGGGTAATGATCGCTTGAAGCTGCGCGTATTCGTTACGGGCGGCGGTTGTTCAGGGTTTCAGTACGGTTTTACCTTCGATGAAGATGTGGCCGATGATGACACCATCGTTGAGCGCGAAGGCGTGAGCCTGGTCGTGGACCCGATGAGCTTCCAATACCTGGCAGGTGCCGAGGTGGATTATCAGGAAGGTTTGGAAGGGTCGCGTTTCGTGATCAAGAACCCTAATGCCACCACTACCTGTGGTTGCGGGTCTTCGTTCTCGATCTGATCTGCAGAGCATACAAAAACGCCGCTTGGCTGTGATAGGCCAAGCGGCGTTTTGCTGTCTGCTGATTGCGGGGCGAATCAGGCGGGGTAGATGGCGCCCAGTACCCGAAGCCCACGTGCGCCGGTGACGCTCGGCCGGTTGGCGGCAATGCCCTCAAGGCAGCAGTGGGCCAGCCAGGCGAAGGCCATGGCTTCGACCCAGTCGGGGTGCACGCCGTAGGTGGCGGTGCTGCTGACGTGGGTTGACGGTAGCAGAGCGGCCAGACGACTCATGAGCGTGGAATTGTGAGCGCCGCCGCCGCAGACCAGCAATGTTTCTGTCTGGGGTTGGGCTGACTGTAAGGACTCAACGATCGTCAGGGCGGTCAGCTCAAGCAGCGTTGCCTGCACATTCTGGGGCTCAAATGCAGGCAAGAGGCCAAGGTGTTGGTGCAGCCATTCCAGGTTGAACACTTCGCGCCCAGTGCTCTTGGGGCCTTTGGTCACGAAGAAGGGGTCGCTGAGCAGGGCGTTGAGCAACTGGGGCTCGACCTTTCCGCTGGCGGCCCACTGACCATCGCGATCAAAACGTTCGCCGTGTAGTTGATGAATCCATGCATCCAATAGGACGTTGCCTGGGCCGCAATCGAAGCCGGCTACAGGCTTGCCGGTTTCAATCAGGCTGAGGTTACTGAAACCTCCTACATTCAATACCGCACGGTTACCGGTGTGCTCGCCAAACAGCGCTTCGTGGAAGGCGGGCACCAGCGGCGCGCCCTGGCCACCGGCGGCCACATCACGGCTGCGGAAATCGCTGACCACGGTGATATTTGTCAGCTCGGTGAGCAAGGCCGGGTTACCGATTTGCACGGTAAAGCCGCGGGCGGGCTCATGGCGGATGGTCTGGCCATGGCTGCCGATCGCACGAATGTCCTGGGGCTTGAGGTTTTGCTGATCGAGCAGCGTGTGAATACCGTGTGCGGCCAGCTTCACCCAGTTCTGCTGGGCCATGGCAGAGCGGGCGATTTCATCCGGCCCGCTGGCGCACAAGGCAAGCAGTTCGGCACGTAAGGTATCTGGCATGGGGATGTAGTGCGAGGCGATCAACTTGATCGCCGGGCCTTGCTCGATCACGGCGATATCCAGGCCATCGAGGCTGGTCCCGGACATCACACCTACATAGAGAGGCATGCCTTAACGCTTCGCCGAAGCCAGCAAGGTGGAGCGTTCCTGATCCATGCGTGCCATCAATGGCTGGCTCTGTTGCATGAAGCGGGCGCGTTCAGCCTTGGCGATCGGGTCGGCCATTGGCAGCTTTTGACCCAGCGGGTCAACGTGCACGCCATTGACCTGGAACTCATAGTGCAAATGCGGGCCAGTGGACAGGCCGGTAGTGCCGATATAGCCAATCACCTGGCCTTGCTTCACAGTGCCGCCGGTTTTCACGCCCTTGGCGAAGCCTTGCATGTGGCCGTATAGCGTACGGTAGGTGTTGCCGTGCTGGATGATCACGGTGTTGCCGTAGCCACCACGACGCCCGGCCAGTAAGACTTTGCCGTCACCTGCCGCTTTGATCGGTGTGCCACGTGGAGCCGCATAGTCCACGCCTTTGTGGGCGCGGATTTTGTTCAGAATTGGATGCTTGCGACCCATGGAGAAACGCGAGCTAATACGAGCGAAGTCCACCGGGGTGCGGATGAAGGCCTTGCGCATGCTATTGCCATCGGCGGTGTAGTAGCTGCTGTTGCCTTGTTTGTTGGTGTAACGCACGGCGGTGTAGGTCTTGCCGCGGTTGGTAAAGCGCGCAGAGAGAATGTTGCCGGTGCCGACGACCTTGCCGTTGGCGACTTTCTGCTCGTAGATCACGTCGAATTCGTCGCCTTGGCGGATGTCCTGGGCGAAGTCGATGTCGTAGCCAAACACGCTGGCCATGTCCATGGTCAAGCTGTGGGACAGGCCGGCGCGGGCAGCCGACTGCGACAGAGAGCTATTGATGACGCCGTGGACATAGGCGGAGCGCATCACGGGTTTGGTGGTGATGCGGTTGAAGGCAAAACCCTTGGCGCCTTTGGTCAGGGTGATGCTCTCGAGATCGCTGACATTGCTGTGCAGGTTGTGCAACTGGCCGTCGGGCGTCAGTTCGAACTCAAGTTTCTGGCCGTGTTTGAGCTGGGTGAATTGCTTGGCCTGCTTGTCGCTGGCCAGCACTTCATTGACGGTGGCTGCAGGGAGACCGACTTTCTCGAACAGGGTCGACAATGTGTCGCCCCTGGCCACGACCACTTCTCGGTGTTGTGGATTTTTGGCGGCTTCGGCGGCCGGCGCGGGCGGCTCTTGGGCGGCTTGCTGGGTATCTTCAGGGCCGCTTTCTATCTGCGCGAACGGTGATTCGGTGGGTGCATTTGTGGCTTGTTGCGCGTCGGAAGCGTCTTGATCTTGTGTCAGTTGTTCAACTGGACTTTCCAGGTCAAGGCTCAGGGATGTTCGTTTGGCTTCTACGTCACTGGAAGGGAATACCAGGAGTGCCAGGCTGAGAAGGGCGGCGATACCACTTGCGGCGAGCAGGTGGGTCTTCGGGTAAAGCGGCGGCGCTTTAGACGGTTCAGTGGTCATAGGTAATTTTGACTTTGAAGATGAAATGGAAAAGATGAATGACATGATGAAGATGAAATAACTGTATAAAATATAACCAAATCATCTGTGGCGCAAGCTCGCGAACGCTGGGCTTGCTGAACGGTGTCCGTTCGCAGGGCAAAACTTGTAATTAGTCCCTGATCTTGTATGGTTGGTTCCCTTTTGAATCTGAGCCTTGCGGGTCTGTTATGAAGTCGGTTGAAGAGCAGCTAGCGCTGATAAAACGTGGTGCGGAAGAACTGTTGGTCGAAGCTGAGCTGATCGAAAAGCTCAAGCGTGGTCAGCCCCTGCGTATTAAGGCTGGCTTTGATCCGACTGCGCCGGATCTGCACCTGGGTCATACCGTGCTTATTAATAAGCTGCGCCAGTTCCAGGAATTGGGGCATCAGGTCATCTTCCTTATAGGTGACTTCACCGGGATGATCGGTGATCCGAGCGGCAAGAGCGCCACGCGCCCGCCACTGACGCGTGAGCAGGTTCTCGATAATGCCGAGACCTACAAAACTCAGGTGTTCAAGATTCTCGATCCGGCCAAGACCGAAGTGGCATTCAACTCCACTTGGATGGATCAGATGGGGCCGGCGGATTTCATCCGCCTGACTTCCCAGTACACCGTTGCGCGCATGCTTGAGCGTGATGACTTCGACAAGCGCTACTCCACCAATCAGCCGATCGCCATTCATGAGTTCCTCTACCCGCTGGTTCAGGGGTACGACTCGGTAGCCTTGCGCGCGGATGTTGAGCTGGGCGGTACCGACCAGAAGTTCAACCTGTTGATGGGGCGTGAGTTGCAGCGCGCATACGGGCAAGAGGCCCAGTGCATTCTGACCATGCCTTTGCTGGAGGGCTTGGATGGCGTCAAGAAGATGTCCAAGTCTCTGGGCAACTATGTCGGTATCCAAGAAGCGCCGGGCGTGATGTACGGCAAGCTGGTTTCGATTCCTGATGCGCTGATGTGGCGTTACTTCGAGTTGCTGAGTTTCCGCTCGATGGATGAAATCAATGCGCTGCGTGCTGATGTTGAGGCAGGCGCCAATCCGCGAGATGTGAAGATCAAGCTGGCCGAAGAGATTGTTGCGCGCTTCCATGGTGAAGAGGCTGCGGCCAGTGCTCACCGTGCAGCGGGCAATCGCATGAAGGATGGCGAGCTGCCGGATGATCTGCCGGAGATTGAGCTGTCTGCGGCTGAGGCGATGCCGATTGCTGCTGTCCTTAATAAAGCGGGTCTGGTCAAGAATTCGGCGGTTGCGCGTGACCTTCTGGGTTCCGGTGGTGTGCGTATTGATGGTGAGGTCGTGGATCGCACCTTTATATACGAGCTGGGTGCCACCCATGTTTGCCAGGCTGGTAAGAAGGCATTTGCGCGTATTACGCTCAAATCCGAATAAAACTGGAATTAGGTGTTGACGGCGAATTGTATCTGTCTATAATTCGCCCCACTTCCGGCGCAGTCGAAACGGAAAACTCCTTGGTAAAC